>NZ_JBGLQY010000003.1:0-700577 GCF_041402265.1 Aeromonas sp. S15(2024) | reverse complement strand
GGGGAAGTGACCCTGGCCCTGCTGGACAACGTCTGGCATGGCGACACCAGCAATGCAGATGACAGCGTGGCGCTGACCGTGGGGCAGGGCGTACTGACCCTGGTGCAGACCGTGACCGACGCCGATGGCGACCGTGCCAGTGCGGCGGTGGATCTGGGCGCCAACAGCGTGTTCCGCTTTGAGGATGATGGCCCGCGGGCTGGCCTCGCAGAAGACGCGCCGAGCCTGGGGGCGACCGTGGACGAGAGCCTGGTCAGCCTGGGCGGGGTGGGCGGCGACGGGGTGGCCAGTGCCAGCCTGAGTGCGGCCGACGTGCAGGCCCAGTTCAACCCGGCCTTCGGGGCCGACGGGGCAGGCAGCATCGGCTACAGCCTGGCGCTGAGCGGCAGCGACGTGGCAAGCGGCCTCTATGCGGTGGATCCGCTGGCCGCCAACGGCCAGGGGGCGGCGATCCTGCTCAATCAGGTGGGCAACGTCATCACCGGCAGCGCGGGCGGGGTGGATTACTTCACCCTGACCATCAACCCGACCAGCGGGGAAGTGACCCTGGCCCTGCTGGACAACGTCTGGCATGGCGACACCAGCAATGCAGATGACAGCGTGGCGCTGACCGTGGGGCAGGGCGTACTGACCCTGGTGCAGACCGTGACCGACGCCGATGGCGACCGTGCCAGTGCGGCGGTGGATCTGGGCGCTAACAGCGTGTTCCGCTTCGAGGATGATGGCCCGAGCGTGACCATCAATGCGGTGGCGGACGGTGGTATTACCCTGACCACCCAGGATGCGCAGACCATCGGTGCGGCCAGTGACACGGCGACCGGCAGCTTTGCGGCGGCGTTCCTGGCAGCGGCGGTGCCGAACTATGGGGCGGACGGTCCGGGCACCACCACGGTGAGTGGCTACAGCCTGAGTGTGACCGACAGCAACAGCGGGCTGACCAGCAACGGGCTGGCCATCATCCTGACCAAGGTGGGTAACGACATTGTGGGCTCGACCACGGACGGGGAAGTGTTCCGTATCAGTGTGGCGAGCAACGGCACGGTGACGCTGACGCAGTCGGCGGAGTTGGACCATCTGCCGGAGGACGTGGACAACAGCAACGACAACAATCTCATCAGCTTGGACAGTGGCAAGGTGCTGCTGAGTGCGACCGTGACTGTGGTGGATGGCGACAACGACACGGCGACCGGGACGGTGAGTTCGGACCTTGGCGGTAATATCAACTTTGAGGACGATGTGCCGAGTGTAATCAATAATCTCACCGTGCAACTCGATGACGACGCCCTAGCCAACGGTATTCCGGATGGTCCGAATGACGATGACAATGCGGTAAACACTAACGGTATCCTCGCTCATTTCGGGGCTGATGGTGCAGGCAGTATGCAATGGCTGACCACTGGGGCACCGGCTGGGTTTACTTATGAAACTGATCCCACTGGCGCCCTGTTGGTCAAACAGGATGTGATCACAGTGTTGACAGTAACCCTGAACTCGGCTACCGGGGCGTATAGCGTGACGCAGAATGCGCCTATTCAGCATGCAAACGCTGAGCAGGAGAACAACCAGGTGTTTACCTTGAACTACCAAGTGATTGATGGCGATGGCGATACCGCGAGTGGCACGTTGGCTATCAATGTCGATGATGATTCGCCGGTGGCGGAGAACGACACCGCCATTGTTGCTGAGTCCAGTGGTAAGGATTTCAATGTTGCCTTTGTGTTGGATTCCAGCGGTAGTATCAGTAATAGCGAGTTCACTACCATGATGAACGCTGTGAAGGCGGCGGGGCAGGCATTGTTCAACGGTACCGATGGCGATGTGAAAATCACCATAGTGGCGTTTTCTTCGGACTCACTGGCATATGCTCCGGTGACATCGTTTGCTGCGTTCAATGCTTTAGTTGATGACATAATCGCCAATAGACCGTTTAACGGCGACACCGACTTTACCGATGCTATCCAGCAAACCATGGTGTCTTACACCCCAATAGAGGGTTGGAGCAACCAGGTTTTCTTTATCAGTGATGGCAACCCTAATGAGCAAACAGGTACAGGCGGCAACTCGCTGAGCAACACGACGGCAACGGCTTGGAACACCTTTGTCGATAGTAATGCCATCAACGTTACAGCTATTGGTGTGGGGGATGGTATTAACACCACCCGTTTGCAGGATGTCGATCTTGATGGCAGTGGCACCCCGATTCTGGTAACTGACTTTAGTGGCCTGATTAATACTTTGCTTGGTCAGATCTCGGGCAATTTTGTCAGCGGCAATGTTCTGCTTGGTAACAACAACGCAGTAGGTGGCGGCGACGATGATTCATACGGCGCTGATGGTCCGGGGCGGATCATGTCCATCAAGATCGATGGAACGACTTATTTCTGGGATGGAGTCTTGGATGGAGACCAGCAGCTAACTAACATTACGACGGCACTGGGTGGCAAGCTGAGTTTTAATTTCGCCACGGGCATCTGGGGTTACACCTCGCCACAAAGCGTTGCCGCGGATACCAGCGAAAGCTTCGAGTATGTGATCGTTGACAAGGATGGCGATCAAGCGAGCGCTACTCTGACGATCAACATCGAAGATGCTGCCCCGGTGATCGGTAAGGTGGACGAGGACGAGCTGACTGGCGGCATCACCGATGGAGACTCCCAGACGACGACCGTCTCAGGAAGCCTGGTTGAACTATTGATTGGTACGAATAGCGGCCTGTTCAGTCTGGATTCCACACCCAATGTCATGCCATCCCTGACCTCGGACGGAGTGACGGTGACCTACGGCTTCTCTGGGAATACCCTGACAGCGATGGCTGGTGCGGCAACAGTCTTCACCTTGGTGGTGCAGAGCAATGGCTCTTACACCTTTACCCTGCTTGGGCCGCTAGATCATCCGAATGCTAATGGTGATGACAACGAGCTTCTGACGCTGAATCTGACTGGGGCCATTCGCGCTTCCGATGGGGTCAACCCGCTGCCGCTGGCTGGTGATCTGCTAATTCAGGTAGAAGATGATGTACCGACTATCCAAGCCAGCACCAACTTGGTGTACTCCAACAGCAGCAACCCGGGCGGTGGCACAGGTGTTTTCGATTACAGCACTGGTGCGGATAGTCGCGGCACAGGTCCGTTCTCGTCATCCGACTCGGATTTCAATGCCATCGGCCTGACGGGAACCGTTGGTGGCTCGGCCATCACGTCGCAATTGGTCACCTGGGTGTCGGAGAACGCTAGTACGGCCACCTTTGATATTGAGTTCAATTACGCGCCGAATCCGGCCAGTCCAGGAATAACGCAGGAGGCAACCGGTACCCTGACCTTCGACAAGATCAACGGTACTTACACGGTATCACTGGATGAACCGATCGAGGGCTTCAGTGTTCTCAAAACCAGTGCCTCGTTAAGTATCACGGGCTACGCATCTGGTGGCAGTGTGCCGGATAACTCGCAGCCGGATGTGTCTGTGGCCAAGCTGGACAATGATTTTTATGTCCAGTTCAGGGGAGCGGCAGAGCCCGGTGGGGGTACCGGAGCCAACAATCTGCAAACCGGTGGTGCCAACACCAATGTATTTGCTAATGGCGAGTTGTTTACTCAGGCATCTTCTTGGGTCAGCGTCTCGAACTCGGCGAACGGTGTGGGCGGCGATACCATTGGTAAGGGTGAGGTGCTGGACTTGACATTCCACACTACCAATCCGACCGGTACAGTCGTTGCCAACCCAGATGGCAGAGCGGAGGGTATCTTCCTGAAGTTCGACGGTATCAATAGTGAAGACTTGGTGGTGGTGCTGAAACTGATCGGTACCGGTGGCATAACCACCACACGGGCTCTGGTGATCAGCAACAGTGATATCGCTAAATCAAGCAGTAGTGCTGCAACTTTGGCCGCGCTGTTGGCTTACGGCATTACTCTGGATAACAACGATGGAGCCATTGTCATCGAACACAATGACTACAACGGTGTAGGTGAGAACTGGCAGATCTACGGCGCGCAGATCCTGACCAGCGTGGAGGGCATTACCACCACCACAGCGCTGAACTTCAATGCGGCCTTCGGTGATACAGGTGGTTCGAATGCGACTACGGACTTCACTGGCCAGACCGACAGCGACGTGGTGAAAGTCTCCGACATCGGCCTGATCACTTCGGAAAATACCACACTGGATGCCGAGTTGGACTTCCAGGTCGGGGTTAAGGATGCCGATAACGACACCACTTCCAACACCAATCTGCATGTGACCATTGAGGCTGGCACCACCTTCATAGGATCGGCGTTGGCAGATGTGATTCAGGGCGGTGAAGGGAACGACACTCTCTCTGGTTTGGCCGGTGACGATACGCTGATAGGTGGACTGGGAGATGACATTCTGATCGGTGGTCTGGGTAGCGATACCATGACCGGTGGCGCGGGCAGTGATACCTTCAAGTGGATTGCTGGTAATGCAGATGGCAGTACCGACAACATTACCGACTTTACGCTGGGCAGCCCTGCCAGTGGTGGCGACGTGCTGGATCTGTCGGATCTGCTGGTCGGCGTTCCCAGTGGTGGCAGCAACGAGGATTTGGCCACAGTGCTGGACAATTACCTGCAGTTTGATACTACAGCCAACAAGCTGACCATTGATACAAATGGGCTTACCAGTGGTGGTTCACAGTTGACGGTTCAGTTCCAGGGTAGCCTGGATCTGGATCACAGCGGTGGGCTGACGACCAACCACGACATCATCAAGCAGCTGCTGGATGACGGCAACCTCAAGGTTGATCCGTAACCAGTGAACGGGGCCGGGCCATGCCTGGCCCCTGTTTTTTGACTGAGGGGGCGGCTAAGATAGCGGCAGTACAGGAGAGGGTCA
Source organism: Aeromonas sp. S15(2024) (assembly GCF_041402265.1). NCBI lineage: Bacteria > Pseudomonadati > Pseudomonadota > Gammaproteobacteria > Aeromonadales > Aeromonadaceae > Aeromonas > Aeromonas sp. S15(2024). The sequence continues at coordinate 695,723 of NZ_JBGLQY010000003.1, read as the reverse complement.
CCATGCAGTCATTTAATTGGATCGATATCGATGGCATTCGCTATAGCTGGGACGGGCAGGGCAGCATTACCTGTACCGGCCAGTTTGGCTATCACGCCACGATGGCGGGTGATCGGATTGATGCGCTGGATCTGGAGAGCGATGATGGCGAGGTGGCGGGTTCACTGAATGTGGACTTTGCTGCGGCAACCATTTCCTTCACGCCGGCCCAGGGTGAGCAGCCACCTCATATGATGGTGCTGGTTGGCCATGAGCAGGGGGAGCAGGAGTATACGCTGCAAAGTCTGAGCGATATCAGCCTGCAGGATCTGCTCGGTCATTCCGACAACATCGACTGCGCCCCTCTGACGGTGGATACCATGGCAGACCCGGTCCCCCCGCTTGCCGGACACGTTCTGTCGTGGGACTCCTTCCATTTTGATGATGATGTGCTGCTCAGCTCCCGCAGTGCCTCCCCCGTAACGGCTGGCCATCCGGAGCCGGTTGGCAGTGAGATCAGCATCAATATCGACATGACCAATCAGGTACTGGATCAGATCCCGCCGTTGCACGATATATGAATCCCATTCGGCGACGGGCATAATGACCTCACTCCAATAGATTGAGGTCTTTTTTTATGTGGCGTCCCCTTCTTACCCTGTCCGCTCTGGTGGTCAGTGCTCCCCTGTTTGCCATCGAAGTGCCGCAGGCTCCCCATCTGGTGGTAAGCGGCTATGCCGAGCAAAAAGCAGAGCCCGACATGCTGACCCTGAATGTCTCCGTGACAGCGCTGGAGAAGCAGGGCATCAAGGCCAAACAGCAGGTGGATGGCAAGGTCGCCGCCTTCTTTGGTCAGCTCGAAGGGCTGGGCATCAAGCGCACTGACGTTGAGGCGGGCAATCTGGTGATCTCTCCGGAGTATCAGTATCCGCAGAACAAGAAGCCGGAACTGGTGGGTTATCGTGCTCAGCGCCAGCTGGCGGTCAAGCTCTATCAACTCGACAAGCTGAGCGAGCTGATGGACACCGCGCTCAAGGCCGGGCTGGAGTCCGTTTCCCAGATTGAATACGGCCTCAAGGCTCCGCAAGCCATGAAAGAACAGGCTCGCCTCGGTGCGGTTGAGGATGCCAGAAGCAAGGCGGAGTCGCTGGCCAAGGCATTTGGCATGAAGCTCGGCAAGGTTTACAGCGTCGAATATCGCAACAATACCCCCATGCCGATCTACAGCCGGGCCCTCAAGGCTGCCGCCATGTCGCCCGCCGCCGACATGATGGAAAACAGCTATCAACAGCAGCAGATCAGCATTACCGACAACGTGGAAGCCGTCTTCCTGCTGGAATAATCCAGCGGCTTTCGCCCCTTGTCGTCTCCAAGCCCGAGCCCAGTGTCTCGGGCTTGTTGCTTTCAGGGAGAAGCCTTCTTGCTGACAGACTTTGTCGGGATGTGGCGGCCCGCGCTTGAGGCTGACCCTGGCCTTGGGCCATCGGCGTATGGTGTCATCTGCATAGGTGAAGAGGGGGGGCCGATATGGATGTTGGTTCGCGGAGGGAGCGCCGGCTAGAAAAAAGCCGGTCAGTGACCGGCTTTTGAGGGGCGATGAAGTTGATGCCATCAACCCAGGTTGGCCGCGACGCGAGCCTGGCGCTTTTGTTTGAATTGATAGCCGATGGCCAGCACGATGATCCAGACCGGGATGAGCAGTACCGAGATCTGGATGCCCGGGGTCAGATACATGATGACCAGGATGCCGGCCATGAAGGCGAGGCAGAGATAATTGCCGAACGGATACCAGAACGCCTTGAACTTGGGAACCACGCCTTCGGCCTGCTTGCTCTTGCGAAACTTCAGGTGCGCCAGGCTTATCATGGCCCAGTTGATGACCAGGGCGGAGACCACCAGCGCCATCAACAGCTCAAACGCCTTGCCCGGCATCAGGTAGTTGATCAGCACGCACAGCAGGGTTGCCGCCGCGGAGACGGAGATGGCCACCACAGGCACACCGCTCTTGTTGGTCTTGAGCAGGCTGCGCGGGCCGTTGCCCTGCTTGGCCAGACCAAACAGCATGCGGCTGTTGCAGTAGACACAGCTGTTGTAAACCGACAGGGCTGCGGTCAGTACCACCATGTTGAGCACGGTGGCCACCAGATTGCTGTCCAGTGCGTGGAAGATCATGACGAAGGGACTGCCGCCTTCTACCACCTTGCCCCAGGGGTAGAGGGACATCAGCACGGCCAGGGCGCCGATGTAGAAGATGAGGATCCGGTAGATCACCTGATTGGTGGCCTTGGGGATGCTCTTCTCGGGATTGTCGGCCTCGGCGGCCGTGATGCCGACCAGCTCGAGCCCGCCGAACGAGAACATGATCACCGCCATCGCCATCACCAGACCGCTGATGCCGTTGGGGAAGAAGCCGCCCTGAGCCCACAGGTTGCTGACGCTGGCGTCCGGGCCGCCGTTGCCGCTGGCCAGCAGGTAGCCGCCAAAGCCAATCATGCCGATGATGGCCACCACCTTGATGATGGCGAACCAGAACTCCATCTCGCCAAACGCCTTGACGTTGGAGAGGTTGATGGCGTTGATCAGCACGAAGAAGAAGGCTGCCGACATCCAGGTCGGGATCTCGGGCCACCAGTACTGGACATAAATGCCCACCGCAGTCAGCTCGGCCATGCTCACCAGCACGTAGAGCACCCAGTAGTTCCAGCCGGAGGCAAAGCCGGCGAAGTCACCCCAGTATTTGTAGGCGAAGTGGCTGAAGGAGCCGGCTACCGGCTCTTCCACCACCATCTCGCCCAGCTGGCGCATGATCAGGAAGGCGATAAAACCGCCGATGGCATAGCCAAGCAGCACGGAGGGGCCCGCCATCTTGATGGTCTGGGCAATGCCGAGAAACAGGCCGGTGCCGATGGCGCCGCCCAGTGCGATGAGCTGGATATGGCGGTTTTTCAAACCGCGCTTCAGCTCCTCGCCGTTTTGTTGAAGATCCATTCTTCCTTCCTTACGTCTTCTGAAGTCATTCGTCTGTCATCTCGTCCGTCGGGTCACTCCATGTGACCGTGCACGGCAAAGCGTGCCTGAAACGTGACGAAATCCGTATTTATTTCGTTACGGCTGGTCGCTTTCTGTTTTTTATGGCGACTACCAACGGAAGCAGAATAGTGATAATCCATCGCGGATGCACCTGTTTTCCTCATCATTCGCTGGTTTTTTCGGCGAAAAGCAGGTTTTTAGGGAGCGATGAAGCTGGCAGGGAAGTGTTTGGCTGTATTGTGAACAATCGAATGCTGCTCGGTTGACTCTTCTGGTATTTCCTGTTTTATGAAGCCTCCTGTGCAACAAGGATGCGCTTCATGCAACGTATTATTGGCAGTTTGCTGGCCGTCGCGCTGTGGCTGACCGTGTGGCTTTCGCCCCTGCTGCTGACCATGGCGGCGGGATGCCTGCTGGTGTGGGCCGTGCAGGGTGATGACTATCTGGTGATGCACTTGCGGAGTGTCTTGTTGATCGCCGGTGCCATCGGCCTGCTGCCGGCCCTCTGGCTGACCGAGCGGGTACGGCGGCGTCACGGTGTGCTCAACTTCTACGCCATGCTGATGAACAACAGAGAGCTGAACCGCCCGGGCTCCCAATCCCGTTGAGGTTCAGTCCACAAGCGCCGGATACAGATGTATCCGGCGCTTTTTTATGGTTGTTTGCCGTGTCACCAGCTTGCCGGCGCGCGGCTCTCTTCAATAAAGCTGACGGCGCAGGCCGGTGGCCTCGAGGATCTTGGCGCTGATCTCCTCCACCGAGTGGGAGCTGGTGTCGAGGAAGCGGATCGCCTCCTGGCGAAACAGCCGCTCGACGCAGGCCAGCTCCTGTTCGCACTGTTCCAGCGAGGAGTAGCGGCTGTTGGCGCGGCGCTGGTTGCGGATCTCGTGCAGCCGCTGGGGGGCGATGGTGAGGCCGAACAGCTTGTGACGATTGGCTTTGAGGGCGGCCGGCAGATCCAGAACCCCCATGTCCTGCTCGATGAAGGGGTAGTTGGCGGCGCGAATGCCGAACTGCAGCGCCAGATAGAGGCTGGTCGGCGTCTTGCCGCAGCGGGAGACCCCGATCAGGATGATGTCGGCCTCCTCATACTCCTTGGTGGTGATGCCATCGTCGTTGGCCAGCGCGAAGTTGACCGCCTCGATACGGTCGTCATAGAGCTTGCGGTTCTCCATGCCGTGGGTGCGGTGCAGCCTGGGCTCGGCCTTCACCCCGAGCTCGTGCTCCAGCGGGCTGACGAAGGTGTTGAGAAAGTCGTGGCTGCTGGCCTGGGCCTTGAGCACCTCCTCGCGCACCTGATGATCGACGATGGTGTGAAACAGAATGGGGCGAACCCCGGTCTGGCGAAACTGCTCGTCGATGCGCATCCGTACCTGGCGCGCCTTCTCCAGGGTTTCGACAAAGGGGATGGTGATCTGCTCGAAGGCCAGCGGAAACTGGCTCAACACGGCGTGGCCGAACACTTCGGCTGTGATGGCGGTGCCGTCTGAAACATAGAATACGGTGTGCACTGGGGGCTCCTGTGAGGGGGTCGGCGAGCTGGCTGGCAAGAAGTATCTCTCGAAACCATATCGTTTTTGTCAACCGGTCTGCCGTGCCCAAGTTGTGAAGTGGCTTGCAAACCTGAGTCGTTACCTTTTTGTGTTGGCATTGTAGAATGTCTGTGTCATTCGACCATCCCCAAATCTTGCTCGGGGATTTTTTTGACAATAAGTAGAAAACGTTTTCATGGTCGTTGGCAACAGTAGAAACAGACAATAACGCACATAAACTGGCGCACAAGGTGCCATGGCGGCACAGTGCCCACCAACCTGGAGACATGCAAGTGCAACAGTACGTACTCTGGTACGAGCAACTCGGAATGCAGGACGTAGAACGAGTTGGCGGCAAAAATGCATCCCTTGGCGAGATGATCAGCAACCTCTCTGGTGCCGGAGTTTCCGTGCCGGGCGGGTTTGCCACCACCGCCTTTGCGTTTAACGAGTTTCTGGAGTCAAGCGGCCTCAACGGCAAGATCCACGATCTGCTCGACAGCCTGGATGTGGATGATATCGCCGCCCTCAACCGGGCCGGCCAGCAGATCCGCGACTGGGTGATCGATGCCCCGTTCCAGAGCGAGCTGGAGCAGGCGATCCGGGTTGCCTACGACAAGCTCAGCGGCGGGCTTGACGCTTCCTTTGCGGTGCGCTCCTCCGCCACTGCGGAAGACATGCCGGATGCCTCTTTTGCCGGCCAGCAGGAGACCTTCCTCAACGTGCGCGGCATCGACGCCGTCATGATCGCCGTCAAGCATGTGTTTGCTTCACTGTTCAACGATCGCGCCATCTCCTATCGGGTGCATCAGGGCTATGACCACAAGGGTGTCGCCCTGTCGGCCGGGATCCAGCGCATGGTGCGCTCGGATCTCGCCGCCTCCGGCGTCATGTTCACCCTGGATACCGAGTCGGGCTTCAACGACGTGGTGTTCATCACCGGCGCCCAGGGCCTTGGCGAGATGGTGGTGCAGGGGGCGGTCAACCCCGACGAGTTCTACGTGCACAAACCGACCCTCAAGGCAGGACGCCCGGCGGTGGTGCGCAAGACCCTCGGCTCCAAGCTCATCAAGATGACCTATTCCGGCGATGCCAGCCACGGCCGTCAGGTGCAGATCGTCGATACCGATGAGGCCGAGCGCAGCCGCTTCTGCATCACGGATGCCGAGGTGATGGAGCTGGCCAAGCAGGCCCTCATCATCGAGCAGCACTACGGCCGCCCGATGGACATCGAGTGGGCCAAGGACGGGCAGGATGGCAAGCTCTACATCGTGCAGGCTCGCCCGGAAACCGTGCGCAGCCGCCAGGAGGCCAACACCCTCGAGCGCTTCGCCCTCAAGCAAGCGGGCAAGGTGCTGATCGAGGGGCGCGCCATCGGCCACAAGATCGGGGCGGGCCCGGCGCGGGTCATCTCCTCCATCAGCCAGATGGACGAAGTGCAGCCCGGCGACGTGCTGGTCACCGACATGACCGACCCGGACTGGGAGCCCATCATGAAGCGGGCCTCAGCCATCGTCACCAACCGGGGCGGGCGTACCTGTCACGCCGCCATCATTGCCCGCGAACTGGGTATTCCGGCGGTGGTGGGTTGCGGTGATGCCACCAAGCGCATCGAACCAGGCCAGCTCATTACCGTCTCCTGTGCGGAAGGGGACACCGGTTTCATCTACGACGGCGAACTCGACTTTGACGTGGCGGTGACCGAGGTGGGCAACATGCCGCGCCTGCCCATCAAGATCATGATGAACGTCGGCAACCCGGACAGGGCATTCGACTTCGCCCAGCTGCCGAACGCCGGTGTCGGTCTGGCCCGCCTGGAGTTCATCATCAACCGGATGATCGGGGTGCACCCCAAGGCGCTGCTGGAATTCGACCAGCAGAGCCCCGAGCTCAAGGCCACCATCGGCAAGATGATCGCCGGCTACGAGAGCCCGCGCGAGTTCTATGTCGCCAAGCTGACCGAAGGCATCGCCACCCTGGCCGCCGCCTTCTGGCCGGAGCGGGTGATCGTGCGGATGTCGGACTTCAAGTCCAACGAGTACGCCAACCTGGTGGGCGGTCGTGACTACGAGCCTCACGAAGAGAACCCAATGATCGGTTTCCGCGGTGCGTCGCGCTACATCGCCGACAGCTTCCGCCCCTGTTTTGCCCTCGAATGCGAGGCGATCAAGCGGGTGCGCGATGTGATGGGGCTGACCAACGTCGAGGTGATGATCCCCTTCGTGCGCACCGTGGGCGAGGCGGAGCAGGTGATCGACATCCTCGGTGAGAACGGTCTGCGCCGTGGCGAGCGGGGGCTCAAGGTGATCATGATGTGCGAGATCCCGAGCAATGCCCTCCTGGCAGACAAGTTCCTCGAGCACGTGGACGGCTTCTCCATCGGCTCCAACGACATGACCCAGCTCACCCTTGGACTTGACAGGGACTCGGGCCTTATCGCCCACCTGTTCGACGAGCGCAACGAGGCGGTCAAGGCGCTGCTGGCGATGGCCATTGCCGCTGCCCGCAAGGCGGGCAAGTACGTGGGGATCTGCGGCCAGGGGCCGTCCGATCACCCGGACTTCGCCGCCTGGCTGGTCGAGCAGGGCATAGACTCGGTGTCGCTCAACCCGGATACCGTGGTCGATACCTGGCTCTATCTGGCCGAGCAGCACAAGGCGAACTGACGCAGGCTGCACAGCCCCCATCAAAATGGCGCCCACGGGCGCCATTTTTCATGACCGAACCTGACGCAACTGGTCCGATATGGCGGCCAGATGTGCCCAAAATGGCGCGCTGACGCGTGCTTTTACACTCCGTTACATCTGCTCGCTTTGCAACCGCCCCATAATGGTCGCACCAGCCCGCTGCACGGGGTGGCAGACCCGCTATCAGCGGCGGGCCGGGGGATCACGAGCAGTTTCTTGCCAGCACGGAGGCCAGGACGGCAGATGTCACAGAGCGTATCAAACCAGGTGATCAGACGAATGCTGGGCGCCTGCCAGCAGCAGGGGGGCGATCCCGATGCCATTCTGATGGCGGGCGGCCTCACGTCGTTCGACATCGAGCGGGAGCAGGGCCGGCTGCCGGCCCACAGCCACTACCGGATGCTGCAACTGATGCAGCCCTATCTGGCCAGTTTTCACGAGACCATCCTCTCCTACGACATCGGCCAGCTCTACCAGCACTATCCACCCCTCATCAGCCTGTGCCTGAACCAGCCCTCGCCACGGGCGGCGCTCGAGGTGCTGCTGGCCTATCGTCCCATCATCGGCAGTTGTGACGAGCTGCGGGTGCGGCGGGGTGCGCAGGCCAGCCAATACCTGTATGTCAATCAGGGGCCTGCCAGCCTGGGGGCGAGCCAGGCCATCCCCAACTTCATCATGCTCTACCGGATTTTGCGGGTCTATCTGGCGGATCCCCGGGTCTCGGTGGGCTTCACGGGGCGACCGCCACCGCGCCATCAGCTGCTGGATCAATTCTTTGGAACCCGTTGTCGCTGGGAGCAGGGGGAAAACACCCTGACCATCGACAACGCCCAGCTCGACTGCCCCAGCCACTGCTACAACGAACCGCTGGGTCGTCTGCAACTGGCCCAGCTGGCGCAGATCTGCGCCGACATCGCCGAGCGGGCCCCCTTTGCCTATCTGGTGGGGGAGCGGATCCGCCACAAGATCCGGGAAGGGGAGCTGGAGAGCGACGAGAGCCTGCTCAAGGAGGTGTGCGCGGCCATGAATGTCAGCCGCTGGACTTTGAATCGCAAGTTGCAGGGGGAGGGGAGCAGCTTCTCGACCCTGCTGAGGGAGGCGAGGGTGAGCGAAGCCTGTCGCTTGCTGGGCGAGGGGGATCAGCCGCTGCAGAACATCAGCGATCGGGTCGGCTTCTCGTCCCAGAGCGCCTTCAACCGCTTCTTCAAGGCCAACACCCGGATGACGCCGCTGGCCTATCGCAACGCCCGCCAATAAGAACGGGACCGGCGCAAGGCCGGTCCCGTGGTCGGGTCATTGTCGAGCAACTGTCAGGCAAGGCCAGGCTGGGAGCCCGGCCGTGCCTGCCTCTATTAGCGAGTGATTGTGGTGACGCTGGCGGGATCCACTCCGGCCGGCAGTGCCAGTGCCCCTGGCGTGGTGTTGCTCACCACTATCTCCTTGCTCACCGTGAAGCTGACCGGCGTACTGCTGGAGACATCCGACGAGGGGCTGATGTAGGCGCTGTAGCGACCCGGCTCCACGATCCACTGGTTGCTGGCCTCATCGAAGCTGGCGAGGATGCTGGCCGGAATGGTGAAGCTCAGCTGTTCGCTGGCCCCCGGTGCCAGTTGCGCCGTCTTGGCAAAGGCCTTGAGCTCGATGAGCGGTTTCTTCAGCTTGACCTCGGGGGCGGTCACATAGACCTGGGCCGCCTCCTTGCCTGCCACGGCACCCGTGTTGGTGATGGTGGCGGTCAGCACCAGGTTGCCGGCGCTGCCACCCTCCAGGGTATTGCTGGCGATGGCGGGGCTGGTGTAGCTGAAGCTGGTGTAGGAGAGACCGAAGCCGAACGGGTAGGAGACCGCCTGCTCGAAGGTGTTGTAGTAGCGATAGCCCACGTAGATCCCCTCGTTGTAGTAGAGATCGTCCGGTTCGCCATCTCCGTCGGTGTCCTCACCCGGGAAGGTGCCGGCGGAGGGGACGCTGGCGTAACTTTGCGGGAAGCTCTGGGCCAGCTTGCCGCTCGGGTTGACCGCGCCTGAGAGCACATCCGCCACCGCGTGGCCGGTCTCCTGGCCAGCCATGTAGGCCAGCAGGATACCATCCACCTTGTCGCCCCACTGGGCGGTGTCGATGACGCCGTTGACGTTGAGCACCACCACCACCTTCTTGCCCTGGGCGTGGAAGGCGCTGCTCACCGCGTCGATGAGGGCGCGTTCGTCATCGCCGAGCAGATAGTCCCCCTTGCCGCTGCTGCGATCCGCCCCTTCCCCAGCCTGGCGGCCGATGCTGATGACGGCGGCTTGTTGGGTGGCGGCCGCATTGGCGATCAGGGCCACCAGCTCGCCGCTGATCGGCGCCTCGGCGCAGGTGTAGTAGCCCTTGGCGCCAAATTGCCCCTCGTGATAGACCTTGTTGTTCTCGTAAAAATCGCGGTAGTAACTCTGCAACGCCTCGTTGACCGGGAAGCGTGCCGCCAGTCCCTGCGCGATGGTGGTGGTGCTGGCGGCGTTCACATCCCCGCTGCCGGTGCCGCCCTTGTAGGTGTTGATCTGGTTGATGCCAAAACTGGCCAGGGTGCTGCTTGTCGCCAGCGGCAGGGCCGCGGCCTCGTTGCGCAGCAGCACCATGCTCTCGGCGCCGGCCTGACGGGCCAGTTTGGCGTGGGCGGTCAGATCCGGGCTGTTGCTGATGGCCAGCTGGTTGTAGGAGGGGCTCTTCATCACCTGGGTCAGGATGTGGATGGCTGCCTCGTTCACCTTGGCCTCGTCGAGATCGCTGTGCTCGATGGATTGCTGCAACTGCTCCTTGACGTTGCCCGGCTCGATCAAATCCTGTCCCGCCAGCACCTGCTTGTAGGCGTTGTTGGCCACATCGCCAGCAAACCAGTCGGACATCACCAGGCCGTCGAACTTCCATTCGCCGCGCAGCAGGTCGGTCACCGCATCCTTGCGTTCGTTGACATAGGTGCCGTTGACCTTGTTGTAGGAGGTCATCACCGCCCAGGGCTGGGCCTCGTCCACCGCTATCTGGAAGCCGCGCAGATAGATCTCTCGGAAGGTTCTCGGTTCGCCGATGTCGTTGATCTGGTTGCGGTTGGTCTCTGAGTTGTTGCCGAAGTAGTGCTTGATGGTGGTGCCCACCCCGTTGCTCTCCACCCCGTTGACCATGGCAGCGCCGATTTTGCCGGTGAGCAGAGGGTCTTCCGAGTAGTACTCGAAGTTGCGGCCATTGAGCGGGTTGCGCTGGATGTTCATGCCCGGGGCCAGCAGGATGTCGACCCCGTACTGGCGCACCTCGTCCCCCATGGCTTCGCCGACGGCCTTGACCAGCTTGACGTCCCAGCTGGAGGCGAGCAGCGAGCCGATGGGCCAGGCGGTGGCGTAGTAGCTGGCGCTGTCACCGTCGCGGTTGGCGTTGATCCGCACCCCGGCCGGCCCGTCGGCCAGTTTAAGGGCCGGAATGTCGATGCCGTCTGCGCTGCGCAGCACGCCGTTGATGTAACCCGCCACGCCGGGCACGTCCTGTTTGACGTTGATGGCGCCGTTGGCACTGCCGTAACCGGGGCCGGAGAGCAGGTCCAGCTTCTCGCTCAGGGTCAGCCTGGCCACCATGGCCTCGGCCTGGCCGCGGTAATAGGCATCGTCCTTGATCAGGGGATCCGAGTCATTCTGGTTGCAACCGACCAGCAGGCCGGCCAGCGCCAGGCTGACACCCAGTGAAACCGCTTTCAATTTTGTGGTGATAGACATGAAGACGTCCTCGTAACTGTCTGAATAAAAATAAAAAGGAGATATCGACACCGGGCGCAAGGCATCCGCCCGGGCTGGGCCGCTCTGCTGGCGGCTGCCATTGGATATCGCAAGGAAGACCGAACGGGCCCGTGGGCCGGCGTTTGGCTGCAGGCAGGTTAACAAGCCGGGCGATGGCCGCCTTGCCCCGGGGGAGCGAGAAATGTGCCGGCGGGAGCAAGGGGACAGAGTTGTGAGCAAGGTCGCATCGAAAGGCGGTGCCAAAGCAAGGGTGGAAGGTGGCAAGAGGGGAAAGGGGCAGGGGAGATGGGAAAAAGGGGTGGCCTGATGGCCAATGACGCTGGCCGCGGGCAACACGCGAGGGGGCCACTGGCCCCCTCGAAGATCAGCTGATATGCCCGGACAATGGCCCGGAGCGGTTTACTTGGGCCGTTTGAGGGCCCCGGCGAGTTCAATCTGTACCTTGACCCCCTCCTGCTTGAGCGCCGTGGCGACGGCGTTCAGATCGGTGCCCGGCTTGGCCTCCAGCAGGGCGATGCCGCCGCTGCTCTGCTTGAAGCGCAGGCCGTGCCGGCTGGCCAGCGCGCTGGCCTGGTTGTCATCGGCCTCCACCAGCAGGGTGCCGCTGGCGGTGAGTTCCGGGCTGGCCACCCCTTGCAGCAGCACGTCGCCGCTGCGCAGGGTTTGCCGGGGCGCCTTGCCGTCTGCGCTGCGGGCGACCCGCTGCTTGCTGCCGTTGTCCGGGGTGAGGTAGGTCTGACCGTTCACCTCTATGGTGCGGTACTGCTTGCCGTCGATCACCACCGATTCATCGGCGGCGTGCACGCCGGCCGAAGCCAGAAAGCCGGCCAGGGCCAGGCCGAGTAAGCTGTGTTTCATCTTGTGACTCCTTGTGATCATGAGCGGGCGGCATCGTGGCCGATAACCCGCAGGGACCAGTTGAGCAGTTGACCCGGCTGGCTGTTGTTGCGCTCGGTCAGGGTGCTGCGGCGGTTGGTGTTGAGGTCAACCAGCGTCAGCTGGCGGCTGCTGTTGGAGACGTCGGTCACCTCCAGTCGCCACTCGCCCTGAGCCGCTTCGCCATAGAACTTGTGGGAGAGCATGCGCATGTCGCGCAGCCCCTTGGTGCGCACATAACCCAGCTGCTGCCGGTCGAGGGATTGCCCCACCAGGCTGTTGTTGGGGTTGAGCAGCACGCTGCGGGTACCGGAGGGGGAGACCAGCTCGATCAGCAGGTCGGGCAGGCGCTGATGATCCAGGCTCACCGTGACCTGGACCGCTTCCACGGTCAAGGCCTGCGCCACCTGGGTGCTGGAGCGGGTGGCACTGCTGCCCACATCCGCGATGCTCCCTTCACTGCGCGGCACAGTCACCTTCTGAGCCGGCAACTGCACCAGCGGTGGCAGCGGGGTGTGGTTGGCGGCGGCGGTCAGGGTCTTGTTCACGTCGATGAGACCAAAGCCATAGGTGGGGCTGTACCAGAGGCCGGCGGCGTTGCGCTCCCACCCTTCCAGGCCGGTGACCTGGCGGGGTTGACCGTTGGCGGCGGTATAGCTGACCCGGACCGGTTGCTGGCCGGCATCGATGCGGGTGGCGTTGCGGGCCAGCAGATCGCGCAGATCCCGCACCGACAGGTCCGGGTAGGCGGACATCAGCAGGGCCATGGCGCCCGAGGTGTTGGGGGTGGCCGACGAGGTGCCGTTCATCACGCCGTTGTAGTCACAGGTGGCATCCAGCTGCGGGTTGTTGTGCAGCCGGTTGGTGCTGGGATCGTCGGTGCGGTTGTAGCCCATGTCGCAGCCGGGCAGATCCGTGGTCACCATGGCCGGCGCATCGGTACCGTACTCCCCGCCGGGGGCACTCAGGAAGACGTTGCTGCCGACGCTGGAGTAGGAGGAACGTACTCCATCGGCGTTGATGGCGCTCACCACCAGGTTCCAGAAGTTGCTGTTGGAGGGGTCTATGTTGCTGTTCTCGAACGGCAGCTTGGGCAGGACGCCGGTGCGGCTGAACATGTAGTCACCCGCGGCGATGCGGTTGAAGCCGTTGCCTGCCGCCTTGATGTAGGCCGCGCCCTGTGCCTGCTGGGTCTGCTGCTCGAACAGGCGATCGAGCTGTACCTGATCCAGCCCGCTGGCGCTTTGCGGATCCACCAGGCTCATGCCGTAGCTCTGGTTGAAGACCCGGTTGTCGGCGGTGGCGGGGCTGCCGCCCAGCGCATAGAGCCAGTCTTTCTGCAGCTGCTTGCTGCGCTCGTCCAGCAGGTTGAACCCCTGCAGCTGGACGCGGGGCGCCACCCCCAGGGTGCCAATGCGGTTGTCGACCGCCCCGATCAGGCCGGAGACCGAGGTGCCGTGGGCACTGTCTGGATCGGTCGGGGTGGGGTCGCTGCTGCCGGTCACCACGTTCTTCGAGCCGGGGCGTACGTTGTCGGCCAGGTCCGGGTGGGCGATGGCCAGGCCGTCATCCACCACGGCCACGTTGATGCCCTGACCCTGCACGCCGGTACGGTGTGCCCACCAGAGGTTGAGGTCGTTGCCTGCCACGCCGCCGCGGGGGCTGAAGGCATTCTGGCCGCTGTTGAGCAGGTGCCACTGCTGATCCTGCAGCGGGTTGATGCCGGGCAGGCAGCGCGCTGCGCTGCTGCGGCCGGTATCGAGGCCGGCTTCCTTGCCGGTCAATGGGGTGCAACTCTCACTCGCCTGAACTGAAGCGATGGGCAGGGCCGAGAGCAGGGCCGAGATTGCCAACGCTAACGATGTTTTTCTCATTCATAAACTCCATCTTATATCGCACCGTCCTGGGTGCGACTGGCATCTATACATGGGAAGAACAGAGTCAAAAAGCACTCATTTTCATTCTGAGATAAGGCTCAAAGAAATCTCACAACAAATAATCGACAGACCATGTGGGGGTTCCTGTGAATCCTTTTCTGTGCTGTATTGAGAACTTTTCTCAGTTTGGCGCTATTGATATTTATCTTTTTATATCAATCAATTAGTAACCATTTGTTAACGTCTGACGGGCCGTTACCGGTGTGAGAGAGGCGGGGCGGATCTGCGCAGGATGGGGGGAATCTTCGCGCTGGCGGGAGCGCCGCTGCGATGAAAGCAGGGGAGGCTATTTGATCAGCGCCAGCAATATGGTACGAAACGCCGGATGGCTGGCAGGAGAGCTATTTGATTAACGCCAGAATGGATCGAAAGGCCGGATGGCGGCAATCGCCCAGCAGCTCGTAGAGGCACATCTCCACCGAGGTGAGTTCGGCCCCGTGCGCCGCCAGCTTGTGGATGGCGAGCTCCCGGTTGGCGGTGCTGCGCGATGACACCGTATCCACCACCAGCGACACCTGGCTGCCCGCCTCCAGCAATCCCAACACCGTCTGGTAGACGCAGATATGGGCCTCTATGCCGCACACCAGCCAGTGGCTGACGCCCTGGCGGGCGAGGGCGTCGGCCAGTACCGGCTCCCCCAGCGCGCCGAAGCTGTGCTTGGCCAGCACCAGATCGCCTGCCTGCATCAGCTGCAGCTCGGGCACTGTGGCCCCAAGCTTGTCCGAGTTCTGCTCCAGCCAGACAACCGGCAGGCCCAGCAGTCTGGCCCCCGCCACCAGCCTGGCGGTGTTGGCGATGAGGGCATCGCTCCCCTCGACCAGACGGGCCAGTTTGCCCTGAATATCGACGACCAGCAGGCCGGTGTTCGTGGTGGTCAGCATGGATACTCTCCCGGATCAGAGTGAGACAGTGGCGCCGAGTGGGCGGGCGAGGGAGGCGCGCGACTGGTTCCACAGATAGATGAGGGTCAGCGCGATGACGGTACCGATCGGAAAGGCGAACAACTGCAGGGCGACGAAGCACCAGAAGACCACCTTGAAGGCCGTCACCTGTTCGGTGAGCCCGCGATAAGCCACATAGTTGAAGGCGAGCACAAACAGGGCGATGGCGGTTGCCAGGCCAAGGCTGAGACTCTGCGACGGTGCCATGTCAGCCGGGTGGAGCGGGCTGACCATGACGACGGCCCAGGCAACGAAGGCGATCATGGCCAGGGAGAACAGAGTGGCAAGGATAAAGATGGCCTTGGCGAGCAGATGTTGTTTGGGGGTCATGAATACTCCTTGAATAGGGTGTGGTCGTGCTCCCTGCTGGTGGGTTAGCGAACTCTCCATGTCGTTCGCGACTGACAAGGTGACGTATAAAATATGAGTCACGGCACTGTGTCGATAAGGCATAAACCTACCGGCAGGGCCGGAGCAGGTCAAAAATAAAGTAATTCAAATTGTAAATGTTGTGACAGTTAAACGATGGGCCGCCAGTTGAAGCACTCAATATCAGCCCGCTAACAAGAGGTTGTTCATTAACCAAAGCGGCGATTAAACGCTTCTTTGCTAATTTTTCTTTCCATCTGTGAATTGCATTTAGGGCAAAGAGTCTGCTTCTTTCCACTGATGGTCCATTTATAATATGTCTTTTTTATAGACTGGCCACAGATACTGCAAGATGATGGCTTTCCAAAAATGGCACCTATCACGACAAAAATAATTAATGCAACTAACCACTCCATTTATTGGCTCCTCAATCAGCTTGAAAGCTGGTTTTGGCGTTCAAAATTGCAGCGTGGTGCAGATCAATCTTCTCATTTATATAACAGTCGGTAGACTTGACCAGGTCTCTGATAAATCTGATTACTTTTTCCAGCTCGTCCCGTTTTATAAGATGGGGAACCGGTACACCCGTGCTGATAGGCTTTGAACGATGCGCAGCTTCACCACGTTTTTTAATCCATTGATTGAGTGTTGAGCGCGCTTTATCTGGCTCATAGTTCGACCAGCGCCACCCCTCTGTGACATCAAACCCAAGATAATCCATAAATATTTTTTTCGTTTTATCTGAGGTTGGATTATGAAATGACTTTAAATCTGTATGCAGTTTCTTCAGGATAAAATCACCCAAGTAACTGCCCTGTACTATGGCTAGCTTTTTATGCATTTCCTCAATCAACCGATCTTCCACATAGGTTTCCCAAGCAGTAAGCGCCATTACCAGTCCCGCGCGTTTTAACACTTCACTGCTGGGTGGTGGGGGATTGGCATTGATGCCGTCGAAATGAGCTAGCAGCTCTTCGGCATCTTTAATTGAATACTCAAATCCTTGAATCGCTTTTGACATATTCCTTGTCCCTATTTATAACCTTATCTTCTGGTTAAGCTATTTAGGTCTGCTCAATATCGACATTTATGATAATTAAATATGTGCCACCGCCTCTATATTATTCCCATCCGGGTCAAGCAAAAATGCAGCGTAATAATCAGGGGAATAGTGAACGCGAGGTCCCGGTTTTCCGTTACAGCGAAAGCCCGCTTGAATACCTGCCAAGTGAAAAGCATCGACTTGTGCTGATGTCGTGGCGCTGAAGGCAAGATGGCAGGGCGTATGTCGGTCGAATTTCTCGATCAAAAAGCTCACCTTGTCACGACCGATCAGACCAAAACCGGCAGCGGCGTCATCTGCCCACTTGAGTTCCATGTGCAGTGGGCGGAGCACGGTTTGGTAGAAGCGCTTGCAGTCGTCAAAATGCATTGTCTTGATTTCAACGTGATCGATCACGGCAACTCCTTGGCTGGCTGAATAAAACTATCTCCTCTGTTAACTGCGAGCATGAGGGTCTGGTGTTCACATCGCCGCTACCGTGCCTGAATGACGCTGTCAGCACGCGCCTTCTTCCACAGGGTGAGCCTGACAAAGCGAACCTGGCACCCTGACGCAAAATGGTACCGAATGACCACAATAAGTCACTTGAGGCCGGCTTGGGGAGGGGGTCAAGTAATAACTGTGTGGTTTATCAAAGATTTCTTGTTTGGGTACCCAGCAAGGTTGAAAGCCGGGGTTAGCAAGCATCCGGCAAACCTTGCCCGGTTTTGTTGCTTGGCGAAGAGAAACGGCTCTGTTATGGTGTGTTTAATTAGCCGTTTGGATGGCTAGATGGTTGTGGTGATTCAAGCACGACTCTGCCATCGCGCCAGCCGTTGAGATCTTTACAGGGAGTTTTTATGCAGCGTCGTTTCTTCTTTACCCTTTCCGCCCTGGCCCTGCTGGCCGGTACTCTGCCATTGGCCGCGCTGGCCGCCGATCCGGCCAAACAGGCGATCGTCATCGGCACCACGGTAGGGGATTTTGCCGACATGGTGACCGACTCCATCAAGCCCCAGCTCGAAGCCAAGGGTTATCAGGTCAAACTGGTGGAGTTCACCGACTACGTGACCCCCAATATCGCGCTGGCCGACGGCTCGCTCGATGTGAACTGCTTCCAGCACAAGCCCTATCTGGAGAGCTTTGCCAAGGATCGGGGGCTGTCGCTCGCCCCCATTACCCAGGTACCGACCGGCCCCATGGGGCTCTATGCCGGCAAGCTGGGAGATCTGAAGGCGGTGCAGGAGGGGAGCACGGTGGCCATACCGAACGACCCCACCAATCAGGCGCGGGCGCTGCTAATGTTGCAGGATCTGGGCTGGCTGACCCTCAAGGAGGGGATCAACCCGCTCAAGGCGAGCGAGTTCGACGTGGTGCAAAACCCGCACAACCTCAAGCTGGTGCTGCTGGAGGCGGCCCAGCTGCCCCGCTCGCGCGAAGACGTGGACTTCTCGGTCATCAACGGCAATTTTGCCGCCTCAAGCGGCATTCCCTTCAGTTCCGGGTTGTTCCTTGAGCGCAGCTACGACTTCATCAACTGGGTGGTGGTAAAAAGTGCCGATGCGGACAAGCCCTTCGCCAAAGATGTGGCAGAGGCCTACAACTCGGCCGCCTTCAAGGCCTATGCCGCCAAGCGCTTCGTCGGCTACAAGTACCCGCAAGGGTGGCAGGGCGCGAGCGCCAGCAACTGAGCCACCACGGCAGAGAGCAGAGAACAAAAACGGGCACCCGCGGGTGCCCGTTTTTTTGTATCGTGCGGATGTTAGTAACGGCGCAGCCACCAGCGCACCGCGAACAGCGAGGTGAGGCTGCCGAGCAGGGCGCTCGCCAGCACATCCAGCGGCCAGTGCATGCCGATCAGCATGCGCGACAGGCCGACACCGATGGCCCACAGCGGCAGCAGCCAGGCGCCGGCAGGGGCGCGTGCCAGCCAGATCAGGCCGAAGAACTGGGCCAGGCTCATGGCGGCGATGCTGTGGCCGGAGGGGAAGGCGTAGTTCACCTCCGCCTGCCAGTGGTTGGCGAGCCACTCGGGCAGTGCCAGCAGCTGGCTGGCCGCATGGACCTGCTCGCTGCGCACCTCCACCTTGCCGGCGTAGAACTGCTGGATGGCGGGGATCAGCTGCTGGCTCTCCAGCCAGAGCAGGTAGGGGCGGGGCTCCTCTGTCAGATGCTTGATCAGGCTCTTGATGAGCCAGTCGCCGGCCAGTACGGCAAACAGGGCGCCGCCGAGGGCCAGCAGCGCCGGCAGGCTCAGCGTCAGCTTGTGTCGGGTCAGCAGCAGCAGGGCCAGGATGCTGACGCCGATGCCGGGTACATCCACCATGCGGGTGAGGGCGTAGGGCCACCAGAGCCAGTCCGAGTGCAGGGCCTGGCTCATGAACGGTTGCCAGGGCAGGCAGGCCAGCAGGAGCAGCGGCAGGATCAGGGCGGCACTGAAACACAGCACCTGGCGGCGCGGTAGGGAAGAGGCGTGAGTCGGCATAACGGGGCTCGGCAAGGTGCCCATTCCTGGGCAGCAAAAAAAGAGGCGCCATTGTGCCAGCCCAACCCGGTCGGTCAAGTCGTGCCCCGCTCCCTGTAACACGGGGTTACAAATGAGTGTGGTGATGGTTTGATTGTTGACCAAGGCCTGCTGATGACGGGGGCGGTCAGCAGATATTGCCCAGGCAGGGCGCTTCATCGGGCGCAGATGAGGCAATCGCGCACCCACCCCGGCAGAAAGTCGCGGCGACGGCCGCGTATGGGTGAATAAGCATCTGAAACTTCGGTCTGTTTGGGCTAGAATGGCGCGCTTGTGGCCGCTAGCGAAGTGAGAGAGCCCGATGAAGATCGTCGTTGATGAAAATATGCCCCACGCCCGTGAGTTGTTTGCCGAGTTTGGCGAGGTCGTCCCGCTGCCCGGCAGGCAGATGCAGGCGGCGGATCTGCAAGAGGCCGACGTGCTGCTGGTGCGCTCCGTCACCCGGGTGGACGCCGCCCTCTTGGCCAGCTGTCCGCAGCTGAGCTTCGTCGGCACCGCCACCATCGGCACCGATCACGTGGACAAGGCGCTGCTGGCCGAACGAGGCATTCCCTTCTTCAGTGCCCCCGGCTGCAACAAATATTCGGTCGGCGACTATGTGCTCTCCGCCCTGCTGGTGCTGGCCGAGCGCCATGAGCTCAACTTGAGCGAGATGAGCCTCGCGGTCATCGGCGCCGGCAACACCGGCGAGTGCGTGGCAGGCAAGGCCGAGGCCCTCGGCATGCGGGTGTTGCGCTGCGATCCGCCCCGGGCCCGTGCCGCCGAAGCCAACGAGGCGGTGCAGTTTGTCGATTACCAGCAGGCCCTTGAGGCCGACATCGTCAGCTTCCACGTTCCCATTACCCGTCAGGGGCCGGATGCCACCTTCCATCTGCTGGATGCGGCGCAGATTGCCGCCCGCCCGGCCGGGCAGATCCTCATCAACGCCTCCCGCGGCGAGGTGTGGGACAACCAGGCCTTGCTGGCGCGCCAGCAGAGCCAGGCGCCGCTGCGACTGGTGATGGATGTGTGGGAAGGGGAGCCGGAGCCGCTGCAGGCCCTGGTACCCCACACTGAGCTCGCGACACCGCACATTGCAGGTTACAGCCTGGAAGGCAAGGCCCGCGGCACCTGGATGCTCTATGAGGCGCTCTGCCGCCAGCTGGGGCGCACGCCGCGCCAGGATCTGCAGAGTCTGCTGCCCATCCCCGAGGTGCGCGAGGTGACGCCGGGCCAGCCGGCGGATCAGGCATTGATCAAGCAACTGGTCCACCTTATTTATGACGTGCGCCGCGATGATGCCCGTTTTCGCAACCGGCTCGGTGTGGCGGGCAGCTTCGATGAGCAGCGCAAAGATTATCCGGAGCGGCGCGAGCTCTCGGCCCTGCAGCTAAAGGGGCCGTTTGCCAGCGATGCCCTGGCCCGGCTCGGGTTTGTCTGCCAGCCCGGCTGAGCGCTCTACATACTTGAAGGGGGGGAGCCTTGTCCCGCCCATACCCGGTCTGGCTGACGCCAGACCCGCTATCAGGCAGGTCCGCCTGCCAGCGGTGATGCCAGCGCGCGTCACCGGCACCATCATAGGAGAGAACAGCAGTGAGTCAGCAATTCAACGTAGCGGTATTGGGCGCCAGCGGCGCCGTGGGCGAGGCGATGATCGAGATCCTGGAAGAGCGTGCCTTCCCGGTCGCCACCCTCTATCCGCTGGCCTCCAGCCGCAGCGCCGGCGACACGGTGCGTTTTGCCGGCAAGAACGTCGAGATCCTGGACGTGGAGGAGTTTGACTGGAGCCAGGTGCAGATCGCCCTCTTCTCCGCCGGGGCCGAGGTCTCTGCCAAGTGGGCGCCGATTGCCGCCGAGCACGGTTGCATCGTCATCGACAACACCTCCTGCTTCCGTTACGACGAAGAGATCCCGCTGGTGATTCCGGAAGTGAACCCGGACGCCCTGGCCGATTTTCGCAACCGCAACATCATCGCCAACCCCAACTGCTCCACCATCCAGATGATGGTGGCACTGAAGCCTTTGCACGATGAGGTGGGTATCGCTCGCATCAACGTGGCGACCTATCAGTCCGTCTCCGGCTCCGGCAAGGAGGGGGTGAGCGAGCTGGCCAGCCAGACCGCCCATCTGCTCAACGGTCGTCCGGTGGAGCCCAGCCTCTACCCGCAGCAGATCGCCTTCAACCTGATCCCGCAGATCGACAGCTTCACCGACAACGGCTACACCCGGGAAGAGATGAAGATGGTGTGGGAGACCCAGAAGATCCTGGGGGATGCCAGCATCGCCGTGAACCCCACCTGCGTGCGGGTGCCGGTGTTCTACGGCCATGCCGAGGCGGTCCACGTCGAGCTGCATCAGCCGCTCGACGCCGAGCAGGTGAAGGAGCTGCTGCGCCAGGCGCCGGGCGTTACCCTGTTTGACGACGAAAATGACTATCCGACCCCGGTGCGCGACGCAACCGGCAAGGACGAAGTACAAGTGGGCCGGGTTCGCCAGGATATTTCTCACCCCTGCGGTATAAATATGTGGATCGTGGCCGATAACGTTCGTAAGGGCGCCGCGACCAACAGCGTGCAGATTGCCGAACTGCTGGTGCGCGATTACCTCTGATCGGCGAGTCCATGGGGCTGGCGGGGAGGGATGCCCGCCAGAGATGGCACCGCCGAGCGCGAGGCAGATGTGACCGGGGGCGCACAGTGCGACTTCTGGAATGTTTCGCGATATCAACTGATTAAGTTTTTTCCTACACTCAGGGGCAAGTTGGGTGCTAAATGTGTCGGACTGCTGGCTTGCAACCTGAGCCTGATTTATATTGAACCGACTGTTTTGGGGTAACTATCCAGATTTTTCAATGTGATAGGGCCGTCATACGAAGGAACGAATATGGGACATTCCCGCATAACATTGGCAACGCTACTCGCATTGGGTCTGCTGGGCATGGCCCAGGCCGAAGACTCGGCGCGGGAGCCCTTTTTTGTTGAGCTCAAAGGCCCCGACGAGCCGGCTCCGCCCGCCGTCAATTCCCAGCCGCTGGCACAACCCGTCGCCACTCCCAGCGCCACGCCCCAACCCAGCCGAGCGACGGCCCAGCCCATCGTGCGGCAGGTTGCGAGCAATGCCGGCAGTTATGGTCCCATTCGTCCCACCGACACCCTCTGGAGCCTGGCGAGCAAGTACCGTCCCTCCAGCAGTGTCAGCGTCTACCAGACCATGGTGGCGATCTACGAGAAGAATCCCCGCAGTTTCGCTGACGGCAACATCAACCACATTCTGGTGGGCTCGCGCATCCTGCTGCCCACCGCCGCCGAGGCCAGCGTCATCACCGATGCCGAGGCCCGCGCCAAATTCCGCAGTGACAACGCAAGCTGGAAAGGGCTGAGCCCGAAATACCTGGCCAACAAGCATGTTCAACCTGCCAAACCGGTGGCCACCAAGCCGGCCCAGCCCAAGGCGACTCCCACCAAGGCAGCCGAGCCGGCCAAGCCCGAGGTTGCCAAGGTAGCGCCCGCCAAGGCGGCGCCCATTCCGGCTCCGGTACCCAAGGTGGAGGCGCCCCAGCCGGCCACCGAGGTCAAGGAGGTCGCCAAGGCCCCCGAGCCGGTCGCGAGCCAGGCCGCGGCAACCAGTGCCGCCACCGCCAGTGCACCGGCCCCGCTGCCGGCCGACCTCGACAAGCCGGTCGGCAAGCCCTCCACCGAGATGGCGTTGGCGCTGGAAGATGCCAATGCCCAGCTCGGTCAGGTCACCGAGATGAACCACAGGCTCAAGCTGCGACTGCAGTCGCTGACCGAAGAGGTGGAGACCCTCAAGGCCCAGCTGCAGGATCAGACCGCCCTGCAAAAAGAGATTGCCGAGCTCAAGGCCAAGCCGGTTCCGCCGGCGGCGCCGGCCCCCGAGCCCAAGCAGAACTGGCTGATGGACCTGCTCTCCTCGCCGCTCAACCTCGCCATGATCATCCTGTTGCCGGTGCTGCTGGTGCTGGCGCTGGTGACCCTGTGGCTGCGGGCTCGTGCTCGTCGCGAGCTGGAAGAGCAGGAGAAGAGCCTGTCCGAATCCACCGCCATGGTGATGGATCAGGAGAGCAGCGAGTTTGACGAGCTGATGACGGTCGGCATAGCCGACGAGGAGCCGATGCGGCCGACACCGGATCTCAATACGCCGGATGGCTACATGGCGGTGGAAGAGCCCGCCGCGCCGGCCGATCTGGTGTTCAGCGATGATGGCGAGATGGATCTGGCCAGCTTCGATGCCGAGCCGGCACCAGCCGCCAAGGCCGCCATCCGGGATCCGGATCTGGTGCCCGATCTGGATCTGGCCCATGACGATCCCATCACCCTCGACACCGAGCCGGATCTCGATCTCGCCAGCGAGTTCAATCCCAAGCCCAAGGCTGACAACGAGGTCATGAGTGAAGAGGAGCTGCAGGCTGCCCTGTTCGCCGAGCTGGATGCGGATCTGGAGGCCGACCTGACGCTGGATGGCGCCGATGACGGCCAGCCGGACGCCGAGGCGGTGGTGAGCGATGAGGATCTCGCCTCCTTCGATCTGAGCGACTTTGAGACCGCCTTTGCCGAGCCGGGGGCCGACCAGGCTGCCGCTGCCGGTGCCGACGAGATGCTGGCTGAGCTGGGGCTGGAGCCCGAGCCGGTCAAAGGTAAGAAAGAGGCAGAACCGGATTGGGATCCCAACGAGATGGCCCTCTCCGATTTTGAGGATGCCTTCGCCGAAGTGGAGCCCCATCAGGGCGAGGTCAAGCCGCGCGAGCAGGCCCAGGAGAGCGGTTATGTCGAGATCGACAAGTTGCTGGCCGAGGCCGATGCCACCACCACGGAGCAGGAACCCTATCAGGGCTTCTCGCTGGATGTGGGGCTGGATGGTTTCCCCGAGGTGCTGCCGGAGTCCACCGGATTTGACGTGGATGCCGACGATGGCGGAGTGGGGGCCAAGCTGGATCTGGCGCGCGCCTACCTCGAGATCGACGACAAGGATAGCGCCCGCGAGCTGCTGCAGGAGGCGGCGGAGCAGGGCACCGAGCATCAGCGGGCCGAGGCCGAGAAGCTGCTCAAGCGCCTTGGCTAGGTAGCCACAGCACCATGATGACAGCAGGGGCAGCCGATGGGCTGCCCCTTCTTTTTGGCGCCTGGTCTGGCCTGGGCGCTGTGATTTGGGATTTTTGAGGCGAGATGGGTATAATCCGCCCCGTTTCTTTCACCGCATCCTTTCATCAGAAGACAAGTTTATCCATGCGAATTGCCCTAGGTATTGAATACGACGGCAGCCGGTATTTCGGCTGGCAGCGTCAGCGCGAAGTGATCAGCGTACAGGAGGAGCTGGAGAAGGCCCTCAGCCGGATCGCCAATCACCCCGTCTCCATCCAGTGTGCAGGACGCACCGATGCCGGCGTCCACGCCACCGGCCAGGTCATCCACTTCGATACCGATGCGAACCGTGCCGAAGGGGCCTGGACCCTGGGGCTCAACTCCAACCTGCCGCCCGACATCGCGGTGCGCTGGGTCAAGGAGGTGGACGAGGGGTTCCATGCCCGCTTCAGCGCCACCGCCCGTCGCTACCGCTACGTCATCTACAACCACAACTACCGGCCGGCCATCCTCGGCAGCGGCGTCAGCCACTACCACGAAGCGATCGACGCGACGCTGATGCACCAGGCGGGCCAGTGCCTCCTGGGTGAGCAGGACTTCAGCTCGTTTCGGGCCGTCGGCTGTCAGTCCAAGACCCCGTGGCGCAATGTGACCCACCTGTGCGTCAGCCGCCAGGGCCCCTATATCGTGCTGGATATCCGGGCCAATGCCTTCCTGCATCACATGGTGCGCAACATCACTGGCTCCCTGCTGCTGGTGGGGCAGGGGCTCAAACCGGTGGAGTGGGTGGCCGAGGTGCTGGCGGCCCGGGATCGCAACCTGGCAGGCCCCACCGCCAAGGCGGGGGGACTCTATCTGGTGGACGTGGATTACCCGCTGGAACTGGGCTTGCCGCGGGTGCCGATCGGCCCGTTGTGGCTGCCGGACTCGGCACCGGGTACGACCAGTTTTTAGTAACTGGGCCCGAAAATTTGTGGTTTAATGATCCGTCATTTATTGCCATCGAGCTATTAAGTCATTGAACAATCTAGGCTCGATGCGTTTTGTCAGGCACAAAAGCATTAAGGAATTCCATGAGCTGGCTTGAGAAGATCCTTCCCAAGAGCAAGATCACTGCCCCGCGTCGCCACAACATTCCGGAAGGGGTGTGGACCAAGTGCAGTGCTTGTGAACAGGTGCTCTACCGGGCAGAGTTGGAGCGCAATCTCGAAGTGTGCCCCAAGTGTGATCATCATATGCGCATCAGCGCCCGTGCCCGCCTCGAGAGCTTTCTCGACGAGCAGGGCCGCACCGAAGTCGGTGCCGAGCTGGAGCCGCAGGATGTACTGAAATTCAAGGATTCCAAGCGCTACAAGGATCGTTTGTCAGCCGCCCAGAAGGATACGGGCGAGAAAGATGCGCTGGTGGTGATGAAGGGGACCCTCAAGGGGGTGCCGGTCGTCGCCTGTTCGTTCGAGTTCTCCTTCATCGGTGGCTCCATGTCCTCCGTGGTGGGCGCCCGCTTCGTGCGCGCCGTCGAGGAGAGCATCAAGGAAGGTCGCGGTCTGGTCTGTTTCTCCACCTCGGGTGGTGCCCGCATGCAGGAGGCGCTGTTCTCCCTGATGCAGATGGCCAAGACCAGTGCGGCGCTGGACCGACTCTCCAAAGCCGGCCTGCCTTATATCTCGGTGCTGACCGACCCCACCATGGGTGGCGTCTCCGCCAGTCTGGCCATGCTGGGCGACATCAACGTGGGCGAGCCCAAGGCGCTGATCGGCTTTGCCGGTCCCCGCGTCATCGAGCAGACCGTGCGGGAGAAGCTGCCGGAAGGCTTCCAGCGCTCCGAGTTCCTGCTGGAGAAGGGCGCCATCGATCTCATCATCGACCGCCGCGACATGCGCAACCGTCTGGCCAGCCTGATCGCCAAAATGCTGAATACTCACGTCATCGAAGAGTGAAGATGAGTTCCAACATGCAACAATCCCAAAGCCGGTCGCTGGTCGACTGGCTTTCTTATTTGGAGCAGATCCACCCGGTCAACATCGACATGGGACTGGATCGGGTCGGCGCCGTGGCCCGCCGCATGGGTCTTACCCAACTGCCGTTCAAGGTGATCACGGTGGCGGGCACCAACGGCAAGGGCTCCAGCTGCGCCATGGCGGCCAGCATCCTGATGGCCGCCGGTTACCAGGTCGGCGTTTACTCCTCTCCCCATCTGCTGCGCTTCACCGAGCGGGTGCGGATCAACGGGGCCGAGCTGGCCGACCGCGATCACTGCACCGCCTTTGCCGAGGTGGAAGCGGCCCGCGGCGAGATAGCCCTTACCTTCTTCGAGTTCGCCACCCTGGCCGGTTTGTGGCTGTTCCGGCGCGCCGCGCCGGATGTGCTCTTGCTGGAAGTGGGGTTGGGCGGCCGGCTCGATGCCACCAATGTGGTGGAATCCGATGTGGCCATGATCACCTCCATTGCGCTCGATCACTGCGACTGGCTGGGGGATACCCGCGAGGCGGTGGCGGTGGAGAAGGCGGGAGTGTATCGCGCCGGCAAACCCGCCATCAGCGGTGAGCCCAACCCGCCCGTCACCATCGCCAGCGAGGCGGCCCGCCTCGGCGCCTGCCTGCGTCAGGTTGGCATCGATTTTCGTGGCGATGAGCACGAAACCGGCTGGGATTATCACGGCCTTCATCAGTGGCACGACCTGCCCAAGCCGGCCCTGCCGCTGATGAACGCGGTCACCGTGCTGGCGGCGCTGGAGTCCCTCGGTCTGCCGTTGCCGGAGTCCGCCATCCGTGACGGGTTGGCCAACGCCAGGCTGGCTGGCCGGATGCAGCAACTGCAAAGCGCGCCGCTGGTCATCGTCGATGTGGCCCACAACCCCCATTCGGCAGCCTATCTGGCAGCCCAGTTGCGCAAGCTGCCCTGCAGCGGCGTGCGCCGCGCCGTGGTCGGCATGCTCAAGGACAAGGACATGGCGGGGTCGCTTGCCGAGCTCGATGGCCTCATCGGCGAGTGGTATCTGGCTAGCCTGAGCGGCCCGCGGGCGGCGAGCGCGGCCCAGTTGGCGGCGGCCCTTGGCTGCGAGCGGGGGCCGGCGACCCCCTTTGACGATGTGGGGCAGGCCTATGCTGCCGCGTTGGCCGCATCGAGTCCTGATGATATGGTCATTGTGTTTGGTTCGTTTTACACTGTCGCCGACATTCTGGCGGGTGGCGCCATCTAGGCCACACCCCGGCTCCCCGGCCCTTTGGCGGGGAGCCAGATCGCATATTGAGTTACGTAAAGGTAGGATTCAACTTGGCCTCTAAGTTTCAAAACCGTCTGGTGGGGACCGTCATCCTGGTGGCCCTGGTAGTCATTTTTCTGCCGGATCTGATGGACGGCCACAAGCTGGAGCAGAAGGAAGAGGCGTTTGCCAAGATCCCGCTGCGCCCCGAGCTGGAACCCGCCAAGCCCGCCTTGCAGGTATCGGCCGCCAGCACCCTGCCGGCGGAACATCTGGCCAGCCAGCAGCAGGCGTCGGCTGCCGAACAGTGGCAGGTGGAAGAGGTGCCCGAGCCGGTCACCCTGGGGGCCAAGCAGGGCCAGCCGCAGGTGCAGCAGCCGGCCGCCAAGCCGGTGACCCAGCCCGTTACACCGCCGGCGGTCAAGCCCCAACCCAAGCCTGAAGTGATCGCCAAGAAACCGGTGGAGCAGCCCAAGCCCAAAGTGGTGCCGCCCAAGCCGGTAGAGGTGCAAAAACCGGTGGAGAGCAAGCCGCAGGCGGGCCAGATCAGGTCGATGGACGATCTCATCGCCAGCAAGATGGGGCAAGCGACCACGACCGCAGCCCCGGCAGCGACGGCCCCGGCCCAGGGCAGCTGGATCCTGCAACTCGGCGCCTTCAAGAACGTCGACAGCGTCAACGCGCTGGTGGGCAAGCTGCGGGCGGCGGGCTACTCGGCTCACACCTCGCCACGCACGCCGGTGCAGGGTCAGCTCAACCGGGTCTTCATCGGACCGGATGTCTCCAAGACCAAGCTGCAGGGCATGCAGAGCCGCATCGGCCAGATGACCGGCCTGAGTGGTTCCGTGGTGGCTTACAACCCCTAAGAGGGACCACAAGATAAAAAAATACCGCGCTTCATTCTGGATGGGCGCGGTATTTTTTTAGATGCATTTCACCGGTTTGGGCAGGCCGCCAATCTTGGTGGCCTGCTTGGCGGGGCCTTCCGGGAACAGCTTGTAGAGGTAGCGGCTGTTGCCCTTCTCGGGGCCGTACTGCTTCTCCATCGCCTTGACCAGGGCGCGAATGGCGGGGGAGGTGTTGAACTCCAGATAGAAGGCGCGCACGAAGCGCACCACTTCCCAGTGCGGCTCCTCCAGTACTATGCCTTCCTGCTCGGCCAGTACCAGTGCCAGCGCCTCGCTCCAGTCGTTGCTGTTGAGCAGATAACCCTTGGCATCGGTTTCGATGAGTTGGCCGTTGAATTCCAGCTGGTGGTGCTCGGACATGGTGGGCTCCTTGTGGCCTGTCAGGATTGGGCGGGCATGGTAGCGCCTTGTTCCCGGGTGAGCAACCGGCTCTCGTTGGCCAGGGCGAGCAATTCGTCCGCCAGCTGGCTGATGAGATTGAGCTGCTGGGTCAGCATCAGCTGCTCCTCGCTGCTGTCCGGGGTGATGACAGGGCACTGCCCCTCGATCTGCTCCGGCATCTCTCCCGCCAGATGGCCCGCGGCCCGCTCCAGGGTGTGGCTCAGGTGGCGGCTGATCTCGTCCAGCTCACCGATGGCCTCCAGCTTGTCGCGATGGGCGCCCAGCGCCGAGATGTAGGAGAGCAGGGCATGGTTGCGCCAGGTGAGGGTAAAGCAGAGGTCGAGGAAACGGCGGCGCTTTTGCGGCTCCACCAGCATGCTCTGCCAAGCCATGGCCAGCTCGCTGTCCGCCAGATGGGCGCTCTTGCGCGCCACCCGGTAGTCGAGTGACTCATCCCGCTGCTGCTGCAGGCTGGCGAGCACCGCCGAGAGGTAGCGGGCGTTGGCCGACAGCGAATTGGCGATAAGGGTCGGCAGCCGTTTGTACTGCCAGTCCGGCCAGAGCCAGGCCACCAGGGCGTAGGAGAGCAGGCAGCCGAGCAGGGTATCGAGCATGCGCGGTCCCAGAATGGCGAAGCCGATGCCGTCCAGCAGGTTGAACGCCATCAGCACGTAGAGGGTGATGAAGCAGACTGCGGCGCTGTAGTTGCTGCGCACCTGGGTGAAAAACAGGAAGGCGGCCAGCCCCATCACCACCAGCTGCACGTGCAGTTCCGGGAAGAGCCAGAGTACCGGGATCCCCACCAGCAGGCCGGCGAAGGTGCCGAGCATGCGCTGCACCAGCCGGCGGCGGGTGGCGCTGTAGCTGGGTTGGCAGACGAATAGCACGGTCAGCAGGATCCAGTAGCCCTTGTCCAGTTGGAAGGCCTGCAGAATGCCGTAGCCCACCACCAACCCGAGCGACAGCCGCAGGGCATGGCGAAACACCATGGAGTTGGGGGTCAGGTGCTGCTTGAGCTGGATCAGCAGTGGCAGGCGGGCGGGCCTGGCCAGGGGCGGCAGGCTCTGCGGGGCCTGCTCGGGGTTTTGCAGCTCCTCGGCGCTTTGCAGCAGCTGGTTGATGCTGGCCAGGTTGCGGCGCAGAAACTTCATCGGCGTCAGCAGGGTTTTCGGGTAGTGCTGCTTGAGGTGAGTGAACTCCAACTGATCACCGAGGGCCTCCAGCGTCCAGTGGATGCGCTTGTTGTGGGCATAGGGCTTGTGCACCAGGATGGCGTAGCCGAGCCGTTGGCACGCCTCGGAGAGTTGCAAAAAGACCTCCTGGAAGCCATCCAGCACGATGCCCTGCTTGAGCTCGGCTTCCAGCTTGCTGTAGGGGTAGTGGCTGGAGGTGGCCCGCTCGTGGATCTCCAGCGCCAGCAGGTAGAGGCGCAGCAGGCTCGCCAGCTCGGGGGAGGCTCGGTGACGGGTGCTGAGGCGGGCGTTGAGCGCCGACTTGGTGAGCGTCAGGGCATTGACCAGATTGATGTTGAGCTGGGCCAGGTTGTGGCGAATGGCCTGGGCGCCGTGCTCGTCGGCCGGAAAGAAGCGGGATTTTTCCAGCAGATAGCGGGAGAGAGCAAAGTAACTCTGGGCCAGCTGCTCGTGCAGGGTCTTGTAGGGCAGCAGCCAGAGCCAGACCAGCGACACCAGGCCATACCAGAGCGCCCCGGCGCCGAGGGCCAGCGGCTGATAGAAGAGATCCGGCGCCTTGGCGGCTCCCAGCATGGTGTAGATGGCGATAAGCAGGGAGCCAAAGCTGATGGTGGCGTAGCGCTGACCGAGCGCTCCCACCATCACGAAGATGAAGGTGGAGCTCGCGAGCCCGATGGCAAACAGCCAGGGGGTGGGGAAGAGGTACTGCACGCAGAGGGAGGCGAACAGGAAGCAGAGCAGGGTCATGGCGAGGTTCTTGACCCGGCCCCACAGGCTGTCGTCGGTCTCGGCGATGGCGCCAGCCACCACCCCGAGGGAGAGCAGCACGGTGAGCTGGATGTCGCCGGTCGCCAGGGTGAAGGCGAGCAGTCCCATGATGGCCAGCAACACCTTGAGGGCGAAATAGATATGACTGTCAGTCAGCAGCCGGCGCAGCAGGCCAGAGAAATCCGTGGGCATGGGAGAGCGCAACCCTTGAGCGAAACGAAAGCGAGAGCATAACCGGTCAACAACGAAACGGCCCTGATTTGGATCAGGGCCACTTCGCTTCATATCCTTGATTTGCAACTTATCCTGACAGAAACAGGCGCCAATAAAAACCCCGCCGAAGCGGGGTGTTTGATTAGTTGCGGTTGCCGCCGAGCAGGCTCAGCAGACTCAGGAAGATGTTGTAGATGGAGACATACAGAGTGACGGTGGCGGAGATGTAGTTAGTCTCGCCGCCGCGCACGATCTGCTGGGTGGTCAGCAGGATGGCGCCGGAGGAGAACAGCATGAACATGGCGGAGAGGGCCAGGCTCAGGGCGCTCATCTGCAGGAAGATGTTGGCGACCATGGCCACCAGCAGCACCCAGAAACCGACGAACAGCATGCCGCCGATGAAAGAGAGATCACGCTTGGTGGTCAGGGCATAGGCCGACAGACCGAAGAAGGTGAGCGCAGTGCCGCCGAGCGCGGTCATCACTATCTCGCCGCCGCCGTTGTTCATGTACATGTTGATGATGGGGCCCAGGCTATAGCCCAGCAGACCGGTCAGGGCGAAGGTGAACACCAGCCCCATACCGTTGTCACGATTCTTCTCGGTCAGGAACATCAGACCGTAGACGCCGATGAGGAAGATGGCCCAGTGCAGGGGCGGCATGTTCATCACGGTGGCTACCCCGGCCACCACGGCAGAGAAGCCAAGAGTGAGGGAGAGCAGCATGTAGGTGTTGCGCAGTACCTTGTTGGTATCGCGTGCGGCACTCTGGGTGCCGGTATAGATAGAACGGGTATCCATCTTGGGTGTCCTCTTGATTTCCGGGGTGAAGCGGCAATCCGCTTCGTTAACGCATTGTATGCACTGAATGTCGGGATGACGAGCGCTGATTTCAAGCCCCACCCCAGCCTGTTGCTCCCTACTATCCCAAATCAAATATGTATTGCATATGAACAAGGGGCTGACGTAGTATGCACGCCGTTCGGAGGGGTGGCAGAGCGGCTGAATGCACCGGTCTTGAAAACCGGCGATGGGCGACCATCCGTGGGTTCAAATCCCACCTCCTCCGCCATTTATATGATTGATTCGGTTGGGTATTTTTGTATCTGTGATTTTGGGTGTGCCAGTGAGCATGCCATTTGCTATTCGCTGGCGTACAACCTAGATGAACTGCTTCAGACACAATGCTGCTCGATTAAAGTAATCAACTAAAACCATACACTTGATTAGGCCGATCCTTGGTTTTGCTGGCGGTATTCCATCATTGCGTTGATGTGGACGCCACCAGTTGTAGTAATCCATCAGGTAATAAGTGATATCCCGCTTCGCTCCCCGCAGACTCATGTGTCCCGTCGCAGGAAGCCACTCTGACTTCAAGCTCCTGAGCAGTCTCTCCATTGGGGCGTTATCCTAGCAATTTCCACGCCGACTCATACTCTGAATCATGCGATAGCGCCACAGTTGTTGCCGAAATGCCCGGCTGCCATATTGACTGCCTTGGTCAGAGTGAAACAGCACACCGTATGGGCAACCCCGCTGCTGATAGGCCATCTTCAGTGCTTTGATTGCCAGCTCTGCATCAGGCTTGTCAGACATCGTCCAGCCCACGACTCGCCGGGTATGAAGGTCAAGCACCACTGCTAGGTAATGCCAACGAGCACTCGCCCAGACGTAGGTGATATCGCCACACCACACCTGATTGGGTTGCGGAACATCAAATTCGCGGGCCAGCAGATTCGGGATATCCGGTCGTTCAGAACATGCGACCTTATAACGGTGTGCGCCCGGCTGTTTGGATGCCAACCCAGCTTCCTTCATCAGGTTATGGACGTTGAATCGGCCAATCTGAGACCCCCAACTCCGCATCATCGACATCAAAGCAGGGCTGCTTGCCGAGTCCCGGCTCGCTTTAAACAAACGGCACAACTCGCTTCGTTGTTTCATCCGCTCACGGTTAATCGTCCGCTATCAAGAGGGCAGTAGCTTTTCTAGTATGCCCTTTTCGCGCTCGAGCAGGTTAATGGGGCTTCCAGCTCCAGGATTTTCTGCTGCTCCGGAGTCAGCGTTTGCACCAGGGATGCAGCTTCCTGTTTGAATTCGGCAGTAAACGAGCGACGTAATCCTGTCATGGAACACCTCAGATTATGGTGGCGACTCTACCACCTAAAATGGTGTCCGGATGATTAGATCACTACACTTGATCTGCTAGTTTCCATCCTAAATGGTCATGATCAGGTGCTCGGTGTGACCTGGCAGACAATGGCCTGGTCGGGCAATAGGGCTGAGCAGAGCTATCAAGGTGTCAAAATCCGAAACCCGTTGGCGGGTTTCGGATTTTTTTATGGGCATTTGGCAGACCCGGAGCCGGCCGGCTTATCTGCTCTGCTGCTGCGTTGTCAACACCTGTGCTATGCCTGCCAGTATGGGGGCGGCGTAGTCGAAGAAGTGCTTGATCCCGGGGCAGAGGTAGTTCAGGCCAAGCTCGCCATCCGGGGCCCTGATCAGACGATTCTTGGGGCATTCGCCCCAGCAGAGCGTCAGGTAGGGGCATTGGCGGCAATATTCGGGCAGGCTGTCCCGCTTGGACATGCCAAAGGCCTCCTGGCGGGTGGAGAAGGCCATGTGGCTCAAGGGGCGTTGTTTGATATCCCCCAGCCGGTACTCCGGATAGACGAAGTGATCGCAGGAGAAGACGCTGCCATCGTGCTCGATGGCCAGGGCCTTGCCGCAAAACTCGGCGGTGACGCAGAGCTGGGAGGGGTATCCCATGGTCTGGGCCACGGCGGTTTCGAACAGATTGACCAGCACTCGCCCCAGGTCGTTGTTGACCCACTCCTCGAACACGGCTGCCAGAAAGGTGCCCCAGTCATCGGGATCCACCGACCAGTCAGTGACGATCGACATGGGGTGACCGGGTTTGCTCAGCTCGCTGCCGACCAGGGGCAACATGCTGTCGTTCCAGAATTGCGGGGCCGTGCGTTTGAAGTCGCTGGCCTCGACGCAGGGGGTGAACTGGATGTAGCTGGCCCCCAGCTCCTGGGTCAGAAAGCGATACACCTCAAGGGGATATTTTGCATTGTGCCGGTTGATGACGGTCAGGGCATTGAAGGGAACCTGATGCTGGCGCAGCAGCGCGGCCGCCGCCATCACCAGATCGAAGGTGGGTTTGCCGCTGCGGGTCACCCGGTATTTGTCGTGCAGTGCGCGGGGCCCGTCGATGGAGAGACCGACCAGAAAGCCGTGCTCCTTGAGAAACCGGCACCACTCGTCATTGAGCAGGATGCCGTTGGTCTGCAAGTCGTTGCGGATGCTGACCCCGGGCGGGCAATGCTGTTGCTGCAGCGCCACTATCCGGCGAAAGTAGTCGATGCCGAGCAGGGTCGGTTCACCGCCCTGCCAGGAGAAGACGATCTCGTCGCCATCTTGTCCCTCTATGTAGCTGCGGATGAAGGTATCCAGCGTCTCTTCATCCATCCTGGGTTGTCTCGGTTGATGGAGCAGCTCTTCCTTGTGCAGGTAGAAGCAATATTGGCAATCGATGTTGCACTTGGAGCCCCCCGGTTTTGCCATGACGTGGAAGCGGCGGGCATAGGCGCCGCTGCTGTCACGGCTGGCGGTTTTGAGCGGGGTGACGTCCAGGTGTGTGGTGTCACGGGTCCGGATCTTGTTCATCGTTACTCTGCTGGTGGCGGCGGGCGAGGTCGGTCCGGGGTGGGTGCCTGACGAGGTGCCCAGCTCTGCCGCATGAAGAAGATGGCGGAGGGATAACCCTCCGCCGCGTGGTTTACTGCTGAGTTTTCTGCATGGCTTCCTGAATGACCTTGGCCATGTCGAAGGTGGTACTCCCCTGAACCGGCGGATACTTGACCAGGGTGTTGACGTGCTCGCCGACCATCTCGCTGACCGGTGCCAGCATCCAGGACATCTTCTGCAACAAGTGGCCGTTGGCATCGACGGAGTCGTAACTCTCGAACGGATCGGCTCTCAGGTTGTAGAGCTTGGGCTTGGAGAGCGGGGTGAGGTTGTCATAGTAGTTTTCGGCCACCGCGAAGTGGAACTTCCAGGGGCCGACTCGCACCGCAGAGAGCTTGTCCTCGAAGTAGTAGAAGATGGAGTTGCGAGCCGACTCCTTGCTCTTGCCTTCCCAGTAGGCGAGGTTGTTGACGCCATCTATGTACTGCTTCTTCTCGTCCATCATCTTCTTGTTGACGTCGGGGACGCCCGCTGCCGCCGCCAGGGTGGTGAAGAGATCCTGGTGACCCTGGATGCCGTTGAGCACGCCACCCGCCGGGATCTGGGCTGGCCAGCGCGCCATCATGGGCACCCGGACGCCCCCCTCATAGGTGGTCATCTTCTCGCCGCGGAACGGCGTGGTGGCGCCATAAGGCCAGGAGGAGTGTTCCGGACCGTTGTCGGTGGTATAGATGACGATGGTGTTCTCTTTCAGCCCCCGTTTTTCCAGCTCGTCGAGCAGATAGCCGATGTCGCTGTCGTGCTGCATCATGCCGCTGCCATGGTAGTCGTATTCGCTGGTGTACTGCTCGGCTGCGTAGCGCCACTTGTCGTTGAGACGGGTATAGAGGTGCATGCGGCTGGTGTTGACCCAGGTGAAGAAAGGCTTGTCTTCCTTGATCGAGCCGTCGATGAACTTGAGGGCGGCCGGGATCATCTCGGCGCGGTCGAACTCCTTCATCCGCTCCTGACCCAGCGGGCCGGTATCGGTGCACTTCTGTTTGCCGACTTCGCCGAAACGCGGGTCAACCGTCTTGTCTTCGGTCTCGGTGGCATAGCAGTGCAGGACGCCGCGGGTACCGAACTTCTTGCTGTACGCCTCGAGCGAGCCTGAATACTGCTTGGCAAAATTCTGGTAATCCCGTTGCTCGTGTTCTTCCTGGGTATTGAGGTGATAGAGGTTGCCGAAGAATTCGTCGAAGCCGTGGACGGTCGGCAGGGCAAAGTTGTGATCCCCCAGGTGGTTCTTGCCGAACTGGCCGGTCTTGTAGCCGATGGCCTTGAGCACTTCGGCCAGAGACGGGGACTCTTTCTTCAGGCCCAGGGCGCCACCTGGCATGGCCACCGTCGTCATGCCGGAGCGAATGGGGTACTGGCCGGTCAGGAAGGCGGCGCGGCCCGCCGTCGAACTCGGCTGGGCGTAGTGATCGGTGAACTTGATCCCCTCCTTGGCGATCCGGTCGATGTTGGGGGTGGTGTAACCCATGGTGCCCATGCCATAGGCGCTGACGTTCTGCCAGCCGATGTCGTCACCGAAGATGACCACTATGTTCGGTTTATCCGTTTTTGCCATGACGCCGGCAGAGAGGATCATGCTCACCGCCGCCGATATTTTCCCTAGTTGCATCTTTTCGCTCCGTGTAGGCTCAGAAAAAACCTCGTTGGCCGAACGACTTGAGCATTCATGACACGGCGGCCCGTTGAGCCCGGGGGCCCCATGCGAAGAATGACGCG
Source organism: Aeromonas sp. S15(2024) (assembly GCF_041402265.1). NCBI lineage: Bacteria > Pseudomonadati > Pseudomonadota > Gammaproteobacteria > Aeromonadales > Aeromonadaceae > Aeromonas > Aeromonas sp. S15(2024). The sequence goes on along the minus strand of NZ_JBGLQY010000003.1, from coordinate 659,844 downwards.
GCAAGCCCCCAGCTTATTACTTAACCGCCGACTAATAACCTGAATGTCAGTTGTGTCGTGTGCAGAGTGTGATGGCGATCTCATGTCGCCGAGCAGACCTGCGTGATCGAGCTGTGCGTGGCAGGCGTGACAGGAAAAGGGTGAGGCGCCTCTTTATTCCGGCGCCATGACAGGTCAATCTGGTCAGATAGATGATGTGCCGCCTGCTCAGAGGGGGACCGCGCGGATCTGTGCCCGCGGCGACCGGATGACCACGAGGTGCATCGGTATGGAGGCGCTGGCGAGCAGCGCCATCAGGTGGCGACATGGCAGGAGAGAGGAATGGACAATACCGAACGATTTTCAGCTCGCGTTGAGGCTTATGTAAAATACCGCCCCGGCTACCCGCCGGCCATGCTGGACTTTCTGGCCGATGAGCTGGCCATGGGACCCGCTAGCCAGGTGGCCGACATAGGAGCGGGCACCGGCATCCTGACGGCGCTGCTGGCCCCTCGGGTGGCGCGGGTCTGGGCAGTGGAGCCGAATCAGGAGATGCGCGAGGCGGCGCAGCAGTTGCTGGCCGGGGTTGCCAATGTCGGCTGGTCTGACGGCCGGGCCGAGGTCACCGGTCTGCCGGATGGCTGTGTGGATCTCATCACGGTGGCCCAGGCGTTTCACTGGTTCGATCGTCCTGCCTTCAAGCAGGAGTGTCGGCGGCTGCTAAAGCCAGGTGGCAAAGTGGCCCTTATCTGGAACGACAGGCTGACTGACACCCCGTTTCTCAAGGCCTACGAGGCGGGGCTGCGCACCTATTCGGGGGACTATGAGGAGGTCAATCATCGCAACCTGGGGGAGGTGGATTTTGCCGCCTTCTTCGAGGGAGATTACCGGCTCGAGCGCTTCGCCAACCGTCAGCTGTTCGATCTCGACGGGGTGCTGGGGCGGCTAAACTCCTCCTCCTATGCCCCGGTGGCCGGTTCGCAGGCCCATACCGAGTTGACGGCGCTGATTGCCCGGGAATTTGAGCGCCACGCCGTCAACGGTGTGATTGCCTTCAACTACAACACCCTGCTCTACAGCGGTCGTGTGTAGCCGGGTCAGATAAAAGCGGCCCCTCGCATCGGGGACGAGGGGCCGCAAGGGGGCAGTGCAATCGGCTCGCTGCCAGTGGGTTGCCGCCGGGCTAACCCTTGTTCAGGCCCAGCATGGCCATCGCCTTGGCCAGAGTATCGACGGATTCCTGATGCTTGCCCGCATTGTGCAGTGCTTCGCCTTCGGCACGCAGTTTCTTCACCTGTGCCAGTTGCTCGGTGCTCAGCGGCGGGGACTTGGCCAGGGCATCGTCAATCTTCTTCATGTCGGCGGGACAGTGAAAGGCGAGCACGCTGCCGGTAAAGAGCAGGGTTAACAGAAACAGGGCTGGTTTCATCTTGATTACCTCACTGGTGGACATCTGCAAGGATAGACCTCACCGCCGCCCTTGTGTTGGCCGGCATCGCAACTCGATTCACTCGGCGAGAGGGGCTGAGTTCTGCCTCTCAGACGCGGCCAGGGGCGATGCGGGGAAAGGAGAGGGTAAAGCAGCTGCCTTTGCCCGGCGCCGAGCGAGCCGTCAGGCCGCCACCCAGCACCGAGGTGGCGATGCGGCGGCAGATGGAGAGCCCCAGTCCGGAGCCCCCCTTGCCCAAGGTGGTGGTAAAGAAGGGATCGAAGATGTGGGCCAGTACGTTGGGCGCCATGCCGCGACCGTTGTCCAGCACCTCCAGGTGGATGGATTGTTGGTCCTGATGGGCCCGGATCTCGATGCGTCCATCCTGGCGATCCCCGATGCCATGGAGGAGGGCGTTGTGGATCAGGTTGAGCAGCACCTGGCTGAGGGGGCCCGGGTAGCTGTCGCAGAGCAGCTCCTCGTCGATGAGATTGTGCAGCACGATCTGATCAAACCCGGGACCGGCCTTGAGGTTGGCCAGGTTGTCGTCGATGAGGCGCCTGAGATCGAAGCTGCGCCGGCTCTCCGAGGTCTGCTCGATGGCCACCTGCTTGAAGCTGCTGATCAGCTTGGCCGACTGGGTGATGGCCTGCAGGGCCAGCTCGCTCATCTCCTGGCTGGCGTGCACAAACTCCTCCAGCGTGGTGCGACGGATAGTCTGAGCCCCCAGCTGGGCGGCCAGCTGCCGGGTTTTCTCCTGCAGGGCCGTGGTGGCGATCAGGGCGTTGCCGATGGGGGTGTTCAGCTCATGGGAGATGCCGGCCACCATGGCTCCCAGCGCCGCCAGGGTTTCGGTGTGGATGAGCTCCTCCTGGGTTTTTTTCAGACTGTCGAGGGTGTGGGTCAACTGCGACTTGTGCTGTTCCAGCTCTTCTTGCGTCTCCTGCAGACGAATATTGTCGTAGAGGGTGTGCATGCCCTGCTGCACCGAATCACGAAACTGCAGGAGCAGTTGCCGGTAGAGGCCGCCGTAGTCGTTCTCCTCCCGGCTCAGCACGCAGATGGTGCCGAAGAGTCTGCCATCGGGCCAGCAGAGCGGCAGACCGCAATAGGAGATCATGCCGACTTTGATGTCAGGATTGTGCTGCCATTCGGGATCCTTGAGGGCATTGGGCACCAGAAGCTCCTGGCGGGTATCCATGACCCGCTCGCAATAGAGGCCGGAGTCGAGGTGTTCGCGGGCCCCGGCCGGATAGCAGTTGTCCGGCGTCTGGCTGGTGATGAACACTTCTATCTCGCGAGGGTGTACCCGCATGATGAGCCCGGCCGGCACGTGAAACAGCTCAGCCATCAGGTTGACGGTCTTCTGCCAGGAGAGACGCAGGGAGTCCGGGATCTCGAGCTCGGGGGCGATCGGGTACTTGGATAGGCTCGCAGACATGAAGGCGTTCCTGTTTGCTGGGGCTGGGGTGAGTGGACTGTATTCCCATTCTAGTTGTCCGGCGCGGGCCCTGCGTGTCATGAGTTGACTGATCCCGCAGGGTTGAAGCGAGCGGGAAGCAAACGGTACCATGGCTGTTTTGCTCACAATTGCGCCAACCAGGGAGACCCCATGACACTCGCAAGGTTCCTCTCACCCCTGACCAGTCTGGTGATCTTCATTCTGGGTCACGGCATGTTCAACACCCTGCTGACTGTGCGCCTCTCTGCCGAGCAGGTATCGGCCCAGGCCATCGGCCTGGTCTCGGCCGCCTACTTCGGCGGTCTGGTGCTGGGGGCCTTCGTCAATGCCCGCCTCATCATCCGGGTGGGCCACATCCGGGCCTATGCGGCCTATGCCTCCCTGCTCTGCTTTCTGTTTCTGCTGCACGGCATGGTGGTGGAGCCGCTCAGCTGGGCGGCGCTGCGGCTGGTGGGTGGCTTTGCCACCGGCGGCCTGTTCGTGGTGCTGGAGTCCTGGATGCTGGTCTCCAGTACCCCGGCCAACCGGGGCCGGCTGATGTCCCTCTACATGATCCTGCTCTACGGCTCCCTGGCGCTGGGACAGCTGCTGCTCAAGTGGGTGGATCCCATGGTGCTGACCCCGTTCGCCCTGTGCGCCATGGCGGCGACCCTGTCGGTGATCCCGCTGGCCATCTCCCGAGTGGCGACCCCGGCCATGGTGGCGCCCCAGCCGGTCGGCGTCTTGGAGCTGGTGCGGCTCACTCCGGCGGGGATGGGCAGCAGCTTTACCTCCGGTCTGGTGCTGGGGGCCATCTATGGCCTGTTGCCGCTCTATTTCACCGACAGCGGCTCGTCCCTCTCCCAGGTGGCGGACATGATGGCGCTGGTGATCCTGGGGGGCATGTGCCTGCAGTACCCCATCGGTCGCCTCTCCGATCGCTACGACAGGCGAGGGGTGATCCTGCTGCTCGGCGCCATTTTGGCGCTGCTGGCCCTGTTGATGGTGCTGCTGCCGGATGCCTGGCGTGGCCCCGCCGAGGGGGGGCTGGTGTTCCTGCTGGGAGGGATGGCGTTCTCCATCTATCCCCTGAGCCTCAGTCACGCCTGTGACGAGCTGCGCCCGGATCAGGTGCTGGGGGCCAATCAGGGGCTGCTGCTCGCTTACAGCCTGGGGGCCATGACCGGGCCGCTGCTGGCACCGTTTGTCATGGCGCAGTTCGGGCCAGAGGGGCTGTTCGTCTACTTTGCCCTCTGCGGTCTGCTGCTGGCGGGTTATCTCGGCTGGCGCAGGCGGCAGCGGGCACCCATCCCCTTGGCCGAGCACCAGGTCTTCATCCCGGTGCCGCCCAATACCCCCATGACGGCGGAGCTGGAACCGAGAACGGATCTGGACGGGGAGGTGGTGCCCGCCAGCTACGCCACGCCCGGGCCGGATGAGGGCCAACCGTCGAAAGCCGGCTGAGCCTTTTCGCACCAATAAAAAAAGCCGACTCTGTGAGTCGGCTTTTTGTCCATCTGGTCGCTATCAGGCGGTCACGGCATCGGCCTTGGTCGCAGCGGCTTCTGGCGCCGGGTTGCGAATGAGGTAATCAAACGCCCCCAGCGCGGCGGTCGCCCCTGCGCCCATGGAGATGATGATCTGCTTGAACGGCACTGTGGTGGCGTCCCCTGCGGCGTAGACACCGGGCAGGGAGGTGGCGCCCTTGGTGTCGATCTCGATCTCGCCAAAGCGGGTCAGGGCCACCTCGCTCCCTTTCAGGAACTCGGTGTTCGGTACCAGACCGATCTGCACGAAGATGCCGGCCACCGCCAGGTGCTTGATCTCGCCGGTGGTGCGATCTTCGTAATCCATGCCCACCACCTTGCTGCCGTCACCGATCACCTCGGTGGTGCGGGCGCTCATGATGATATCGATGTTGCTCATGGAGCGGGCCTTCTTCTGCAGCACCTCGTCGGCACGCAGGGTATCGGCGAACTCCACTACGGTGACGTGTTCGACGATGCCAGCCAGATCGATGGCCGCCTCGATGCCGGAGTTGCCGCCACCGATCACCGCAACCCGCTTGCCCTTGAAGAAGGGGCCGTCACAGTGCGGGCAGTAAGCCACGCCCTTGGTGCGGTACTCGAGCTCGCCCGGTACGTTCAGATCGCGCCAGCGGGCACCGGTCGCCAGGATCACGGCGCGGCTCTTCAAGGTGGCGCCAGAGGCGAGATCCACGTTGACGTAGCCATCACGGCTGATGGCGGCGGCGCGCTGCTCGGTGATCACTTCCACGCCGTACTGCTTGACGTGCTGCTCCAGGCTCGCGGCCAGCTTGGGGCCTTCGGTGTAGGGCACTGAGATGAAGTTCTCGATGCCGACGGTGTCCATCACCTGGCCACCGAAACGCTCGGCGACGATGGCGGTGCGAATGCCTTTGCGAGCGGCATAGATGGCCGCTGCGGCACCGGCCGGGCCACCACCGACAACCAGCACGTCGTAGGGAGCTTTTTCACTCAGTTCAGCGGCCTTGCGCTCGGCGGCGCCGGTGTCGAGCTTGGCGACGATCTCTTCGAGCGAAATGCGGCCCTGGCTGAACGGCTGACCGTTCAGGTAGACGTTCGGTACTGCCATGATCTGACGTTCGTTGACCTCGTCCTGGAACAGGGCGCCGTCGATCATGGTGTGAGTGATGCCGGGGTTCAGGGTCGCCATCAGGTTGAGCGCCTGCACCACGTCCGGGCAGTTGTGGCAAGAGAGCGAAATATAGGTCTCGAAGTGGAACTCGCCCTTCAGATTGCGGATCTGCTCCTGCACAGCCGCATCGGCCTTGGAGGGGTGACCGCCGCTTTGCAGCAGGGCAAGCACCAGGGAGGTGAATTCATGACCCATGGGGATGCCGGCAAAATGAACGCGCGGGGCCTGGCCCTTCGGCGCGACGCTCATGGAAGGCTTGTGGGCATTGGTGCCAGAGGTCTGGGTAATTTTGGGGGACATCTCGGCGATCTCGCTGGCCAATGCCAGCAGTTCGGCGGATTTGTCGCTGTCGTTGCCGGACACGCTGATCTCGATGGGATTGACGATGTACTGCAAGTAACCGTTGAGTTGTTGTTTGAGGTTGGTATCTAACATGGTCGAATTCCTTCTTGTTGAATGCGGGTCGGCGTTTTGTCAGGCCAGAAAGCAGACCGGCGCCTTTTCTGAGGTCCGTAAACAAAACCGGCCCTTGAACGGGCCGGTCTTCAGAGCGGGGAGGCTTAGATTTTGCCTACCAGATCCAGGGACGGGGCCAGGGTGGCGTCGCCTTCTTTCCACTTGGCCGGGCACACTTCACCCGGGTGAGCGGCAACGTACTGGGCAGCCTTGACCTTGCGCAGCAGTTCCAGGGCGTCACGGCCGATGCCGCCAGCGTTGATTTCAACGATCTGGATGATGCCCTGCGGGTCGATGACGAAGGTACCGCGGTCAGCCAGACCAGCTTCTTCGATCATCACGCCGAAGTTGCGGGTGATGGTGCCGGTGGGGTCGCCGATCATCGGGTACTGGATCTTCTGGATGGTGTCAGAAGTGTCGTGCCAGGCCTTGTGGGTGAAGTGGGTGTCGGTGGAGACGGCGTAGATCTCGACGCCCAGCTTCTGGAATTCGGCGTAGTTGTCGGCCAGGTCGCCCAGCTCGGTCGGGCAGACGAAGGTGAAATCAGCCGGGTAGAAGAACACCACGGACCACTTGCCTTTCAGGTCAGCGTCAGACACCTGAACAAATTTGCCATTGTGGTAGGCGGTAGCGTTGAACGGCTTGATTTCAGTGTTGATGTAGGTAGACATGTATTTGCTCCTTGGTGATGTACATGTGCTCGTCCGGTAGTGAAGAGTCGTGCCAGACGAGGCGTTTAACTTTCGATGGGTTCATCATAGGGGCTTTTCCTAATCGGTCAAAGCCGCAATTTTGAATCACTTAAATCGACTTATTAGATAAAACACCTCTGCTGTACCTAACATGAATATCGCCAGCATGCAGAGATAACTCCTTGTCGAGATTCAACATCTGTGCGCGACCTCGGCTTTTCAAGGGGAGAGGGGAGAGGGCCGTCAAGTCGTGGCGCAGAGGGGCGTCGGGGGTGAGCGAACGGGCGGCGCGAGCGTGCCAGGTGAAGGGGAGGGGTACAACGCGGATAAAAAAATCCCGGCGTCGTCGCAAGGACAAGGCCGGGTCATCAAACAAGGAATGGCTATATAAACAAAAGCTTTACAGCAAAGACTAACTACGGGGTGTGCAAACTTGCAGACAAATGAGAGGAAGAGGATGGGTGCACAATCCCTCGTCTCCCCCTCGGCAACTATTGCATGGCGGTCATGATAGTGTGATGCAGATCACAAAGCAAGATAATGGTGTAATTTTTCAGTCAAAATGAAAGTGTTTCACTATTTATGCCGATAATTCAGGCTGAAAACGCTTTTATTGTAATTTAATTACATGCTGCGCAGATCAAAAGTCATCAGATGGCTCCTGCTCTTCCATCAGCTCCAGCAGATTGATGGCCACGGCAATGAAGTCCGACTCGGTGACTATGCCTACCAGCTTGTGCCCTTTGAGTACCGGCAGGCAGCCATATTTGTGGCGCTGCAGATAGAGGGCCGCCTCCTTGATGCCGGCATGGGGATCCACGCTCGCCACCTGGCGGGTCATGATCTCGTCGAGCTGGACGCTGTCGGTGAACTCCGCCTCCCGCTCCGGATTGATCAGCAGCAGCTTGGATTCGCGGGTGGCCAGGATATCGGAGAGGGTGACCAGGCCCAGCAGATGATGGTGGTCGTCAACGATGGGAATATGGCGGATCCGCTCCTGCTGCATCAGGTCCATCGCCTGTTTGACGCTGTTTTCCGGACCCAGGGTGAAGGGGTGTTCAGTCATGATCTCGGATAGGGTCATCATGGTGGGCCTCCTTGTGTATCTGCTTTCACCCTAGCCCAGCCCCCTTCGGCAAAACATGATCAGGGTCAATACAAAACCTTAAAGGTTTCTTAACTGGCCCTGCTTCACATAATTGCTCGCTATCCCTTGTCTCTCTTGGGTTTTTGGTCTTTTGGGTTGCCTTGCAAGAGGGGGATAACTAGACTAGCCGCCGATTCCCCCGAGGTGAAAGATGCAAGTATCCGATTTTCATTTTGATCTGCCAGACGAGCTGATTGCCCGCTATCCGATGGCGGAGCGTACCGCCAGTCGTCTGCTGCAGCTCGACGGTCAAACCGGCGCCCTGCGCCACGGTCAATTTGTCGATGTGCTGGACCAGCTCAACCCCGGTGATCTGCTGGTGTTCAACAATACCCGGGTCATCCCTGCGCGCATGTTTGGCCAGAAGGCCAGCGGCGGCAAGCTGGAGGTGCTGGTGGAACGCATCCTGGACGAGCACAGCGTGCTGGCGCACGTACGCTCATCCAAGTCGCCCAAGCCAGGCACCCGCCTGATCCTGGATGCCGGTGCCGACGGCGTGCCCGTCGAGGCCGAGATGCGCGCCCGCCACGACGCCCTGTTCGAGATCCACTTCCTGGACCCGCGCCCGGTGCTGGAGATCCTGGAAGCCATCGGCCACATGCCGCTGCCTCCCTATATCGATCGTCCCGACGAGGATGCCGACAAGGAGCGCTACCAGACCGTCTACAACCAGAAGCCGGGCGCCGTGGCGGCGCCGACCGCCGGCCTGCACTTCGACGAGCCGCTGCTGGAGAAAATTCGTGCCAAGGGCGTGGAAACGGCCTTCGTCACCCTGCACGTGGGGGCGGGCACCTTCCAGCCGGTGCGGGTGGACAAGATTGAAGATCACCACATGCACTCGGAATATGCCGAAGTGCCGCAGGAGGTGGTGGACGCCATCGCGGCGACCCGTGCCCGCGGCGGCCGGGTGATTGCGGTGGGGACTACCTCGGTACGTTCGCTCGAGAGCGCGGCCAAGGTAACCCTGGCCCAGGGCAAGCCGCTGGCGCCGTTTTTCAGCGACACCGACATCTTCATCTTCCCGGGTTACCAGTTCCAGGTGGTCGATGCCATGGTCACCAACTTCCATCTGCCCGAGTCGACCCTGATCATGCTGGTCAGCGCCTTTGCCGGCTATGACAACGTGATGGCTGCCTATCAGGCCGCCGTGGCCGAGCAGTATCGTTTCTTCAGCTACGGGGACGCCATGTTCGTCACCCGTCGCCGGGCAGCAGCTTAAGCGGCTGCCCTTCAGAAGCCGTTCAGGACCTGATCGTCAGGATCCCGGCCGGCTTCTTGTACCGGGCCGGTGCGGCCCTACTATTTGTCAGACTGTTTCTCTGACTGAAACCGAGGTAGCAATGAAATTTGAACTGAAAACCACCGACGGCCGTGCCCGTCGCGGTCAGCTGGTATTCGAGCGCGGCACCGTGCAGACCCCGGCCTTCATGCCGGTCGGCACCTACGGCACCGTCAAGGGGATGACCCCGGAAGAGGTACGTGAAACTGGTGCCCAGATCCTGCTTGGCAACACTTTCCACCTTTGGCTGCGTCCGGGCCAGGAAGTGATGCGCGCCCACGGCGATCTGCATGACTTCATGAACTGGCAGGGCCCGATCCTGACCGACTCCGGCGGTTTCCAGGTGTTCAGCCTGGGGCATATCCGCAAGATCACCGAGGCGGGGGTGCACTTCCGTCACCCCATCAACGGCGAGAAGATCTTCCTCGACCCCGAGAAATCCATGGAGATCCAGTACGATCTGGGCTCCGACATCGTGATGATCTTCGATGAGTGCACGCCGTACCCGGCCACTTACGAAGAGGCGCGCAAGTCCATGGAGATGTCCCTGCGCTGGGGTAAGCGTTCGCGCGACAAGTTCGATGCGCTCGGCAACAAGAACGCCCTGTTCGGCATCATCCAGGGTTCCGTGTACGAAGATCTGCGGGATGTGTCGCTGGACGGTCTCTTGGAGATCGGTTTCGACGGTTACGCGGTCGGCGGTCTGGCGGTGGGTGAGCCCAAGGAAGACATGCATCGCATCCTCGAGCACGTCTGCCCGAAAATTCCGGCCGACAAGCCACGCTACCTGATGGGGGTGGGCAAGCCGGAAGATCTGGTGGAAGGGGTGCGCCGCGGTATCGACATGTTCGACTGCGTGATGCCGACCCGCAACGCCCGCAACGGCCACCTGTTCACCACCGACGGGGTGGTCAAGATCCGCAACGCCAAGTATCGCGAGGATACCAGCACCCTGGATGCCGATTGCGATTGCTACACCTGCAAGAACTACACCCGCAGTTATCTGTACCATCTGGACAAGTGCAACGAGATCCTCGGTGCCCGTCTGAACACCATTCACAACCTGCGTTATTACCAGCGTGTGATGCAGGGTTTGCGGGACGCGATCGAGCAGGGTAAATTAGACGACTTTGTAACTGAGTTTTACCGTCGGCAAGGGAAGCCCGTGCCTCCGTTAGCTGAAAATGACGTGAAATAACAACGATTTATAAGCTAGTTATCAAATTTACATCAATAAGAGGTTGTTAAATGAGCATTATCTCCAAGGCATATGCAGAAGGCGCGGCTCCGGCGGCACAGGGTGGTGGTATGGAAATGATCATCATGCTGGCCGTGTTCGGTCTCATCTTCTACTTCATGATCTATCGTCCCCAGGCCAAACGTGCCAAGGATCACCGCAACCTGATGAGTTCCCTCTCCAAGGGTGACGAAGTGCTCACTTCCGGCGGCCTGGTCGGCAAGATCGCCAAGGTTTCCGCCGACAGCGAATACATTGTGCTGTCCCTGAACGATCAGACCCAGGTCACCATCAAGCGTGATTTCGTCTCTGCCGTTCTGCCCAAGGGTTCTATCCAGTCCCTCTAATCTCCCGAGGAGCACAGCGTGTTAAATCGCTATCCGCTGTGGAAATACCTGATGGTGATCGTGGTGATCGCCATCGGTTTTCTATATGCAGCCCCCAATCTTTACGGCGAAGACCCGGCCTTGCAGATCTCTGCCAGCCGGGGTGCCGAAGTCAAGCTTGATACCCTTGACCTGGTGAAAGCGACTCTCGATGAGGCGAAGATCCCGGTCAAGCATGCGGCGTTCGAACACGGCTTCATTCTGATTCGTTTCAAGAACACCGAAGAGCAGCTCAAGGCGCGCGATCTGGTCGCCAACAAGCTGGGTGACAACTTCATCACCGCACTCAACCTGGCGCCTTCCACCCCTGCCTGGCTCGAAGCCATTGGTGCCAACCCGCTCAAGCTGGGTCTGGACCTGCGTGGCGGCGTGCACTTCCTGATGGAAGTGGACATGGCCGAAGCGCTGGCCAAGCAGCAGGAGCAGATGGTGCAGGATTTCCGCTCCGAGCTGCGTACCCAGAAGATCCGTTACTCCGGCGTGCGCCGGGTCGGTGATCAGGTACAGGTGGTCTTCCGCGACGAAGCCGATCAGAGCAAGGCGGTCTCCTTCCTGCGTCGTCAGAACCCGGATCTCACCTTCACCACCGAGCAAAAGGGGGACGAGTTCGTCCTGCTGGCCTCCTTAAGTGAAGCCAAGGTCAAGGAGGTGAAGAAGTACGCCCTCGAGCAGAACATCACCATCATCCGCAACCGGGTGAACGAACTGGGTGTAGCCGAGCCGCTGGTACAACAGCAGGGTGCCGAGCGCATCGTGGTGGAACTGCCTGGTATTCAGGACACCGCCCGTGCCAAGGAGATCCTGGGCGCGACCGCGACCCTGGAATTCCACATGGTCGATGAGACCGCCGACATCCAGGCTGCAGCCGACGGTCGCGTACCGCCGAGCTCCAAGGTCTACAACGATCGCAACGGTCGTCCGGTGGTGCTGCAAAAGCGCATCATCCTGACCGGTGACCACATCGTGGGTGCCCAGTCCGGTTTCGACGAATACAGCCGTCCCCAGGTCAACATCAAGCTCGATGGCCAGGGTGGCAACAAGATGGCCAACTTTACCAAGGACAACGTCGGTAAGGGCATGGCCACCGTATTCATCGAATACAAGCCGGTCGGTCAGCCGGGTCCGGACGGCAAGCGCAAGTTCCGCAAGCAGGAGGAGGTGATCAACGTCGCCACCATCCAGTCGCGCCTTGGCAGCCAGTTCCGCATCACCGGCATCGACAACGCCAACGAAGCCCACAACCTGGCGCTGCTGCTGCGTGCCGGTGCGCTGATCGCCCCGATCCAGATCGTGGAAGAGCGCACCATTGGCCCGAGCCTGGGTCAGCAGAACATCGACAGCGGTATGGAAGCCATCGGCTGGGCCATGCTGGTGATCGTGCTGTTCATGGGGATCTACTACCGTGCCTTCGGTTGGGTGGCCAACATTGCTCTCTCGATGAACCTGGTGCTGATCGTCGGCATCATGTCGATGATCCCGGGGGCCACCATGACCCTGCCGGGCATCGCCGGTATCGTGCTGACGCTGGGCATGGCGGTGGACGCCAACGTGCTGATCTACGAGCGCATTCGTGAAGAGATCCGCAACGGCCGCGGCGTGCAGCAGGCGATCCATCTGGGCTTTGATCGGGCATTCTCGACCATCGCCGACTCCAACATCACCTCGCTTATCACCTGTGTGATCCTGTTCGGTATCGGTACCGGCGCCATCAAGGGCTTCGCCCTGACGCTGGGGATTGGTCTGAGTGCGTCCATGTTTACCGCCATCACGGTATCCCGCGCCATCATCAACCTGGCCTGGGGTGGTCGGCGCCTCGACAAGCTGCCGATCTAAGGAAGAGACATGTTTCAGATTCTACATTTTGAAAAGCCCATCCCCTTCATGCGCTTTGCCAAGCCGGGTGTGGTCTTCTCTACTCTGCTGATGGTTATCTCCCTGTTCTTCCTGTTCGATCGGGGTCTGAACTGGGGTCTGGACTTTACCGGCGGCACCACCATCGAGGTGGGCTTCCAGCAGTCGGTGAGCCTGGAGAAGATGCATGAGGTGCTGGACGAGCAGAAGATTGAAGGGGCGACCCTGCAACACTTCGGCTCCAGCCGTGACGTGCTGGTGCGCCTGACCCCGAAAGAGGGGGTCAAGGTGGAGCAGCAGGGCAACGAGGTGCTGGCGGCCGCCAAGGTGATCGATCAGGGCGCCGTGCTCAAGCGCGTGGAGTTCGTCGGCCCCTCCGTGGGTGACGAGCTGGCGACGGACGGTGCGCTGGCCATGCTGGCCTCCATCATCTGCATCATGATCTACGTGGCGGTACGCTTCGAGTGGCGTCTGGCCATGGGCGGCATCCTCTCCTTGGTGCACGACGTGGTGATCACCCTGGGCGTCTTCGCCTACTTCCAGTACGAATTCGACCTGACCGTGCTGGCGGCCTTGATGACGCTCGTGGGTTACTCCCTGAACGACACCATAGTGGTGTTCGACCGCCTGCGGGAGAACTTTCGCAAGGTGCGCAAGGGGGATACCGAGTACATCCTGGATCTCTCCATGACCGAGACTCTGAGCCGGACCATCATCACCTCCGGCCTGACCTTCGTGGTGGTGCTGGCGCTGCTGCTCAAGGGCGGTCCGCTGATCCACGGTTTCTCGGTGGCCATGGTGATCGGTGTGGCGTTTGGTACCTACTCCTCCATCTATGTGGCGAGCTCGTTCGCCATGTTCTTCGGGGTCAAGCGGGAGCACATGCTGCCGACCCAGGTGGAGAAAGAGGGGGCGGATCAGCAAGAGATCCTGCCGTAAATGACAAGGGCGCCACGAGGCGCCCTTTCTCTTATCATCCGGGTGAGCCATTATGACGGTTTCACCCACGGCCATTGGCCAAGAGGCAAGGAGCAAGCCATGCAACACAATCCCCGTTTTCTGGCGCTGGTAGAGGCCATTCGCCCCCATGTGCAGGAGACCGACGTGCACCAGATCAAGCGCTGGCAGGAGGAGGGGCGTACCTTTCACCTGGTCGACGTGCGGGAAGAGAGCGAGTGGGCCAGGGGCCATCTGCCGGGCGCGACCTACCTCGGGCGCGGGGTGATCGAGCGGGATATCGAGACTCGTTATCCGGATCCCGACACCGAGCTCTACCTCTATTGTGGTGGCGGTTTTCGCTCCATTCTGGTGGCGGAGAACCTGCAGAAGATGGGCTACGGCCGGGTGGTCAGCGTGGATGGTGGCTTTCGGGGCTGGTGTGATGCCGGATACCCTGTCGAATCCTGATTTATTTGAGGGAGAGAGGCTCAGCCACATGACAAAGTGTCGGCTGACCTTTACCATATGCCGGGTCAAGCGTAAGCGTCGGAGTGTTCATTGAACGTCAGGAAAGGGATTGGATACCTCCTTGGTATCCTGTTGCTGCTCCCCATGTGGGGTTGCAGCAGTAGCAGTCAGGTTCAAACGCCTCAAGTTCCCAAGCCGCAACCCGCTTCACTGGTATTGGCGACCCCCCTGCAGGTCTCTTACCAGAGCGAGTTGGCGTTGGCGCGACTCGGGCAGATGCTTAGTGAGATGGAATTGACCACCGAGCAACGGGCCGAACTGTTTTATGAGCGTGCTGTCGTGTTTGACCGGGTAGGCTTGCGCTCTCTGGCGCGGCTGGATTTCAACCGCGCCCTGCGGGAGAAGCCGGATTTCGCCGAAGCCTACAACTTCATCGGCGTCTATCTGGTGCAACAGCAGAATTATGACGAAGCCTACGAGGCATTTGATTCCGCCCTCGAGCTGGCTCCCGATTATGACTATGCCTATCTGAACCGCGGTATTGCGCTCTATTACGGCAATCGCCCCGAGCTGGCCGCGGCCGATATGAAGCGCTTCTACGAGGCGCAGCCGGAAGATCCCTACCGGGTGATCTGGCTCTATCTGGCCGAGCAGAAGCTCAATGCGCCGGCCGCCATGAGCCGGATGCGCGAGCGGCTCAACAAGTATGACGACGACGCCTGGAACTGGGATCTGGTACGCCTCTATACCGGCGAACTCAACGCCACCCAGTTGATGGGCAACGTGGTGAAAGGGGTGAAGGACAACCGGGAGCTCGCCGAGCGCCTGTGCGAAACCTACTTCTACCTCGGTAAGTTCGAGCTGGCCAGGGGCAACCGCAAGGAGGCCATCAGCTACTTCAAGCTGGCGCTGGCCAACAACGTGTATGACTTCATCGAGCACAGATATGCCCTGCTCGAGCTGGAGCTGATGGCGCGCAAACCCCTGCCGCCCGGCGCCCAGAGTGCTCAGGGCAAGAGCAGCAAGCAGGCATCCTGATCCTGCTGGTTGTCGCTGCTTTGAACGATATAGAAAAGGCCTCATAGCGAGGCCTTTTTGCTGTTTGGGTGTCAGGCTTTACGGTGCCATTGCATCGGCATCGGCATCGGCATCGGCCAGTGACCACCGTGCCCGCCCGCCAGTAAGGCCGTAATTACTGCGCCAGCATCATGCCGGGGATTTGGCGCCAGTAGCCGTTGCAGTCCCGCTCCTGCTGCAGGGGCAGGGGGGCCTGACCCCGTTCGTTGGCCTTGAAGCGATCCAGCATCGTCAGGGTATCCAACCCCTCGGGGGAGAGCCGTACCACATCCACCAAACCCTCCATGCCGGCCAGATCGTTGCCCAGGTTGTAGCAGTAACCGGACTGGGTCTGGATGCCGTTGAGGTTGAACACCTTCTGCCCCTCGCGACTGCTGGCAAGCCTACCGGTGGGGTAGTCGATGCAGGCCAGTTCGCAGTTGTCCTTGGGCCGGTCGAGGGAGCGGGCGGTGAAGCAGCGCGCCGAGTAGGCGAGCGGCAGGTGGCCGTAGGCGAACACCTCCACCTCGAACTGCTGGCGGGCACTGCCCAGATCCTGATTGAGCTGCACCAGCCAGTCGCGGGACAGCTCCACCGGCATCACCCAGCGCTGCATCCCCTGTTTGAGCAGCATGCGCAGCACGTCGGCGTTGTAGGCGTTGATGGCGGGGCCGCAGACGAACGGCAGCCCGGCTTCGCTGGCGAGCTGGACTGCCCCCAGATCGTTGGCCTCGATCATCAGCTCACCGTTGTCGACCAGCCGCTTGACCTCCTTGAGCTCGGAGGGGGCGGAGATGAGCGCCAGCGTGGAGAGCACCGCCTGCTTGCCTGAGCCGGCCACCTGGCGGGCGAGGGCAATCCAGTCATCCACTTTCAGTTCGCGGCGCTTGCTGCAGACGGTTTCCCCCAGATAGACGATGTCGGCCTGGCTTTGGGCGGCCGCCTGATAGAAGCCATGGGTGTCGGCCTTGGGCCAGTAGAAGAGCAGGGGGCCGAGAGAGAATTTCATGAACAGGGCTCCTTATTGCCATTGGCGATGATAGGCGCCGAGGGTGGTCTGGCTCCCCTCGGAGACGCGGGCGAGCTGGGCATCCCAGTCGGCCTTGACCTGATAGGCTTCCGGGTTGGCTTGATAGGCGTCGATGGCGGCGCGCCAGACCCGGGTGACCTGCTCCACGTAGGCGGGGCTGCGTTGGCGTCCTTCGATCTTGACCGACTGGATACCGGTCTGGAACAGCTCGGGCAAGAGGCCAAGGGTGTTGAGGCTGGTGGGCTCCTCCAGCGCGTGGTAGGTCTGGCCATCCACCTCGAAGCGGCCCTTGCACAGGGTCGGGTAGCCGGCGTTTTCCCCCGGGCCGTAACGGTCGATCAGCACCTCGTTGAGGCGAGACTCGAGGCCGCTCGGGGTCTCCTCCCAGCGCACGAACTTGGCCGGTGAGCAGGCGCCGACGGTATTGGGGCTCTCGCCGGTCATGTAGGAGGAGAGGTAGCAGCGCCCCTCCGCCATGATGCAGAGGCTGCCGAAGGCGAACACCTCGAGGCCGACGTCGGTCTCGCGGGCCAGCTGCCTCACCTGATGCATGGAGAGGACGCGGGGCAACACCACCCGACCGACGTTGAAGTGCTGCTGGTAGAAGCGGATGGCGGCGGCGTTGGTGGCACTGGCCTGCACCGAGACGTGCAGCTCCAGATCCGGGTAGCGGCGGCTGGCATAATCGAGCACGGCGAGATCGGCGATGATCAGAGCATCGGCTCCCAGTGCGGCGCCCTTGTCCACCGCCTGCTGCCAGCGGGCATCGGAGCCCGGGTGGGCGAAGGTGTTGATGGCGATGTGCAGCTTGCGGCCATGTTGATGCACGTAGTCGACCGCTTTCTCCAGCTTGCTGTCGGTGAAGTTGAGCCCGGCGAAATGGCGGGCGTTGGTGTCATCCTTGAAGCCGATATAGACGGCATCGGCCCCGTTATCCACGGCTGTTTTCAGTGCCGGCAGACTGCCTGCCGGACAGAGTAATTCCATCGGTACGCTCCGAGAGGGCAAAAATGCAAAAAAGTGGCCCGATTGTATTCACCGGCGTCCTTCCACTTTTTGACCTGAGGCAGCTTTGTGTGGCTTTACCTTTCTTGAGGTAAGTGGGCACAAGTTTGATTTCCAACAGGATCATGGCGCCGACCCTGTGTTTGAATGCGCAAAAAATTGGGAGTTTATCGTGTTCAAACAACTGCAGCATCGCCTGGTCGAACAGGCCCCCCGCTTCTTGCGCCATCCCCTCAAGCTGGTGCCCTTTGCCCTGCAACAGCATCTGATGGAGCGCCTGCTCGCCAGCGTCTTCAGGGAGGCCATCGCCGATGGCGACTTTGCATTTCTGGCCGGCAAGTGGCTCAAGGTCGAGGTATCGGATCTCGAGCTGTGCTGGTTCATCAGCGAGCAGGAGGGCAAGCTGGTGGTGGCCCATCACTGTGAACAGGCCGATGTCTGCTTTAGCGGCAGCAGCAACGATCTCATCCTGATCGCCGGTCGCAAGGAAGACCCCGATTCCCTCTTCTTCCAGCGCAAGCTGAAGATTGAAGGCAATACCGAGCTGGGACTGGAGGTGAAAAACCTGATGGACAGCCTGGATCTGGACGGGTTGCCGAGCCTGGTGCGCTATCCGCTGATGGATCTCGCCACCTTTATCGAGCAGGCCGGGGCCAGCTCAGCGCAATAGGCGCATTCTGCGACGGCGGGTGGGGTGGCGTCTCAGCTGTGAGGCGAGCCCTTCGGCATGATGGCGATAGTGGTTGCGGGCCCACAGGCAGCGCAGGGCCCAGAGGCAGGGCAGCAGCGCCAGCAGGGCACCGGCACCTTGCTGGCGTGACAACAGCAGACCCAGCACCAGCCAGAGGAAAGGTTGGGCCTCGTAGAGCCACTCCGGTTGCAGCCAGACCTTGTTTGGGAAGATGACCAGATCGGTGCGCCGATAGCTGGAGCGCATCATCCAGCTGGCGGCCCCGGCGACAAACAGCAGGCCCCCCGCCAGCCAGAGCAGCGGGGAGTGGCTGAGCGCGATGATGCCGATGGCTGCCAGCAGATAGCAGGCCGGCAGCTTCTCATAAAGCCAGCGCGGGCACATGTGGTCTCCCCTCTTTCACCTTCCCATCCTCCAAGTTTAGCCCGCCCTTGTGCCCACCTCATGCCGCTTTGTTCTACAAACCGGCGCGATAGTTGTGAAATGGAGCGCCATTTACGGTGCCAAAATAGCGATTGGCTATGTTACAATTGCGCGCCATTTTTGACTGAAGATTGACTGGGCATGTTGGATCAGATTCGTATCGTGTTGGTAAACACCTCTCACACCGGCAACATGGGGTCTGCGGCACGCGCCATGAAGACCATGGGCTTGAGTCAGATGGTGCTGGTTGATCCGCAAGCCCTGCCCGATGGCAATGCCAATGCATTGGCTGCCGGTGCCAGCGACATCCTGGCCAATGCCCGTGTCGTGGCGACGCTGGATGAAGCCATCGCCGATTGCGGCCTGGTGATCGGTACCAGTGCCCGTTCCCGCACCCTGAGCTGGCCCATGCTGGATCCCCGCGAAGCGGGCGAGAAGCTGGTGGCCGAGGGGATGCAGCATCCGGTGGCGCTGGTGTTTGGCCGTGAACGTACCGGCCTCACCAACGACGAGTTGCAAAAGTGCCACTACCATGTGGCCATCCCGGCCAATCCCGAGTACAGCTCTCTCAATCTGGCCATGGCGGTGCAGACCCTCTGCTATGAGGTGCGAATGCACTGGCTTCAGCAGCAAGAGCAAGCCGTCGACAGCGAAATGACAGTGGAGTATCCCAGTGCCGAGCAACTGGAAGGCTTCTATCAGCATCTGGAACAGACGCTGCTCAAGACCGGTTTCATCACCGATGACCACCCGGGGCAGGTGATGAACAAGCTGCGTCGCCTGTTCAACCGGGCGCGTCCGGAGGCGGTGGAACTCAACATTCTGCGCGGCATTCTGACCTCGGTGCAAAAACCCAGGCCGCAGGATTAAACCCGACTGAATTACTCAACCATATACTTGACTGATTTAGTCGGGTATGTGACCATATGCCCATATTGATTGGTTCGCAAGACGGTAAGGCATATGAGACTGACCTCAAAAGGACGTTACGCTGTGACTGCCATGCTCGACGTGGCGTTGCATGCAGAGCAGGGGCCCGTGCCCCTGGCTGATATTTCAGAACGCCAGGGCATCTCCTTGTCCTATCTGGAGCAACTGTTTGCCCGCCTGCGCAAGCATGGCCTGGTAAGCAGCGTGCGTGGCCCAGGTGGCGGCTATCGCCTCGGTCTGGCCCCGAATGCTATCTCGGTCGGTCAGGTGATCACCGCGGTGGATGAATCGGTGGATGCCACCAAGTGCCTCGGCAAGGGTGGTTGCCACGGCGGCACCCAGTGTCTTACTCACTCCTTGTGGCGTGACCTGAGCGAGCGGATCTCCAGCTTCCTGGGGGATATCACCCTGGCCGAGCTGGTTGATCAGGCGGATGTGCGCCGCATTGCCGGCAAGCAAGACGAACAGATGAAAACCGTGTTGTCCCTGGTTGATCGGGCAGAACGCGGCGATGTGAGCTTGAAAGTCCAACTATAAACAAACGTGCTTTCCACAGCCGGTCGATGTATGACCCAGGCTGTAACGGAGAAAAACATGAAACTGCCTATTTACCTTGATTATTCGGCAACCTGTCCGGTGGACCCGCGTGTCGCAGAAAAAATGATGCAGTGTCTCACCATGGATGGCCTGTTCGGCAATCCAGCTTCCCGTTCCCACCGTTTCGGCTGGCAAGCCGAAGAGGCGGTTGACCTGGCCCGTAATCAAGTGGCAGAGCTGATCGGTGCCGACCCGCGCGAGATCGTCTTCACCTCCGGCGCCACCGAGTCCAACAACCTGGCCATCAAGGGCGTCGCCCACTTCTACGCCGGCAAGGGCAAGCACATCGTTACCTCCAAGACCGAGCACAAGGCGGTACTGGATACCTGCCGCCAGCTGGAGCGCGAAGGCTATGAGGTGACCTACCTCGAGCCGATGCCCAACGGCCTGTTCACTCTGGAACAGATCGAAGGCGCCCTGCGCGATGACACCATCCTGGTCAGCATCATGCACGTCAACAACGAGATCGGCGTGGTGCAGAACATTGCTGCCATCGGCGAGCTGTGCCGCTCCCGCAAGATCCTGCTGCACGTGGATGCAGTACAGAGCGTGGGTAAAATTCCGGTGGACGTGGAAGCGCTCAAGGTTGACCTGCTCTCCATGTCTGCTCACAAGGTATATGGCCCGAAAGGCATTGGTGCCCTCTACGTGCGCCGCAAGCCGCGTGTGCGCCTGGAAGCCCAGATGCACGGTGGTGGCCACGAGCGCGGCATGCGTTCCGGCACCCTGCCGACCCACCAGATCGTCGGCATGGGCGAAGCCTTCCGCATCGCCAAAGAAGAGATGGTGAGCGAAGGTCAACGCATCATGGCCCTGCGTCAGCGTCTGTGGGACGGCATCAAGGATATCGAAGAGGTCTACATCAACGGTGACCTGGAACAGCGCGTGCCGGGCAACCTCAACGTCAGCTTCGCCTATGTGGAAGGGGAATCCCTCATCATGGCGCTGAAGGATCTGGCTGTCTCCTCCGGCTCTGCCTGTACCTCGGCCAGCCTGGAGCCCTCCTACGTGCTGCGCGCCCTGGGCCTGAACGACGAGCTGGCGCACAGCTCCATCCGTTTCAGCATGGGTCGCTTCACCACCGAAGAAGAGATTGATTACGCAATCAAGCTTATCCGTGACTCCATCGGTCGTCTGCGCGAGATGTCTCCCCTGTGGGAGATGTACAAGGACGGCGTCGATCTGAACACGGTCGAATGGGCTCATCACTGATCCTTGCCAAGAGAGCAAGTGTTTGGTGAACAACGGAATTAGCAGGAGTTAGATATGGCTTACAGTGAAAAAGTAATCGACCACTACGAGAACCCCCGTAACGTAGGTGGCTTCGACAAGAACGATCCCAGCATCGCTACCGGCATGGTCGGTGCGCCGGCCTGTGGTGACGTGATGAAGCTGCAGCTGAAGATCAGCGACGACGGCATCATCGAAGATGCCAAGTTCAAGACCTATGGTTGTGGCTCCGCCATCGCCTCCAGCTCCCTGGTGACCGAGTGGGTCAAGGGCAAGACCCTGGACGAAGCAGCCGGCATCAAGAACACCGACATCGCCGAAGAGCTGGCGCTGCCGCCGGTGAAGATCCACTGCTCCATTCTGGCCGAGGATGCCATCAAGGCCGCCATTGCCGATTACAAGCAGAAGAAAGGTCTCTAAGGTCAGGAGCGCAGTATGGCCATTACCATGACAGATGCCGCAGCGGCACGGGTTTCCTCTTTTCTGGCCAACCGGGGCAAGGGCATCGGCCTGCGCCTCGGCGTCAAGACCACCGGCTGTTCCGGTCTTGCCTACGTGCTCGAATTTGTCGACGAGCTGGCGGATGAAGATCAGGTATTCGAGCAGGACGGCGTCAAGATCATCGTCGATGCCAAGAGCCTGATCCACCTGGATGGTACCCAGCTGGACTTCGTCAAGGAGGGCCTCAACGAGGGCTTCCAGTTCAACAACCCCAACGCCAAGGGCGAGTGTGGTTGCGGCGAAAGCTTCAGTGTCTGAGATGTTTGCTACACCTGATTGCGCATGCGTTGAACCGGCCGGCCACGGCCAGTTCAACCACGCCGTCCCGTTTGCCGAGGGCGAGCAGGACGGCGGTCGCATCAGGGTCTAAGAGGTCTGCATGAATCATTTCGAGCTGTTTGGGCTGGTGGAAGGCTTCGAGCTCGATACCCGTCAGTTGGCGGATACCTACCGTCAGTTGCAAACCCAGTTCCATCCCGATCGTTTTGCCACGGCTCCCGAGCGGGAACAGCTGGCCGCGGTGCAACGTGCCGCCCAGATCAACGATGCCTTCACTACCCTCAAGGCGCCCCTGCGCCGAGCCGAGTACCTGCTCTCCCTGCGTGGTACCGATATCCGCGGCGAGCAGCAGACGCTGCAAGATCCCGCCTTCCTGATGCAGCAACTGGAGTGGCGCGAGCGGCTGGCCGATCTGAAAGGCGCAGCCGACCCTGAGCGGGCCATCAAGGATTTTCGCCAGGAGATCAGGCATGATCACCAGCAGTTGATGCAACAGCTGACCCTGAGCCTCGCCACCGGCGATGATCAGAAGGCCGCTGACTGCGTTCGCAAGCTCAAGTTTGTCGACAAGCTCCTCGAGGAGCTGGAACGATTCGAAGACTCCCTGTTCGAGTCTTGATCCTTTAACGCTGGAAGTTTGATTACCCATGGCATTACTGCAAATCGCCGAGCCCGGCCAGAGCGCCGCACCTCATCAGCACAAGCGTGCCGTCGGCATCGACCTTGGCACCACCAACTCGCTGGTCGCCGCCGTGCGCAGCGGTCAGGCCGACACCCTCTGCGACGAGCAGGGGCGTGATCTGCTGCCCTCCGTCGTGCATTACCAGGCCGATACCATCCGGGTCGGCTTCGATGCCAAGCGCGAGGCCGCCCTCGATCCCCACAACACCATCGTCTCCGCCAAGCGGATGATGGGCAAGGCGCTGGCCGACATCGATACCCGCCAGCAGCCCTACGAATTCGTGGCGGCCGACAACGGCATGCCGCAGCTGCAGACCCGTCAGGGGTTGGTCAACCCGGTGCAGGTCTCGGCCGAGATCCTGAAAAAACTGGCCGAGCGGGGCGCCGCCGCCCTCGGTGGCGATCTTGACGGCGTGGTGATCACAGTGCCCGCCTATTTCGACGACGCCCAGCGTCAGGGCACCAAGGATGCGGCCAGACTGGCCGGTCTGCACGTGCTGCGCCTGCTCAATGAACCGACCGCCGCCGCCATCGCCTATGGCCTCGACTCCGGTCAGGAAGGGGTGGTCGCCGTCTATGACCTGGGTGGCGGTACCTTCGACATCTCCATTCTGCGTCTGCATCGCGGGGTGTTTGAGGTGATGGCCACCGGCGGCGACTCGGCCCTCGGTGGCGATGATTTCGATCACCTGCTGGCGGACTGGCTCAAAGAGCAAGCCGGGTTGTCCGGTCAGCTCGATGCCCGTACCCAGCGCGAGCTGCTGGACGCCGCCGCCGCCGTCAAGCACGGCCTCACCGATGCCGATGCCGTTGCCTGCGCCTTTGCCGGCTGGCAGGGCTCTGTCACCCGCAGCCAGTTTGACGAGCTGATCCAGCCGCTGGTCAAGCGCACCCTGCTGGCCTGTCGCCGCGCCCTGCGCGATGCGGGTCTCGAACAGGAGGATGTGTTGGAAGTGGTGATGGTCGGCGGCTCCACCCGGGTGCCGCTGGTGCGCGAGCTGGTGGGCGAGTTCTTCCAACGTACGCCATTGACCAGCATCGACCCGGACAAGGTGGTGGCCATCGGTGCCGCCATCCAGGCCGACATCCTGGTAGGCAACAAGCCCGATGCCGAGATGCTGCTGCTGGACGTCATTCCGCTCTCTCTTGGTCTTGAGACCATGGGCGGCCTCGCCGAGAAGGTGATCCCGCGCAACACCACCATTCCGGTGGCCCGCGCCCAGGAGTTCACCACCTTCAAGGATGGCCAGACTGCGATGGCGATCCACGTGGTGCAGGGCGAACGCGAGCTGGTGGCTGATTGCCGATCCTTGGCCCGCTTCACCCTGACTGGCATTCCGCCCATGGCGGCGGGGGCGGCCCATATCCGCGTCACCTTCCAGGTGGATGCGGACGGTCTGCTGTCGGTCAGCGCCATGGAGAAATCCTCCGGCGTGCAGGCCGAGATCCAGGTCAAGCCCTCCTACGGGCTGGGTGAGGATGACATCCTCAACATGCTGAGCGCCTCCATCGCCAATGCCCAGCAGGACATGGACGCCCGCATGCTGGCGGAGCAGCAGGTCGAGGCCGACCGGGTGGTCGAGAGCCTCAACGCCGCCCTGGCCGCCGATGGCGAGGCGCTGTTGAGCGCCGCCGAGCGGGCCGAGCTGGATGCTGCCATCGCCCATCTGCTGACCATGCGCAGCACGGGTACCACCAACCAGATCAAAGAGGCCATCGAGGCGGCGGACGCTGCCAGTGGTGAATTTGCAGCCCGCCGGATGGATGCCTCCATCCGCAAGGTGCTGACCGGACAAAACGTCAACAAGGTGTAATATGCCAAAACTGATTATTCTGCCCCATCCCGAGCTCTGTCCGGACGGCGCGGCCCTCGAAGGCGCGACCGGTGAAACCATTCTGGACATCGCGCTGCGCAACGGCATCGAGATCGAGCACGCCTGCGAGAAGTCCTGCGCCTGCACCACCTGCCACTGTGTGGTGCGGGAAGGGTTTGACTCCCTCGAGCCGAGCGACGAGCTGGAAGACGACATGCTGGACAAGGCGTGGGGACTGGAGCCGGAATCCCGTCTCAGTTGCCAGGCCAGACTGGCGGACGAGGATCTGGTGGTGGAACTGCCCAAGTACACCCTGAATCTGGCGTCTGAGCGCCACTGATGACCTCTTAATTACACATGAGTGAATTGCGCGTGCAGCATCTCGTGGTGCAGTAATGATATGGTGAAGGCCGTGACCCTTGAGGGCGCGGCCTTTTTTGTGCCCGCGATCTCCCTATTCGTTGATGAAAGTGCCAATAAAAAGGAAGCAAGAGAACATGGCTGACATGATGAACGTACGGTTGTCTTCCCAGGCTGCCGCCGCCCACTGGGGCGAGGGTGCCCTGCTCAGTTTCAACGGCGACGAAGCCCATCTCCATCTGGGCAGCGGCGGCCAGGAGAAGGAGGCGCTGCGCGCCATCCAGCGCGCTGCCAGACGCCTCGAGTCGAGCGGCATCAAGCGCGTCAAGCTGGTGGGTGAGGGCTGGGATCGGGAGCGTCGCTACGCCTTCGCCCAGGGCTTTTATGCCGCCAAGGGCGTGCGCGAGCTCGACTTTGGTGAGCAGTCAGCGCAGGAGGCTCGTGAGCTGGAAGCCCTGCTCAAGGCTGCTCGCTGGGTGCGCGAGGTGACCAACGGCTGCCCGCAGGAGATCTATCCCATGAGCCTGGCGGAGTCCGCCCTGCTGCTCATTCGCAGCCTCGCCGGTGACAAGGTGACCGCCCGCATTACCGCCGGGGAGGCGCTGCAGGAGGCCGGTCACATCGGGATCTGGTCGGTAGGCCGTGGCAGCGAGCGCGAGCCGGTGCTGCTCGAGCTCGACTACAACCCGACCGGGGATGCCAACGCTCCCGTGCTGGCAGCGCTGGTGGGCAAGGGGATCACCTTCGATTCCGGTGGCTACTCCATGAAGTCCTCCGACAACATGCTGCCGATGAAATCCGACATGGGTGGTGCCGCCATGGTGACCGGCTCGCTGGCGCTGGCCATCAGCCGTGGCCTCGACAAACGGGTCAAGCTGATCCTCTGCTGCGCCGAGAACCTGGTCTCCGGCCACGCCTTCAAGCTCGGCGACATCCTCACCTATCGCAACGGCATCTCGGTCGAGATCCAGAACACCGACGCGGAAGGCCGTCTGGTGCTGGCCGATGGCCTGCTGGCCGCCAGCGAAAGCGGGGCAGCCTACATCCTCGACGCCGCTACCCTGACCGGCGCCGCCAAGACTGCGCTGGGTCGCGACTACAACGCCGTGTTTGCCCTCGATGAAGCCGAGCAGGCGCGCGCGCTGGCGGCCGCCAAAGCCGAAAACGAGCAGGCCTGGGCGCTGCCGCTGGAGCCCTGGCACGCGGGCCAGCTCACCTCTGCCTTTGCCGAGCTGGGCAACGTGGCATCCGCCGAAGGCACCGCCGGTGCCACCACGGCAGCCGCCTTCCTGTCGCGCTTCGTGCGTGACGAAGGCAAGGGCTGGGTACACCTGGACTTGGCCGCCTCCTATCAAAAATCGGGCAACGATCTGTGGGCGACCGGTGCCAAGGGCCACGGTCTGCGTACCATTGCCCGCTGGTTGCAGGAGGTGGGCGCATGAACGTCTGGTTGAGCCGAGAGTTTGCGCCGGCCGAGTGGGGGGAGGGGGCACTGCTCTCTCACCGCGCTGATGGCATGGTGATCCATCTGGTGACCGCCACCCCCTTGCTGGACATCCAGCAGGCGGCGCGGCGCCTGTGCAGCCAGGGGATCCAGCAGGTGGTGCTGGCCGGTCACTGGGAGCGCGAGCAGCAGTGGGCCTTTGCCCAGGGGCTGCAGACACCCAAGGCGGAGGTGGCGCTGCAGTGGGCCACCTCGTCCGAGGAGGACAGAGAGGAGCTGGAGGCTCGCTGGCTGTGCGGGCGCTGGGTGCGGGAGATGACCAATGCCACTCCCGAGCAGTTGGGGCCGCTGGAGCTGGCGGTCGAAGCTGCCGCCTTCCTCACCGAGCTGGCCCCCGACAAGATCAGCCATCGCATCCTCAAAGGGGAGGCGCTGCAACAGGCGGGCTGGGTCGGTCTCTACCAGGTCGGTCGTGGCAGCGAGCGCGAGCCCGTGATGCTGGAGCTGGACTTCAATCCAGGCCGGGATCCCAAGGCACCGGTGGCCGCGGCCCTGGTGGGCAAGGGGATCACCTTCGACTCCGGCGGCTACTCCATGAAGACCTCCCAGGGCATGCTCACCATGAAGCACGACATGGGCGGCGCCGCCATCGTCACCGGCGCGCTGGCGCTGGCCATCCTGCGCGGCCTCGACAAGCGGGTGAAGCTCATCCTCTGCTGCGCCGAGAACCTGGTCTCGGGTCACGCCTACAAGCTGGGTGACATCCTCACCTACAAGAACGGCACCACGGTGGAGATAGTCAACACCGATGCCGAGGGGCGCCTGGTGCTGGCCGACGGTCTGCAACTGGCCGGGGAGTCGGGCGCGCCGCTGGTCATCGACGCCGCCACCCTGACCGGCGCGGCTGTGATGGCGCTGGGCGGACGCTACAACGCGCTGTTTGGCCTCGACAAGGGGCTGGTGAGCCGCGCGATGGCCTATGCGGATGCGGAGCAAGAGCCTGCCTGGCCGCTGCCGCTGGAGCCCTGGCACAGCCAGCAGTGTCCGTCCCACTATGCCGACACCGCCAACAGCCGCCCCGTGCCGGGTGGTGGCCCGGGCGGCGCCTCCAATGCGGCCGGCTTCCTCTCCCGCTTCGTGGGCAATGAAGGGCGAGGCTGGTTGCACGTGGATCTCGCTGCCTGCTTCAGCGACAACGGCGACAATCTGTGGGCGCCCGGGGCCAATACCCTGGGGATGCGCACCATCGCCCACACCCTGCTGGCGGAGACCCGCTGAGAGGACCACATCAAGGGCACCTGAGGGTGCCCTTTCCCATGCTGCAGAAGATGGGCAATAGCCAATGTTTCAGGGGGTTAGCATGGTGATCGTGCGCAAGCGCACATTTTTTCCTGCCGGCCTGGGCCAAGATGAGTGGTGATGTTGTTTTAGGGATGGAATTGTTTAATAAAAAGTTGCTTTTCTGTGTGTTATTTCGGTTTTTGTTTACGTATAATCGCCGCCGAACATGGATTCTAACAATAAATCTCTGTAGTTAAGGAAAGATCTCAATGGCCATCGAACGTACCTTCTCCATCATCAAGCCGGACGCCGTCAGCAAGAACCTGATCGGTGCCATCTACAACCGTTTCGAGAGCGCTGGCCTGAAAGTCATCGCTGCCAAGATGCTGCACATGAGCAGCGAACAAGCCGCCGGTTTCTACGCCGAGCACCAGGGCAAGCCTTTCTATGACGGTCTGGTCAGCTTCATGACCTCCGGCCCCGTCATGATCCAGGTGCTGGAAGGCGAAGAAGCCATCCGTCGTCACCGTGAAATCATGGGCGCCACCAACCCGAAAGAAGCCCTGGCCGGCACCCTGCGCGCCTGCTACGCCGAGAGCATCGATCGCAACGCCGTGCACGGTTCCGATGCGCCGGCCTCTGCCGCTCGTGAAATCGCCTACTTCTTCTCTGACGCCGAGATCTGCCCGCGCGGTTGATTTTCGTCAGCAGAATCTCAAGGGAGCCTCGGCTCCCTTTTGTTTTTTGGTCATTCGGTCAATATCCCCTTATTCTCCAGGTGGAAAGCCGGACCCATAATTTGTACAATGCCGCCCCCTGACGTAGGTCAGCCGATAATTTATGAAGTGTGTGAGCTGAGGCCCTTGATGAGCGAAACAAAAACCAACCTGCTGGATCTCGATCGGGATGCCATGCGTGCCTTCTTCGTCGAACTGGGCGAGAAGCCGTTCCGGGCAGATCAGGTAATGAAGTGGATTTATCACTTTGGTTGTGATGATTTCGATCAGATGAACAACGTCAACAAGGTGCTGCGCGAGCGTCTCAAGGAGATCGCCGAGATCCGGGCGCCGGAAGTGAGCCGCGAACAGCGCTCCTCCGACGGCACCATCAAGTGGGCGCTGCAGGTTGGCGGCCAGGAGGTGGAGACCGTCTACATCCCCGAGGACGATCGGGCGACCCTGTGTGTCTCTTCCCAGGTGGGCTGCGCCCTGGAGTGCAAGTTCTGCTCCACCGCCCAGCAGGGCTTCAACCGCAACCTGAAAGTCTCCGAGATCATCGGTCAGGTGTGGCGTGCCGCCAAGATCGTCGGCGGCAAGCGTCCCATCACCAACGTGGTGATGATGGGCATGGGCGAGCCGCTGCTCAACCTCGCCAACGTGGTACCGGCCATGCGCCTGATGATGGATGACTACGGCTACGGCATCTCCAAGCGCCGGGTCACCATCTCCACCTCCGGCGTGGTGCCGGCACTGGACATGCTGGGCGACCAGATCGACGTGGCGCTGGCCATCTCCCTGCACGCCCCCAACGACAAGCTTCGCTCCGAGATCATGCCGATCAACGACAAGTACAACATCGAAGCCTTCCTGGCCGGTGTGCGTCGCTACCTCGGCAAGTCCAACGCCAACGGCGGCCGGGTCACGGTGGAGTATGTGCTGCTCGATCACATCAATGACGACATGCAACATGCCCACGAGCTGGCCAAGGTGCTCAAGGACACCCCGAGCAAGATCAACCTGATCCCGTTCAACCCCTTCCCGGGCAACCCCTACGGCAAGCCGAGCAACAGCCGCATCGACCGTTTCTCCAAGGTGCTGATGGAGTACGGCTTCACCGTCATCGTCCGCAAGACCCGTGGTGACGACATCGATGCCGCCTGCGGCCAGCTGGTGGGGGAGGTGATCGATCGCACCAAGCGCACCATGAAAAATCGGATGCAACAGGATGGGATTTCCGTCAAAATGGTTTAACTTGCTAAGCCATTGTATAGTCAGGGAATGGATACACGTACATTGATCGTAGTGGCAGCGCTCTGTGCGCTGCCAGGCTGTGTTACCGAGACCACTTACGCTGGCCAGAATTCCACCCAGCGTGAGGTAGGTCCCGACCTCAAGGCGGCAGCCCAGACCCGTCTGGATTTGGGCATCCAGTATCTGCAGCAGGGCAACGCCGAGCAGGCCAAGTTCAACCTTGATCGCGCCCTCCAGTACGACGCCGCCAATCCTCAGGTTTACATCGGTTTTGCCTACTTCTACCAGCAGGTGCAAGATTACAAGGCGGCCGAAGCCAGTTATCAGAAAGCCCTTGCCGTGGATCCGTCCAATGCTGACGCGATGAACAACTATGGCGCCTTCCTTTGCAATCGCGGTCGTTTCGACGAGGCGGAGAAAGCCTTCCTGCAGGCCGTCAGCCAGCCGAACTACATCAAGATCGCCGATACCTATGAAAACGCGGCACTTTGCGCCGCGCAAAATCGCAGAAATGATAAAGCAAGCGAGTACTATCGCTTGGCCTTGGGGTATAATCCCCGCAATCCAAGGTTATTGCTGGACATGGCGGAGCTTTCCATGAAAGATGGCAAGCTGCCTGATGTGCAGGCCTATCTCGCCCGTTTTGCCGATGTATCGGACGAGAACGAGAACAGTCTCTGGTTGAGATTGCGGCTGGCGCAGGCCATGGACAAACCGGCACTACTTCACCAATTCGGGACTGAGCTGGTAAGGCAATATCCCACTTCGCAACAAGCCAAGCGTTACTTAGCCAATGACTACTGAACAGCCACACGATTTCCAAGACGACTCCCAGGCAGTTGGCCCAGGCCAGCTGCTGCGCAACGCCCGTGAACAGCTCGGCTGGACGCGAGAACAGGTTGCGTCCCGCATTCACCTTCGTCTGACCCTGATTGCCGCGATCGAATCGGATACGTATGACAAACATACCTCCCATACCTTCATCCGCGGCTATCTGCGTACCTATGCCAAGCTGGTCGGTATTCCGGAAGAGACCATCCTCGCCGCTTATGACAAGCTGGGCCTGACGCCGCCCGACAACATCGACATGCAGAGCTTCTCCCGCCGCTCCCGTCAGCAGGCCAACGACAGCCGCCTCAAGGTTGTCACCTGGCTGGTGATCCTGGTGCTGATCGCCCTCTCCGTCGTCTGGTGGTGGCAGAGCACGGCGCGTCGCTCCGCCGGTGACGAGGCCCTGGCCGCGACCGAAATGGGCGCAGCCCGCAACACCAATACTCCGAGCGCCACTCCGGCCGTTGATGTTGCCGAGCCGGTACTGGCTCCTGCCGCTTCCGCCGCCGCAGACGCTGCCGTAACCCCCGTGGTGAGCGATGCCGCTGCGACCACTCTGCCGGCGGATGCCAGCAGCGCCGTGGCGACCACCACTGCCGAGACCTCTGCCGCTGCCGCCACGCAACCGGCTGACGACACCGCCGCGAGCGAGCCTGCCAAGGTGCCCCAGCTCAAGATGAGCTTCACCGCCGACTGCTGGCTGGACGTCAAGGATGCCAATGGCAAGACCCTGTTCAGCGGCCTCAAGAAGGCCAATGACGAACTGGTACTGGAAGGACCCGAGCCGCTCAAATTCATCATTGGTGCGCCCATGGCCATCAATATCGAATACAAGGGCAAGTCCATCGACATGAGCCGTTACAACAACGGCCGGACTGCTCGCCTCTCACTGCCGCAGGAGTAATCTGTCCGCCATGTCCGCTCACGAATCTCCCATCATTCGTCGTAAATCCAGGCAGATCATGGTCGGCAACGTACCGGTCGGGGGCGATGCCCCCATCACGGTACAGACCATGACCAACACCAAGACCACGGACGTGGCCGCCACCGTCGAGCAGATCCAGCGGATCGAGCGGGTTGGCGCCGACATCGTCCGGGTCTCTGTCCCCACCATGGAGGCGGCGGAAGCGTTCAAGCTCATCAAGCAGCAGACCCGCATCCCCATCGTGGCCGACATCCACTTCGACTACCGCATCGCCCTCAAAGTGGCCGAATACGGCGCCGATTGCCTGCGCATCAACCCGGGCAACATCGGCAACGAGGAGCGGGTGCGCGCCGTGGTGGACTGTGCCCGCCACTACAACATCCCGATCCGCATCGGCGTCAACGGCGGCTCGCTGGAGCGGGACATCCAGGAAAAATATGGCGAGCCCACCCCCGAGGCGCTGCTCGAGTCGGCCATGCGTCACGTGGATTACCTGGATCGTCTGAACTTCGACAACTTCAAGGTGAGCGTCAAGGCTTCCGACGTCTTCCTGGCGGTCGGCGCCTATCGCCTGCTGGCCAAGCAGATCGAGCAGCCACTGCATCTGGGCATCACAGAAGCGGGCGGTTTTCGCGCCGGCGCGGTGAAGTCTGCCATCGGTCTTGGCATGCTGCTGAGCGAAGGCATCGGCGACACCCTGCGCATCTCGCTGGCGGCCGATCCGGTGGAAGAGATCAAGGTGGGCTTCGACATCCTCAAGTCCCTGCGCATCCGTTCCCGCGGCATCAACTTCATCGCCTGTCCCTCCTGCTCCCGCCAGGAGTTCGACGTCATCGGCACCGTCAATGCGCTGGAAGAGCGGCTCGAAGACATCATCACCCCGATGGATGTCTCCATCATCGGCTGCGTGGTGAACGGTCCGGGGGAGGCGCTGGTCTCCGATCTGGGCCTTGCCGGCGCGGCCAACAAGAGTGCCTTCTATGAAGGGGGTCAGCGGGTCGACCGGCTCGACAACAAGGATCTCATTCCGACCCTAGAGCGCCGCATTCGCGCCCGGGCCGCCATGCTGGATCCGGCCAACCAGATCCAGGTGGACGAGGGTTGAGCAACCAAGGGCCACTCAGGGTGGCCCTGTCTTTAGGTTGCTGATTTTACATCCCGCATTGGAACACCCTGATTTTACCTCGGGGTCGAAAATCCCTATAATGCGGCCAAATTTTACCTCTTTTTCTCGAGTATCAACGTGGCAAAACAGATCCAAGCTATTCGCGGTATGAATGATTGCCTGCCGGAGCAGAGCCCGGTATGGCAGAAAGTAGAACAGATCCTGCGCCAGGTCGTGGCCAGCTATGGCTACAGCGAAGTGCGCATGCCGATTGTCGAGCAGACCCATCTGTTCAAGCGCGCCATCGGTGAAGTGACCGACGTGGTCGAAAAAGAGATGTACACCTTTGAAGACCGCAACGGCGACAGCCTGAGCCTGCGTCCGGAAGGGACCGCCAGCTGCGTGCGTGCCGGTATCGAGCACGGTCTGCTTTACAACCAGGAACGCCGGATGTGGTACATGGGCCCCATGTTCCGTCACGAGCGCCCCCAGAAGGGCCGTTATCGCCAGTTCCACCAGTTCGGGGTCGAGTTGTTTGGCATCAACGGGCCGGACATCGATGCCGAGCTCATCATGCTGACCCACCGTCTGTGGCGTCTGTTCGGCATCAGCGAACACGTGACCCTGCAGCTCAATACCCTCGGTCAGAGTGCCGAGCGTGCCGCCTATCGCGATGCGCTGGTCGCCTACCTGGAGCAGTACAAGAGCGAGCTGGACGAAGAGAGCCAGCGTCGCATGTACAGCAACCCGTTGCGGGTGCTCGACTCCAAGGACGAGAAGGTACAAGCCATCCTGGTGGGCGCGCCGCGTCTGTTCGATCACCTGGGCGAAGAGAGCCTGGCCCACTTCGAGGGGCTCAAGCGCCTGCTCGAGTCTGCCGGCATCAAGTACGAGGTAAACGAGCGTCTGGTGCGCGGCCTTGACTACTACAACCTCACCGTGTTCGAGTGGGTCACCAACAGCCTGGGTGCCCAGGGCACCGTCTGTGCCGGTGGCCGCTACGACGGTCTGGTGGAGCAGCTGGGCGGTCAGCCGACCCCGGCGGTGGGCTTTGCCATGGGCATGGAGCGTCTGGTGCTGATGCTGGAAACCCTCGAACTCAATGCCGACATCCGCCCGGCGGTGGATGTCTATCTCTGCATGGTGGGTGAGGGCACTGAACAGGCCGGTTTCCAGCTGGCCGAGCGGCTGCGTGATGCCCTGCCTGATTTGCGCCTGATGAGCCACTGCGGCGGCGGCAACTTCAAGAAACAACTCAAGCGTGCCGACAAGAGCGGCGCGGCCATTGCCCTGATCCTTGGCGAGACCGAGGTACAAAACGGGGAGATCACCATCAAATATCTGCGTGGCCAGGCCGAGCAACAGACCGTCACGGTCGACGCCGCCATTGCCCTGCTGGCAGCGAAAGGAGAGTAAGCTGTGGAAGTTTATACCACCGAAGAACAACAGGTTGAGGTCATCAAGAACTGGTGGAAAGAGAACGGAACCTCGGTGATCGCAGGAACTGTTATCGGTCTGGTTGGACTCTTTGGCTGGCGCTACTACAACGAGCATCAGCAGACCACCCAGGAAGCCGCCTCCCAGGCTTACAACGAGATGAGCGCCCAGCTGGCCAAGGGTGACGCGGCCGGCTTCGAGCAGGCACAAAGCTTCATCAGCGCCCACAAGGGCGACTCCTACGCCGAGCTGGCGGCGCTGCAACTGGCGGCGGCCGCGGTCAAGGCGGACAAGCTGGATCTGGCGGCCGAGCAGCTGACCCAGGTTGCCACCAGCGGTGACGAGAGCATTCGTCCCATCGCTGCTTTGCGTCTGGCCCGGGTGCTGAACGATCAGGGCAAGGCCGATGAAGCGCTGGCCCAGCTTGGCAAGATCAACAACGACGCCTTCAAGGCCCAGGTGGCCGAAGTGCGCGGCGACATCCTGCAAAAGCAGGGCAAGAGCGAAGAGGCTCGCGATGCCTATCAGGCGGCGGCCGATGCCGGCGGTCTGCAGAGCAGCGCCGAGCTCAAGCTGAAGATGGACGATCTGGCGTTGCCAGCGGTGACCACGGGTGAGGCTCCGGATGCGTAATCTGTTCAAGATGGTGGCGTTGGGGGCTGCGGTCTCCTTCGCCCTGCAGGGTTGCTCCCTGTTCAGTTCGGAAGAGGATCTCAACCCCATGGCTCCGCTGCCCAAGGTCGAGTCCGCGTTCACCGCCGATACTGCCTGGTCCTCCTCGGTGGGTGACGGCATCGGTGACTTCTACTCCCAGCTCAAGCCGGTGGTGGAAGAGGAGCGCATCTATGCGGCGGCCCGCGACGGTGATGTCACCGCCTTTGACCGCGAAAGCGGCAAGGAGCTGTGGAGCGTCGATCTGGCGGATCTGCCAATCAACGCCGACAAGCGCAGCGCCCGCCTCTCCGGTGGCCTGGTCTCCCGCTACGGCAAGCTGTTCCTGGGCTCCGAGAACGGGGTGGTCTACGCCCTGAACGAAGAGAACGGGGAAGTGCTGTGGCAGACCACGGTACCGGGTGAAGTGGTGGCGAGCCCCGCCGTCGAGGATGGCCGGGTGGTGGTACTGACCACTTCGGGTCGCCTGGTGGCGCTCGATACCGACGAGGGCAAGCTGCAGTGGACCCTGGCGGAAGAGCAGCCGCCGCTGACCCTGCGCAGCGCCGGAGCCCCCATCATCACCAACGGCGCCGTGCTGTACGGCCGCGCCGATGGCAAGGTGGGCATCGCCCTGCTGAGCAACGGCCAGCCGGTGCGCCAGTCCAAGGTGGCCGACCCGCGCGGCGCCACCGAGCTCGACCGCATGGTGGACGTGGATGCCACGCCGCTCATCGCCGGCGATGAGCTCTATGCCATCGCGTATAATGGCCAGTTGATGGCGCGCAAGCTGATGAGCGGCGACGAAGTGTGGAAGCGCAAGTATTCCGGCTACCGCGACATGGCGGTGACCGGCAATGCCATCGTGCTGACCGACAGCCGCAGCCATCTGTTTGCGGTCGACCGTCGCAACGGTCTCGAGCTGTGGTCCAACACCCAGCTGGAAAACCGCACCGTGACCGCCCCCGTCATCATGGGTGACTATGTGGTGGTCGGCGATGTGGAAGGTTACCTGTATTGGCTGGATCGGACCGACGGGTCCATCAAGGCCATGCAGCAGCTCGACAGCAGTGGTCTGTACGCCGCCCCTCTGGTGGACGGTGACACCCTGTATGTGCAGAGCCGTGGCGGCAAGCTGTACGCTGTCAAGCGTCCCTGATCGCCCGATAATGTGAATATCCGGCTCCTGGTCTTCGGACCCGGAGCCTTTGTCGTCTTGAGAATGAGGCTTTTATGACTCCTGTAGTAGCCCTGGTGGGCCGCCCCAATGTGGGGAAATCCACCCTGTTTAACCGCCTGACCCGTACCCGGGACGCCCTGGTGGCCGACTTCCCCGGTCTGACCCGGGACCGCAAATATGGCCAGGCGAAGCTGGGCGAGCTGGAATTTATCGTGGTGGATACCGGTGGTATCGACGGCACCGAAGAGGGGATCGAGCTGAAGATGGCCGAGCAGTCCCTGCTGGCCATCGAAGAGGCCGATGTGGTGCTGTTCATGGTGGATGCCCGCGCCGGTCTGACCGCGGCGGATCAGGCCATCGCCGAGCACCTGCGCAAGACCCACAAGAAGGTGTTTCTGGTGGCCAACAAGACCGACGGCATCGACGGCGACTCCGCAGTCTCCGAGTTCTACGGTCTGGCCCTAGGCGAGGTCTACCAGATGGCGGCCGCCCACGGTCGCGGCGTATTGAGCCTGCTGGAGCTGGCGCTGGCCCCCCATCTGGAGACCCTGGTCGAAGCCGCTGGCGAAGAAGCCGAGCTGGATGAAGAAGAGGAAGACTTCGACGAAGAGGCCCTGCTGCGCATGGTGGCCGCAGGTGAACTGGACACCAAGGAGGACACCAAGGAGACCCCGTTCGCCGACCTGCCCATCAAGTTCGCCATCGTCGGTCGTCCCAACGTCGGCAAGTCGACCCTGACCAACCGCATGCTGGGTGAAGATCGGGTCATCGTCTATGACATGCCGGGCACCACCCGCGACTCCGTCTACATCCCGATGGAGCGCGACGAGCAGAAGTACGTCATCATCGACACCGCTGGCGTGCGTCGTCGCGGCAAGGTGCACGAGACGGTGGAGAAGTTCTCCGTCATCAAGACCCTCAAGGCGATTGAAGATGCCAACGTCTGCCTGCTGGTGATCGACGCCCAGGAGACCATCACCGATCAGGATCTCAGCATCCTCGGTTTCGTGCTCAACACCGGCCGCTCCGTGGTGCTGGTGGTGAACAAGTGGGATGGTCTGGATCAGAAGGTGAAAGAGGACGTCAAGAACGAGCTCGATCGCCGTCTGGGCTTCATCGACTTCGCCCGCGTGCACTTCATCTCCGCCCTGCACGGCAGCGGCGTCGGCCACCTGTTCGAATCCATCCAGGAGGCCTACCAGTCCGCCACCCGCCGTACCAGCACCGCCATGCTGACCCGCATCATGCAGATGGCCCAGGAAGACCACCAGCCGCCCATGGTGAACGGTCGCCGGGTCAAGCTGAAGTACGCCCACGCCGGTGGCTACAACCCGCCGCGCATCGTGATCCACGGCAACCAGCTCAACGACCTGCCGGACTCCTACAAGCGCTACCTCATCAACTACTTCCGCAAGTCGTTGAAGATCATGGGGACGCCGGTTCGGGTCGAGTTCCAGGAGTCGGTCAACCCGTTCGAGGGCAAGAAGAACACCCTGACCCTGAGCCAGGAGCGCCAGCGCAAGCGCCTGCTCAAGGCCAAAGCCAAGAAATAAGGCCCAGCGGCTGCCCTCACCGGCAGCCGTTTTTCTAGTGGTCTCGAAGGGGAGGGGAATGTGCAGTGGGGTCGCCCAGTGCACATTCACTTTGCAAGGAGCCAACCATGAGTCAACTTGTCTGCCCTGCCTGCCAGGGCGAGCTGGACAGCCGCAGCCGTGAGACCACCTGTGGTCAGTGCCAGGCCCGTTACCAGATCCGGGCGCTCTGCCCGACCTGCCGGCAGGAGCTGGAGCGGCTCAAGGCCTGCGGCGCGGTGGATTACTTCTGCAACCACTGCAACAGCCTGGTGTCGAAGCGGGCAGTGCTCTTCGAGGTGAGCCCGCTGACGGAAAATTGAGGCAATAAAAAACCCGGCTAATGCCGGGTTTATGCTGTGTGCTCTGCTATCAGCAAGGTGAAGGAGCGGTTTCGCCGCCATATCTTGCGTTTGATCTCGTTGAGCTTGAGCTTGCGTCTGGGGCTCCAGCCGCACCTTGTCTTCTTGACCAGTGTCGTTCTTCTGCGAGCTAGCATCTTGGTCTCCTCCCATGGGGTGGCCATCCCGGCCTTGGGTGATGATGGGAGCCTATCTGAACGTGCTGTCATCCGAGTGCAAGTGGATGAAATAGCGCGATAAAAACAGATTCGGATAGGCTCCGGTGTGGTCGGATGGTAACAGAGAAACCACCCGAAAAACAAACCTGTCAACAGGGATCAGCGCAGGGTGATCTGCTTGACCACTTCGGCAATGACGGTGGGACGTTCGGCGCTGGCCGGCTCGCTGCTGTCATCCTCATCCAGCTCTTCGCGGCGATGGGCCTTCTGCTGCTCGTTGTCGAGCCAAAGCAGGCTCTGGTAGTACTGGCGCACGTTGTTGACGTAGTTGCGCGCCTCGCCGCCGCGGGCATAGCCGTAGCGCACCTTGCGATGCCAGCGCGACTGCTGCAGCAGCGGCAGCACCTCTTTCACGTCGCTCCAGGCGTCCGGATTCTTGCCGAGCTCCTTGGTCAGGCGGCGGGCATCCATCATGTGGCCGTAGCCGATGTTGTAGGCGGTGAGGGCAAACCACACCTTCTCGTCATCGGGCACCGAGGCGGGCACCTTTGCCATCATCTGCTCGAGATAACGGGCGCCCCCCTTGATGCTCTCCTCCGGGTGCAGCCGGTTGTTGACCCCCATCGCCTTGGCGGTGGGTTCGGTCAGCATCATCATGCCGCGCACCCCTGTGTAGGAGCGCGCCTCCGGATCCCAGTGGGACTCCTGATAGCTGATGGCGGCCAGCAGGCGCCAGTCCACCAGCTTGGCGTGGGTCTTGAACAGATCCTGGTACTTGGGCAGCAGGCTCTTGGCCCGCTGCAGGAAGGTGCGGGTGTCGACGAAGTCGAAATTCTGCACGTGGCCGAAGTACTTCTCGTCGAGCTTGGCGATGGCGCCATCCATGAAGCGTTGGCCGAAGAAGTCGATGATGCTGGCGTAGAGGCTGTCGTCCGGCAGCTTGGTCATGGCCCAGGCCACGGTCTGGTTCTTGGCGAGCGTCATCCCCTCGGTGAGTTCGGGGTAGTAGCGCTGGGTACGGGCCAGCACGGTATCCTGCACCACCGTGTAGTCAATCTTGCCGTCGGCCACCTGCTTGAGCAGCTCCTCCACGTCGGCATCCCGGTTGGTGCTCCACTTGAGGTTGGGGTGCTGCTTGGCCAGCTCCTTGAGCAGATCCTCCCCGGTGGAGCCGGCAGGCACCACTATGTTGCCCTTGAGATCGCCGATGTCCCTGGGCTTGGGGGAGCCGTTGCGATAAACCAGCTTGGGCGAGACCTGGTAGAAGCCGGGGCCGAAGCGAAACAGCTGGCGCCGCTCCGGGGTGATGACGATGGCGGCCGCGGCCAGATCGAGCTTGCCCTTCTTGAGCAGATCCACCAGCTCGGCGGTGGAGTAGACAGGCACTATGGTCAGCTTGACCCCCAGCCAGTCGGCATAGCTTCTCGCCAGCTCGTAATCGAACCCCTGGGCGGTGTCGTCACGCTGGTAATAAGAGGTGGGGCCGTAGATGGTGCCAACCCGGATCTCGCCCCGCTGGCGGATCTGCTCCAGCTGGCTGGAGGGGGTGTAGAAGTCGCAACCGACCAGGGTCAGCAGCAACATCAGCCCGATAAACAGTCGAAAAATGCAGCGCAAGTAGGTGAGTACCCTTGTTGAAAAAATCGGCATTTGTCAAAAAAGAGGCACCTTTATACCAGAGAGTGTGGACCGAGTCACACTTGGCAAAACAAGAAAAACGTTTGTCCGCCGTCGGCCTGATCCCTATAATACGCGCGTCTCAATTCCCCCCCACTTCAACACTTGGTGAGAAAGGTCATATGGATATCTTGCGTGGTGCCCCCGCACTGTCTGAGTTTCGTGTCCAAAAACTGCTGCAACGCTTCGCGCAGATGAAACAGGAGAGAGGAGTAGAGATAGAGGATGTCTATGCCGAATATGTGCACTTCGCCGAGCTCTCGAGCCCGCTGTCGCCCCCGGAGCGAGCGACCTTGGGCCAGCTCCTGCGCTACGGCCCGACCATCCCCGAACACACCCCCAGCGGTCAGCTGTTTCTCGTTACCCCCCGCCCCGGCACTATCTCCCCCTGGTCTTCCAAAGCAACCGACATCGCCCACAACTGCGGCCTGACCCAGGTCAAGCGGCTCGAGCGCGGCATTGCCTATTACGTGCAGGCCAAGGGTGAGCTGAGCGCTGCCCAGCGCGCCGACGTGGCCGCCGTGCTGCACGACCGCATGATGGAGACGGTGTTTGGCGAGATGAACGAGGCCGCCGCCCTGTTTGCCCATCAGGAGCCGCGCCCCTTCACCCAGGTGGACGTGCTGGCCGGTGGCCGCGCCGCCCTGGCCGAGGCCAACGTGGCACTGGGTCTGGCGCTGGCCGACGACGAAATCGACTATCTGGTGGAGAACTTCACCCGGCTGGGTCGCAATCCCAACGACATCGAGCTCTACATGTTTGCCCAGGCAAACTCCGAGCACTGCCGCCACAAGATCTTCAACGCCGACTGGACCATAGACGGTGAGCAGCAGCCCAAGTCGCTGTTCAAGATGATCAAGAACACTTTCGAGCAGACGCCGGATCATGTCCTGTCTGCCTATAAAGACAACGCCGCCGTGATGGAAGGGAGCCAGGGTGGCCGCTTCTTCCCGAGCCCCGCCAACGGCGAATACCAGTACCACCAAGAGCAGGTCGACATCCTGATGAAGGTGGAGACCCACAACCACCCGACCGCCATCTCCCCCTTCCCGGGCGCCGCTACCGGCTCCGGCGGCGAAATCCGCGACGAGGGTGCGACAGGCCGTGGCGCCAAGCCCAAGGCCGGCCTGGTGGGCTTCTCCGTCTCCAACCTGCGCATCCCCGGTTTCGAACAGCCTTGGGAGCAGGATTTCGGCAAGCCGAGCCGCATCGTCAGCGCCTTTGACATCATGCAGGAGGGGCCGCTTGGCGGCGCCGCCTTCAACAACGAGTTCGGCCGTCCGGCCATTCTCGGTTACTTCCGTACCTTCGAAGAGGAGGTGCCGAGCCACAACGGCGTCGAGGTGCGTGGCTACCACAAACCCATCATGCTGGCGGGCGGCATCGGCAACATCCGCAGCGAGCACGTCCAGAAAGGGGAGATCCCGGTAGGGGCGGCCCTCATCGTGCTGGGTGGCCCGGCCATGAACATCGGTCTGGGCGGCGGCGCTGCATCCTCCATGGCCTCCGGTCAGTCGGCGGAAGATCTCGACTTTGCCTCGGTGCAGCGTGACAACCCCGAGATGGAGCGCCGCTGCCAGGAGGTGATCGATCGCTGCTGGCAGCTGGGGGACGACAACCCTATCGTCTTCATTCACGACGTGGGCGCCGGTGGCCTCTCCAACGCCATGCCTGAGCTGGTGAGCGATGGCGATCGCGGCGGTCGCTTCGACCTGCGCGCCATTCCGAACGACGAGCCGGGCATGAGCCCGCTGGAGATCTGGTGCAACGAATCCCAGGAGCGCTACGTGCTGGCGGTGGCCAAAGAGAAGCTGCCGCTGTTCAAGGCGCTGTGCGAGCGTGAGCGTGCACCTTATGCCGTCATCGGCAGCGCCACCGAAGAGAAGCATCTCACTCTCTCCGACCAGCACTTTGACAACCACCCCATCGATCTGCCGCTGGACGTGCTGCTGGGCAAGACCCCCAAGATGCACCGCGATGTAGCGAGTCTGCCGGCCCAGGGCAAGGCTCTGCAACTGGATGGCATCACCCTCGGTGACGCCGCCGAGCGGGTATTGCGTTTGCCGACTGTGGCGGAAAAATCCTTCCTCATCACCATCGGCGATCGCACCGTGACGGGCCTCGTTAACCGCGACCAGATGGTCGGCCCCTGGCAGATCCCGGTGGCCGATTGCGCCGTCACCGCCGCCACCTACGACAGCTACCACGGCGAAGCCATGTCCATGGGCGAGCGTACCCCGGTGGCGCTGCTCTCTCATGCGGCTTCCGCCCGTATGGCGGTGGCCGAGGCCCTGACCAACCTGGCGCCGGCCCATATCGGATCGCTGAAGCGGGTCAAGCTCTCCGCCAACTGGATGGCCGCTGCCGGTCACCCGGGGGAAGATGCCGGTCTCTACGAGGCGGTCAAGGCGGTGGGCGAGGAGCTCTGCCCGGCCCTTGGCATCACCATTCCGGTGGGCAAGGACTCCATGTCCATGAAGACCCGCTGGCAGCAGGATGGCAAGGAGCAAAGCGTCACCTCGCCGCTCTCCCTGCTCATCTCCGCCTTTGCCCGGGTGGAGGACGTGCGCAACACCGTGACTCCGCAACTGCGCAGCGATCTTGGTGAAACCGACCTTATCCTCATCGACCTTGGCAACGGCAAGCAGCGCCTCGGCGCCTCCGCCCTGGCTCAGGTCTATCGCCAGCTGGGTGACAAGGCGCCGGACCTGGACAACCCGGTCCAGCTCAAGGGCTTCTTCAACGCCATTCAGGCACTGGTGGCCGATCGCAAGCTGATCGCCTATCACGACCGCTCCGACGGCGGCCTCTTCGTCACCCTGGTGGAGATGGCCTTCGCCGGTCACTGTGGCCTCGACCTGCAACTGGATCGCATCGGCGGCGACCTGCTGCCGGCCCTGTTCAACGAAGAGCTGGGCGCCGTCATCCAGGTGCGTCGTGAAGACAAGGAAGCGGTGATGACCCTGCTGGCCGGTCACGGTCTGGCGGCCTGCTCCCACGTGCTCGGCACGGTGCGCGAGGGGGATCTCATCACCCTGCAGCGGGCTGGTCAGGAGGTCTATCGCGCCAGCCGTACTGCCCTGCGTACCATCTGGGGCGAGACCAGCTGGCAGATGCAGCGCCTGCGCGACAACCCCGAGTGCGCGGATCAGGAGCATGCCGCCCGTCAGGACGCCACAGATCCTGGCCTGCAGGCCAAGCTCAGCTACAACCCGGCCGAAGACGTGGCTGCACCCTACATTGCCCGCGGGGTTTCCCCCCGTCTGGCGGTGCTGCGCGAGCAGGGAGTCAACTCCCACGTGGAGATGGCGGCGGCGTTTGACCGTGCCGGCTTCACCGCCGTCGACGTACATATGAGCGACATCCTCGAAGGCCGTATCAAGCTGGAGCAGTTCCAGACTCTGGTGGCCTGTGGCGGCTTCTCCTACGGCGATGTGCTGGGGGCGGGCGAAGGCTGGGCCAAGTCCATCCTGTTCAACGAGGGGGCCCGCGAGCAGTTCCAGCGCTTCTTCGAGCGCGGCGATACCCTCTCTCTGGGGGTGTGCAACGGCTGCC
Organism: Aeromonas sp. S15(2024); assembly: GCF_041402265.1. NCBI lineage: Bacteria > Pseudomonadati > Pseudomonadota > Gammaproteobacteria > Aeromonadales > Aeromonadaceae > Aeromonas > Aeromonas sp. S15(2024). The sequence continues at coordinate 617,117 of NZ_JBGLQY010000003.1, read as the reverse complement.
AGATGATGTCCAACCTGCGCGAGCTGATCCCGGGGGCTGATCTGTGGCCGCGCTTCGTGCGCAACCGCTCCGAGCGCTTCGAGGCCCGCTTCAGCCTGGTGGAAGTACAGGACTCCCCGTCCGCCTTCTTCGCCGGCATGGCGGGCTCCGTGATGCCGATTGCCGTCTCCCACGGGGAAGGGCGAGTGGAGGTGCGCGATGCCGCCCACCTGGCGTCGTTGCAAGCCAGCGGTCTGGTGGGGCTGCGTTTCGTGGATAACCGTGGTCAGGTGACCGAGCAGTATCCTGCCAACCCGAACGGCTCGCCGGACGGCATCACCGCCGTGACCACCACGGATGGCCGCGCCACCATCATGATGCCGCACCCGGAGCGGGTGTTCCGCACCGTCGCCAACTCCTGGCACCCGGACAACTGGGGCGAGGATGGCGCCTGGATGCGGATGTTCCGCAATGCCCGGGTTCGTCTGGGCTAAGCCTGCGACGCAAACAAAAACCGGCCCCTGTGGCCGGTTTTTTTATGGCGACGTTCCAGCTAGGGGCGGCCGTGACCCAGTTCGTGGGGGATGAAGTCACCGCGATCGAGAATGCGCAGGCAGGCATCCACGACGGCTTCATCCAGCCGGGTGCCGCGCAGCTGGATGATATGGGCCCTGGCCTGGGGAATGCCGAGGGCGGCGCGGTAGGGGCGATCGGAGGACATGGACTCCACTATGTCGGCCACCGTGAGGATGCGGGCCTCCAGCAGGATCTGCTCGCCCTTGAGCCCGGCCGGGTAGCCGGAGCCGTCGATGTACTCGTGGTGCTGGTGGATCATCTGGGCGATGGGCCAGGGCAGGGCGATGTCCTTGAGCACCTGATAACCGGCGCCCGGGTGCTCCTTGACCAGGTTGAACTCCTGGGGCGTGAGCCGCCCCGGCTTGGTGAGGATGTCGACCGGCACCTGGATCTTGCCGATGTCGTGCACCATGGCCCCCAGATAGAGTCCCCGCAACCGCTTCTCATCGAGCTGCAGCTCGCGACCTATGGCCAGCGCCAGGGTGGCGACGTGCTTCTGGTGGCCGGCGGTATAGGGATCGCGCTGCTCCAGCACGGCGGCAATGGCACCGAGGGCATCTTCCAGCGCCAGCTCCAGCTGACGGGCATGCAGCATCTTGTCGCGCTGGGCGGTGAGGTAGGCCTGCTGGGTGCTGCGGGCCTGCAGGCCATAGGCAAGGTAGTCCGCCAGCTGGCTGAAGAGGTGCACCTCCTCGTCGGTGAAGGGGCGGGCCTGCTCGCTGTGAATGAGCAGGCCGCCGTGCCCGCCGGTGTGCCACTGCAGCGGCAGCAGCAGGCGGGCGCGCAGGGTGGCCGAATGATGTACCAGCTCGCAGGGGAGCGCCTCGTTGCACGGCATCTCTGTGCTGATGGCCTGGTGCAGGGCGGGATCCCGGGTCAGCCACTCGTCGCTGGCAAACCAGGTTGCGTTGCCCGCCTGCGCCAGCACCTGCAGGGTGTGCTGGTCAGGTTTTTCCTGCAGCACGGTCACGAGGGGGAAACGGCCATCGAAGGTGATGGCGTCGCAGATCTCCTGCAGCAGCGTCTGCTCGTCGTCCGGCCTGAGCATGGCGTGATGGGCGCGGCCGATAGCCTCCAGGGTCCAGGTGTACTGTTGCAGCCGCTCCTGCTGCTGCTTCTTCTCGGTGATGTCATCGAAGAAGACCCCGACGCCGACCACCTGACCCAGCTCGTCGTGCAGGGGAAACTTGGTGGTGCTGAGCCAGCGGGCCTCGCCTCCCTTGAGATAAGGCTCCTCGTGGCGCTGGGTGGTGCCGCTGGCCATGACCCTGAGATCGTCGTCCCGATAGCGCTGGGCCAGCTCGGCCGGGAAGAAGTCGGCATCGCACTTGCCGACCAGTTCGGCCGGGTTGAGAGCGAGATCGTCTGCCAGCAGCCGGTTGCAGGCGATGAAGAGGGAGCGGGTATCTTTGAGCAGCACCCGGTAGGGCAGTTGATCCATCACCTGACCAAGCAGGGCGGCCGTGGACAGCGGGGTAAAGGGCGGTGCGGGTTTTGAACTCATCGTCATCCAGCCTCGGTCAAAGGGGGGCGAAGCGGTAGCCCGCCTGCCAGACGGCGAAGCAGGCGCTGACCACCTGTTCGTCGTAGTGGACACCGGCATAGCGGGTCAGCTCGGCGAAGGCATCGGTGAAGGAGAGGGCCCGCCGAAACGGACGGTGGGCGGTCATGGCCGCCAAGGAGTCGGCCACCCGGATGATGCGCGCCTCCAGGCAGATAGCATCCCCCTGCAATCCCTGCGGATAGCCACTGCCGTCCATGTTCTCATGGTGCTGCTGCACTATGGTGGCGATGGGCCAGGGGAAGTCTATCTGCTGCAAAATTTCACAGCCCGCCTGCGGGTGCAGCTTGATGAGCTCGAACTCCACCTCCCGCAATTCGCGGGGGCGGGTGAGGATCTCCGCCGGGATCTGCAGCAGGCCGATGTTGTGCACCATGGCGGCGAGGCCCAGTCCATCCAGCCGCTCTTGCGCGAGTTGCAGATGCTGGCCGATGGCCAGCGCCAGATCGTGCACGCGCCGTTCGTGGCCCGCGGTGCTGGGATCCTTGTGGGCGATGGCGGAGGAGAGCGCCGCTATGGTCTGGAACAGCAGGGTGCGCTGCTGCTGCTCACTCTCCTTGATGTGGGTGATGTCGACCAGCGCACCTATGATGCCGGCCACCTCGCCCTGATGGTCGTAGAAGAGATCCTTGAAGTTGAGCACCTGATAGCGGCGGCCCTCCCGGTCAAACAGGGTGTGCTCGAAATATTGCGGCTGCCTGCTGCGCAGCACTTCCTGGTCGCGCTGGGTGTATTCGTCGGCCATCTCGGGGGGGAGGAGCTCGTCCACCCGCTTGCCCTGCAGCTCGACCTTGCTGATGCCGGTGATCTGGGTGAAGGTCGGGTTGCAGCTGATGAAACGCCCCTCGACATCCTTGTAAAACACCGGAATGGGAATTGCCTTGAGCAGGGATTCGTTGAAGCGCTGCATGTCGACCAGCTCCGCCTGCTGGCGCAGCGCCAGCTGCTCGCTGTCCCGGCACAGCTGGATGGCGCGGGCCAGGTTGCCGAGGATGGGGCTGAACAGGTGACAGAGCCGCTCCCCCTGCTGCTCCGCATTGGGGGAGAGCAGCAGCATCAGGTAACCCCCCTCGATCCGCAGCCGGTAGGCAAAGGGGTAGGGGCGTGCAGCGGGCAGCGGCAGCGGGGCGCGCAGGATGCACTGCTCGCCGGCGCCGACCCAGTGGGGCAGCGCGAGCGGCTCCCCCTGATGGCTGACCAGCTGCTCATCCCCGATCGCCTTGATGATCTTGTACTCCCCCTGTGGCAACTGCTGCAGCACCAGCCCGACCGGGCAGGCACAGTGAAACAGAAAACGCTGCAGCACCTTGGTCAACAGGGTGTCCAGAGTGACCTCGCGACCGATGCAGAGAGCAAGATCGCAGACGATGGCCATGGCGTGGTCGTTGTTCATCGTCGTCCCTCCCCGTTGCAGAGAATGGCGCCGTTGTGAAACAGCGGATACTCCCCCGGCCGCAGGCTGCCAATCTCGCCAAGGGAGAGGGCGCCCACCAGCTCGTGGGCACCGCTGTGGCTGAAGAGGGTTTTCAGCTCCAGCGTGCTCTGCTCGCCGAAGTGCTGCTGACGGCCGGCGCAGTAGTAGATCTCGAGGCGCTCGGGGGCGCCGTGCCGGCTCAGCTTTTCGGCCAGCTCGATGGCGTGGGCGGTCGGGCTCTGCGGCGCCTTGAGCAGGGTGAGGATGCTGTGATCCGGCACCTCCCCGACGCAGAGCAGGGCCCCCTCGTCGGTGACGGCGACCGGGATGCGCACGATGACGTCGCTGTTGGCCCGCAGCAGCCCGAGCGGCAGGTGGACGCCGTACTGGTAGAACTGATCCGGCGTCAGGCGCTGCTGGAACTGTTGCTGGACCAGGGACTGGTAGCGACTGAAGGCCGGCTCCCAGTCGATGAAGGCAATCTTGTTGCCCTCGCTGCTGGTGGCCAGCATGGGCTGGGCGGTGAGCTGATAGCCGTGCTCGAGCAGCGGGTAGCTGTGGTGGGGCAGCAGGGTGCAGCAGACTGCCTGCGCCAGCAATCTGTGGTTGTCGAACAGGCAGGGCATGGGGCGGAACTGGCCACTGCCGGCATTGACGCCGGCATAATTGACCCTGTCCGCGAGGTGCAGATAGATCCCCTCGAGGAGGGAGGCGATGTTGGGGATCATGGCATCAAAGGTCAGAAAGAGGGTCGGTACGCCCGCGGCCTCTGGCCACTGCGCAAGCTGGGGGAGCAGCGCATCGCAAAGGGTGCTGACTTGCAGGTCTGTGCAGGCGGCGGGATCGAGCGGGATGAGCAGGGGGGCGTGTGAGGCCGGGCGCGGCAGCAGCCAGGCACCGTGCTCATGAAAGCCGTGGCGGCTGATGAGGCGGGGAAAGAGTGCGCCGCTGAGCTGAATATCGAGCCGCCGGCACTGCTGCTGCAGCTCGGCCACGTGCCCGGCATCCTGCTCGGCCAGCAAGAGATCGAGCCGCTCCCCGCGATAGGGCTGCAGTGCATCGGCCAGTGGTTGCGCATCGAATGAAAGAAAAGCGGGCTGCATCATCCCTCGGAACTCCTTTCCTGCCAATGGCCAATATATCAGCAAGGCGGGCGAAGTGGATACCCGGTCGTGTCCGACAAGAGCTTATAAGCCGTTATAAAGGCAGATAAATTTGAGATGGCTGGTCAGGCATTCAGCTTTGGGCAGATAAAAAACCGGCCACCTGGGCCGGTTTTTTGGGGGAGTGAAATCAGCGCAGCACCACGTTCTGGAAGCCCTGTACCAGGCTGATGACCGGCTGGGGATAGAGACCCAGTGCCACCACCAGTGCGGCGGAGAGCAGCACCACCAGACCACCGGAGGTGATGGCCCAGTCCCCCTTGGCGTCGCGCAGCTGCATGCCGGGCTCGCGCAGGTAGAGGGTGACCATGACCCGCAGGTAGTAATAGAGACCCAGGGCACTGCCGAGCACGATGGCGCCGGAGAGCCACCACAGCTTGGCATCGACGGTCACCCCGATCAGGTAGAACTTGCCGATGAAGCCGAGCGTCATGGGGATACCGGCCAGCGAGAGCATCATCACGGTCAGCACGGCGGTCAGGTAGGGACGACGCCAGAACAGGCCGCGGTAGCTGTGCAGGGAGTCCGCATCCTTGCCGCGATAGGGGCTGGACATCATGCTGATGACGCCGAAGGCCCCCAGGCTGGTGAACAGATACATCAGCAGATAGACGCCGGCCGCTTCCACCGGCATCTGGCCGAGACGGCTCGCCACGATCACCGCCAGCAGGTAGCCGAAGTGGGAGATGGAGGAGTAACCCATCATCCGCTTGATGTTGGTCTGCAGCAGGGCCAGCAGGTTGCCGATGACGATGGAGACCACCGCCATGGCGGCCAGCAGCCAGTGGATCATGGGATCCGCGGCGGCGGGTACCGCCAGGTAGAAGCGCAGCAGCACGCAGAACACCGCGATCTTGCTGACGGTGGCGAGGAAGGTGGCCACCGGGGCCGGCGCCCCTTCGTACACGTCCGGGGTCCAGAGGTGGAACGGTGCCAGGGAGAGCTTGAAGGCAAAGCCGACCAGCATCAGACCCAGACCGCCCATCAGCAGCGGGTGGTGGGCCGGGGTGGTGGCCAGGGTCAGCCCCAGATCGCTGAAGCTCAGGCTGCCGGCCTGGGCATAGAGCAGCGCCATGCCGAACAGCAGGAAGGCGGTGGCGGCGGCGGAGAGCACCATGTACTTGATGCTGGCCTCCAGCGAGTGGCGCTCGCGATAGGCGTAGCCCACCAGACCGAACATCGGCAGGGTCAGCATCTCGATCCCGATGAACAGGGAGGCGAGGTGACGTGAGCCGGCCAGCACCAGGCCACCGGCGGTGGCGATCAGCAGCAGCAGGTAGAACTCTTCCCGGTTGTCCGGATAGCCCTTGAGCCAGGAGCGACCGAAGGTACAGGTGGCCAGGGCGCCGATGAGCACCAGGCCCATGTAGAAGACGGCGTAGCCATCGATCTGCAGCAGCGGGGTGACCCCCTGATCGCCTTGCGCCATCACGATGGGCAGGGAGAAGAGCGCGAGGTTGAGGCCGGCGATGGTGACCACGAAGGCGGTGTCATCGCACCGTTTCCAGGCGATGGCCAGCATCAGGGCCACCATGGCCCCGGTTGTCAGCAACAGGGGCAGCAGGGCCAGCAGTTGCGAAGCGGTGAAGGTCATTGCAGTGCTCCTGTAAGGGACAAGGAAGGCAACAGGGCCAGCGGTTTAACAGCGGTCACTCTCATTGCAATGCTCCTGCGAAGGGCAGGGCGTACCAGTGCAGCACGCTCAGCAGGCTGTTGCCCGCGGTGTCGAGCACAGGTTGGGGATAGACACCGAGCAGCACCAAAAGACCGGCGATGGTCATCATCATCACCAGCTCGCGGCTGTCGAGCCCCTTGAGCACGCTCTCGTCCTTGGGGGTACCGAAGCAGGCGCGCTGCAGCATGATGAGGGAGTAGACCGAGGCCAGTACCAGCCCGAAGGTGGCGATGATGGTGAGCACGGGGGCAACCTGGAAGCTGCCGATGAGGATCAGGAACTCGCCGACGAAGTTGCCGGTGCCCGGCATCCCCAGAGAGGCGACCGAGAAGAACAGCATCACGCCGGGCAGGTAGCGCAGCCGGCCCCACAGCCCGCCCATCAGGCGCAGGTCCCGGGTGTGCAGACGCTCGTAGAGCTGACCGCACAGGATGAAGAGGCCGGCGGCGGAGAGACCGTGGGCGATCATCTGTACCACGGCGCCCTGCAGGGCCAGCTCGCTGCCCGAATAGATGGCGATCATCACGAAGCCCATGTGGGAGATGCTGGTGTAGGCCACCAGCCGTTTGATGTCGGTCTGGGCGAACGCCACGATGGCGCCGTAGACGATGCCGATGAGGCCCAGCACCATGGCGTAGGGGGCAAATTCGGCGGACGCCTCGGGGAAGAGCGGCAAGGCGAAGCGCAGCAGACCGTAGGCGGCGGTTTTGAGCAGGATCCCTGCCAAGTCAACGGAACCCGCGGTCGGCGCCTGGCTGTGGGCATCCGGCAGCCAGCCGTGCAGCGGCACCAGCGGCATCTTGACCGCGAAGGCGATGAAGAAGCCCAGCATCAGCAGCCACTGCACCCCCTCGCTCATGGGGGTGTTCAACAAGTCCTGATAGTTGAAGGTGAACACGCCGGTGGCGGCGTGGTGAGTCAGCACCAGGCCCAGGATGGCGACCAGCATGATGAGGCCGCTGACCTGGGTGTAGATGAAGAACTTGGTGGCGGCGTTGATCCTGGATTTGCCGTCGGTGACCGAGTGGCCCCACAGCGCAATCAGGAAGTACATCGGTACCAGCATCATCTCCCAGAAGAAGAAGAAGAGGAACAGGTCCAGCGCCATGAAGACGCCGAGCACGCCACCCAAAATCCACAGCAGATTGAGGTGGAAGAAGCCGATGCGCTGCACGATTTCCTTCCAGGAACAGAGGATGGCCAGCACGCCGATGAAGCAGGTGAGGATCACCATCAGCAGCGACAAGCCATCCACCGCCAGGTGCAGTGAGATGCCAAAGCGGGGGATCCAGGGCAGTTGCAGTTCGGCGGCCCAGACGGGTACGCCGCCCTGGGCTGCCAGGGTGAAGTCACCGCTCCACCAGATGGCGCAGGAGAGCAGCAGGCAGGCGCTCATCGACAGCAGGGCGACCCAGCGTACGAAGTACTCGCCGAATCGCTCGGTCTGCCAACAGAGCAGACCGCCGATGAAGGGTATTAACAAGATCCAGAGTAAGGTCACGATATCAGCTCTCGTCTATGTTCTAGTCACTGTGCAGGCCCGTGGGCTTGCTGCGAGTTCAGGGGCTGCATCACGGGATCAGCCGAGCAGCAGCAGGGCCAGGATCAGGGCGGCGCCCATCCCCATGGAGGCTGCATACCAGCGCAACTTGCCGGAAACGGTCCAGACCAGCAGCTGGTGGCCGCTCTGGGCCAGCCAGGCCGGCAGGTTCATCATCCAGTCCAGCGGATCCTTGCCGAGCAACCGGGTCGCCAGCAGATACGGTTTGACCCACAGCTGATCGTAAAGCCAGTCAAAGCCCCAGGCATTGAACCAGAGAGTGCTGAGCAACTTGCCCGGCGCGCTGTTGGCTATGCTGCTGGCCAGGCGGCGCTCGCCCAGGAACAGGAAAGCGGCCAGGGCGATACCGGCGATGGCGATGACGGCGGAGGTGATCTCCAGTGCGTGGCGCCCCTCTTCGATGTGATCCCCCGGACCCGCCGGCAGTACCCCCGCCAGCGGCGGCACTATCAGGGCGCCGATGCCGGTGGAGAGCACCATCAGCACCAGCAGTGGCAGCTGGTGGGCCAGACCGTGCCCGGCGTGAGCCTCGGTCTTCGCCTCGCCGTGGAAGGCGATGAAGATGAGGCGGAAGGTGTAGAGGGAGGTGAGGAAGGCACCGCCAAGGCCAGCCCACAGCAGGGCGCTCTGGCCGCTGGCCTGCACCTGCCACAGGATGGCGTCTTTACTGTAGAAACCGGCGGTCACCAGCGGCAGCGCGGCCAGGGCTGAGCCCCCTACCAGGAAGCAGGCATAGACCAGCGGCAGGCTCTTGCGCAAGCCCCCCATCTTGAAGATGTTCTGCTCGTGGTGGGTGGCGACGATCACGGCACCGGCGGAGAGGAACAACAGCGCCTTGAAGAAGGCGTGGGTCATCAGGTGGAAGATGGCCCCTTCCCAGGCACCAACGCCGAGGGCCAGGAACATGTAGCCAATCTGGCTCATGGTGGAGTAGGCCAGGATCCGCTTGATGTCGGTTTGCACCAGGGCCGCAAAGCCCGCCAGCACCAGGGTAATGGCCCCGACCAGCGCCACCAGATGCAGGATCTCGGGGGCCAGCAGGAACAGGCCGTGGGTACGGGCGATGAGATAGACACCGGCGGTCACCATGGTGGCCGCGTGGATCAGCGCCGAGACCGGAGTCGGGCCCGCCATGGCATCCGCCAGCCAGGTCTGCAGCGGCAGCTGGGCCGATTTGCCGACGGCGCCGCCGAGCAGCATCAGGCAGGCCAGCGACAGGGCGGGGGAGCCTTCGGCAAACAGGGTGGGGGCACGCACCAGCAGCTCATGGATGTTGAGGGTGCCGAGCTCGCGATAGAGGATGAACAGGCCGATGGCGAGGAAGACGTCGCCGACCCGGGTCACCACGAACGCCTTGAGGGCGGCGGCGCCGTTGTTGCGATCCTTGTAGTAGAAGCCGATCAGCAGGTAGCTGCACAGACCCACCCCTTCCCAGCCCAGATAGACGAACAGCAGGTCATCGGCCAGCACCAGGAACAGCATGCTGGCGATGAAGAGGTTGGTGTAGGTGAAGAAGCGCGAATAGCCCTCTTCCCCGCGCATGTACCAGGAGGCGAACAGGTGGATGAAGAAACCCACCCCGGTCACCACCCCCAGCATGGTCAGCGACAGGCCGTCCAGTGCCAGGCGGAAGCTGGGACTGAAGCTGCCCACCGAGATCCACTGCCACAGGGTCTGGGTATAGACGCCGCCCGCCGGCATGGTGTTGAGAAAATCAATGCCGACCCACAGGGTAGTGAGGGCCGACAACCCTATGCTGCCGACGCCGATGAGCGCCGAGGTGCGCTCGCCGAAACGACCGAGGGAGAAGGCCAGCACCAGCCATCCCAGCAGCGGAAACAGAAAAGTCAGGTATAGGAGGCTCATCCGCGCATCTCGCTCACAGTGTCCACGTTGAGGGTGTGGTAACGACGATAGAGCAGCAGTAACAGGGCGAGGCCGATACTGGCCTCCGCTGCCGCCAGAGAAATCACCAGTATGTACATGATCTGGCCATCGGCCTGGGCCCAGCGGCTGCCAGCCACCACGAATGCCAGTGCCGAGGCGTTCATCATGATCTCGATACTCATGAGGATAAACAGCAAGTTGCGGCGGATCAGCAGGCCGCACAGGCCGATACAGAACAGCACGGCGGCGAGCAGCAGTCCGTGCTCCATGGGGATGCCATTCATTGCTGACCTCCTTCTTGTGATGGACGAGCCGGGGTGCGGGGCACCGAGAGTACCTCGCCGCTCTTGTCTTCGCGGCCAAGGTGATAGGCGGTGACCAGACCCGCCAGCAGCAGGATGGAGGCGAGCTCTACCGCCAGCACGTAAGGGCCGAACAGGGCGATGCCGACCGCTTTGGCACTGACGTCGGTCAGACCGAGTTCACCGCCGGTGACCCCGAGAATGCCGTAGGCCAGAAAGCCCAGCAGAATGAGCGAGAGCAGGCCCGGGCCCACCCAGGTGGTGGGAGTGAGCCAGTGCTTCTCCTGATCCTGGGCCGAGCCCAGGTTCAGCATCATCACCACGAACACGAACAGCACCATGATGGCGCCCGCGTAGACGATCACCTGCAGGGCACCCGCGAAGGAGGCGCCCAGGCAGAAGAAGATCATGGCCACGGCGATGAGGGAGATGATGAGATTGAGCAGCGCGTGCATCGGATTGCTGGTGCTGATCACCCGCAGCGTGCTGTAAATGGCGACCAGGGCCGCGGCATAGAATGCCAGTTCCATGATTGACTCCTCAGGGCAGCAGGCTCTTGACATCGATGGGCTTGGCTTCGTTCTCGGCATCCCCTTTCGGCTTGCCGTCGATGGCCATCCCGCTCATGCGATAGAAGTTGTAGTCCGGGTACTTGCCGGGGCCGCTTATCAGCAGATCCTCCTTCTCGTACACCAGGTCCTGGCGGCGGTACTCGCCCATCTCGAAATCCGGCGTCAGCTGGATGGCGGTGGTGGGGCAGGCCTCTTCGCACAGGCCGCAGAAGATGCAGCGGGAGAAGTTGATGCGAAAGAACTCCGGGTACCAGCGACCATCTTCCCGCTCGGATTTTTGCAGCGAGATGCAGCCGACCGGGCAGGCCACCGCACACAGGTTGCAGGCCACGCAGCGCTCGTCGCCGTCCGGGTCGCGAGTCAGCACGATGCGGCCGCGATAGCGAGGCGCCGCATAGACGGCCTGCTCCGGGTAGTTGAGGGTCTCGCGGGGGCGCCAGGCATGGGAGAACACCATGCCGAGGCTACGTAACTGGGTGCCGACACCCTTGATGATGTTAATAATTTTCATAGTCGTGCCTCACTGCACATTCATCAGCACCACAGCCCGTAGCGGCTGCATCCCGAGCGGGATGCAGGGCGGCGGGCAAGCAGACGTTCCAGCCAAACGGCATCACAAATTTTCTGTCCATTGCGGCCTCACTGCGCATTCATCAGCACCACGGCGCCGGTGACCAGCATGTTGAGCAGGGTCAGCGGCAGGCAGACTTTCCAGCCAAACGACATCACCTGGTCAAAGCGCGGGCGGGGCAGAGAGGCCCGCAGCAGGATGAAGAACACCATGAAGCAGGCGGTCTTCAGGGCAAACCAGATGAAGGGCGGCAGCCAGGGGCCGTGCCAGCCACCGAAGAACAGGGTCACGATGAGCGAAGAGATCAGCACGATGCCGATGTACTCACCCACGAAGAACAGACCCCACTTCATGCCCGCATACTCGATGTGATAACCGTCGGCGAGCTCCTGCTCGGCTTCCGGCTGGTCAAACGGATGGCGGTGGGTGACGGCGACGCCAGCAAACAGGAAGGTGATGAAGCCCAGGAACTGGGGGATGATGTTCCACAATCCTGCTTGCGCTTCCACGATATCTCGCAGGTTGAAGCTGCCGGTCTGGATGACGATGCCCATCAAGGAGAGGCCGAGGAACACCTCATAGGAGAGGGTCTGGGCCGAGGCGCGCAGGCTGCCGAGCAGGGAGTACTTGTTGTTGCTCGACCAGCCGGCGAACAGCACGGCATAGACCGCCAGCCCCGCGATAGCCAGGATGTAGAGCAGCCCCACGTTGAGATCCGCCACGCCCCAGGTGGGGGTGATCGGCACCACCGCAAACGCCAGAATGAAGGCGGTAAAGGCGATGATGGGGGCCAGCACGAAGATCCGCCGATCGGCGAACGGCGGGATCCAGTCCTCCTTGAAGAACATCTTGATCATGTCGGCCGCCAGCTGCAGCAGGCCGAAGGGGCCTACCCGGTTGGGGCCGTAACGATCCTGCCACAGCGCCAGCAGACGGCGCTCGATGAAGCTCATGAAGGCGCCGGCCCCCACAATACCCACCAGCACGATCAATGCCTTGCCGATCTCCAGCAACAGATCGATCAGAGAGTCGCTCATGCGATGGCCTCCTGCAGGTTGGCGAGATATTGCTGGTGCAGGGCGGTCGGCAGACCGTTGACACCGAGCGGCAGGCCCACCAGACCGGCGCTCAGATGCTCGCTCAGACGCAGGGTCAACCGCCAGTGGTGGCCACCCCAGGAGAAGGCGACCTGGCTGCCGGCATTAAGGGAGAGACGGTTGGCGTCGGCAGGGTTCAGCACCAGCACGGGCTCGCTCATGCGGGCCTGGATGACCGGGCTTCTGGCCGAGAGCTCTTCGCCGCCAAACAGCTGGTCATAGCTCACCACCTGCAGCACCTCTCTGGCGCTGAACGGGGCGGGAATGGTGTCGAACCAGCCGAGGCTCTCCTCACCTGCTTCCAGCAGACGGCGACCGGGATCCCCGGCGCGCAGGTTGCCACCCACCTCGTCCTGGAACTTGTTCCAGGCGGACGGGGAGTTCCAGCCCGGCGCCCAGGCGAACGGCACCTGTTGCAGCGGCTGGCGGGCACCGGCGTAGCCTTCCATGGAGAAGTTGAAGGGTGAGTCGGGGTCCTGGGCGACTCTGGGCTCGCTCACGTTCTGATCCGCCAGCATGGAGGTGCGGCCACTGTAGCGGTGCGGCTCGCGGGCGAGCTTCATGCCGCGGATGCGCAGACCGGCGTTGGGCGCGGCCTCGCGCATGCTGGTCAGCAGCGGGGCGCTGGCGGCGCAGGCACTGCTCACCTCGTCGAAGGTGTTCCAGCGCAGCGGTTTGCGATCCAGTACCCCTTGCAGGGCGGCCAGCCAGCGCCAGCTCTCGCGCACCTGGATGTCGGCGTCGTAGAAGGCGGGGGCATAAACCTGGAAGAAGCGCTGGGCGCGGCCTTCCATGTTGATGAGGGTACCGTCTGCCTCGGCGAAACTGGCGGCAGGCAGCACCAGGTCCGCCTTCTGGGCGGTGCCGGTGTCCTGGTGATCGACCACCAGCAGGTGCTGCAGGCGGTCGATGGCGGCATCGACGCGGCTGCGCGGTGCGCGGCGGTAGAGATCGTTCTCGAGCATCACCAGCGCGAGCTTCTCTTCTCTTTCGATACGCTCGAGGGCGGCTTCCAGCGGGGCGGCATTGCCGGCCAGCATGGCCAGCCCCAGGCTGTTGCTCTCCTGAGCGACCAGAGCGAGCTCCACGGCCTGGCCACGGCCCTTGAGGGCGCGGGCGATGTTGCTGGCCGCCTCGAGCAGCGCCTGGCTGCGGGCACCGGTGCCGGCGATGATGAGCGGCTTCCTGGCATTGCCGAGCAGTGCGGCCCAGCTGGCGGCCAGGGCCTGTTGCTCGGGGGCGAGATCGGTCAGGGCAGGGGCGCTGCCATCGAGCAAATGGGCGATGGCGAAGCCGAGGCGCGCCTGATCCGCGTGGGGGGCGTGCAGGGTGCCGCTCGCCACGTCGTCCAGTCGGGTGGTGTCGAGACTGGTGATGAGCAGCGGGTAGCGCTCGTTCTGGGCCAGGGTCTGCACCGCGGCGACCTGCCACAGATCCACCTTCAGCTTGCGGGCGATCTCGCGGCCCTTGCCCTTGACCGCCTGGCGCAGGGCCAGGGCAATGCGGGCGGCGGTCTGGGTGACATCTTCGCCGAGCACCAGCACGGCGTCGGCCTCTTCCATGTCGCGCAGGCTGGGGGTACGCACGCCACCGTGCTGCAGGATCTGCAGCATCTTCTGCAGGCACTCCCATTCGCTTTGCTCGACGCCGCTGTAGAAGTTGGCGGCACCCACCAGTTCGCGCAGGGCGAAGTTGCTCTCAAGCGACGCCCGCGGCGAGCCGATGCCGATGACGTTACTGGCGGTGCGCAGGGCGTCGGCAGCCCGGTTCAGGGCACCGTCCACCGTGATGGCCAGCTTGTCACTGCCATCCTGCAGCAGGGGTTGGCGCGGGCGGTCGGTCAGATTGACGTGGCCGTAGCCGAAGCGGCCGCGGTCGCACAGGAAGTAGTGGTTCAGGGCGCCGTGATAGCGGTTCTCGATGCGGCGCAGCTCGCCATAACGCTCACCCGGGCTGATGTTGCAGCCGACCGAGCACCCCTGGCAGATGCTGGGGGCGAACTGCATGTCCCACTTGCGGTTGTAGCGCTCGGAGTGGGTCTTGTCGGTGAACACGCCGGTGGGGCAGACCTCCACCAGGTTGCCGGAGAATTCGCTCTCCAGAGTGCCATCCTCGACCCGGCCGAAGTAGACGTTGTCGTGGGCGCCGTAGACCCCGAGATCCTCGCCGCCGGCGTAGTCCTTGTAGTAACGGACGCAGCGATAGCAGGCGATGCAGCGGTTCATCTCGTGGTTGATGAAGGGACCCAGATCCTGATTCTGGTGGGTGCGTTTGGTGAAACGGTAGCGACGGCTGTTGTGGCCGGTCATCACCGTCATGTCCTGCAGGTGGCAGGCGCCGCCCTCTTCGCACACCGGGCAGTCGTGGGGGTGGTTGGTCATCTGCCACTCCACCACCGTCTTGCGGAACTCCTTCGCCTCTTCATCCTCGATGGAGATATAGGTGCCATCGGTGGAGGGGGTCATGCAGGACATGACCAGGCGGCCGCGTTTGTCGTCGGCATTCTGATACTGCTTCACCGCACACTGGCGGCAGGCGCCGACGCTACCGAGCGCCGGGTGCCAGCAAAAATAGGGGACGTCCAGCCCAAGGGAGAGACAGGCTTGCAGCAGGTTATCTGCCCCGTCTACCTCGAACTCTTTACCGTCTACATGAATGGTGGCCATACAACTTCCCTGACTTCAATGAGATAAATTCTGTGGCTCGCGCCGGTTCTGCGGGCACACTGGGCGCCTTACCAGCGCTCGCCCAGCAGGTTGGGCTGGATACCCTTGAGCTGCTTGTGACTATCCTGCGGCGCCTTGACGCCGGCCTCGAATTCGGACCGGAAATACTTCATCGCACTGCCCAGCGGCTCGATGGCGCCAGGGGCATGGGCACAGAAGGTCTTGCCCGGGCCGAGGAAGCTGACCAGCTGCTCCAGGGTGGCGAGATCCCCTGGCTGACCCTCGCCCCGCTCCAGCGCGCGCAGCAGCTTGACGCTCCAGGGCAGGCCGTCGCGGCAGGGGGTGCACCAGCCGCAGGACTCGCGGGCGAAGAACTCTTCCATGTTGCGCAGCAGGGAGACCATGTTGATGCTGTCATCCACCGCCATGGCAAGGCCCGTGCCCATCCGGGTGCCGACCTTGCCGATGCCGCCGGCATACATCTGGGCATCCAGGTGTTCGGGCAGCAGGAAGCCGGTACCGGCCCCACCCGGTTGCCAGGCTTTCAGGCGATAGCCGGGCTTCATGCCGCCGGCGTAGTTCTCGAACAGCTCGCGGGCGGTGATGCCAAACGGCAGTTCCCACAGGCCGGGGTTGTTGACCTTGCCGGAGAAGCCCATCAGCTTGGTGCCGTGATCTTCCGAACCCGGCAGCGCCAGCCCCTGATACCAGGCCACACCGTTGCCGATGATGGCGGGCACGTTGCACAAGGTCTCGACGTTGTTGACACAGGTGGGCTTGCCCCAGACGCCGGAAACAGCGGGGAAGGGGGGCTTGGCGCGCGGGTTGGCGCGGCGCCCTTCCAGGGAGTTGATGAGCGCCGTCTCTTCGCCGCAGATGTAACGGCCGGCGCCGGTGTGGACGAACAGCTCGAAGTCAAAGCCCGAGCCCAGGATGTTCTTGCCAAGGAGCCCAGCGGCCTTGGCCTCTTCTACCGCCCGGCGCAGGTTGGTGGCGGCATCGACGTACTCGCCGCGCAAGAAGATGTAGCCACGGTAGGCCTTGAGGGCCTTGGCCGAGATGATCATCCCCTCGATCAGCAGGTGGGGCAGCTGCTCCATCAACAGCCGATCCTTGTAGGTGTTCGGCTCCATCTCGTCGGCGTTGCAGAGCAGGTAACGGATGTTCATGCTCTCGTCTTTGGGCATCAGGCCCCACTTCACGCCGGTGGAGAAGCCGGCGCCGCCGCGACCCTTGAGGCCGGCATCCTTGACGGTGCCGACGATTTCATCAGGGCTCATCTGGCCCAGCGCCTTGCGGGCCGCATCGTAACCCTGCTTGCTCTGGTATTCATCCAGCCAGACCGGCTGGCCGTCGTCGCGCAGCCGCCAGGTGAGGGGATGGGTCTCGGCGGCGCGGGCGATGCGATTGGCGGTACCAAGGGATGCCAGAGTCATGGGTAAGCCTCCAGGGTCTTGAGCAGGCTGACGGCGTCGAGCCCACCGTAGGTGTCGTCGTCGATCATCAGAGCCGGCCCCTTGTCGCAGTTGCCGAGGCAGCAGACTGGCAGCAGGGTGAAGCGGCCGTCGGCGGAGGTCTGGCCGGGTGCCAGGTTCATCACCTCTTTCAGGCCGGCCAACAGTTGCTCATGGCCGTTGATGTAGCAGACCATGCTGTCGCAGACGCGGATGATGTGGCGACCGACCGGCTGGCGGAAGATCTGGCTGTAGAAGGTGGCGACCCCCTCCACGTCGCTGGCGGGGATACCGAGCTCGGCGGCGATGGCGTGGATGGCACCGTCAGGAACCCAGCCGCGGGCCTGCTGCACTATCTTGAGCGCTTCGATACTGGCGGCACGGGGATCTTCGTAGTGGTGTTTCTCATGCTCGATGGCATCGCGTTCTGCCTGGCTCAGGATGAAATCGTTCCCCTTGCCCTGGCATGAACTCTGTCCCTGCGGGGACGGATTGTGTTGGCACTGACATTGCTGGCTCATGGCATAACCTTTTGTGGCTTGTTCTTGTTGTCGTGTAACGGCGCTTGGTAACAGCCGTTACTCAACGGTCCACATCCGACATAACGAAATCGATACTGCCCAGATAGACGATGAGGTCCGACACCATCTGGCCACGGATCACCGAGGGGATCTGTTGCAGGTGAGCAAAGCTCGGGGTGCGGATCCGGGTCCGGTAGCTCATGGTGGAGCCATCGCTGGTCAGGTAATAACTGTTGATCCCCTTGGTCGCCTCGATCATCTGGAAGGACTCGGCGGCCGGCATGACCGGGCCCCACGACACTTGCAGGAAGTGAGTGATCAGGGTTTCGATGTCCTGCAGGGTGCGCTCTTTGGGCGGCGGCGTGGTGAGCGGGTGATCCGCCTTGAACGGCCCCTCCGGCATGTTCTTCATGCACTGCTCTATGATGCGCATGCTCTGGCGCATCTCCTCGATACGCACCAGGGCGCGATCGTAGGCATCGCCGTTGGCACCGACCGGTACCTCGAATTCGAACTGATCGTAGCCGGAGTAGGGGCGCCACTTGCGCACGTCGAAGTTGAGGCCGGTGGCGCGCAGACCGCCACCCGTGGTGCCCCAGGCCAGCGCCTGTTCGGTGGTGTAGGCGGCGACGCCTATGGTGCGGCCACGCAGTATGCTGTTGCGCATGGCGGCCTTCTCATAGTCCATCAGCCGCTTGGGCAGCCAGCTCAGCAGGTTGTCCTGCACCAGTCGCTGCCAGCCGACGGGCAGATCGTGGGCCACGCCGCCGATGCGGAACCAGGCCGGATGCATGCGGGCGCCGGTGATGGCTTCGATGATGGTGTAAATCCGCTGCCGGTCGGTGAAGGTGAAGAAGACCGGGGTCATGGCACCCACGTCCTGGATATAGGTACCGATGAACAGCAGATGACTCTGGATGCGGAACAGCTCAGCCAGCATCACCCGGATCATGTCGACCCGCTGTGGCACCTTGATGCCGGCCAGCTTCTCGACCGCCAGCACGTAGGGCAGGTTATTCATCACGCCCCCCAGGTACTCGACCCGATCGGTGTAGGGGATGTAGCTGTGCCAGGACTGGCGCTCGCCCATCTTCTCGGCACCGCGGTGGTGATAGCCGATATCGGGCACGCAGTCGCGGATCTCCTCGCCATCGAGCTGCAGTACCAGGCGGAAGGCGCCGTGGGCGGAGGGGTGGTTGGGGCCCAGGTTCAAGAACATGTAGTCCTCGTTCTCGTTGCCGCGGCTCATGCCCCACTCTTCCGGCTTGAACATCAGGTTGCCCTGCTCCATGTCCTGCTTGGCGGCATCGAGCATGAAGGGATCAAATTCGGTGGCGCGCGCCGGATAATCCTTGCGCAACGGGTGACCCTGCCAGCTCTTGGGCATCATGATGCGGGTCAGGTGCGGGTGACCGTCGAAGTTGATGCCCATCAGATCCCACACTTCCCGTTCATACCAGTTGGCGTTGGGGAAGTGACGGCTGACGGTGGGCAGCGTCAGATCCCCCTCCTTGAGCGGCACCTTCAACATCAGGTCGGCGTTGCGATCGATGGAAATGAGGTGATAGAAGACGGTGAAGTCGCTGTCGGGCAGGTCGTGACGATGGCTGCGCATCCGCTCGTCGGTGGCGCTCAAGTCAAACAGCATCACGAACGGGGAGGGCAGCTTTTTAAGGAACCCCATCACGTCCAGCAGCAGCTCGCGGGAGAGCCAGACCACCGGCACGCCGGTGCGGGTATTCTGGATGGTGAAGCGTTCGGCACCGAAATGGGCAAACAGCTCGCCGACTACCTGAGCGTCTTTGTGATCACTCGGTTGCCACTGGGCCATGGCGTAGTTGCTGGGAAATTCTCGAGTCAGTTTCATGGTCAGATCTCATCCGGCGTGCGCAGGTTGGTGACGTTGATCCGCTCGCCACGCTTGCGGTCCTTCTCGGCAGGCATCTGGGGGCGATAGATGCCCTGATCGCCCACCACCCAGGAGAGCGGACGGCGCTCCTTGCCGATGGAGTCCTGCAGCAACATCAAGGCCTGCAGGAATGCCTCGGGACGGGGCGGGCAGCCCGGAATGTAGACGTCGACCGGCAGGAACTTGTCGACGCCCTGAACGACCGAGTAGATGTCATACATGCCACCCGAGTTGGCGCAGGCCCCCATGGAGATGACCCACTTGGGTTCGAGCAGCTGTTCGTACAGGCGCTGGATGACCGGGGCCATCTTGATGAAGGGGGTGCCGGCGATCACCATGAAATCGGCCTGGCGCGGTGAGGCCCGAATGACTTCGGCACCGAAGCGGGCCACGTCGTGAGGGGAGGTGAAGGCGGTACACATCTCTACGTAGCAGCAGGAGATGCCGAAGTTGTAGGGCCAGAGGGAGTTCTTGCGGCCCCAGTTGACCGTGTCCTGCAGCACCTCTTCGAGGCGCCCGATCATGATGCCGCGTGAGGCCTCTTGAGCCAGGGGATCCTCGACGGTCTGGCGCTGTTCCTGGGGGTAGCGCTCAACCGGCGCATCCGGGTCAATCCGGGTCAGGGTGTACTTCATGGTGCAACCTCAAAGGGATAATCAGTAATTCAGTCTGGCTTCTTGTCGGTCAGGACGCGTTTTTTCGGTGCCCAGTCGAGGGCGCCGATGCGCCACAGGTAGATGAGTCCTACCAGCAGCAAGGAGATGAAGATGGTGGCCTCGATGAAGCCGACCCAGCCGCTCTCCCGAACGGAGACGGACCAGGCAAAGAGATAGAGCGCTTCCACGTCGAAGATGACGAAGAACATGGCAACCAGATAGAACTTGGCGGAGAAGCGCAGACGGGCATTGCCCACGGAGTCTACGCCTGATTCGAAGGGCTTGTTCTTGGCTCGGCCGTAGGCGCGGCCTCCCAGCAGGGCTGCCAGGCCGATCATGATCAGGCAGATACAGATGGCCCCAACTACATAGACAGCAAAAGCCCAATGCTGGACAGCAATATCAGCAAACATAGGAGTTTTCCCTAACCAAATTAATCACGAGACTTAACAAGGATGTTACGTATTATGCCACCTTGATACTGATTTACATGTCATTTCAGGGGATTAATTATTAATCAGCGGGAGGAAAATCGTATTTTGCAAGCGGGGTCAATGTTCCTATTTGAGAATCATTTTCACTCGCTTTTGTGATGGGGGAAAAATCGTGGGGCAGTTCGAAAAATAAACTAATCGAAAATGGCGAGACCCCGCCGGGCGGGGTCTGCTGGATCAGGGTTTGAGGACGGGGAGGGACTCTTCGGCGGCCTTGCCCTGGGAGAGGGTGATCTCGACCCGACGGTTGGCCTGCCGGTGTTCCGGGGTGTCGTTGGGATAGCGGGGCTGGGCATCGGCCACCCCTTGGGCGATGACCCGGGAGGCATCGAGCTTTGGGTTGGTGAGCAGGGTGTGCACAATGGAGGCCGAGCGCAACACCGACAGCTCCCAGTTGCTGCGATACAGTTCCACCGGCGCCTGGGTGTTGTCGGTGTGACCTGTGACCACCACCTTGCCCGGGATATCCGCCAGAATACCGGAGATCTTGTTGACCAGCGGAATGAACTGGGGCTGCAGGAAGGCGGAATCGGCCGGGAACAGTGCCTTTTCACCGATGCGGATCACCAGCTGGCTGCCGAGCTGCTCTACCTCCAGATCCTTGGATTCGATCTGTGCCTTGAGCTGCTGCTCCAGCTTCTTCTTGGTGACCTGCACCCACTCCTGCTCCTGGGTCTTGTGAGGCCAGGACTCCGTCGCGCTCGGCTTCTCAGAGGCGCCTATGGTCTCGTTGAAGGGATCCGAAGCTGCCGTGGGGGCATCCTTCTCCAGCACCGTCTCTTTCTCGGGGCTGCTCGGGGTGGTCTTGGATTCTGGCTCGAGAATGCCGGTCCCCCCTTGCATGACCGGTGAACCCGCAGGCGGAGAGATCAGGCCTATTTTACCCAGCGACTCGATAAAGCCCTGTATCAGTACCCGGGTTTCAGACTGCTTGGCCATCGCGAAGGAGTAGAGCACCACGAACAGGGCGAACAGCAGGGTCATGAAGTCGGCATAGGAGACCAGCCAGCGTTCGTGGTTCTCCGGCGCCTCAGCCTTTTTCTTTTTTGCCACCATGGCCTCCTAAGTAGGGTTCGAGGGTGACTTGCAGACGTTGTTGGGATTCGCCGTCCACGATGCAGAGGATGCCGGTCAGGGTCATCTCCTTGTAGTGGCGGATCTGGTGGGCAAAGGCCTTGTAGCGGTTGCCGAAGGGCAGGAAGATGAGGTTGGCGGCCGAAACCCCGTAGATGGTGGCAATGAAGGCCACCGCAATGGCGCCCCCCAGCTTGTCCGGGGCATCCAGCAGCCCCATGGCGTGAATGAGGCCAAATACCGCCCCCACGATCCCCATGGTCGGGCAATAACCCCCCATGGCCTCATAGAATTTGACGGTCTGCTCGAGATCTTCCTGCTCGAACTCGATCTCGTTCTCCAGCACCTCGTGGATCTTGGTCTTCTCGTAGCCGTCGACCATCATCTGCACCCCCTTTTGCAGGAAGGGGTCCTTGATGTCGTCGATCATCCCTTCCAGGGCCAGCATGCCGCTGCGCCTGGCGTTGCCCGCCAGGTTCTCCAGCAGTTCGGCCTGCTCCTGCATGTCGAGTTTGAGAGGGGTCAGTAACCACTTGAAACGCTTGAGGGTGCTGCCGACGACGGAGAAGGGGAACTGGGTCAGAGCGGCGCCGACAGTACCACCGATCACGATGAGGAAGGCGGGCAGATCGAGCAGGGCGCTGGGGTGGCCGCCTTCGATCATGTTGCCGCCCAGAATGGCGATCAATGCCAGAACCAGGCCGATTAAGCTCATTTATTACGCATCCCTGAAGATTGATAATGGCTAGTGTAGCTACTTAAGTATCAGTTTTTCAAAATGATATCCAATCGGTGAGCAATAACGCGCGTCAGCGTCAGCTGCCGCCTGGGAGAGGTGTTTTCCGGATGGAAAGGGGTGAGCCACCAAGGTGGACGTTGCTGCCAGCAGAGGGAATTTGGCGGTACTGTGGTCTTGCGTTTGAGGCGCTTGGCTGCAGAGGCGAGCTGGCGGCGGAATGCCACAATCAGCCATCAGGTTGGCCGTTCAAATGGGCGGTGCGCCATGGGGCGGGTCATAGCCAGCAGGACTGCCTGGAGGATAGAGAGTGGCTGCCGGCCTGCTCGACGCTGGGTGAGAGGGCCGCTTTCGTCAGAGTCTGAAAGCAAAAAACCGACCATCAGGTCGGTTTTTTAAGATTTGGCGGTGAGGGAGGGATGATTCGCCACTGCGTGGCTCACCCCTTCGGGGCGGCCTGCGGCCGTTCATCGCAGCAAGCTGCTCTGCTCGAACCCGGCGAGGGTTCTCACCCTCCCTCTTCGACATGAGCTGATAATTCTTCCCCAAAGCAAAAAACCGACCATCAGGTCGGTTCTTTAAAATTTGGCGGTGAGGGAGGGATTCGAACCCTCGATACGTTGCCGTATACACACTTTCCAGGCGTGCTCCTTCAGCCACTCGGACACCTCACCAAATTTTGGTCTGTTGTTTAACGTGCTCAGCCAGCACGTCGTTCGTTGCGCCGTTGCGCTGGAACGGGGCGTAATTTAGGGGAAAGGGCTGCCGGGGTCAACCACTTTTCCCCTTATTTTTCATAATCTTTATCGAATGCCTATCCCTTGAACAGAATGCCGGTTTTTTAATCCTGTTCAGGGCTTGTCGAGGATGATCAGGCTGTCCGGCAGCTCGTTCTGGTCCCGGGTGGCGGGGAAGGCGTCGGTCAGAATGGCGCTGGTCTGCTCGATGCACTCGAGGAAACCCTGTTCCACCTCCTTGTTGCGCACCCGGCGGGTGAAGTCATCGATGATCTCCTGCCACTGACCGTTGTCGATGTGCTGGGCGATGCCGTCATCCACCAGGATCTCCACGTAGTGCTCGGCCACCGAGACGAAGATCAGCACCCCGAGCCGATCCCGGGTGCGGTGCAGCCCTTGCTCGACAAACTGCAGGCGTGCCATCAGGGCGGCCCTGTGCTGGCGCACCTGTTTCGGGATCAGGTACATCTTGATGGGGGTCCAGTGGAACAGGATGCTCAGTACCAGCCAGACCGACCACTGCACCAGCAGGATCTCGTACCAGCCGAGCCAGAAGCCGAGCTCGAACACCAGCAGCGGTGTCAGCATGGCCAGCAGGGCCGCCCACAGGGTGGGGATGTAGCGATAGCCGTCGCTGGCGGGGGCCAGCACGGTCACCAGCTCGGCATCGGTTGCCTGCTCCGCCTGTTTGACCCTGGCCTGCAATGTGTGAAAGAACTGTTTCGAAATCATGTGTCGTCTCTTAATCCCTGTTACCAACCACCGGAGGCGCCGCCGCCACCAAAACTGCCGCCCCCTCCGCTGAAACCACCGCCACCACCAAAGCCGCCGCCGGAGCGACCGGCACCGAAGCCACCGGCGAGGTAAGCTGCACGACGCCGGCCACCTCGACCACCGCCGCCGCCACCGCCACGCAGGTTGTGCAGCACGATCATCACAATCACCATCAGGATGAACAGCCAGGGGCCGCCCAGCTTGTCCTTGCTGGCGTTGTCTACCGGTTTGTACTCGCCCGCCAGCGCCTGCATGATGGCCTGGCTGCCAGCGACCACCCCGGCTACCATGTCGCCGCGCTTGAACGCGGGCAGGATCCGGGTCTGGATGATGTTGGCGGCGATGGCGTCGGGCAGGGCCCCTTCCAGTCCGTAGCCTACCTCGATGCGCACCTTGCGCTCATCCTGGGCGATCAAGAGCAGTACGCCGTTGTCCTTGCCTTTCTGGCCGATCCCCCAGTGCCGGCCGAGCTGATAGCCGTACTCTTCGATGGTGTCACCCGCCAGCGTGTCG
Source organism: Aeromonas sp. S15(2024) (assembly GCF_041402265.1). Classification (NCBI taxonomy): domain Bacteria; kingdom Pseudomonadati; phylum Pseudomonadota; class Gammaproteobacteria; order Aeromonadales; family Aeromonadaceae; genus Aeromonas; species Aeromonas sp. S15(2024). The sequence continues at coordinate 593,225 of NZ_JBGLQY010000003.1, read as the reverse complement.
ATGGAGACCACCACCAGCTGGATGCCACTGCGCTTCTCGAACGCCGCCAGCTGCTGGGTGAGCTGGTGGGCCTGCTTGCGGGACATCAGGTTGGCCTCGTCCACCACCCGTCCGCTCAGGGCGGGGAAGGTGGGGGCGGCGGACACCGCCGCCGTCCACAGCAGCAGGCAGGAGAGCAACCAGGGAAGCACGCGGTTCATTGGAAGCTGACCTTGGGCGCCTCATCGGCACCGGGTTTGGCGCTGAACGTGGGTTTGGCCTCCAGATCCGAGTAGAGCAGCTTGGACCAGATGACGCCCGGGAAGGTGCGGATCTCGGTATTGAACTGGCGCACTGCCTCTATGTAGTCGCGCCGCGCCACCGAGATGCGGTTCTCGGTGCCTTCCAGCTGGGCCTGCAGGGTGAGGAACTGCTGATCAGCCTTGAGCTCGGGATAGCGCTCGACCACCACCATCAAGCGGGAGAGGGCGCCGGAGAGCTGGTTCTGGGCCGCTTCAAACTCCTTGAGCTGGGCAGGATCGCTCACCTGTAGGCTGCCGACCCGGGCTCTGGCATCGGTCACCGCCTTGAGGGTCTCCTGCTCGTGGCTGGCGTAGCCCTTGACGGTGGCCACCAGATTGGGGACCAGATCGGCACGGCGCTGATACTGGTTCTCGACCTGGCCCCAGCTCGCCTTGACCTGCTCATCCAGGGTGGGAATGTTGTTCATGCCGCAACCGGTCAGGCCCAGCAGCAGCGTCAGGGTCAACAGGGCGCGGGTTGCCCGTTGCCAGAGTGAAGTGCCCATCTTGTTGTTCTCCATTGATATTTTTTACAGATAACGGCTCACCATAGCAGCTTGTGGTCAACCGCCACAACGGGCGGGCAGCCTGGGTTTGTGATAAGCCATCGAAACCTTGGGCAGTTGTGGTTTGTCCTTGAGCCAGGAGGCCAGCTCGGCACCGCAGCCGTTGCCGGGCGGGATCGGGGCTTGGGGCTGGCAATCCGGGCTGTCGGCTGGGCAGCGCAGGCGCACATGAAAGTGGCTGAAGTGGCCGACCCAGGGGCGCAGCTTGCCGACCCAGGGCTCATCGGCCGCCCGTTTGCATACCTCGGCCTTGAGCACCGGGTTGATGAAGATGCGGGCCACCTCGGGCTTGCTGGCCGCCAGGCGCAGCAGATTGAGCTGCTGGGGGCCGAAGCGTCCGGGCAGCACCCGGTAGCTGGGTTCGTCGATCAGCGCCCACTCCTTGGGGGCATCCTGTTCCCAGCGGGAGATGGGCTGGTTGGCCATGCGAAACCAGATGTCGGCATCGAGGCCGGTCTGATGGCTGCGATGGCCGGAGGTGAACGGGCCGCCGTGGGCCATGGCGAGATCGGCGATGTAGAGATCCGGCATGCCGGCCATGCGGGTCTGGTTGGCCAGGGTGGTGAGGTAGGCGATGAGCTCGGGGTGGCCGTAGTAGCGCAGTCGCTTGGTGCGGATCACCTGATAGCCGGGACCGCTCAGCGGCAGCGCTACTCCATTTTTGAGGCAGCCGGCGGCGTAGCCGCCAATGGCCTCGGCCTGGCGGGGGTGAGGTTCGGCAAGAAAGGCACTGGCCATGAAAAGCAGGGTGGTGGCAAGCATGAGACTCCCGACAAGCGTGCAAATGGACTCAGATGGAGGGAATCATATCAAGAGTGCGGCGAAGCCGTCATCCAGCTGGCGGCACGGGTTGCATCCTGCGGGGCGGCTCGCGCACAATGCGCGACAAAAATGGCGCGCCCAAGCGTCTGTGAATAAGGAGAGATGAATGAAGGTCAGTGAGCTGGTGAACAAAACGGGGCTGGTCTGGCTGATGCCCCCCGCCCGCCGTTTCTATCCGGTGATGGCGGTTTTGCTGCTGGCGAGCCTGCTCACCGTGCTGGCCGCCATCGGTCTGGGTTACCCACAGATGGGGCTGCTGCCCTGGGTCGGGCTGGTGTTCGGCGGTATCGTGCTGCTGATGATGGTGCTGCCTCGCAGCTGGCAGCGCTGGCGGCTGGCGGAGCTGGCCTGGGACGAGACCCACCTCTATCTGCTCAATGGCAGCAACGATCAGGCGCTGGCGCTGCCCAGGGCGGCATTGGTCGGGGTCGAGCGGGATCGCAAGGTGGGCCACGATGGCCAGTGGCTGGCCTTCAGTCTGGATCTGGCGCTCGATGAAGAACAACTGGCTGCCGCCACCGCGCTGATGGGGCTCGGCCGCGAGGGAACCCACGCCGTAGCGCCCGGCATCTACCGTTTCGGCTTTAAGCGGGCCTGGCATGGCCGGCGTACGCTGCAGGGGCTGCTGGACGCCCTGCTCCCCATATGAGCTGACTATTTTCTCGACAATCTTTGCCAAAGCTCAGATACTGCCAGTGACTCGAATTGATCTTGTCTGCTCTGTTCGCCCAACAGATCAATGAGTTGAGTGAACGGAGCGGGGAAGTGCCCGGACACGACGTCCCGGCAGGTCCGGCATGGGGGGTGTGCCCTTACCTTTGTGTTGGTGATTGGATAGAGAAGGCACCTTGAATCGAGAGTGGATGGCATGAAGATTTACGTAGGTAATCTGTCGTACCGGATGACGGCCGACGAACTGAAAACCGTGTTCAGCCAATTTGGGCAGGTAGACAAGGTCGATATCATCATCGATCGCGATACCGGTCAGTCCAAGGGGTTTGGCTTCATTGAAATGCCTGTCAATGGCGAGGCCGAAAAAGCCATCGCCGGTTTGCATGGCACCGAGATTGGTGGCCGTACCATTACGGTCAACCAGGCCAAACCGAAGACAGATGCACCACGTGGTCGCCCCCAGCGTCATCGCTGAGCAGCCTCGATAACGCAAAACGGCATGGGTTTCCCCCATGCCGTTTTTGTTTGCGCCTCTGGTCGGTTCGTCAGGGCACGTCGTAACCGAGCGCCGCCTTGCGGATGCGGAACCACTGCTGGCGGCTGAGGACGATGGACTGGGAGGCCACGGCAGCGGCGATCCGCTCCCGCTTGCCGGAGCCTATCAGCGGCAGCGGCTGGCTTGGCAGCATCATGACCCAGGCATAGACCACCTGCTCGATCTGCTCGGCGCCCACCTCATGGCGGATCTGCTCGAGCTCGGCGCGCAGCGGGGCATATTCGGGGGCCTGGAACAGGCGTCCCCCCCCGAGGCAGGACCAGGCCATCGGCTTGATGCGCAGCTGCTGGCATTGATCCAGGGTGCCGTCCAGGGTGGTGCTCTGATTGAGCGGCGAGATCTCCAGCTGGTTGGTCACCAGCGGGAAGGGCAGGCGTGACTGTAGCAGCTCGAACTGACGGGCTGTGAAGTTGGAGACGCCGGCATGCTTGATCTTGCCCGCCTGCTTGAGGGTGATGAAAGCATCGGCCACCTCGTCGGCATCCATCAGGGGATCCGGGCGGTGGATCAGCAGCAGATCCAGGTGATCGGTGCCGAGCTTTTGCAGGGAGGCCTCGGCGCTGGCGATGATGTGCGCCTTGCCGGTGTTGTAGTGATTCAGCGCGTGCTCCGGCTTGGCGGTGAGGGCGATGCCGCACTTGCTGACGATCTCCATCCGGTTGCGCAGGGAGGGGTCAAGGCGCAGCGCCTCGCCGAAGGCCTGCTCGCACTGGTAGCCGCCATAGATGTCTGCGTGATCGATGGTGGTGACCCCCAGATCCAGGTGGTACTTCATCAGATCCAGCAGGGCGCTCGGGGAGAGTTGCCACTCCATCAGGCGCCAGTAGCCCATGATGAGACGGGAGAAGGTCGGGCCCTCGGGGTGGAGGGGGAGGCGAGATACAGACATGGAGGCTCCTTGGCTCATAAGGGTAAAAAGATGCTGCCCGCATCTTGGTCTCTTCTGGTTGGCAAGGCAATAATGCGGCTTTTGTTAATTCGAACTTTGGTTCTGAGGGAGAGGGAATGGACGGTTTTGCCGAACGCTTGCAGAGCTTGATCGGAACGGGCAGCGTCAGCGCTTTTGCCCGCAAGGTGGGGTTGAGCGAGGCTCTGATCCGTAAATATCTGAAGGGTGCTGAACCCGGGCTTGGCAAGGCGAACCAGATAGCCATGGCCGCCAACTGCTCGCTGGAGTGGCTCGCCACCGGCTGTGGCTACCTCTATCGACAGGCGGAGGTGGTGGATCGGGAAGCCCTGGAGGCGGCCGGCAGCCTGTTGCAGGAGCAGAAGCCCGGATTGTCGCTGCCGGAAGCAGACGCACAGGTGATCCTGCTCGCCTATTACCAGTTCTTGCGCAGCCACAAGCAGGCTGACGGGTTTCTCGATCTGGCGCGGGCCCGCGAATTTGGCAGGCACCTGCATGAGACATAAGCCCGGATGGGGATGGCCCGGCTACGGACAGGGATTATTCTGATACCCTCTAAACAGATGAGGGCAGCGGGGAGAGGGCGATGGGCTATCTGATCTTGGGCAGCGGCGGCTTGGGCACGGCACTGGCACATGAGTTGTCCGCTCGCGGCGAGGAGCTGGTGCTGGCTGGCCGGCAACTGCCAAAAGGGGTGGATCCCGCCTGTTATTTCCCGTTGCAGGAGGTGGACGCACTCTCCTTCGATGCCCTGTTCACCCTCTATGACACGGCGGCGTTGCCGAGCGTGGTGATCAACACCATAGGTCTGCTGCACGACATCAACTTCATGCCGGAGCGGCGGGTGGAGGAGGTCAACCCCAGGTGGCTGTGCGACAGCCTGCTGGCCAATGCCTGGCCGCACCTGGCTCTGGCCGCCTGCCTGAGCCGGCGCATGACGCCGGACACCCGGCTCTGGCTCTGCACCCTCTCCGATCTGGCCGGCAGCCTCGGCGCCAACGAGACGGGCAGCCGTTACAGCTACCGGATGAGCAAGGCGGCGCTCAACATGGGGGCGAAAACGCTGGCCCACGAGTGGCGCGAACGCTTTCCCGCCGCCGGAGTGATCACCGTCCATCCCGGGCTGATGGATACCCCCATGAATCAGCCCTTCCTGCATGAGCTGGCAACCGAGACCCTGCAGGATCCGGCGCTTGTGGCGCCGCGTCTGCTTGATCTTCTCAACCAGTTGTCGCCGGCCCAGTCCGGCAGCTTCCTCGACCTGCAGGGCCAGCCGCTGCCCTGGTAAGCCGTCACCGGCTTCACATTCCGGAAACGGTCCGCTTGCCAAGCCAGCCATGGCTGGCTAACGTCATGCTCCAGCTTCAGGAGGGATGTCATGCGCTATATCGATTTACGAAGTGATACGGTCACTCAGCCCACGGATGCCATGCGCCAGAGCATGCTGCATGCCGAGGTGGGGGATGATGTCTACGGGGAAGATCCCGGCGTCAATGCACTGGAGGCCCGCGGGGCCGAGCTGCTGGGCAAGGAGGCCGCGCTGTTTGTCCCCTCCGGCACCATGTCCAACCTGTTGGCGGTGATGAGCCATTGTCAGCGCGGGGAGGGGGCCATCGTGGGCCAAGGGGCCCACATCTATCGTTATGAAGCTCAGGGGAGCGCCGTGCTGGGCTCGGTCGCACTGCAGGCGGTGCCCATGCAGGCTGACGGTTCGCTGGCGGTGGCCGATGTGGCCGCGGCCATTGCCCCTGACGATGCCCATTTTGTGCAGACCCGGCTGGTCTGCCTCGAAAACACCCACAATGGCAAGGTGCTGCCGCTTCACTACCTGCAGGCGATGCGCGAGTTCGTCGACGAGCGCGGGCTACAGCTGCATCTGGACGGGGCGCGCCTGTTCAACGCCGCCGTGGCGAGCGGTCACGGTGTACACGAACTGGCCGCTCCCTTTGACAGCATCTCCATCTGCCTCTCCAAGGGGCTGGGGGCACCGGTGGGATCGCTGCTGGTGGGCTCTCGCGCCTTCATTGCCCGCGCCAGACGGCTGCGCAAGATGCTGGGGGGCGGCATGCGTCAGGCGGGGATCCTGGCCCAGGCCGGTCTGTTTGCCCTCGAACAGCACGTCGCCCGCCTGGCGGACGATCACCGCCGGGCCAGACGTCTGGCCGAGGGGTTGGCCGCCTTGCCCGGCATCACCCTGGATCTGGCCCAGGTGCAGACCAACATGGTCTTCCTGCAGCTGGCAAAAGAGCAGAGCGGTCCCCTGCTTGCCTTCATGAAGGAGCGGGGGATCCTCTTCTCCGGTTACGGCGAGATGCGGCTGGTGATCCATCTGCAGATCACCGATGACGACATCGACGAGGTGATCGACGCCTTCACCGAGTACCTCGGGGCCCGCTGAGCGCCTCACAACAAAACAGGGCGCCTTGGCGCCCTGTTTTCATTGTGCAGTGAAGAGTCTTCATCCCTGGCGCTGGCCGCTCATCAGCATGGCCTCGTCGGTGGCGTCGTAGATCATCACGGCGATGTGGGTTACCTGACCGCCGAAGTCGGCCAGCGGCACCAGGGTCAGGTTCTGGAACATGTGGGGCGCTGAGCCCGTGATGGGGCGGTAGTTGGAGAAGCGCAGCAGATAGGGTTTCTGCTCCCAGGTGCTGAAGGCGCGGTTGTTGAGCTTGAACACCATGTTGGCCTTGCGTTCGAACCAGGCGCGATCCACGTCGGGGAAGAGGTCGAACAGCACGCCATCGCGCACCTCACCGGCCAGCCGGCCGCTGTGGCTCTCCATGAAGCCGTTCCACACCTGCACCCTGTACTCCTTGTCGAGCACGACCAGCCCCACGTCCAGGTTCTGGACTATGTTCATCAGCCAATGAAATTCACGGATTTCCATGGTCACTCCTAGAGCATGTGCATGATTTTGTTGTTCATGGTGGCGATGGAATCTTCGGTAAACAGCAGCAGCAGATCGCACTGCACCGCATAATCCTGGACCCGGTAGTTGATCTCGATGGCCAGCGTGCGGCGCCAGCGACTCTTGTTAGTGTTGATGAGCTCGTTGATGGGTCTGTGCTGGCCGAGCACCACGGGGTGACCCTGACTGAAGGGGGTATCGAGCTGGCTGGCGTAGCCGCGCAGGAAGGCGCCGATCAGCACGTTGGCGGTGTCCATCAAGAGCTCCAGCTCGGCGTTGCGATCGAGTGTGCCCTGATGGTTCATCAGCCGGGCCAGATCCTTGAAGCTGGAGTCGTGAAACAGGATCAGCGCCTCGCCGGCGATGCCCGCGCCGATGAAGCCCTGGCAGACGGCGGAGAGGGTGTCCGAGTCGGCGGCGGCCGAGAGGGCCATGTGCAGTTCGGATACCTCCAGCACGTTGACGTTGGGGATGGGCAGCACCACGAAGGCGTTGAGCAGGCGGGCCAGCAGGTCGGCGGCCTGACCCATGGAGACATTGGCGAGCTCCTGATAGGCATCGCGTACTTCGGGGCTGATCTTGATGCCGGTATCGACGCTGCCGGCATCGACCATCGCCTGAGCTGCGGGGCTGGCGGCTTCCGGTACGGCGCTACCCTTGGCCTGCCACAGATCATGCTGCTTCAACAGGGCGCTGAGAGTCTCCGGGGCGGCCGGTTTCTTGATGAAGTCGAGCGCCCCCAGTCCCATCACCCGCTGATAGGCTTCCGGCTGGATGTCGCCGGAGACCACGATCACCTTGTTGCGCAGCCCTTCGCGCTTGAGGGTCTCCAGTACGCCGTAGCCGTCCATCTCCGGCATGGTCAGATCCAGAAAGATCAGATCCCCATGCCCCATCAGGACCTGCTCTATCCCTTCCAGCCCGTTGGCGGCGTAGTGGAGCGTCACGTCCCAGTCTGCGGGGAGGGCGCGGGCCAGCTGTTTACGGGCGAATCCTGAGTCATCACATATCAATACATTCATAGTGTTAGGCCGGCCTGGTCAACGAGGATTGCTATAAGTGTGGCCCGCCAACGGTCAGATGCAATGAGACAGGCTGGTCGCCGGTGAAAATTGGTTGTCCCACTGCAGGCTCCGGTAGCGCGCTGAGTATTTTTCAACAAAATCAGCGAACATCTTAACACGCAACGGGGCAAACTGAGGTTGGCAACGCAACATGTAGAAGGGGCGGTTGCCGGTTTTCCAGTCGGGCAGCACCGCGACCAGCTGCTCATCCTGCAGGAAGGGGTGCACGTAGTGGAGCGGGGCGTTGACGATCCCCAGGTGCCGTCTGGCCGCGCGAACGGCGGCCTGGGTCTGGTTGACGGTGAGCCTGGCGGCCCGCTTGATCTGCATCGTCTGCTCCTCCCGGTCGGTCAGTTGCCAGTGCTGATGGGGCCAGCAGTAGATGAGCGCATGCTCCTCCAGCTGGCCCGGATGGGAGGGGGTGCCCATCTTCTCCAGATAGAGGGGGGAGGCAAACAGGCCGTATTCGATGTGACCTAGGCAGAGCGCATTGGGCAGGGACTGGGGGAGCTCACCGTTGAAAAACACCAGATCCCGGTCGTTGTCGAATAGGTGTTGATGATCGTTGGTCTGGGTGATGTCGAACTGCACCTCGGGGTAGCGCAGACCAAAGTCCGCCAGCATGTCGACCAGGATGGTGTTGGAGAGGGCGATGGGGGCTGCCAGGCGAATTACGCCGTTGAGGTCGGCCTCTTTGCCCTGGATCTCGCCGGTGGCCTGCTCGATTTCACCGAGCGGGGTGCACAGGCGCTCGTAGTAGCGCAGTCCTTCATCGGTCAGGCGGAGTTTGCGGGTGGATCTGTGTAGCAAGGAGCAGCCGAGCTGCTCTTCCAGCTGAGAAATACGTCGACTGATGGTGCCGGTGGGCATGCCCAGTGCAGCGGCCGCGTGGGAGAAGCCTCCCTCTTGTACCACCTTGACGAACAGATAGAACTCTTCGATGTACTTCATAAGCGGTGTTCTGGGTGTAACAAGGCAGTGACCTTAAGAAGTGCGGCCAGCCTTGGCAAGCTCAATCCGGCGTTTAATTGATCTGGATTAGATTCGACTCCCGCTGATACTGGTGCAAAAGTCGGACAAATTCGGCCGGATCCCGGTCCAGGCTGTTGTCCGGCACCAGCAGATCGTAGCCGAGCAGATCACGCAGCCGGGTCATGCGGTTGGCCAGCATGGCGATCACCCCCTCATAGCGTTGACCGGAGGGGGAGCGAAAGTGACTCTCCTCCAGCAAGCCTTCCCCCTGAAAGGGGTCGCCGCAGCCCCCGCCGATGCATTCGGGTTGCTCACTGCGCAGTGCCTGCAACAGGACGCCACGCTGCTCGGTCAGCAGGCGCACTGCCAATCTGGGTGTGATCAATGTCAAAAAATCGTCGTAATCTTTGATCTTCAAACCTATGTAGGGCAGGGGGACCAGATCCCAGCCCAGATGAATGCGTGGCTGGTCGATTCGCTGAATATTTCTCCATTTCAGGATCCAACCGCCGTATTTGTGGTGATATTGCAGACAATCGTGACAGAGCGACAGGCTGAAATGGGGCTCGACCAGCTTCAATGAGCCGATAAAGATCATCATCAGACCCGCCAACAGGCCGGAGACTGGGGGGATTAGTGGTTGTTCACCGAGTAAAAAAAGTATAAAAATCATAGCAATGCTTACTATGATGCCCAACAATACCAACGTGAGTCCGTTTTTCCTGACCATGGGTTTCACATGTAGCGTTTTCATATGAAGTCAGCCCCTTGCGCATGCTTGTTTCCATTATGGGCTGGATCCGATTTTGTACCAGCATCGGTTGCCCGGGAGGGCTCTCCGCCGCTGGGTTTCCCAGTGATCACATACCATGAATCACCATATTAGATGAATACGCTAGACGAACGGTTATTGAACGGGATGGATGTGTTGCATACCCCAATCTGGGTGTATGACATCCGGCATCACCATATCTATTGGGCCAATCGCGCCGCCTTGAACGTGTGGGAAGCCAGCTCGCTGGACGAACTGCAGTCGCGTGATTTCTCGGCCGACATGGCACAGGCCATCGATCTGCTGTTGCAGCGCTACCTCGGGGACTTTCAGCAGGGGCGCAGCTACAGCGAGTGGTGGACCCTCTCCCCAAAGGGGGTCAAGAAACAGGTTTATTTGCGCCTCTCCGGCATCCAGCTGGCGGGGCGGCTGATGATGATGACCGAGGCGGTCATCGATGCCGACACCCTCTATCAGGAGTCCTCCCTCGCCACCGGCGATACCTTGGCCTGCCTGTTTGACAACCTGGGGCGGCTCGAGAGCGGCAATCACCACTTCGAGATGTGCTTCGGTGATGAGGTACATCACCTCTCCCAGCTCTTCTCCGGCAATGACGACGCTTTCTACCAGAAGCTCTCCCGGCTCGATGAAGTGGTGGCCGAGGGGGAGTGCCGCACCCTCAAGGGGATGCGCTGGTTTCAGTACCAGTTTCGTCACATCCAGCAGGGGGCCCAGATCCTGCTCACCATGCGTGACATCACCGACCGTAAGCTGGAGGAGCTGGAGCATCGCCACCTGGCCTGGCACGACTCGCTGACCGGGCTGCTCAATCGCTATGGCTTGATGAAATCGCTGGAAGCCTATTGCGGGCTGGGCGGGCGTTTCGCCCTGGTGTTCATGGACCTGGACAACTTCAAGCTGGTCAACGACAACTACGGCCACAAGGCCGGTGACCGGCTGCTGGAGCGCGTCGCCGGCCGGCTCAAGCAGATCTGTCCGCGCGATGTGGAGCTGGCCCGGCTCGGTGGCGACGAATTTACCGCGCTGGTGCCGCTCAGCCACTCCAGCGATCGGGCGCAGGAGGTGGCCGACCTCATGCTCTCCCAGATGACCAAGCCGTTGCAGCTGAGCGGGGTGCCCGAGGTGACCATCGGCGGCAGCATCGGCATCGCCATCTATCCGGATGATGCGGACGACGGCGACAATCTCATCACCCGCGCCGACATGGCCATGTACCAGGCCAAGCAGATGGGGCGGCTGCGCTGGCAGCGCTTCACCCCCAGCATGCAGCAGACCCTGCATCGCAAGCTGACCCTGAAACAATTCCTGGCCAAGGCCATCGGGCGGGGGGAGCTCAGCCTCTGCTACCAGCCCCAGGTGGATGTGGCAAAAGGCAGGTTGCTCGGGTACGAGGCGCTGCTGCGCTGGCATAATCCCGTATTGGGCCATGTCTCGCCGGTGGAATTCATCCCGCTGGCGGAAGAGATGGGGCTCATTCGCGAGATAGGTGGCTGGGTGTTGTCGACGGCACTGGCCCAGATGGCACACTGGCAGAAGGAGTGGCGGGTGAGCGTGCCGGTGTCGGTCAATCTCTCCGGCTTTCAGCTCTCGTCCTCCCTGCCGGAGCTGGTGGCCCAGCAGCTCAAGGAGTTTGGCGTGGATGCCGGCCTGCTCACGCTGGAGCTGACCGAGACGGTATTGATGCTGGACATGAAGGGGTGCATCGAGATCCTCGATGGCCTGAGCGAGCAAGGGATCAAGATTGCCATCGATGACTTCGGCACCGGCTACTCGTCGCTGGCCTATCTCAACCGGCTGCCCATCGACACCATCAAACTGGATCGCTCCTTCGTGGTGGGGCTCAACCTGCCGGTGATCCGGGCCACCGTCGCCATGGCCACCAGCCTGGGCCTTGGCATCATGGCCGAAGGGGTGGAGGACGAACACGAACTGGCCGCCCTGCGCACCCAGGGCTGCCACGTGTTTCAGGGTTTTTTGTTCAGCAAGCCGATGTCGGTGGCGCAGGTGGAAGAGAGCGGCTTCGTGGTCAGCTGCAAGGCGGGCAACTATCCGCTGGCCGGTTAGCCGGTCGTGCTGTGACGCGAGCGCGGGGGGCCTTGGGCCCCCCGCTGTTTTTGGGTAGAGTGTGGGCTTCTTCATATGGAGGCAACATGAACCCGACTCTCGACCTTATTCTTGCCCATCGCTCCATTCGTCAATTCACCGCCGACCCCATCAGCGAGGCCCAGCTCGACCAGATCCTGAGTGCGGCCCAGGCCGCCTCCAGCTCCAGCTTTCTGCAGGCCAACAGCATCATCCGGGTGACCGACAAGGCCCTGCGCAGCCAGCTTGCCGAACTGGCGGGGCATCAAGCCTATGTGGCCCAGGCGGCCGAGTTCCTGCTCTTTTGTGCCGATTATCATCGCCACTGCGAGGTGGTACCGGATGCCCAGACCGGCTTTGTCGAGCAGTTGCTGATCGGCGCCATCGATGGTGCCCTGATGGCCCAGAATGCCCTGCTGGCAGCCCAATCCATGGGGCTTGGCGGTGTCTACATCGGCGGGATCCGCAACAACCCGGCTGCGGTGAGCGAGGCGGTGGGTCTGCCGCATCAGGTGATCCCGCTGTTCGGCCTCTGTCTCGGCCATCCCGCCCAGGCACCCGAACAGAAACCCCGTTTGCCCCGCGTTCTGGTGGTGCATGAAAACCGTTATCAGACCGAACTGGATCGGGAGCTGCTTGCCAGCTATGACCGGCAGATCGAGGCGTATTACCAGTCCCGCAGCAGCAACAACAAGCAGCAGAGCTGGAGCGGCCAGATCCGGGGCATTCTTGGCAAGGAGGCGCGGCCCTTCATGCAGGATTTCCTGCGATCCCGGGGCTTTAGCCTCAAGTAATGAGCCCGATGGGCGATACTAAGGAGTAATGGCGGTGTCGCCAGCGCCGCGTGATCCCGGTTTTCCCCCGTGTTTGTGCCCACCTTGCGGCACAAATCGGGGGCAAGCCTTGCGGTGCGGACTACCTTAACTAGGTAAGCTGTTGTAGGATCACGCAATTGAATTGGGACAGGAGTTTGGACTTCCTATGATTTTAACCTTGGTATTGCTGTCTATTGGCGCACTCCTGTTTCTGGTCATCGCCTATAACGTGATGCAGCAATATAAGCAGAAGGCTGAGGCCGACAAGCGTCACGCCATCGCCCGCTACAAGTCGGTGGTTGATGAAACCGAAGAGATGCTGCTCAACGTCAACCTGGTGCCCTTCTCCAAGAACATAGTGCTGCTGTTGCAGCACAGGATCCTCGATGCCTATCGCGCCATCGCCCTGGTGATGCCCAATGCCCAGATCAAGCAGCGCATTGTCGACGTGCAGACCCAGATCAAGAACGTGCAGGAGAACTACAGCAGCCAGGATGAGGGGCATTTCAAGACCCCCGAATCGGATCGTCAGGCCATCCAGATGTTGCAGCTGGTCAAGAAGATGCGGGCCGTGCTGCGGGTCGAGCACAACAAGGGCAAGATAGATCCGCAGGGCTTTGCCCAGGAGGATCGCCGCCTCGAGCTGATGCAGCTCAAGGTCAACATCGCCAACCTGGTGAAGCGGGCCATGGATGCCCAGATCCAGGGGCAATACGGCACCTGCCGCCAGCTCTACACCAAGGGGCTCTCCGCCCTGGCCAGCGTCGCGGATAAAGATCCCTACCTGATGGCGCGGGAAGAGGACATGCGGCAGGGGCTGGCCGGACTCGACGCCCATCTGCAGGAGCACAGCGAAAAAGAGCTGCAAAACATCAAGGACAAAGAGGCGGACGAACTGGACGTCTTGTTCCAACCCAAGAAGAAATGGTGATCATGTCACATCCACTCGATACCACACTGGGGCCGATGGCCCCATTTGTTTGCCAGCTGTTGACCGAGCTGGACGCACTTGCCATCCATCCCGCCGCCATCGAGGTCGACCACCTCTGCTATCGGGCTGCCACACTGGTGGAGTACCTGACCCTGAAGGGGCTGCTGGCAACCCATGGCGACCTGCTGGTGGAGGGGATGATCGGCGGACGGCCCATCGCCACCTACCGCCTGCATCAACCAGTGCCCCATGCCCACGGCAGCGTGCCCTGCATCGAGCTGGCGGCGCCGAAACCCGATCGCAGCCATCAGGCCGGGCTGGAACATATCGAGCTGGTGGTGCCTTCGCTGGACGCCTTGCTGACGGCCCATCCCGAGGTGGCCTTCAAGACCGGCAACCTGAATGATGAACGCAATCCCGATGTGGCGGTGATGCTGGCCTCTGGGCAGATCAAATTCCATCTGCGCACCTTGGCCGAGGTGATCGAGGAAGAGGTGGCGAGCGGCGCCGTGGTGCCGGTGCCTGCCGGCTACTACGACCAGGCTTGATGAAACGGGGCCGCTTGACCGGCCCCGTTTCATAGCCGAGATAGCATCAAGGATGGCAGATGCGGGGGCGGGCGGGGCGTCCCTTCAAGTGACCGAGCCAGAGGCTCAATCCCGCCGTGATGACCAGTACCAGCTCGATGCCGAGCACCAATCCCCCGAGTCCTCCCTGCTCCCAGAAGGGGTGAAGATAAAGTCCACCCAGACTGGCCCCCAGATAGTAACCCACCAGATAGAGCGATGAGGCGAGCGCCCGGTTGTGTTCCACGTGCTGGCCGACCCAGGCGCTGGCGCAGGCGTGGGCAAGGAAAAAGCCGAAACTCGAGATGAGCAGGCCTGAGAGGATGGCGCCGAGCGAGCCGCACAGCAGCAGGGCGCTGCCGAGCGCCATCAGGGCTATGCCGACCAGCAGCAGACGCTGTGCCCCCCAGCGATGGGCGCAGCGCCCGCTGAGGGAGGAGGCCACCGTCCCCGACAGATAGGTCAGAAACAACATGCCGAGCCACTGGGTCGGCAAGGAGAAGGGGGGGCTGGCCAGCAGGAAGGTGAGGTAGCTGAATTGGTTCAGAAACACCATGAAGTTGAGGCCGCCGATGAGGTAGGCCCCCACCAGCAGCGGATTGCCGAGGTGGCTGGTGATGGCCTGGCGAAACTGGCCCGGCTTGGCGATGACGGGCACGAAGCGGGTCTGGGCCGGCAGCAGCCAGATGACGAGGGGCAGCAGCGCCAGGCTGATGAGGCCGATGCCGAGAAAGGTGTGCTGCCAGTCGCCAAACCAGCCGGCCAGCAGACCGCCGACCACCCGACCGGCGATGCCCCCCAGCGAGTTGGCGGCGATGTAGACGCCGACGGCGGAGAGCAGGGCCCGCTTGCTGAACTCTTCCCCCATGTAGGCGATGGCGGTGGCGGGCAGCCCTGCCAGCAGCACACCCTGCAGGATCCGCAACAGCAACAGCTGTTCAAACTGGCTGACCAGGCTGATGAGCAGGGAGATCAGGATGGCACCGGCCAGGCTCCACAACATGATCCGGCGCCGACCGAAGCGATCCGCCAGCCGGGCGCAGACGAGCAGCGAGACAGCGAGCCCAGCGGTGCAGCCAGCCAGAGCCCAGCCGGCCGACAGCGAGCTGACGGAAAACACCTCGGCCAGCAGCGGCAGCAGGGGGTGGGTCTGATAGAGATTGAGAAACACCAGGAAGGAGCCCAGGCTGAGGGCCAGGGTGGCGCGGATCCATTCACGACTACCGACTTCGATCATATGCAATTTTCCTGACAGCTTTGTTGCAGGTTAGTGCGCGCCAGAACATAAATATAATATATTTAAGTTATCCATCTGATAAACCAAATTGATATGGACCTCAAACAGCTCACCTATCTGCTGGCGGTGCGGGATGCCGGCTCCTTTACCAAGGCGGCCAACGGGTTGCACGTGGCGCAGCCCGCCATCAGCATGGCCATCGCCAAGCTGGAGCAACAGCTCGATCTGCGCCTGTTCGACCGCCAGGATCGCAACGTGCGGCTCACCCCGGAAGGGGAGGTGCTCTGCCGCCATGCCGAGCGCCTGCTGCGCCAGATGCACCAGGCCGAGGCCGAGATGGCCGAACTCAAGGGACTGGAGCGCGGAGAAGTGCGCATCGGCATCCCCTACATGATGGGCTCCTATTACTTCCCGCCGATCCTGATGGCCTTCAAGCACCGCTACCCCGGCCTCAAGATCCGGGTGGAGGAGGCGGGTACCCGCGAGCTGTTGAGCCGGATGGTGGACGGTTCGCTGGATCTCGCCATCCTCATCACCAGCGATCTGCCGCCGGCGCTGGAAGGGGCCCAGCTGCTGCGTGAAGAGATGCTGGTGGTGGTGGGGGAGGAGCATCCGCTGCGTCAGGCCAGGAGTGTGTCGCTGAGCGAGTTTTTCAGTCAGGAGCTGGCGATGTTTCGCCGCGGTTTCTATCACCGCGAGCACATGGAAGCGCTGGCTCAGGGACTGGGCTGCGAGCCCGACATCGCCTTTGAGAGCAATCTCATCCCGCTGCTCAAGGCGGTGGTAAAGCAGGGTTTTGCGGTGACCACCTTCTTGCGGATGGCGCTGGACGAAGAGCCGGCCCTGACCGGGATCCCGTTCGCGCCCCCGATCTTTCTCGATCTCTGCGTGGCGTGGCGGCGGGGGGATCCGCTCTCCATGGCCAACCGGGCTTTGCGGGATTTTCTGCTGGCGCAGGCACAGCCATAAATGGCCAAGAAGGAAAGGCTATCAGGCAAAAGTTTGTTAGTATTAGTTCAAGTCGCCTTTAGAGCCTAACATCATGAAACTCCAACAATTGCGTTATATCGTTGAGGTTGCCAACCACAGACTGAACGTGTCGGCAACGGCAGAGAGTCTCTACACCTCTCAGCCAGGGATCAGCAAGCAGGTGCGCATGCTGGAAGATGAGCTGGGGATCCAGATTTTCGAGCGTAGCGGCAAACACCTGACCCAGATCACCCCGGCTGGACGGGACGTGATCAAGATTGCCAATGAGATCCTGGGCAAGGTGGAGAGCATCAAGTCGGTGGCGAGTCAGCACACTCACCCCGAACAGGGCACGCTCCATATCGCGACGACCCACACCCAGGCCCGTTATGCACTGCCTGACGTGATAAAAGGCTTCATCAAGCGCTTTCCCAAGGTCTCCCTGCACATGCACCAGGGCACGCCGACCCAGATCAGCGAAGCCGTGGTCAAGGGACAGGCGGACTTTGCCATCGCCACCGAGGCGCTGCACCTGTACGAAGATCTCATCATGCTGCCTTGCTATCACTGGAACCGCAGCGTGATCGTCCCCAAGGGCCACCCGTTGACCCAGGTCGGCAAGCTCTCCATCGCCGACATCGCCCGCTTCCCGCTGGTGACCTATGTGTTCGGCTTTACCGGCCGCTCCGAACTCGATACCGCCTTCAACCGGGCCGGTTTCGAGCCCAACATCGTCTTCACCGCCACCGATGCGGACGTGATCAAGACCTATGTCCGGCTGGGGGTGGGGATCGGCGTGATGGCGACCATGGCGCTGGATCCCCAGGTCGATACCGATCTGGTGGCTCTCGATGCCAGCCACCTGTTTGCCCACAGCACCACCAAGATCGGCTTTCGCAAGGGCTCCTTCCTGCGCACCTACATGTATGACTTCATGACCCGCTTTGCCCCCCATCTGACCCGGGACGTGGTGGAGCGGGCCATTGCCCTGCGCTCCAGCGACGACGTGGATGCCATGTTTGCCGATATCGAGCTGCCCATCCGCTAGCGCCGCGGCGATACGAGAGCAACAAAAAACGCCTCCCGATGGGAGGCGTTTTTCATGGCAACGAGCGGCGAGGCGGGATCACTTCTTGAACATGTGATCCAGCTTGCTGGCCTTGGTCGAGAGGTAGAACTCGTTGTGGGGATTGCGCCCTTCCTGCAGGGGAACCCGCTCAGCCACCGGAATGCCGAAGGATTCCATCGCCTTCATCTTGCGCGGGTTGTTGGTCATCAGCTTGAGGGATTTCACCTCCAGCTGCTTGAGCATGTCGGCGCAGATGGTGTAGTCGCGCATGTCGGCGGCAAAGCCGAGCGCCACGTTGGCTTCAACGGTGTCGGCGCCCTGATCCTGCAGATGATAGGCCCGGATCTTGTTGAGCAGGCCGATACCGCGTCCTTCCTGACGCACGTACAGCAAGACGCCACGGCCCGCCTTGGCGATGTTTTCCAGTGCGGCCTGCAGCTGGAAGCCGCAGTCGCAACGCAGACTGAACAGGGCATCGCCGGTCAGGCATTCGGAGTGAATTCGGCCCAGCACCGGCTCATCACCCGTGATATCGCCCATCACCAGCGCGGCGTGATCCTTGCCGGTGCCGGTTTCCTGAAAACCGACCAGCGTGAAGGTGCCCCAGGGGGTTGGCAACTTGGATTTGGCCACGAGGGTAACGCTGCTCATAGGTTGCTCCTTACTACAGCTGCTTAAAAAAGGGCGGCCAGTTTAGCGCGCCTTGTCCGGAACAACCATAAGAACAAAACCTTGCACTGTTTAATGGCTTGCCCCGTTGTACACAAAGAGGACAGTTGCGACCGGTTTTGCGCAATTGTGTGTGCTGGCGACTGCCAGGCTCGGCACATTTGGGTATAATCGGCGCCCATTACCCCATCCCTCCCGGGATGTGTGCAACAAGTGTGCAGGAGAGACGTTATGCCGCAGATGGCCCCCGTGATGACAATTGATGGCCCAAGTGGTGCCGGCAAGGGCACCCTGTGCCAGTTGCTGGCTGAAAAACTGGGTTGGCACCTGCTCGACTCCGGCGCCATCTACCGGGTGCTGGCCCTGGCGGCCTTGCATCACGATGTCGAGCTCGATTCAGAAGCCGCGCTGGTTCCCCTGGCCGCCAATCTGGACGTGCAGTTTCAGGTCGATGCCGAGCAGGTGAAGGTCGTGCTGGAAGGGGAGGATGTTTCCCGTACCATTCGTACCGAGGAAGTGGGCAATGCCGCGAGCAAGATTGCCGCCTTCCCGCGGGTGCGCGAAGCTCTGCTGCGCCGTCAGCGCGCTTTTCGCCAGGCCCCTGGCCTCATCGCCGACGGTCGCGACATGGGCACCGTGGTTTTCCCCGAGGCGGAAGTGAAGATTTTCCTCGACGCCAGCGCCGAAGAACGGGCGGCTCGCCGCTATAAGCAGTTGCAAGATAAGGGCTTTGATGTTAACTTTGAGCGTCTTTTAACCGAGATTCGGGAGCGTGACGATCGCGACAGAAATCGTGCCGTTGCCCCCCTGAAACCGGCAGAAGATGCTCTCGTGGTGGATTCAACCGCCATGTCCATAGACGAAGTGCTGGCAACGGTGCTCGCCTATGCGGAGCAACAACTCGGCGATGCCAGCGCAAGCTGACATCCGGTCGTCTGCACCATGGATGGCGCAGATTATTTAAAACAACCCCGCTTGTGCTGGATGACAAGTGGATGTTTCATTTGTGACATAAACAATGATCGAATCTTTTGCTCAACTCTTTGAAGAGTCCCTGAATGCCGTTGAAACCCGTCAAGGTTCCATCGTCAAGGGTACTGTCGTTGCTATCGAAAATGGTTTCGTACTGGTTGACGCCGGTCTGAAATCTGAGTCCGCTATCCCGGCTGAAGAATTCAAGAACGCCATGGGCGAGCTGGAAATCAACGTAGGCGACTCCGTTGACGTGGCTCTGGACTCTATCGAAGATGGTTTCGGCGAAACCAAGCTGTCCCGCGAAAAAGCCAAGCGCCACGAAGCCTGGCTGCAGCTTGAAAAAGCTTACGAAGAGCAAGCTACCGTTATCGGTATCATCAACGGCAAGGTCAAGGGTGGTTTCACCGTTGAACTGAACGGCATCCGTGCCTTCCTGCCGGGTTCTCTGGTTGACGTGCGTCCGATCCGTGACACCGCTCACCTGGAAAACAAAGAACTCGAGTTCAAAGTCATCAAGCTGGACCAGAAGCGCAACAACGTTGTTGTTTCCCGTCGTGCCGTGATCGAGACCGAGAACACCTCCGAGCGCGAAAGCCTGCTGGCTAACCTGCAAGAAGGTCAAGAAGTTAAGGGTATCGTCAAGAACCTGACCGACTACGGTGCATTCGTAGATCTGGGCGGTGTTGACGGCCTGCTGCACATCACCGACATGGCGTGGAAGCGCGTTAAGCATCCTTCCGAAATCGTCAACGTTGGCGACGAGATCGCAGTCAAGGTTCTGAAGTTCGACCGCGAGCGTACCCGTGTATCCCTGGGTCTGAAGCAGCTGGGCGAAGATCCCTGGGTTGCTATCGCCAAGCGTTACCCGGAGACCACCCGTCTGTCTGGCCGCGTGACCAACCTGACCGACTACGGCTGCTTCGTTGAAATCGAAGAAGGCGTTGAAGGCCTGGTACACGTATCCGAGATGGATTGGACCAACAAGAACATCCACCCGTCCAAGGTTGTTAACGTTGGCGACGTGGTTGACGTGATGGTTCTGGACATCGACGAAGAGCGTCGTCGTATCTCCCTGGGTCTGAAGCAGTGCAAATCCAACCCGTGGCAGCTGTTTGCCGAAACTCACGCCAAGGGCGACCGTGTTTCCGGCAAGATCAAGTCCATCACTGACTTCGGTATCTTCATCGGTCTGGACGGCGGTATCGACGGCCTGGTTCACCTGTCTGACATCTCCTGGAACAACCAGGGTGAAGAAGCAGTTCGTGAATTCAAGAAAGGCGACGAAATCGAAGCCGTTGTTCTGCAAGTTGACCCGGAGCGTGAGCGCATTTCTCTGGGCGTCAAGCAGATCGAAGAAGACCCGTTCAATAAGTACCTGTCTGACAACAAGAAAGGTGCTATTGTGAAGGGTAAGGTTACCGAGGTTGATGCCAAGGGTGCCGTGATCGAACTGGCTGACGGCGTAGAAGGCTACCTGCGTGCCTCCGACGCTGCTCGTGACCGCGTAGAAGACGCCACTCTGGTGCTGTCTGTTGGTGACGAAGTTGAAGCTAAATTCATGGGCGTTGATCGCAAGAACCGCACCGTGAGCCTGTCTGTCCGCGCCAAGGACGAGGCTGACGAGCGTGTTGCCATCGACAACCTGAACCAACAAGAAGAAGTTGTGTTCAGCAATGCCATGGCTGAAGCGTTCAAAGCCGCCAAGGGTGAATAATCCTTGATGCAAGAAAAGGGCGGCGTGTCACGCCGCCCTTTTTTATCTTGGCGTAATGAATATTGCATGTGATCGGGGAAGGAGATTTAACGTTATGACCAAATCAGATCTCATCGAACAATTGGCTGCCAGCCGCATGCATATGCCGGCCAAAGATGTCGAAGCCGCCATCAAGGAGATCCTTGAGCAAATGGCGTCGACTTTGCAAAACGGCGACCGGATTGAAATCCGCGGATTTGGAAGTTTTTCACTGCACTATCGTGCACCCCGTGTGGGCCGCAACCCCAAGACCGGGGACAAGGTTGAATTGACCGGGAAATATGTTCCGCATTTCAAGCCCGGCAAAGAGTTACGCGAGCGCGTGAACATCATCGAATAATGCAGAAAATGGCATACCTGGGTATGCCTTTTTTGTTTTTACGGTTTCTATTGTGGCAATTGTCCGGTTTTGCCAAGTCTTTTCCCATTCGCTCTAGAGTCTGCCGGTGATTTTAAGGATAATCAGCCTCTCATTAGCTACTGACAGGGAGCTCCTATGAAGCGTATCTTGGCCCTCATTCCACTGGTGCTGGTGTTTATCCTGACGCTGGCCATCGGTTCGCAAAATGGCCAGCTGGTGCAGTTCAATTATCTGATTGCCCAAGGGGAGTTCTCGCTCTCCATGTTGCTGGGATTCTTCTTTGGTGGTGGCTTCCTGCTGGGCTGGCTGGTCTTCGGTCTGCTGTTCTTGCGCCTCAAGATGCAAAACCGCACCCTCAATCGCACCATGCGCCGTCAATCCCGTGAATTGGAGCTGGCCCGAACGGCTGCCAAGGAATAATGTCCCTCGATGCTTGAACTGCTTTTCCTGCTGTTGCCCATTGCCGCCGGCTACGGCTGGTATATGGGGCGCAGGAGTGTTCGCCAGGACACCCAGAAACAGAGTAACCAGTTTTCCCGCCAGTACGTGGCGGGTCTCAATTATTTGCTGTCCGACGAATCCGACAAGGCGGTGGATCTCTTCATCCAGCTGCTGGAAGTGGACAGCGAGACCATCGAAACCCACCTCTCCCTCGGCAACCTGTTTCGCCAGCGTGGCGAGGTAGACCGGGCCATCAAGATCCACCAGAACCTCATCACCCGCCAGCTCACCATGGAGCAGCGTCAGCTTGCCTTGCAGGAGCTGGCGCGGGACTTCCTCGCCGCCGGCCTGCTCGATCGGGCCGAGAAGCTGTGGCTCGAGCTCACCGAGGACGGGGAGTATGAGGAGACCGCGCTGGCCCAGTTGCAGCTTATATATCAGCAGTTGCGTGATTGGGAGAAAGCGATTGCGGTGAGTGAGCGGTTGCAAAAATTCCAGGGCAAGAAGCTGGCTCCCACCATCGCCCATTACCAGTGCGAGCTGGCCGACATGGCCCTGCGCGAAGAGAATCGCAAGCAGGCCCAGCTGCGTTTTCGCAAGGCCCTGACCGCCGATGGCAACTGTGTACGTGCCTCGCTCGGCCTCGGCTGGCTGGCCAAGGGGGAGGGCGATCCGCGCCAGGCGGCTCGCGAGTTTGAGCGAGTGCTTACCCAGGACATCGATTTCGCGAGCGAAGTGCTGGAACCCCTGTGCGAGAGCCTGGAGCTGTGCGGCGAGGAGGCGCGTATCCCCGAGCTGCTCGGCCAGGCCCAGGAGGCGAGGGCCGGCTTCCCGGTCACCTTGCGGCTGGCCGATTATGTAGAGCGCCACAACGGGCGCGAGGCAGCCTCCGAGCTGGTGCTGCGCCAGCTGCGGCGCACGCCGTCGCTGCGCGGCTTCCAGCACCTGATGGCGCTGCAGTTGCGTGGTGCCGAAGAGGGGCAGGCCAAGGAGAGCCTGACCATGCTCAAGGCGCTGGTCGACGAGCAGATCAAGATCAAATCCACCCACAAGTGCCGGCAGTGCGGGTTTGCCACCCACTCCCTGTTCTGGCAGTGCCCCTCCTGCCGCCAGTGGGGAGCCATCAAGCCGATCCGCGGTCTGGACGGGGAGTAAGAGCCACGACAATGTCATCAACCAGGCCCCTGTGGCCTGGTTTTTTCAGGCCGGGCCGGACTCACTCCGGACGGCGCATAACCATCGATAGGAAGTGAGATGCTAGATCCCAAAGTACTGGTTGCGCTGGATTATCAGCACGAGGCCGATGCCTTCGCCTTCATTGAACGTATCTCCCCGGCCCAGTGCCGTCTCAAGGTAGGCAAGGAGATGTTCACCCTGTTTGGCCCCCAGTTCGTGCGTCAGCTGGTTGCCAAGGGGTTCGATGTCTTTCTGGATCTGAAGTTTCACGACATTCCCAACACCGTCGCCAAAGCGGTCGCCGCCAGTGCCGAACTCGGCGTCTGGATGGTGAACGTGCACGCCAGCGGTGGCGAGCGGATGATGCGGGCCGCCAAGGAGGCGCTACTGCCTTATGGTGACAAGGCGCCGCTGCTCATCGGGGTGACCGTGCTGACCAGCATGGAGCAGTCCGACATGGCGCCGCTGGGTCTTGATGTGACGCCGGCCGAGCAGGTGATCCGGTTGGCCAAATTGACCAAAGACGCGGGGCTGGACGGGGTGGTCTGCTCCGCCAACGAAGCGCACGAGCTCAAGGCGCTGCTCGGTGACGAGTTCAAACTGGTGACGCCGGGGATCCGCCCCACCGGTTCGGCTGCCGGGGATCAGCGCCGGGTCATGACGCCGCTGGCGGCGGTGGAGGCGGGTGCCGACTATCTGGTGATTGGCCGCCCCATCACCCAGGCGGCCGATCCTGCCGCCATGCTGGCCGGCATCAACGCGGAGCTGGCGGGTCGCTGATAAAGAGAATGCCGGCCCGATGGGGTCGGCATTGCATCCGGTGCTGGCTCACTCCTTGACGGCGTGGGGGCGCAAGGTGACCGGCAGCAGGCCGAGCAACAGGCCGGCGCCCGAGCCAATCAGATGTGATTCAATGTGTACCCTGGCCCCGATGAGGGCGGACACCGGACTTTCCCCCGCACTGTAGAAATCCACCCCAAGCTTGATCGCTACCCCTGCCAGCATCAACCAGCCGGAGTGACGGCGATAGCGGATATCCTGCAGCGCGCCCCACACGAACAGGCCGTGCAACGCTCCCGACAGCCCCATGTACCACTGGGTCTGCGGACACCACCACCAGATGCCGAGCCCGACGGTGCTCCCCAGCAACAGCAGCAGCAGCGGCAGGCGACAGCCTGTCAGGTATTCGCGAAACAGGCTGTAGAGCACGCACAGCCCGCTCAGGTTGAGCAACAGGTGCCACAGATTGGTGTGGGCCAGATTGCCTGTTATGATGCGCCACCCTTCACCCTGGGCTATCAGGGTGCGATCGAAGGAGAGCTGGTGATTCGGCACGGTGAAAAAGAGCAGCAAACTGGCGAGTGAAAGCGTGATGACCCAGAGCAATCCTGATTTTTCTGACAACATGAAACAGTCCGACGACAACAAGAGTCGATACTGTACACGTTGCACCAGAGCCCTCAAAGCCTGTCTGTGCGATTATATTCGGCCGGTTTCACCCCATGCGCCCCTGCACATCCTGCAGCATCCGGGGGAGGTGGGTCATCCCAAGGGGACTGCCGTCCTCTTGGCCGCCTCGCTGGCGCAGGCCCGTCTGCATGTGGGTGAACAGGTGACCGATCTCCCCGAGCTGGCGGCCTTGTTGGCCGATCCCGCGCTGCAGTGTTATCTGCTGTGGCCGGATGAGGAGGCCATCACCCTTGCCGAGGTGCGAGAGCGGGAGACGGCCGAGCCGGCTCGCCGAGTCTGTTTTCTGCTGCTCGATGGCACCTGGCGCAAGGCCTACCGGATGCTGCACAGCAACCCCGAGTTGCAGCAGTTGCCACGAATTGGGCTGGATGCCGTCTCGGGACAGTACTCCATTCGCAAGAAGCCGTTTCCAGAGGCGCTGTCGACCCTGGAAGCGGGCTACCATCTGTTGTCCCAGTGGGAGGGCGCACCGGATCGCTTCGCCCCGCTGATGACCCTTTTTACCCATTTGAACCGGCAGTGGCATGATTTTGCCCAGGGCCGACGCAGTTGAACTGCCCAGAGGAGTGACATACGTGAAAAAAGCCGTCGTGGTATTCAGTGGTGGTCAGGACAGTACCACCTGCCTGGTCCAGGCCTTGTCTCGTTATGACGAGGTGCACGCCATCACCTTCGATTATGGCCAGCGCCATAGTGAAGAGATCGAGACGGCGCGCCGTCTGGCCAACCGGCTCGGCATCGCCGCCCACAAGGTGATGGACGTGACCATGCTGGGGGAGCTTGCCATCTCGGCCCTGACCCGGGACGAGATCCCGGTGAGCTTCGAGCTGCAGGAAAATGGCCTGCCCAATACCTTCGTGCCGGGCCGCAACATCCTGTTTTTGACTCTGGCCGCCATCTACGCCTATCAGGTGGGCGCCGAGGCGGTGATCACCGGGGTGTGCGAGACGGATTTCTCCGGTTACCCCGATTGCCGCGACGAGTTCGTCAAGGCGCTCAATCAGGCTGTCTCGCTGGGGCTGGATCGCACCATTCGTTTCGAGACGCCGCTGATGTGGCTCGACAAGGCCGAGACCTGGGCGCTGGCGGATCACTACGGCCACCTCGATACCGTGCGCCAGCAAACGCTCACCTGCTACAACGGCATTGCCGGCGATGGCTGCGGCGCCTGCCCGGCCTGCGATCTGCGCAGCCGTGGCCTGCAGCAGTACCTGGCCGACAAGGCGGGCGTGATGGCGCGTCTGCACCAAAAAACCGGGCTCGGTGAGAAAAGCGGATGCTGAGCCTGCGTCTCGGCCATGCTTGGGGTATAATCCGCGACTTTTGCAACCAGCCGTGACCAAGATGCATTACCCAATCAACGAGATATTCCAGACCATCCAGGGGGAGGGGGTCTTCACCGGCCTGCCCGCCATTTTCGTTCGCCTGCAGGGTTGCCCGGTGGGATGCCCCTGGTGCGATACCCGTCATACCTGGGTGGTCGATCCTGCTCGTGAAGTGGGCGTGCAGGCGGTGCTCGATTGCTCCAACGAATCCGATGGCTGGAGCAAGATGAGCACGGCGCAGATCCTGGCCAGCTTTCAGCAACTTGGCTATCAGGCGCGTCACGTGGTGATCACCGGGGGCGAACCCTGCCTCTATGACCTGCAGGATCTCTCTACCGCCCTCATTGCGGCAGGCTATCAGGTGCAGATCGAAACCAGTGGTACCAGCGAGATCAAAACCCATGAGCAGACCTGGGTCACCGTATCCCCCAAGATCAATATGAAGGGTGGGTTGCCGGTGCTGGTCTCGGCCCTTGAGCGCGCCAACGAGATCAAGCATCCGGTAGCCACCGAGCGCCACGTGGAGGAGCTGGATGTGCTGCTGGCCACCGCCCGCTTGCGCGACGACGTGGTGATTGCACTGCAACCCATCAGCCAGAAACCCAGGGCGACCCAGCTGGCCATGGCAACCTGCATTGCCCGCAATTGGCGACTCTCCATCCAGACCCACAAATATCTGGATATCGATTGAAATGGAGTGGTTGTCCGACGAGCGGGTCTTGCTGTCTCTGGCCAACAAGATGCCCTACGGCAAATATCGGGGGCGCCGCATCATCGATATTCCGGAGCCTTATCTGGTGTGGCTGGCCCGTACCGGTTTCCCGGCCGGATCGCTTGGTCAAACGCTGGCGCTTGCCTATGAAATCAAGCTCAACGGGCTGGAATCCATGATTGTTCCCATTATTAACAGGATGTCGGTATGAGAATATATACGAGGCAGGGCGACAAGGGCATGACTCGGCTGGCCGATGGCGTGCAACTGGCCAAAGACGATATGCGCGTGGAAACCTACGGCTATATCGATGAATTAAATTCTCATATAGGTCTTCTTATTGCCGAGGTGCCCGCAGCGGAAACCGGATTATTGGCAGACCTGTTATTGCTGCAACAGGAATTGTTCGATCTTGGCGGGGAGCTGGCATTTTCCAGTGACGCTCAGGAGGCTGCCATCTGGCAGGTGAATAACGAGTGGACCCTGCGACTGGAACAACAGATCGATGCCTACAGCGCCAATTTGCCGCAGCTGCGCAATTTCATTCTGCCCAGCGGCTCCCGGGCGGCAGCGCAAGCCCATGTGGTGCGCACCCTGACCCGGCGCTGCGAGCGTCTGCTGCTGACTTTGGGCCGTAGCGAACAGCTCAACCCGGCCATTCTGCCCTACATGAACCGACTGAGTGACTGGTTCTTCACCATAGCCCGCTACCTGCTGGCCTGTACCGCGACGCCCGAAGTGCTCTGGGTCAAGGCGGCAGAGCGGGGCTGACGGCAGGCCGCAGGCAATAAAAAACCTCGCAAGGCGAGGTTTTTTATTGAGCCTATTCTGCTTTATCAGATGGCAAAGTCTTCGACGGATTTACCTTCGGCGACCGCCTTGGCAATCACGGACGGCATGCGACCCTGACCGGTCCAGGTTTTTTCCACGCCGTTGTCCATATAGCGATATTTGGCCGGACGAGGGGCACGTTTGCTCTTGGTCGCCTTGGCCGGTTCGGCTGCGACTGTGCCAACCAGTTCTGCCGGATCAATACCGGCGGCTTTCAGCATTTCGGCATATTCATTAATTTTGCGCTGATGTTCTTCACGAGCCTGACGCTCGGCGGCTTCATCCTGCTGGCGTTCGCCGACGATCGCGGAGAGCTTTTCCAGGCCTTCTTCCAATTGTTCCAGCGTCAGCTCACGGCAAGCGGCGCGCAGGCTACGGATATTCAGCAGTACTTTCAAAAATTCGTTCATAGTGTTCACCACGCGAGCAAAAGAGTGAATTAAATAAAAATAGTTATTTTGGCTAATTTATACGGCCGTTCGGGATTAAGTCAAGCGAGTCGAATTAATAAATTCATGCCTGGAATTAAGTAATGCAATTGAATTCAGGCCCGATTCAGCAATATTGGCCAGTGGCATACTCGACTGAGTTCCAAGTAGATGAAAATAGCGACAAAATCATAATGTTTGCACCATTTGACTACCTCTTTGCCCTTTTGATCTGGCTTGTTTGGGGATTTAATCAAAAAACTTGCTATAACGTGTCGGCACGATAAAATGTGCCTCGAATACCTTTAAGTAGAGGCGCGCTGCCTATGACTACTTGTGCGGAGGGTGATGCCGATGATGCACAAGGAAAGGAGTCAGCGCCGAAGTGGCCAGGCCATCATACCGGGCTGCTGGTTCTGCATCTAATAGGTGCAGGACTGCCATAGTCATCCACTATGGAGCGCTACCTGAAGGGGCTGAGGAGTATTACCTCCCCATGGGTTTTGTTTCTTTATCCTCTCGGTAGATCTCCACCTGCTGTCTTTAGGTGCAAAGAGATCATGGACATCGTTCACTACGCCGACTCCGGTTGGTCAATCATTCCCCCTCTGCTGGCCGTCGCACTGGCGATCCTCACCCGCCGTGTGCTGCTGTCGCTGGGCGTCGGTATCGTTACCGGCAGCCTGCTGCTGAACCAGTTTTCTCCCCTCGACTCCCTGCATTACATGCTGAACACAGTGCTCAAGATCTTCTGGGTCGACGGGGCGCTCAACCGTGACAACATCAATATGCTGCTGTTCATGCTGCTGCTGGGCGGCCTCATCAGCCTGATGAGCGTCTCCGGCGCGACCCGGGCGTTTGCCGAGTGGGCCGCCAAGCGTGCCAGGACCCGCAAGGGGGCCAAGGCGCTTACCGGCATGATGGTGTTTGCCTTCTTCATCGACGACTTCTTCCACAGCCTGTCGGTGGGGGCCATCTGCCGTCCGGTCACCGACCGCTTCCAGATCTCCCGCGCCAAGCTGGCCTACTTGCTGGACTCCACCGCGGCGCCGGTCTGCGTGCTGATGCCCATCTCCTCCTGGGGGGCCTACATCATCGCCCTGGTGGGCGGTATCATGACGGCTCATGGCATCACCGGGCAGAGCCCCATCTCCGCCTTCGTCGAGATGATCCCGATGAACCTCTATGCGGTGTTTACCCTCATCATGGTGCTGGTGGTGATCGCGTTTCAGCTGGATATCGGTCCGATGCGCCAGCACGAGCAGTGGGCGCTGGAAGGCAAGCTGTGGGATGAGTCCAAAGGCCGCCCCATCGGTCTGGACATGGAGAGCCCGGAGGAGAGCAACGGCGGCATGATCGACATGGTGCTGCCGATCCTGACCCTGACCGCGGCCACCGTCTACTTCATGATCGACTCCGGCGCTGCCGTGCTGGCCGCCAATGGCGAGCCGTTCAGCGTGCTCGGTTCGTTCGAAAATACCAACGTGGGTTCCTCCCTGGTCTACGGCGCCCTGTGCAGCCTAGTGGTTTCCATCGGTCTGGCCATGCGTCTGAAGCTCGGTGCCAAGAACTGGCTCAAGGCCGCGCCGCAAGGGGTGATGGCCATGCTGCCGGCCATCAACATCCTGCTGTTTGCCTGGACCATTGGCGCCGTGGTGCGCGATGTGGAGACCGGCAAGTACCTGGCCTCCCTGGCCAACGGCAATCTGCCGGTGGAAGTGCTGCCGGCCGTGGTGTTCGTGCTCTCCTGCGCCATGGCGTTTGCCACCGGCACCAGCTGGGGCACCTTCGGCATCATGCTGCCGCTGGCGGGTGACATGGCGGCGGCCAGCGATGCGGCCCTGATGTTGCCGATGCTGGCCGCCGTGCTGGCGGGGTCGGTGTTCGGGGATCACAGCTCGCCCATCTCCAGCACCAGTATCCTGTCGGCCACCGGTGCCGGCTGCCATCACATCGATCACGTGATGACCCAGCTGCCCTATGCCCTGGCCATCGCCTTCGGCGCCGCCCTCGGTTATCTGGTGATGGGGCTGATGCACTCGGTGCTGGCGGGTTTCAGCGTGAGCGCCCTCTGGTTCGTCATCTTCTCCAGCTACCATTTGCGCAAGGCAAGGTCCCAGGCGGGCCTGGCTGTTGCTTAAAACGTACAAGGGGCCGCAAGGCCCCTTGGTTTTGTTAGGTGCTTTGGTTAGCATGCGCCCCATAAATTCAGTTTCGGAACAGTATCATGGCTTCACTGCACTACAAGTTTGCCACCATGAATTCAGGCAAATCGACCCAGCTCATTCAGGCGCACTTCAACTATCTGGAGCGGGGCATGCATCCCTTGGCCATGACACCCGCCATCGACGACCGCTTCGGGGTCGGGGTGATCAGCGCCCGGGTGGGGTTGGAGCTGAAAGTCGAAGTGTTCAGAGAGCGCTGTGATCTGTTCGAGATGGTGAAAGCCCGTCATGCCGAGAAGCGTATCGATGTGTTCATCGTCGATGAGGCCCAGTTCCTGACCAGGGAGCAGGTCTATCAGCTGGCCCGTATCGTCGACGAGCAGGACATTCCGGTGATCGCCTACGGCCTCAAGACCGATTTTCGCGGCGAGCTGTTTCCCGGCTCCTATCATCTGCTCTGCCTGGCCGACAAGTTCGAGGAGCTGAAAAGCATCTGCTGGTGCGGCAACAAGGCGCACATGAACTCCCGGGTCAATGAAGCAGGCCAGGTGATGCGAGATGGCGAGCAGGTGGAGATCGGCGGCAACGATCGCTATGTCTCCCTGTGCCGCAAGCACTACCTGGAAGGGCGGGCTTTCAAATAACCCGCGGCTGATGGGGATAACATGAACAAGCAAGGCGCCAATCTGGCGCCTTGTTTGTTTCCGAGGGGTCAATCGATCTCGATATCGACGGGGGCGATGATGGGATCGGCCACCGGCAGGCGGTGGAACAGCTGGCGAAAGTGCTGCTGCACCCGGCCGATATCCACCAGCGACATGCCGGAGGCGAAGCCGAACCAGACGTAGAGGCCGGTGAGATCGCGAAACATGGGGGGCAGATAACGGGGCGCACTGATGAGCCCCTCCAGATAGTGCTGATAGAGCACGGGGATGTCGTCCAGGGTCACCTTGCCGACAAACAGCATGGGCAGGATCTCGGGGACTCCCTCCAGCACGGCGCTGCGGATGAAGTTGACCGTCTCCACATAACCCTTCACATAGGAGAGATCCTTGGTGAAGCAGGCGCCCCCCTCGACCATACCGCCGCGAAACACCCGCTGGGTGATCTTGTAGGCATCGTGCTCGCTGGCACCCTGATCGACGAAATGCCGGAACACCTCGATGAAGTCGGCGCCGCGCTCCGCCATATCGATGGCCATCACCCGATCCGAGATGCGCTTGGCCCTGTCCGGAAAGGAGCTGAAAGTGAGGGTCTCTATCAGTACCGCCAGCCCCTCCTGGCAGGCGGTGATGCGCGGCGAGCCGGCACTGAGCCAGGTGGCATAGGGTTGCTGGCGGCCGTTGAGGGTGGTGCCCACGTGTACCCAGCCCTCGTGGACCTCCAGCACCTGCAGATCCAGCTCGGAGAAGCGGGCGTGGGAGTTGAGCTTGATGTAATCGCCGCCGGCCGCCGCGTCCGAGACGATGCCATCGCTCAGCTTGACCTGCACTGTGGCGTCACTGAAATAGTTCGACAGCTTGCTCTGCAACCTGGCCACCGCCGCTTCCCCCTCGAACTCCTTGGGGTAGGGGCGCACCAGGTGGCGGGCGCCGGGCAGGGAGAAGATGTCGCACAGCCTGGCCCCCAGCTCCTTGAGGGTCTTGCGATCGCCGCGCAGGTGATCGCCGGCCGAGCCGTAGAGCAGCCGGCTGTAACGCAGAAAGTCCGGCTGCCCGCGCTGGCGCAGCATCTCGATGACCACCATGTATTGATCCACCGTCTCCTGCAGGATGCGGCCAAGCTCATCCTGGGGACCGAGCCGGCGCCGGATCCTGTCCCGCAGCTCCTTGAGCTCCAGGTACTTGTTGCGGGGATCGAAACCGAGGGGAAGGCCATCATAGAAGGCCTTGTCGACGGCCGGCAGCGTGCGCCCTCCGCTGGCCAGAAAGTCGGCCTGCAGGTGACGGGGCCACTTGATGGCATCCAGAATGCGGATGGGCTTTTGCAGGATCAAGAGCTCATCCGAGAGGGATTTCAGATGCAGACGGTACTTTTCTTGGATGGTCATTTAGCCCCCTGTGGGGCGAGTGTGGCGCTGGAATGGGCTGAGTATATGCAGGCTGCTTGCCAAAAAGAAGCGAGGGCCGTGCTTATCCAGCCAGTGCGCTTTTGGTTGCCGGAAAATTGGTTTAGACTGCGCCCCTTGATCCCAATTGTGTCGTGGAAATGATGAATATTCCCAGCTCCGAAATGATAATGCGTTGGTTGCAGCAGGCTCGTATCGAGCACTATGTCTGTGATCAGTGCCATGGTATCCACATCGTCTCCCTGCAGTCCGTCGAGGGCATCCAGGAGAGCCGGATCTTCGTTGAAGAGGAAGGGGTGCTGTTTTCATCCGAGCTGGAGGTGCGTCCCTCCGCCTTGCTGCCGCTGGTGGCCGAGCTGGGTCGCCTCAACATGCAGTACCCGTCGCTCAAGGTGTTCCTCGACATCATCGATGACAACCTGCCGCGACTGGTGGTGGGCCATACCGTCTTTACCAAGGCGGGGCTCTCCGTCGAGCAGTTCCTGCTGTTTGTCGAAAGCACCATAGCCGCGACCCATGAAGTGGTCTCCGAATGCGAGCGGTTGGGCTTCCTGAATCTGCCGGAAATCCAGGTTGCGCCGGAGTCTGTGCACTGATTTGTGCGTTAAATGTGCGAACGGTTCGTCTGATGCAAAAAGCCGTTGACGCCGGCGGGGCTTTCCCCTAAATTACGCCCGTTCCAGCGCAACAGCGCAGCGAACATCGTGCTGGCTGAGCACGTTAAACAACAGACCAAAATTTGGTGAGGTGACCGAGAGGCTGCCCACCGACGAAGTCGGCAAGATGCGCGCGCAGCGTGCTCCGAAAGCCACTTCAAGAAGTAAAAATTTGGTGAGGTGTCCGAGTGGCTGAAGGAGCACGCCTGGAAAGTGTGTATACGGCAACGTATCGAGGGTTCGAATCCCTCCCTCACCGCCAAATAAAGCAAAAGGCCCCGTCTTGCGACGGGGCCTTTTGCTTTATCCGATGATGGGCGGCTTGGTTCGGACCCTGGTTCGACAGGCGGGCAGGATAGCCCGCATGGACGGCCAGAGGTCGCCCGCAGGGCGAGCGCCAGGGACGGTGCGAGTCAATCCCGACCCATCCTCAGATGTTAAAACCGACCCGATGGTCGGTTTTTTGTTTTGAAGAGTCATCAGCTCATCTCGAAGAGGGAGGGTGAGAACCCTCGCCGGGTTCGAGCAGAGCAGCTTGCTGCGATGAACGGCCGCAGGCCGCCCCGAAGGGGTGAGCCACGCAGTGGCGAATCATCCCTCCCTCACCGCCAAATAAAACAAAAGGCCCCGTCGCAAGACGGGGCCTTTTGTTTTATTTAGTCATGAATCTCTCGGCATCATCCCCCTGGGAACGAGGGGCAGTGATTTCCCCGCCGGACATGTATCCGGGCTGCTCCGTGCTCTATAGCCCCGTTATTGGGTGCCAAGGCGTGCCATCACTCGGCGGTGCCCATCAATCTGGGTAAGCATGCCAATACCGCATCCAGGGGCTCGCTGCTTTGATGGGCACGGCACAACACGATGGCGCCCTCTATGCTGGCGATGATCCCCAGAGCACAGGCTCTGGCAGAGGCGTCGGCCTGCCCCTGTGCCATCAGGTGATCGGCAATCAGCTGTTGCCAGTGGCCAAAGACCTGGGCCACCGCCTCCTTGATTGGCTCCCCATCCTCTTCATGCTGCGCTTCGATGGCCGCTGCCACGATCGGGCACCCCGCGCGAAAGTGAGATTGCGTCAACCGCTCACGCCAGTGGGATACAAACAGACCGAGACCCTGCCTGGCATCGGCCTGCAGGCAGCGCTGCAGTTGCTCGGATGCCTGGGCGCCGGCCCAGTGTATTGCCTCCGTCACTATCTGATTCTTGCCGCCGGGAAAATGATGATACGTGGAACCCAGGGGTGCATCGGCGAACTTGCTCACTTCACGGATGCTGATCCCTCTCAAACCATGCCGTGCCAGCATGGCGGCAGCGGCCTCAATCACCCGTTGACGCCCGGTCGATGTGCACTCTTTCACGCTGCACCCTCTTGCTATGACGAGTGTCATAGTATAGCGTTCGGAGCATGACTATGACAATCGTCATACTTCAGGGAGGAATATGGCTGCTATCTCGTTTCACACCGACGATGACTATCTGATCCAGGGGCAACTGTACCCGGCAACAGGGCAGGTGCAGGGCAAGATCATCGTCGCGGGGGCTACTGGCGTGCCGCAGGGCTTCTATCGTCGCTTTGCCGAGTTCGCCAGTGAGCAAGGGTTTACCACCCTGACTTTTGACTACCGGGGCATAGGCGCGTCAAAACCCGCGTCACTCAAAGGCTTCGAGATGGATTTGCTC
Source organism: Aeromonas sp. S15(2024) (assembly GCF_041402265.1). Classification (NCBI taxonomy): domain Bacteria; kingdom Pseudomonadati; phylum Pseudomonadota; class Gammaproteobacteria; order Aeromonadales; family Aeromonadaceae; genus Aeromonas; species Aeromonas sp. S15(2024). The sequence goes on along the minus strand of NZ_JBGLQY010000003.1, from coordinate 559,305 downwards.
GATTGGGGAAGGCGCGATCTGGCCGCCGCAGTGGAAACCATGAGCGGGGACGATCTCCCCCTGTTCGTCATCGGCCATTCCTATGGTGGGCACGCCTTCGGCCTGCTCCCCAATCATCGGAAAGTCTCCGGGCTCTATGTCTTCGGCACCGGGGCCGGGTGGCACGGCTATATGCCCTTCAGCGAGCAGCTCAAGGTGCTCACCATGTGGAACACAGTGCTGCCGCTGCTGACCTGGTGGAAAGGCTATTGCGCGTGGAGCCTGCTGGGCATGGGAGAAGATTTGCCAAAAGGCGCCTTTGTACAATGGCGGTACTGGTGCCGTTTTCGTCACTATTTCTTTGACGACCCGGCGATGCGTGGCATCGAGCGTGCTTACCAAAGCGTCCAGACTCCCATTGTGGCGGCCAATGCGCTGGACGATCGCTGGGCGATGCCCGCATCACGCGACGCCTTCATGAAGCACTACAGTAATGCTCCCGTGACGCGTGTTGATCTCTTTCCTCATACTTTGGATGGAGCAATCGGCCATATGGGCTATTTTCGCAAGTCTGCCACGCCCCTGTGGCAGGCCAGCCTCGCCTGGTTCAAGTCATTGGAGGGGATTCGCTGAGTCCATGCGGATAAGGTCGTGGCACCTTGCTCCTGAATTCCCCATCAGGCAAAGGCCCCGTCGCAAGACAGGGCCTTTTGCTTATCAGGGGCCGGATTGTCACCTCGCGGTGGCCGCCCTCAGCCTGATTGCTCAGGCCAGCTTCAACATCGGCATCTGTTCGCGGCTGTCGCAATGCGCGAGATGCACCCGGCTGGTCAGGCGGGTGAGCAGCTCGTAGGGGATGGTGCCTATCTTCTCGGCTACCTGCTCCACCGGCAACCCTTCTCCCCACAGGGTAACGGCATCCCCCACCTTGTCGCTGGCCGCCGGGCCCAGATCGACGGTGATCATGTCCATGGAGACCCGACCCACGATGGGCACCCGACGGCCATTGATCAGCATGGGGGTCCCTTCGGGAGCCATGCGCGGGTAGCCATCGCCATATCCCGCCGCCACCACGCCGAGGGTGGTGTCCCGATTCGCCACCCAGTGACCCCCATAGCCGACTGCCTCGCCCTGCAGGCAGGCGCGGGTGGCGATGAGCTGGCTCTTGAGGGTCATGACCGGACGCAGGTCGTGGTCGGCGGCGAGCTGGCCGGTAAAGGGGGAGGCGCCGTAGAGCATGAGGCCGGGGCGGATCCAGTCACCGCGCGAGGCCGGCCAGGCGAGGATGCCGGCGGAGTTGGCCATGGCCCGCTCGCCCGGCAGATGGGCAGAGAGGCGGTTGAACTCCTCGATCTGCAGCAGAGTGGCCTGGGTATCCTGCTCATCGGACTGGCTGAAGTGGGTCATCAGCTGGAACGGTTGCACCACGTTGTGGCAATGACTCAGCCGCTCGATAAAGGCGGGCAGCTCCTCGGCGCGCAGGCCGAGCCGGTTCATCCCGGTATCGAGCTTGAGCCACACCTTGATGGGGGCGGGCAGAGCGGTCTGCTCGAGCAGCGCCAACTGCTCCCAGGTATGCAGGGTGGTCTGCAGATCGTGTTTGGCCAGCAGCGGCAGCGCCTCGGCACTGAAGAAGCCCCCCAGCACCAGAATGGGCTTGGTGATGGCGTTGGCACGCAGCACCAGTGCCTCCTCGACCCTGGCCACGGCATAGGCATCGGCCTGGGCGAGGGCATGGGCCACCGGCAGCAGCCCGTGACCATAGGCATTGGCCTTGAGTACCGCGATGATCTTGCTGTGGGGGGCGTGGCGGCGTGCCACGGCAAAATTGTGCTGAAGTGCATCGAGATCGATGCTGGCCGTAACTGTGTTCATCATGGGGTCGGGTGTCTGCTCGATGAGAAGTTGGCTGCTGGTCTCAATCCTGATCCGGTGATCCAAGCGGCTGCGACGGGCAAACGGGGGGTCACCGAACCATGTTGTTTTATATGCTTTAAATTGTGAAAAGATGTTATCAGTTGTTTTTTGGTTGGTAAATTATGTGGCGAATGGGAATGTGAAAATGGGCAAAATACGGGATATTACTCTGTATAAATTCGCCTGCCGACGCTTTCTCTGGCTCCCTATCGGGCAATATTTATCACTGGTTTTGCCCCTTAAAACGGAAGGGGGATCGCGCCTTTTTCGCACATTGCTGGCGGTTTTTTGCACCGGCTGCGCGCAGACTGGGTTGCCGACCCCTGGCAAAGGTGCGGGCAGGCGCATGGCAGAGGAGAAAAGCAGGCTGCCAGATCCATGGGAGGTGTAAGGTGGCACTGCCGGATGAAGAGGGCACCCCGTCGAGCCGGTGAGTGGTGTACGCCACCAAGAAGGCTGGTGGCCGGTTTGGTGGCGCACGCGGCCGGGGGAGGCAGATCATCCGTGGCCAGGGATGGTGAGGCATGAATATGGGTCGGTTAATTAATCAGGCGGCGAAAATCAGCCTTGAACAGCAGGGTGAGTTATTTCTTAAAAGCTGATAATAAATATCGTTCGTGCGTCCATTCCACTTGTTTACATACACTCATACAAATATAAAGGTATATATTATCAACCACTTTTGGCGAGGTGAAATAGCCTATGGCTGGTAACATAAAGATCCTGTCAAATAGTGTGACAACGCTTTCATTCTGATTATTTAACATCACAAATTAACGGGTAATTTAAATGGTGTTAATTCTTTAAAATGCAAAAATACCCCCTAGTGGGTATTTTTGCATCTTCACAAGGGTTTTGTAAGTATATGCCGCATATGAAGTTTTTAAATTAATTGTGATGAGTTTCTATTTGAGTAATGTCCCGTCACTTGATGGAGATCAACACAATGTCTGGGGGGAGTACTTAGCATTTCCGCTATTAAGCATTTGTCAAACAATGCTCACTACGGGAATAAAAAGAATGGTCGAGGATACTTTTTTATCGGCTCATGGAATTAATCGCCGTGACTTTATGAAATTGTGCGCCGGGATGGCTGCAACCCTTGGATTAAGCCAAAACGCCGTGGCCAAGATGGCTACCGCGCTCACCAGCCCCGAGCGGCCACCGGTGATCTGGATCGGCGCGCAGGAGTGTACCGGCTGTACCGAGTCGCTGCTGCGCGCCACCCACCCCAACATCGAGAACCTGATCCTCAACACCATTTCGCTGGAGTACCACGAGGTGCTCTCGGCGGCCTTCGGTCATCAGGCCGAAGAGAACAAGCACAACGCCATGGAACGCTACAAGGGCAGGTATGTGCTGGTGGTGGATGGCTCCATCCCGCTTAAAGATGGCGGCATCTACTGCATGGTGGCCGGTGAACCCATCGTCGACCATATTCGCCGCGCGTCCAGTGACGCGGCCGCCGTTATCGCCATCGGATCCTGCGCCGCCTGGGGCGGAGTGCCCGCCAGCGGCGGCAACCCCACCGGCGCCGTCAGCCTGGAAGAGGCCCTCGGCAACCTCGGCACACCGATTATCAATATCCCGGGCTGCCCGCCCAACCCCCACAACTTCCTCACCACGGTCGCCTACTACATCACCTACGGCAAGCTGCCGGCGCTCGATGCCAGGAAGCGGCCGTTGTTTGCCTATGAACGGCTCATCCACGAAAACTGCGAGCGCCGCCCGCACTTCGACGCCGGCCGCTTTGCCAAGGAGTTTGGCGACGAGGGCCACCGTCAGGGCTGGTGTCTCTATCACCTGGGCTGCAAGGGGCCGGAGACCTACGGCAACTGCTCGACCCTGGAGTTCTGCGACGTGGGGGGCGGCATCTGGCCGGTGGGCATCGGCCACCCCTGCTACGGCTGCAACGAGCAGGGAGTGGGTTTTAGCAAGGGGATCTTCCAGCTCGCCAAGGTGGAGAATCCCACTCCGCGGGTGAACAAGCCCGACGTGGCCATCCAGGAGGGAGGACACATGTCGCCCACCGCCACCGGCCTTATTGGTGGGGCGCTCGGGGTGCTGGTCGGGGTGAGTCTGATGACGGTGCGCGAGCTCGGTCGCCAGCAGAAGCGCCATGAAGCCGGGCAGCACACCTCACGGGAGGAGTGACCGTGAACAGACGCAACTTCCTCAAATTTGCCTCCGTCGGTGCGCTGGCGGCGGGCACCACCGTCTCCGGCACTGCCTTGGCGGCGGCCGAGAACAAGCCGCCGATCCCCGGGTCGCTCGGTATGTTATATGACTCCACCCTCTGCATCGGCTGCCAGGCCTGCGTGGCGGAGTGTCAGCGGCTCAACGGCAACCCGGCCAATCCCGCCGGGGAAGCGACCTGGTCCAACAACGACAAGCTGAGCCCCTACACCAACAACATCATTCAGGTGTGGAAGAGCGGCACGGGTGAGCACAAGGATCAGCTGGTGGATGGCTATGCCTACATCAAGAAGCAGTGCATGCACTGTGTCGATCCCAACTGCGTTTCCGTCTGCCCGGTGCAGGCGCTGACCAAGGATCCCAGGACCGGTATCGTCCATTACGACCCGGACGTCTGCACCGGCTGCCGTTACTGCATGGTGGGCTGCCCGTTCGACGTGCCCAAATATGACTACGACAACCCGTTCGGGGCGATCCACAAGTGCGAGCTCTGCAACCAGAAGGGGCTTGAGCGCATCGATCAGGGCAAATTGCCCGGCTGTGTCGAGGTGTGCCCCACCGGCGCCGTCATCTTCGGCACCCGCGAGGCGCTGATGGCCGAGGCCAAGCGCCGGCTGCTGGCCACCCCGGGCAGCGAATATGCCTACCCGCGCCAGACCTTCAGCGCCAACGATCCCTACCTGCATGAGGTGCCCAACTACCAGCCTTACGTCTATGGCGAGAAGGAGGGGGGCGGTACCCAGGTGCTGGTGCTGGCCGGGGTGCCCTACACCAAGCTCGACATGCCTGACTTGCCGGAGCTCTCCTCCGGTGCCCGCTCCGAGCACATCCAGCACACCCTCTACAAGGGGATGGTGCTGCCGCTGGTGGTGCTGACCGGGCTGTCGGTGCTCATTCGCCGCAACACCAAGGACCATCAGGATGGCGACGATCATGACTCGCACGCGGGCCATGACAAGCAATCGGGAGGCAAAACCCATGAGTAATCACAAGGCACATCCGCTGGGGGGCAGGCTGGTCAGCTGGCCGGTCATGGTGCTGGCGCCGTTCGTTATCCTGTGCGGCATGTTGATCCTCAAACGCCTCATCTTCGGGCTGGGCTCGGTCACCGATCTCAACGGCGGCTACCCCTGGGGGCTCTGGATCTCGTTCGATCTGCTGATCGGCACCGGTTTCGCCTGCGGCGGCTGGGCGCTGGCCTGGGCGGTCTACGTCTTCAACCGGGGCGAGTATCACCCCCTGGTGCGACCGGCCCTGCTGGCGAGCCTGTTCGGCTATTCCCTGGGCGGCCTCTCCATCACCATCGACGTCGGCCGTTACTGGAACCTGCCCTACTTCTACATTCCGGGTTTCTTCAACACCTCCTCGGTGCTGTTCGAGACGGCGGTCTGCATGACCATCTACATCGGGGTGATGGCGCTGGAGTTTGCCCCCGTGCTCTTGGAGAAGTTCGGCTGGAAGGCCTCCATGGCGCGGCTCAACAAGATCATGTTCTTCATCCTGGCACTGGGGGCCCTGCTGCCCACCATGCACCAATCCTCCATGGGATCCCTGATGATAGTGGCGGGGCAGAAGATCCATCCGCTCTGGCAAAGCTACGAGCTGCTGCCGGTCTTTTCGCTTCTGACCGCCTTCATCATGGGCTTCTCCATCGTGGTGTTTGAAGGCTCCCTGGTGCAGGCGGGACTGGCGGGGCGCGGCCCCAATGAGAAGTCGCTCTTCTACAAGCTGACCCAGGTGATCGACATCTTCCTGATCCTGTTCGTGGCGCTGCGCTTTGCCGAGATCGTCATCAACGACAAGTCGGAGTACCTCTCCCAGTGGAATCGCTACGCCTTGATGTTCTGGAGCGAGATCGCGCTGATGATCTTCCCGCTGCTGGTGTTCCACTGGGACAAGAGCCGCCGCGATTCGCGCATGTTGTTCCTGGGGGCCCTCAGCATGCTGCTGGGCGCCGCCCTCTGGCGACTGGACTACTCCCTGCTCGCCTTCAACCCCGGCAATGGCTACCACTACTTCCCCTCCGCGGCGGAAGTGCTGATCTCCCTGGGCTTCGTCGCCATCGAGGTGTGTGCCTATTTGCTGCTGATCCGGCTGCTGCCGGTACTGCCATCACTTGAACGTGTTCACCAAGATTATCAGGCCCGAGGGAAAGCCAACGTATGAGCCAACGTATCACCATAGACCCCATCACCCGCATCGAGGGTCACCTGCGTATCGACTGTGAAATCGAAGGCGGCGTCGTCACCAAGGCCTGGTCGTCCGGCACCATGTGGCGCGGGATGGAGGAGATCGTCAAGGGCAACGACCCGCGCGATGCCTGGATGATAGTGCAGCGCATCTGCGGGGTGTGCACCTCCATTCACGCCATCGCCTCGGTGCGGGCGGTGGAGAACGCCATCGGCGCCAAGGTGCCGGTCAACGCCCAGTACATCCGTAACCTGATCATTGCGGCCCACAACATCCACGATCACATCGTCCACTTCTATCAGCTCTCCGCACTGGACTGGGTGGATATCACCGCGGCCCTGCAGGCCAACCCGCAGAAGGCGGCGGACATGCTCAAGGGGGTATCGACCTGGTCCCTCAACAGCGCCGAGGAGCTCTCCAAGGTGCAGGACAAGATCCGCGCCCTGGTGGCGAGCGGCCAGCTCGGCATCTTTGCGAACGGCTACTGGGGCCACAAGGCGATGAAACTGAGCCCGGAGGTGAACCTCATCGCCGTGGCCCACTACCTGCAGGCACTGGAGTGCCAGCGCGATGCCAACCGCATCGTCGCCATCCTCGGCGGCAAGACTCCCCACATCCAGAACCTGGCGGTGGGCGGTGTGGCCAACCCCATCAACCTGGATGCGCCGAGCGTGCTCAACCTCGAGCGCCTCATGTATGTGAAGAGCTTCATCGATCGGCTCGGCGAGTTTATCGAGCAGGTCTACAAGGTGGATGCCGCCATCATAGCCGCCCACTACCCCGAGTGGCTGAACCTGGGGCAGGGGGCCAGGCACTACCTGAGCGTGCCTGAGCTCCCCACCGACGGTGACGGCGGCAGCTTCCTGATGCCGGGTGGCTACATCGAGAACGGCGATCTGGCCGGCTATCGCCCCATCGAGAGCCATCAGGATGCCTGGTTGATGGACGGCATCGCCGAGAGCAACAAGCACGCCTGGTACAAGGATGACGAACCCCTCAAGCCCTGGGAGGGCAAGACCGAGCCCAACTACACCGGCTGGCAGGATGACGGCAAGTACTCCTGGGTCAAATCCCCCACCTTCTACGGCAAGGTGGTGGAGGTGGGGCCGCTCGCAGACTTGCTGGTCAAGCTGGCCGCCAAGCACCCGGAGACGGTGGCACACTTCGATCAGCTGAACGGCCTCTACAAGGCGCTGACCGGTTCGGCCATCAAGACCGAACAGCTGCACTCCACCCTGGGCCGCATCATAGGCCGGGCGGTACGCTGCTGTGTGCTGAAAGACACCCTGTCTCATCAGTGGAAGGCGCTGGTGGACAACATCGGCAAGGGGGATACAACCGCCTACATCAAGACCGAGATCCCGGCGGACAAAGAGTTTCGCGGGGTGGGCTTTGAAGAGGCGCCGCGTGGCATGCTCTCCCACTGGGTAGTCATCAAGGGCGGCAAGATCGAGAACTATCAGGCGGTGGTGCCGTCGACCTGGAACTCGGGCCCACGCAACTTCAACGACGAGCCCGGCCCCTACGAGCAATCCCTGGTGGGCACCCCGGTAGCCGACCCCGCCAAGCCGCTGGAGGTGGTGCGCACCATCCACTCGTTCGACCCCTGCATGTCCTGCGCGGTGCACGTGGTGGACACCCAGAGCGGTGAAACGACTCAGGTGAAGGTGCTGTGATGAACACCCTGATCCTGGGCGTGGGCAACCTGCTGTTGAGCGATGAGGCGATCGGAGTGCGTATCGTCGAGGCGTTGGAGCGCGACTACCGCTTCGCCCCCGGCATCGAGCTGCTCGACGGCGGCACCGCCGGCATGGAGCTGCTCGAAGCCATGGCCAGTCGCGACCACATCATACTGGCGGACGCGGTGCGCAGCGGCAATCCGCCGGGTACCGTGGTGACCCTGAAGGATGAGGAGATCCCGACCCTGTTCGGTCGCAAGATCTCTCCCCATCAGCTGGGGCTGGCGGACGTGCTCTCGGCGCTTCACATGACGGGGGAATCCCCCAGGCGGCTCACCCTGATCGGCGTCGAACCCGAATCCCTCGAACCCCGCATCGGCCTCACCCCTGTGGTGGAGGCGGCGCTGGGGGAGGCGACAGATCGGATATTGACTCTGCTGGCCAGCCTGGGGGCTCCAGCCATCCCGCTCTCCGAGCAGGAAAAGGCCGAGCGAGCGCGGGAGGGCGTATGGCGCAATCCATTGTGAATGAGGTAGTGAACAAGACAGTGAACGAAGCCGCGAAAGAGCCGGCGCAGGAGTTTGCCGGTTTTGCCACCAATCCCGCGCCGCTGCTGGTAGCCCAGTACGAGCGGATCGCGCAGCAAGAGATGCAGGCCCTGCCGTTCTATCACCCGGCCATGCCCATAGTCGCCGAGTGCACCCTGTTTGAAGGGCAGTGGCTCGGCTGCGTGCTCACCCCTTGGATGCTGAGCGTGGTGGTGCTGCCGGGGCCCGAGCAACTCTGGCCGGTACGCAGCAGCAGCGCTCGGCTCGCCCTGCAGCTCCCCTGCGGCAACCTGACCTTTATGGTGGGGGCATTGCCCGAGACGGGGCAGTTGCTGGCCTGCTCGCTCATGTCCCCCATCGACCCGCATCTGGGGGCCGACGAGGGGCGAGCGTTGGTGGGCAGCACCCTCAAGATGTTGCTTTCGCTTCCGGTGCAGCAGGGGGAGGGCGGCGTGAACTTGAGCCGGCGTCGCCTGTTCAGCGGCCGGCGTGGCGACCCTGTGGGCGACACCCAGCGCTAGGTCTCATCTGCAATCAGGTTTAGAATAGGGGCCGTTTTGGCCCCTCACTCGCTTCTGTCGTGCCCCTGTTTTTTGGGTAGTGAGTGGTAAAACGAACAAGGGATCTTATGACCATTCAATGCTTTGGCTGCCATTCAGGCAGCAACGCCGGCCGCCGCAAAGGCCTCTCTGTCACGGCGGCCGCCTTGCTGGCCCTGCTCTCGGGCGGTTTCTCTTTCGCCGCGCTGGCTGCCCAGCCCGTCCCCGCCGAACTCAAGCTCGCCATTGGCAGTGAGCCCACCGAAGGGTTTGACCCTCTGCTCGGCTGGAGCCACGGCAGCTACCTGCTGCTGCACAGCCCGCTGCTCAAACAAAACGCCGACCTCAGCTGGCAAAACCTGCTCACCCAAGCAGTGACCCCGAACCAGGATGGCAAGGGGTGGCTTATCCGCCTCAAGCCGGATTTGAAGTTCTCCAACGGCGCGCCGCTCACCGCCGAAGACGTCGCCTTTACCTACAACAGCGCAGCCCAGGGCGGCGGCAAGATCGACATGGGCAACTTTGTCTCGGCCAAGGTGCTCTCACCTACCGAGGTTGCCATATCTTTAAGCGCCCCCCAGAGTACCTTCGTCAACGTGCTGGGATCGCTCGGGATAGTGTCGAAGCGGGATTACGACGCAAAAGCTTACGCCCGCCATCCCGTCGGCGCCGGCCCTTACCGGCTGGTGAGCTTCCTGCCCGGCCAGCAGCTGGTGGTAGAGGCCAACCCCCATTACGCCGGCGGCAGCAATGACTTCAAGCGGCTGGTGTTTGTCTTTATCGATGAAGAGAGCGCCTATGCCGCCGCCCAGAGCAGCCAGCTCGACCTGGTGCGCATCGCCCCGTCGCTGGCGCCTACCGTACCCGACGCCCTCAAGCTGTGGGTGCGGCCAAGCGTGGAGAACCGCGGCATCGTCTTCCCAATTCCTCCTTCGGGTAAAAAAGATGCCAAGGGTTATCCCATCGGCAACGACGTGACCTCGGACGTGGCGGTGCGCCGCGCCATCAACTACGCCATCGACCGCAAGCTGCTGGCCGATCAACTGCTGGAAGGACACGCCATTCCCGCCTACAGCGCGGTAGAAGGCCTGCCTTGGCTGAACAAGGCGACCGCCTTCAAGGATGGCGATGCGGCTCACGCCAACGCCCTGCTCGATGAGGCAGGCTGGCAGATGGGCAACGACGGCATTCGCCACAAGGGCTCCCGGCGCGCTGCCTTTACCCTCTGGTACACCAGTGGCGACAGCACCCGCCGGGATCTGGCGGAAGCGGTGCGGGCCATGCTGGGGCCCATCGGTCTTGAGGTGAGCCTCAAGTCCGGCAGCTGGGAGCAGGTGGAGCGCGAGATGCACGCCAATCCGGTGCTGATGGGGTGGGGGAGCTTGGATCCCATGGAGCTCTATCACCATTACCAGAGCGGTTCCGCCGGCGTGGAGTTCTACAACCCGGGCTATTACCAGAATCCGGTGGTGGATGGCCACCTCAAGCAGGCGCTGGATGCCCCGAACTGGCAGGCGGCCGTGCCGTTCTGGCAGCAGGTGGAGTGGGATGGCAAGCGTGGCGCCGGGGTTCAGGGGGATGCCGCCTGGGCCTGGCTGCTCAATGTGCAGCACACATATCTGGCCAACCGCTGCATCGATCTTGGCAAGGGGGCGCCGGAAATTCACGGTAGCTGGTCGCTGCTCAACAACCTGCAGGATTGGCGGTGGACGTGCCGCTAAGTTCGTCCACCATGATGACTGCAACACTGAAAGCCCTGCTGCGACTGGCAGGGCTGCTCTGTCTGGTCTCTGTTGCCACCTTTGTGCTGCTGAGCTACTCCCCCATCGATCCCATCAAGGCCTATATCGGCAATGATCTGCTCCATGTGCCGCCCGAGCAGTATGCCCGCATCGCCGCCCGCTGGGGGCTGGATCAGCCGCTCTGGCTGCGTTACTGGCACTGGTTCACCCAGGTGCTGCAAGGGGATCTCGGTTACTCCATGCTCTACAACGCGCCGGTGAGCGAGGTCATTGGCCAGCGCTTTGCTGCCTCCTTCCTGCTGCTGGCGGGCGCCTGGCTGCTCTCCGGCTTTTTCGGGATTTTGCTGGGGCTCTGCGCCGGTCGCTATCTCAACCGCGGGCCCGATCGCCTTATCTGCCGCTTTGCCTACCTGCTCGCCTCCTTGCCCACCTTCTGGGTCGGCCTGTTGCTGCTGGCGCTATTTGCGGTGCACTGGCCTTGGCTTCCGGTCTGCTGCGCCTGGACGCCGGGGCTCGCTGCCGATGAGGTGGACTGGCTGATGCGGTTGCGTCATCTGTTGCTGCCGGTGACCACCCTGGCGCTGCTGGGGCTTGGCAATATCGCCCTGCACACCCGGGAGCGGGTGGCCGAGGTGCTGGCGAGCGATTTTATTCGCTACGCCCGCGCCCAGGGGGATGGGGGCTGGCCCATGCTGCGCTTTCACGTGCTGCGCCACGCCCTGACCCCGGCGATCTGCCTGCAGTTTGCCTCGCTGGGTGAGCTTATCGGTGGATCGCTCTTGGCAGAGAAGGTTTTCTCCTATCCGGGGCTCGGCCAGGCCACCGTGGATGCGGGGTTGAGAGGGGATATCCCCCTGCTGATGGGAATCGTGCTCTTCTGCACCCTGCTGGTCTTTTTGGGCAACATGGCGGCGCGGGTACTGCTGGCCCGCATCAACCGCGGCTGGGAGGGTGTGCATGCTGTTTAATCCGCTCCCCTCCTTGCTGCGTCTTGGCTTTGCGCTGATCTGCCTGCTGCTGCTGGCCAGCTATGGCTGGAGCCTCTCTCATCAGGATGTGCCGATGGATCTGCTGGCGCGCCAGCAGCCCCCCTCGCTGACCCACTGGTTCGGCACCGATCAGATGGGACGGGATCTCTGGTTGCGGGCCTTTCAGGGCACCCTCACCAGTCTGGAGCTTGGCATCAGCACGGCGCTCTGCAGTGGCCTGCTGGCCATGGTGGCGGCAAGCGTGTCGCTCATTCACCCCAGATGTGATGCGGCGGTGCGAATGGTGATCGACGCCATGCTGGCGCTGCCCCATATGCTGCTGTTGATCCTGATCTGCTTTACCGCAGGGGGCGGCATGCGCGGAGTGATCCTGGCGGTGGCACTGACCCACTGGCCCAAGTTGGCACTCATTCTTTGCGCAGAAGCGCGGCGGATCGCCTGCAGCGACTATGTGGTGCTGGCCCGCTGTCAGGGGATGGGGGCGCTGCGTCGCTGGCGCACCCACTTGCTGCCGGGGCTGTTGCCCCAGTGGTTTATCGGCACCTTGCTGATGTTTCCCCATGCGGTGCTGCACAGCGCGGCGCTCAGTTTTTTGGGATTCGGTCTGGCGGCCCACGAGGCCTCGCTGGGTCTGCTGCTGGCCGATGCCCTGCGTTATCTGGCAGGCGGCGGCTGGTGGCTGGCCCTCTTCCCCGGGCTGATGCTGCTGACGTTGGTCCTGCTGTTTGATCAGGCTACCCGAGCATTGCAACAACTCTGGTTTGGGGGTGAACCATGCTGAGTTTTGACCAGGTGACCATAGAGGCGGCTCACTACTCCTGGCTGGGGCGGCGCAGCTGGCGGCCGCTGTTGACCGATATCAGCCTGCAACTGGCGCCCGGCGAAATCGTGGCGCTGGTGGGGGGGAGCGGCGAGGGCAAGAGCCTGCTGCTGCAAAGCGCTCTGACATTGCTGCCGGACAATCTGCGGATGCGCGGCACCATCTCCCTCGATGGTGTGCCCCTGTGTGATGCCAGCCGGGCCCGTCTGCGCGGCCACACCCTCTGCTATGTGCCGCAGGGGGTGAGTGCCCTCAATCCGTTGCTGACGGTGGAGCGTCAGTTGGGCCGTGCGGCGCGCCTCTGCGGCCAGAGCGGTTCTCGCGAGCGGCTCGGCCAGCAGCTGCTGCGCTACCAGTTGCCCGCGACCACCCTGGACAGCTATCCGCGCCAGCTCTCCGGCGGCATGGCCAAGCGCATTCTGGCCTGCACCGCGGCCCTTGGCGGCGCCCGCTACATTCTGGCGGACGAGATCACCGCCTGGCTCGACGAGGGGCTGGCCTGCCAGCTGCTCAGCCAGTTGCGTGAATTGGCCAATCAGGACAGCGGTATCCTCTGGGTCACCCACGATCTGGCGCTGGCGGCCCGCTTTGCCGATCGCATCGTGGCGCTGCATCAGGGCCAGGTGAGCGACACCTTGAGCTGTCACCATCTGCGCCAGGGACAGGGGAGCGAGATGCTCAGAGCCCACTGGCAGGCGCTGCCGGAGTTCAATGCACTCTTCTCTGTGCCGGAGGTTTCCTGATGTTTGAAGTACGAAATCTCACCATCGCCCAGGGGGAACGCCCCCTCTGGCAGGGGTTATCGCTGACGGTGAAAGCGGGGGAGCGGCTCGGCATCTCTGCGCCTAGCGGTTATGGTAAAACCACGCTGGGGCGGGTATTGGCCGGTTGGCAACCGATTGGGACTGGCGGGCAGATCCTGCTGGATGGGCAGCCTGTGCCTGAACAGGGAAAAGGTTATAACCCCATCCAGCTGGTACCCCAGCACCCGGAACTCACCTTCAATCCCTATCGCACCACCGGGCAGGCGCTGTGGGATGTATGGCGCCCCGATGACGCCATGCTGGCCCGCTTTATGGTCAAACCCGAGTGGCTTGCTCGTAAACCCGGTCAGCTCTCCGGCGGCGAGCTGGCCCGTATCGCGCTGCTGCGCGCCCTCGATCCCCGCACCCGTCTGCTGATTGCCGACGAGGTGACCGCCCAGCTGGATCCGCAAATCCAGCGTCAACTCTGGCGGGAGTTGATGATGGAGTGCGAGCAGCGCGGGCTTGGCATGCTTGTCTTCAGTCACCAGCAGGCGCTGCTGCGCCAGATCTGTCATCGGGTGCTGCGCTTTGGTGAGATGCAGCCCGTGACTGGTGTATTGGCTGAAAATGCGGCCTGAGGGTTAGTTCCCCCTCATCCCCAGCCCTTCTCCCGCAAGGGGAGAAGGGGGCAGACGGTGCCATCTCACCCGCCCGGAGTTAGGGTTTGGAAAAATTCGGGGTTTGAAAATATGGCTGGTTGTTATGCTCGAAGCCTCCCTGAGGGGGTTGAGGGAGTCGTATTGTTGCAGCATATTGCCTGTATCCACGAATAGGTTCCCTTTTCCATGTTGAGACGGGAACGGAATGCGGCATCCATGAACCGGTTCCCTCTCCCTGGGGAGAGGGCTAGGGTGAGGGGGCGCGAGGATGAAACACTGGCCATTCTGTACAGAGAGAATCGTTGGCAAAGCGCGCAGATAAAAGTGAGGGAGGCATCAGCCTCCCTCTCTTGTTTTCTACCGTTATCAGCGGCATTTAACCGGTTCTGGTTCAGGCCGTGGCCAGCCAGTTGAGCCAGGCATCCATCCCTTCACCCGTGGTGGCGCTGACCTGGATCACCTGAATATAGGGGTTGACCCGTTTGGCGTTCTCGATGCAGCGGGCCACGTCAAAGCTGACGTAGGGCAGCAGATCGATCTTGTTGATCACCATCAGCTGGGCGGCGGCGAACATGTCCGGGTATTTCAGCGGCTTCTCTTCCCCCTCGGTGACAGAGAGGATCGCCACCTTGTACTTCTCGCCGAGATCGAAGCTGGCGGGGCAGACCAGATTGCCCACGTTCTCGATAAAGAGGATGCCCCCGGGATTGGCGGGCAGCTGGTGGCAGGCATCGTGAACCATCTTGGCGTCCAGATGGCAGCCCTTGCCGGTGTTGATCTGCACGGCAGGAACGCCTGTGGCACGGATGCGATCCGCATCGGCGCTGGTCTGCTGATCCCCTTCGATTACCGCGCAAGGGCGCTTGTCGGCCAGCAGGCGCAGGGTTTCGCACAGCAAGGTGGTTTTGCCTGAACCCGGGCTAGATACCAGATTGAGCACCAGCTGGTCTGCGGTTGTGAAGTGTTCGCGGTTGTGGGCCGCCAGCGCGTTGTTTTTGGCCAGCACATCCATCTCGATGGCGATCAGCTGGCGCTGCCCCATGCCGGGCACCGACAATCCCGCTCCCCCCTTGCCGTAGTGAAGATCACCCTGATGATGGTCATGGCTGTGGTCATGGGGATGCACGTGGGAATGCCCGTGGTCATGAGAGTGGGCATGTTCATGATGATGGTCGTGGGGGTGATTATGTCCCTCATGGCTTATGGGAGCCCGCACCACGTGGTAGTGGTGATGGACATCCCCCTGATGGTGATAGTGGTGGTGAATGATCAGGGTGCGCGGCGCACTCTGCTCATGGCCATGATGGTGCTGGGCGTCATGAGCATGATGATGGTCGTGTTCATGACCATGTTCATGGTGATGTTCATGTTCGTGATGATGCTCATGATCGTGCTCATGGCCGGCGATCCGCGCCTGGCCGCATCCGCATACGCTACACATATCAACTTACCTCGATGTCGGTGATGCGCAGGCTGTTCCCTTGCGCGACTCGTAATTTGCATCCGCCACACTCGGGACAGGCCTGCCCGCGCTCGGTGAGGGTGACCGTCTGGTTGCAGTCGTAACACCAGGCCTCTGCCGCCTGGTGCTGAAAGTGCAGCTGGGCGCCTTGGGCCACGGTGCCCTTGGCGGCAGCCTCGAAACAGAAGGCAATGGTGTCCGGGTCGACGCAGGAGAAGCTGCCGACCTCGAGCCAGAGGGCGGTCACCCTGGTAAAGCCCCGCTGGGTGGCCTGCTCGGCCGCCAGATCGATGGCGGCCATGGCCAGAGACATTTCGTGCATGGTGGCTCCTTAACCGATATGGGGAGGAGCAGTGACTCCTCCCTGTAATTGACGGAACGGCATGGTTGCTCAACAGATCCGCGGCAGCAGCTCCCCCTGCGGCAGCTCCAGATAGCGGCGGCTTCCCCAGGGGTTGTTGAGGATCACCTTGTGGCGATCGCTCGCCTGCACAACGCCGATCTGGCTGGCGGCGGAGTTGAATTGCCTCAAGATGCCCAGCGCGTCCTGCGCCTGTTCGGCAGGCAGGGCCAGCACCATGGTTCCTTCATTGGCGAGATCATGGGGCTCGAAACCGTAGAGCTCGCACAGGCCGCGCACCGGATCGCACACCGGAATGGCAGACTCCTCCAGCTCGATGGCAACACCGGAGGCGCAGCTCCATTCGTTGAGCACGGCGGCAAGGCCACCGCGGGTGGCGTCGCGCAGGGCGTGCGGGGTAATGCCGGCCTGCAGGAGCGCTTCTACCTGCGGCCAGAGGGTGGTGCAGTCGCTCTTGAGATCAGATCCCAGTTGCAGGGCGTCGCGGGCCATCAGGATGCAGGCGCCGTGGCTGCCGATATCCCGCGATACCAGGATGGCGTCACCGGCCTTGAGGTTGCGTACCGAGATGCCCCGGCTCTGCTCAGGCAGCGGGAAGGTGCCGACCCCACTGGTGTTGATGAAGATCTTGTCGGCGGCTCCCTTGGGAACCACCTTGGTGTCGCCGCAGACGATGCGGGCGCCGCTCTTGGCAAGCTCTGCTGCCATCGACTCGACGATGCGGGCGAGATCGGCGTAGGGGAACCCCTCCTCGATAATAAAGCTGCAGCTCAAATACTCGGGCTTGGCCCCCATCATGGCGAGATCGTTGACCGTGCCGGCGATGGCCAGCTTGCCGATATCGCCCCCCTCGAAGAACAGCGGCGAGACGGTAAAGCTGTCGGTGGTAAAGGCGACGGGGCCCTCTACCGGCAGCAGGGCGGCATCTTCACCGCGCAGCAGGATCTCGTTACCAAAGTGGCGAAAGAAGAGCTGATTGATCAGCTGGTTCATCTCGACGCCGCCACCACCGTGGCTAAGTTGGATTTCTCTCATCGTTCCTGGATCCCCATATATCGGTAGTAGGCATTGCAGGCCCCCTCGGAGCTGACCATGCAACTGCCCATGGGCTGGGTCGGGGTGCAGCCCCGGCCAAAGACCTTGCACTGATTCGGTTTGGCCAGGCCGCGCAGGATATCGGCGCACTGGCATGCCTTGTGGTCATCGATGGGAGTCTGATTGAGTTGAAAGTGGTGCTCCGCATCGCGTTTGGCAAAGGCATCGCGCAGGCGCAGGGCGGAGGCGTTGATATCGCCCAGACCTCGCCAGCGAAAGTGCTCGCGGGTCTCGAAAAAGCGCTCGACCAGCCGCTGGGCGGCTTTATTGCCACTGGCGGTGACGGCGCGGCTGTACTGCACCTCCAGCGCGTAGCGACCCTCCACCTTCTGGCGCACCATCATCAAGAGCGCCTCCATCACATCCACCGGCTCGAAGCCGCTCACCACCACCGGCACCTGATAGCGATCGACTATAGGCAGGTAGATATCGGCGCCGGTGATGACGCTGACGTGGGAGGGGCCGATAAAGGCGTTCACCTTGGCCACCCCGTCGGCCATCACCGCATGAATGGCGGGGGGCACCAGCACATGGTTGATATGAAACAAGAGGTTCTCAATCCCTTGCTCTTCAGCGGCTGCCAGCAGCGCTGCTGTCATCGGGGTAGAGGTCTCGAAACCGATGGCGAAGAAGACCACGGTTTTGTCCGGGTTTTCTTTGGCGATACGCAGGGCGTCGAGGGGGTCATAGACGGGTCGGATATCGCTCCCCTTGGCGCGCTGTTGGGCCAATGTGCCTTTGGAGCCCGGCACCCGGATCATGTCCCCCAGGGTGACCAGAATGACGTTCGGTTGGCAAGCCAGCTCGATGGCCTGATCGATGCGCTCTTTGGGCATGATGCAGACCGGGCAGCCGGGGCCGTGGACAAACTCTATGCTGGCCGGCAGCAGCTGGTGCAGGCCGTACTTCATGATGGTATGGGTATGGCCGCCGCACACCTCCATCACCCGCAGCGGTTCGGGCAGATCGTTGGCCAGTTCGGTGATCTGGGCGGCGAGGGCGCGGATCACCTCGGGTTGGCGAAAGCCCTGAAACAGATCATTCAAGGTCAGCATGGCAAGATATCCTGCGCAGGGATAAGGGCCACCATCTGGCGGAAGCTCTCGAGGCTGGCCTGCGCCTCCGCTTCGTCAATCTTGCTCATCACAAAGCCGATATGGAGCAGCACATAGTCGCCCACCTGGAGGGGCTCTTCGAGCAGCATGCAGCTGACGCGCCGCTGCACCCCCAGGGTGTCGACGGTGACGCAGTTATCTTCGGGGTGCAGTTGCACCACCTGAGAGGGGATGGATAGACACATGAATTTCAGGACTCCGACAAGGTGGCACAACCGGTGGTGACAGGCTGATGCGTGGCAATATGATGGATGGCAAACCAGAGCTGACCGGCGGCGATGCCACCGTCATTGAGCGGCAGGGTTTCGCTGGTCAATACCTGCCGGCCGGCGGCTTCGAGAGCGGGCACCAGCTGGTCCATCAGCACCCGGTTTTGAAACACGCCGCCCCCCAGCGCCACCGGATAGCCGGGGAAGCGCTCGGCAAGGGCAACCACCAGATTGCTGATGGCGCGGATAAAACCGGCGGCCAGGCTGGCGGTGGGGGTGCCTTTGCGCCGCTCGCAGACAAGGGTATTGATGAGCTCGGCCCACTGGATCTGCAGTGGTCCCTCTGCTGATTGGCTGAGATCAAAGGCGAGGGGGAAGGGCTGTTCATCGGGGGTCAGCGTGAGGGCGGCCGCCTCCAGCAGGAGCCCGGCCTCGCCCTCGTAATCCGGGGTATCGATCACCCCCAAGAGCGCCGCCACCGCATCGAACAACCGACCGATGGAGCTGGTATGGGGGGCGTTGCGACCCAGCTGCCAGAGCTGGTACAGGTTGCTGCTCCGCTTAAGTGGCAGTTGCTTGATCAACGGAATATCGAGGGCGCTGATCTCTTCAGGACAGTGCGACTCGAACAGCAGCCCCAGCAACTGGCGCACCGGCTCGCGGATCGCCGCCTCGCCGCCGATCAGTTTGAAGGGTTTGAGGTGGGCAACGCGCTCGAAGCCCTTCACATCGGCCAGCAGCAGCTCGCCACCCCAGAGGGTGCCGTCATCGCCAAGGCCGGTGCCATCGAAGGCAACCCCCAGCACAGGGCCTGTGATGTTGTGCTCGGCCATCACTCCCAGCAGGTGGGCGTGATGGTGCTGTACCTCGAGGTGGGTTGCCCCCTGATCGCGGCTGTAGTCCCTGGCCCACTGATGGCTGAGATAGCCCGGGTGGCGATCCGAGACCAGAACTTCGGGTTTGAGATCGTAGAGATCGCGAAAGGTCGCCAGGGTCTGCTCGAAGTGGCCCTGCATCGGCAGGCTGTGCAGATCGCCGATATAGGGGCTGTAGATGCGCTGGCGGCCGAAGGCGAGCGCCAGCTGGTTCTTCTGCTGCGCCCCGACCGCCAAGAGCGGCACCCTGACCGCCTCTTTCAGGCTGGGGGTGCAGGGGGCATAGCCCCGGGCGAGCCGCAACGTCTGGCGTCGCCTGCCGGCCCACTGCACCAGACTGTCGTCGCAGGGGTGCAGGATGGGGCGGTTGTGATCCAGGATGCCGTCAATCTCGCCCCCGAGTTCCCTGACCACCGCCTCGCACTCGATAAGGATCGGGCTGCCGCGCCCATTGGCGCTGGTGGCCACCAGCGGCATGGCGCAGGCGTCCAGCAACAGCTGGTGGAGCGGGGTATAGGGGAGCATGACACCGAGGTAGGGGATACCGGGGGCTATCCCCTCGGCCAGCGGCGCGGCTGATTGTCTGGATTCTGAGAGCCAATCATCGTTAATGCGCTTGCGCAGCAAGGTGATGGGCCTGGCCTGAGAGGCGAGCAGTTGCCACTCGTCTTCGCTGCCGGTGACATGCAGTTTGGCCTCGGCAAGGGAGCCCATCATCACCGCCAGCGGCTTGCGCGCGCGCCGCTTGAGCTGGCGAAGCCGCGCCACAGCAGACTCACTGCGGGCATCACATATCAGGTGATACCCCCCCATTCCCTTGACCGCAATCAGAGCTCCCGCTTGCAGAGCGCTTGCTGCTGCTTGCAGCGCATCCTCGCGCTCGGCCAGGGCATCGCCGCGGCCGCTGCGCCAAATGAGGTGGGGCCCGCACTCGGGGCAGCTCACCGGCTGGGCGTGGTAGCGTCTGTCCAGCGGATTTTCATAGGCCGCCGCGCAGCGCGGGCACATGGCAAAGTCGGCCATGGCGGTGTGGGGGCGGTCGTAAGGGAGGCGGCGGATGATGGTGTAGCGCGGGCCGCAGTGGGTGCAGTTGGTAAAGGGGTAGCAGTGGTGGCGATCGTTGGGGTTGGCCACATCCCGGGCGCACGCCTCGCACATCCCCTGATCCGGCGAGATGGCCACCGTGGCGGCGCTCTGCTGCTGGCTGGCCTTGATATGAAAGGCTCCGTCGTAGTCGGGATTATCTTCTTGGGGCAGTTCCCGCTCGCTGAAATGATCGATGCGGCTAAGTGGCGGCGCCAGTTCCCGCAGTTCGCGGGCAAAGGCGGCGAGCTGCTCAGGCGATCCTTCGGCGCCGATAGTGACGCCATTGGAATCGTTCAACACATAACCGGCAAGGCCGTGGCGCAGCGCCAGCCCATAGACGAAGGGGCGAAAGCCGACCCCCTGCACGATACCATCGATATGAAATTCGCGGCGCAGCCGGCTGGCCACAGGATTGGGGGAGCAAGAGGGGGCGATGGTGGCGCTCATGCCGGCTCCATCTCATCTTGAGTGGCTGGCAGACGCAGCACCCGGCGTTCGTTCTCCTCGCGCCGCACCCAGCCATCCATCTCCATGCGCAGGCAGAACGGAATGGCGTATTTGCGCGACAAACCGGTGATCTCCTTGAAGGATGCCATGTCGATCAGATCTCCCACCTGCTGGCCCGCCAGCACGGCGGCGACCATCTGGTTGTAAAGGGCGGCGTCGTAGTAGATGGGGCCATCGAGCTGCACCAGATACTTGAGTCGCGCCAAGTTGCGCAGCTGCTTTTGCAAAGCGCCTTTTTGCTGCAAACCCTGCTGCAGGGCGGCGGGCAGTTTCTGGGTGATAAAGGGGTCCAGCGCCACGCCGCCGGGGCCCAGTTTACCGGGCTCGTAACCCTCCTTGCCTTGATCTCGCACCACCTTGAGCACCAGCAGCGCCTCTTCTCCCAGATCATCTTCCGACTCGCCGCTGCCCGGCTGCCACTTGTCATGGTGCAGGCGAACAAGCTGCTCGCTTTTGAGCTGCTGGAGCAGGGCCTGAGTGACCGGCAGGGCGATGCCAAAGCGGGTCGTGAGCTCGGCGGTGCTCAGCGGTTCGTTTGCCAGCGTTGCCAGCAGTTGATCGCGGCTCTGGGCCAGCCAGCAGCTATCCAGCAACCACTCACCGAGGGGGGTGACCTGCTCTGGCCGCTGATCAAAACGGCTGGCCAGCACATAGCCATTGAGCCCCAGCTGCAGGGTGGCGGGGTTGTAGTGCTCGAGCTCATCTGGCAGCTCGCCCAGCAGGGCGTGCAGAGCCTTGCGTCTGGCGGGGTGGATGTCACCGCACCAGACGATGCGGGCGCCGTGCAGTAGTTCGCTGCTGCCGTGGCGAATGATGGCAAGCGGCTGGCCGAAGAAGCAGGGAATGGGGCTGGTAAAGATCAGCCGTGCCAGCCGGGTATCCTTGATGGGCACGAAACGGGCCCGGCCATGCCAGCTGCCGAGGGCCACTTCGACCTCGCGGTTGCGCTGTTCCCGGATGCTGCCGCCGACCTCATTTAGCCGCACGATAAGGTGGGTGGCCGCCTCGCACTGGCCATCGGCGCGGGTCAGGCAGTGACCGCGGGCCACCTCTTTGTGGGGCACCTTTTTCAATCCCACGGCCACCCGGCAGACGGCGCCGATCTCATCGACGCTCTGGTGATAGGCCTGCAGGGAACGGATCTGCACCTCGCGGCCGGCGGGCTGGAGCAGGAGCTTGTCCCCCACCTTGAGGCTGCCCTGCTGCAGGGTGCCGGTAAGCACGGTACCGGTGCCGCTGGCGGTAAAGACCCGATCCACATAGAGGCGGGGTGGCGCCTCTTCACGATCGCGGCGGGGGGCGCCCTGTTCGAGGGCCGCGAGCGATGCTGGCAGATCGGCCAGCTGGCGCACGATGGCGGCGTGCAGGGCGTCGATATGCTCGCCGGTTTTGGCGCTGACGCTGACGATATCGGGCACCATGCCGCTCTCGTCCATCACCCGCTCCAGCAGGCTCTCTTCAAGGAGTTCCAGCTCGTCGGGCGTTACCAGATCGCACTTGTTGATGCAGACCAAGAGGCGCGGCACCCCCATCGCCTTGAGCAGGCGCAGGTGATCGCCAGTCATCGGCATCCACCCCTCGTCGGCGGCAATCACCAGCAACACCAGATCCAGACTCCAGAGCCCCGCCACCATATTGCGGATATAGCGCTCGTGGCCGGGCACGTCGATGACGCCTATGGTGTTGCCCTGACCGTCGTTAAAGTGGGCAAAGCCGAGATCCTGGGTCATGCCGATGGCCTGCTCATGGGCGCGGGCGGTGGTGATGCCGGTGAGAGCCTTGATAAGCAAGGTCTTGCCGTGATCCACGTGACCGGCAAGGCCGATAACGGCGCGATAGGAAGTCATGGGATCAAGGCTCCTGGCTCGCAGTGATCGGGGTGGGTAGCAGCAGTTGCTTAAGCTGGGCGATCAGCAGCTCCATGTCCTCGTCGAGCAGGGTGGCCATATTGAGCAGTACCTTCTGCTGGCGCACGGTGGCGATGACCGGTACTGGCAGTTCGCGCAAATCATCGAGCAACTGTTGGGCCGGACGCGGGTCGGTGCACTCCAGCGCAGGGGCTGGATAAAACTCGTCCGGCAAGGTGCCGCCGCCCACCACCAGCTGGGCGGGAACCGGCACAAAGCAGTCGGGCAGGGTGGCCATCAGCTGGGAGGCTCTGGCCTGCATGGCGGCCGGGTTGCTTAAAGTCCGTTGGGCGATACCCTCGCCGACGGGGGACTTGTTGAGCTTGTGGATGAGCAGGCGTTCCAGCAGGGAGTGGATGATGCGGCTCGAGCGGAAGGTGCGCATCATGGGGTGTTTTTCCAACCGCTTGATAAGGTCCGCACGGCCGCTGATGATGCCGCACTGAGGCCCGCCCATCAGCTTGTCGCCGGAGTAGCAGACCAGATCCGCCCCCGCCTTGATGTACTGGCGCACCGAGGTTTCGTCCGGTGCAAACTCCTCGGTGGTCAAGCCCGAGCCCTGATCCACTGCCAGCACCACCTGCTCGGGCAGGGCGCGGGCCAGCTCGCCGATGTCGGCGGATTCGGTAAAGCCGCGAATGGCGAAATTGGATCTGTGTACCATCAGCACCAGCGCGGTCTGATCGGTGATGGCATCGAGGTAGTCTTTGGCGGTAGTGATATTGGTGGTACCCACCTCCACCAGTTTGGCGCCGGAGAGCGCCAGAATGTCGGGAATGCGAAAGCCGCCGCCAATCTGGATCTGCTCACCGCGCGAGACGATCACCTCGCGCCCCTTGGCCACCTCCTGCAGCAACAGAAAGAGCGACGCGGCGTTGTTGTTGACCACCAGTGAATCCTCGGCCTGGGTGAGGCAACGGAGCAGAGGGGCGATCAGCCCCTTGCGCCCGCCGCGCTTGCCGGTGGCGAGATCCAGCTCCAGATTGTTGTAGCCGGTGTTGAGGTCGCGCACCTCGTCCCACAGTTCGCTACAGAGCGGCGAACGGCCCAGATTGGTATGCACCAGGGTGCCGGTGGCGTTGATCACCCGGGTCTGACGCTGGCGCAACTGCTGTCGGCAGCGTTTGGCAATCAGCGCCTCGATCTGCTCGGGGGCAACGCCGTGCTGGCGAAAATCCTCGCTCTGGCGCAGCTCGCTCAGGGTGTCGCGCACCGCCTGGGTCACCAGCGGGCGGCTCAGTTCATCAATAAAACCGGCGAGAAAGGGTTGCTGCAGCAGCTGTTCCACTTGTGGTAGGCGGCGCTGGTTTGCTTGAGTCGCGGCATAAGAGGCGCTGGGGGCGAGGGAGGATACGTCAGACGGAGTTGGCATGGGATGACCCGGGCTGTGCGTGGGAGTGACATGCACGCCGCCTTGCCGGGGAAGGCCGCTTCGACGCTGCTTATTTGCTGCTGTCCACCATTCATGAATTAATAAAAAAGGCGAATGGATAAATTAATTGTTGAGCAGAGTAATAAGCGTGTTGGAGCGCATTCAGATTATATTGGCAATGCGACAGGCGCCTTGTTAGAACAATGTGTGAAACAGTCGTCAACCAGCCTGAAACAGAGTTGACGGTTTCTCTCCAATATATGAAATTTGGCGGAAGAGGCAGGAATCGAACCTGCCAAAGCCTTCTCGGCTCTCATCGGTTTTGAAGACCGAGGAGGCCACCAGACCCCATCAGCTTCCGCAATAGCCACCATTTTGTGGCAATTTTTCGTGACTGGCAACGATTTTTTATGTTTAAAAATAGCGAGTTGGCTGATTTTATGAAAAATGTCTGCGCGTTGATGTATATCAATTTCATGGCAATTAGCCCGATGTTTTTAATTTAACATCGGGCGTTTTTATATGCCTTTACCTGGATAATTCAACGCTGCTGTTAACAAGCTGGCAAATAATCTGACTCCGCGTTGGTGATATTCCAATGGTCCAGTCTCTCTATTAACAAGCTGGTATCCTTGGCAGTATCAAGGTGCTGATAAAGATAATCTATCGCCTCACTCACCATCTCGGTCATCGGGAAGGAGAACGCCACGATGGCCGGTTGCACCCCGACAAAGATCACCTCGGGCACAAAGGTCTTGATCTCGTCGATCAGGAAATTGAGCGGCATGTTGTGGGTCGAGAAGATAAACATCTCGGCGATGGTCTCGGGGGGGATCACCTGCAGGGTTCCCGCCTTCTCGCCGATCTCGGCGGCATCCACCAGCACCACCCGCTCCGGTTGCAGCTCCCGCACCTTATGGACCACATTTTCCGGCGCGATACCGCCGTCGATATGAGTCCAGCCGGGCAGGGGGGCGGCCTGCAGTTTGTCAGCGAGATAGGGGCCGGCACCGTCGTCCCCCATCATGGCATTGCCCACGGTCAACACGAGATTGCAGCCCATCAGCGGCTCCTTACCATCAGGTACATATGGGGGTCGTTATAGAGGGCGGTGAGCTGATCCATAAAAATGTTGGTCCAGCCCAGCTCCTGCTCATCGAGCACATTGTCGGCTTTGCGCAGTCGGTCGAAGGCGCAGGCCAGCATATGGCAGTGCTCGCGATAGATGGTGATCTCGCCAAAGGTGAGAAACCCCTCCATCTTGCGGCGCGCTTCGCTCCCCTCTGGCAGCTTGGCCACCCAGTTGCGATAACCGGTCAGCGAGCAGACCAGGTCTGCTCGCAGGCAATCGACGATGCCGAGGTGGTGGCCGATGGCGAGGCTGTAGTACATCACCTCCCTGGCCTCTTCCGGCACGTCGAACTGCTCGTCGACGAACTTGCGCGAGAGGCGATAGAAGAAAACCTCGTCAGCCATGCAGCGCCTCTCCCTTGCCGGCTGCCCGGTTGAGGCAGGCGTTCGCCAGGTTGTTGACGATCTCCGCCAGGCGCGGGTCGTCGTGTTGATCGAGGTAGCTCTGGATGCGCAGATCCACATCCTGCTGGGTCGCCCCTTCGAGCAGGGCCATGAATTCGTCGGCGATGATCCGCCCCTGCCGGTAACCGGCCATGCGGCGCGCTTCGCGCTCGATCATCACCCGAATTTCGCTCGGGATGCCGGTGTGGCGCAGCTCGACCCGCTCACCCGGTTGCACCTCGTGGCTGGTGGCTTTGAGTTTCTGCTCAAGCAGACCGAGCGCCACCGCAAAGCCGTAGATGGTGGCTGCCGGCGTCGGTGGGCAGCCCGGGATATAGACGTCCACCGGCACGATTTTGTCGGTGCCGCCCCAGACGCAGTAGAGATCGTGGAAGATGCCGCCGTCACAGCCACAGGCGCCGTAGGCGATGCAGATCTTGGGATCGGGCGCCGCCTCGTAGGCGCGCAGGGCCGGTACCCGCATCGCCCGTGTCACCGCGCCGGTAAAGAGCAGGATGTCGGCGTGACGGGGGGAGGCGACCACCTTGATGCCGAAACGCTCGGCATCGAACAGCGGGGTGATGGTGGCGAAGATCTCGATCTCGCAGGCGTTGCAGCCGCCACAATCGACCCGGTAGACATAGGCCGAGCGGCGAATGTCTTTGAGCAGGGTTTTTTTGAGTTTGGTGATCTCGGGATCCTGTGCCAGCGGCACGGCGCGGGTATGGGCATGGCCGACAACCGGTTCTATGCCTTTGATCTTGCTCATCACATCCACTCCTTTTGTGCGGCCATCGGTGTGGCTATCGGTGTGATCAGGGCCGAGTCAGGCTGGCTCAGCATGCTCTGTTTTCGTTTGCAGTCGGGGCAGTGGTGCAGTCGCTCTGGCGGCGCCAGCGGCTTGGCATCGCGAG
Source organism: Aeromonas sp. S15(2024) (assembly GCF_041402265.1). Classification (NCBI taxonomy): domain Bacteria; kingdom Pseudomonadati; phylum Pseudomonadota; class Gammaproteobacteria; order Aeromonadales; family Aeromonadaceae; genus Aeromonas; species Aeromonas sp. S15(2024). Next base: position 532,883 of record NZ_JBGLQY010000003.1, on the reverse strand, counting down.
CGAGCGGTGTACCCGCCTGCTTGAGGGTGTCCTCCACCAGCGCCACCAGCTTGCTCGGGGCAAAGTAGGTGCCGCACAGGGTGCAGGGGGCCAGCGCGAAGCGGGCTTCCTCATAGAGATCCGCCTTGTTGGTTACCGCCAGTTCGAACTCGGGGGAGAGAGCGATGGCGCGGGTCGGGCAGACCTCTTCGCAGCGGCCGCAGAAGATGCAGCGCGCCATGGAGATCTCCCAGCGCCGTTCGCCGGTCTCCATGTCCACTTCCATCACCAGCGCGTTGGCCGGGCAGGCCTTGGTGCAGGCGGCGCAGGCGATGCACTGATCCGCCTGATATTTGGGTTTGCCGCGAAAATCCCGGTTCACCTCAATAGGGGCGAAGGGGTACTTGGCGGTTGGGGTGCCAGCCTTGAGGATGGTCTTGAACAGCTTGATCATGATGACCCCTTATTTCAGCGGAGAGTTTTTGCGATCGATGCCGTAGCGCTCGATCTCCTTGTAGGAGACCACGGTGGATTTGCCCTTCCTGGGGTCGACCAGGGTGACCCGGTCGGTACAGGAGTAGCAGGGATCCAGACTGCCGATGATGAGCGGTGCATCCGCCACGGTATTGCCGCGCAGCATGTAGCGCAGGGCGGGCCAGTTGGCGTAGGTGGCGGCGCGGCAGCGCCAGCGGAACAGCTTCTGGTTGTCCCCGGTCATGCTCCAGTGGACGTTCTCGCCGCGGGGCGCCTCGGTAAAGCCCAGCGCAAACTTGCCCGGCTGGTAGGTGAACCCTTCGGTGAGCAGTGGCCCTTCCGGCAGGTGCTCAAGACCAAACTCAATCATGTCGAGGGAGTCGTAGAGCTCGTGGATGCGCACCAGCACCCGGGATTGCACGTCGCAACCCGCCTTGGTCTGGATCTCCATCGGCAGCTCGCGGTAACCGGCAAAGTCGTGGACCCGACGCACGTCGCGCTTGAAGCCGCTTGCCCGCACCATTGGGCCGACGCAGCTGAAATCGCGGGCTATTTGCGGGTCGAGCTTGCCGATACCGATGAGGCGGGAGGAGATGTTGGCGGTATCCAGCAGCATGGCCACCAGGGGTTTGAGCTCATCACGGAGCTCCCGCACCAGCTGGGCACCCTTGATGCGATCTTCCTTGAAGATGTCGCGGCGTACCCCGCCAATCAGGTTGAGGCCGTAGGTCTTGCGCGCGCCGGTCAGCAGTTCGGCCAGGGTCATGGATTTCTCCCGCACCCGGAAGAACTGCATGAAGCCGGTGTCGAAACCGGTGAAGTGGCTCGACAGGCCGATGTTGAGGATATGGCTGTGCAGGCGCTCCACCTCCAGCAGCACGGCGCGGATCATCTTGGCCCGCTCGGGTACCACAATGCCCATGGCGTTCTCCACCGAGGTGGTGTAGGCGACGCTGTGGGTAAAGCCGCAGATGCCGCAGACCCGGTCGGTCAGAAACGCCACTTCGTTGTAGCCCATGCGGGTTTCCGCCAGCTTCTCCATGCCGCGATGGACATAGAAGAGGCGGTAGTCGGCATCGATGATGTCTTCGCCATCGACGAACAGGCGAAAGTGGCCCGGTTCATCCGAGGTGATGTGCAGCGGGCCGACCGGCACGATGCGGTTGGCATCACTGCCGAGTTCGTTGACGAAGGGGTAGGTCTCGGTGTCGGTGGTGGGCATCGGGCGCTGGCGGTAATCCATGGCGTCCTTGCGAAGGGGATGGATATCCTCCGGCCAGTCATCCGGCAGCACCAGACGGCGTTCATCCGGCAGACCGATGGCGCGCAGGCCGTACATGTCGCGGATCTCCCGCTCGCCCCACACCGCCGCCGGAATGGTCGGGGTGATGGAGGGGTACTCCTGGGTATCGGCATCCACCAGCACCCGGACTGTGATCCAGCACTTGGTGTCGCCCTCCATGGAGAAGACGTGGTAGACGGCGAAGTGGCCGTTGAGGCTGCGCTCGTCATTGGCAAAGGAGAGCGGAAGCCAGCCCCCCAGCTGATGGAAGATCAGGCTGGCCGTTTCGACCAGACTGGTGGGCTTGACGGTAATGGTGGCCTGATCGGCGGTTTGCCACTCCTCGTCGACGATGGCGTGGGGCAGTTGTGCTCGCACCTGCTGGATGTAGTCACAGCCGATGCGATCCGAAATGGCGATGGTCATGCAGTTCTCACTTTAATGTTCGGGAATGAGCATTCGAAAATGATGAAATCGGAAAAAGTTGCTGTGCTGGCGGGCATGGCTCAGACCCCGACCAGATAGGCGAGCAGCGCCAGCAGGGCCAGCCCCAACCCGTAGCGGGTGAGCTTGTGGGTGCGCACGAACTGGGTGCGGGCCATGGCGTTTTCGATGATGCCAGCCAGCAAAAAGGCCACCAGCAGCTTGCAGGCGAGGATCAGCGCCGCGCCGATGAGCGCCGGCAGACTCCAGTTGGCCGCCTTGCCGAAGGGCAGGAAAATCACCAGAAAGAGCTGCACCACTACCAGTTGCTTGAGGCCGATGGAGAGCTTGAGCAGGGCCAGTCCCGCACCGGAATACTCGGTGAGCGGCCCTTCCTGTAGCTCCTGCTCGGCTTCGGCGCAGTCAAAGGGCAGCTTGCCCATCTCGACAAACACCGCGAAGGCGCAGGCGGCGCCCGCCAACAGGGTGGCGATGGGCGCGGCCAGCGGCCGGGTCGCCACATAGCTGCTGATATTGCCCAGATCCGAGCTGCCCACCATCATCGCCATGATGAAGCAGGCGAGCACCAGAATGGGCTCCACCAGAATGCCGAGGGTCAGTTCGCGGCGGGCACCAATACCTGCAAACATGCTGCCGCTGTCGAGCCCCGAGAGCGAAAAGAAGAAGCGGAAGATGGCGAACAGATAGATGTCGGTGATGAGATCCCCGGCGATGGGGAAGGGGGACTCGTGAGTCAGGGTTGGCAGCGCCATCCCTACCAGCAAGAGGGCGGCGATCAGCAGCGCAGGCATCAGGTTGAAGAGGATGCCGGCAGGCTCGGGGGTCACCTCCTGACGGCGCAGGAGCTTGGCGATATCCCGGTAATCCTGCAGCAGGCCCGGCCCCTGACGGGAGTGCATCCTGGCTCGCAGCACCCGGTTGAAACCGGTGGCGAGCGGCGCCAGCGCCAGCATGGCGATGGCCTGGGTCAGGGCGAGGGCAACCATGCCCCAGCTCGGCATTTCAAGAACAGGCATATCAGACTCCTACAGCCATCAGGATAAAGAGCACCAGCACAATGCCATTTATTAAAGAGAGCAGCGGCCAGCCGGTGTTGCCGTTGGCATCGCTCACCCCGTGCAGGGCGCTGGCCAGATCGAGCTGCGGCTGCTTGCGATAGAGCGGCGCGCAGAGTTGGCGCAAGGTATGGGTGACACCGCCGGAGGTGAGGCTCATGCGCTCCTCATAGGCGTAACCACAGGCCCACGGCGTGCCGGCGTGACGACGACCGAGCTTGGGCCCCTTGAAGATGGCCAGTACCAGCAGCGGAATCAGGAACAGCCCCAGCAGGGTGATGGCGATAACGGGTGGTGAGAGGATCGCTTGTGAGCTATCGAGCGGCAGCAGGGTGGCGCCGCTGGCCACGTTCATTTGGCCGCTTACCAAGGCTTGGCCATAGCTGGCGATATGGGGGGCAATCCAGGGGGCGCCCAGACCCAGTACCAGACAGACGGCGGCCAGCAGCAGGGTGCCTGCCACCATGGCGCCCGGTACTTCGCGGGCGTGGCTCGCGTGTTCGCTGCGCGGTGCGCCGCAGAAGCAGATGCCATACACCTTGACGAAACACATCACCGCCATGGCGCCGGTCACCGCCAGCATCACTACCGCGAGCGGCGCAACGACAGAGGTGCCGAGTTTGGTCATGGAGAGCAAGGATTGATAGATAAACCACTCGCTGACAAAGCCGTTGAGCGGCGGCAGCGCCGAGATGGCCATGGCGCCGATGAGGAACGCCAGCGCAGTCCAGGGCATCAGCTTGGCAAGACCCCCCATCTTGTCCATGTCGCGGGTGTGCAGGCGGAACATCACAGAGCCGGTGCCCATAAAGAGCAGGCTCTTGAAGATGGCGTGGTTGAGCAGGTGATAAAGCGCGCCGAGCAGCCCCAGCACCACCAGTGCCGGTTGCTGGTTGGCGATGCCGATCATGCCGATGCCTATCCCCATCAGGATGATGCCGATGTTCTCCACCGTGTGGTAGGCGAGCAGCCGCTTGAGGTCGTGCTCGGCCAGCGCAAACAGTACCCCGAGCACTGCCGAGCAGGCACCGAAGATCAGCACCACATAGCCCCACCAGAGTTGGCTGGCGCCGAGAAAATCGATGCTGACCCGCAAGATGCCAAACAGACCCAGCTTCACCATCACACCTGACATCAGCGCCGAGATATGGGAGGGGGCGACGGGCTCGGCCACCGGCAGCCAGCCGTGCAGCGGCACGAAACCGGCGCGCAGGCCAAAGCCGCAGAAGCTGAGCAGGAACACCAGGGAGGCCAGGGGGCCCGCCAGATGGTGCTCGCGCAGCGCGGCGAACTCCAGCGAGCCGCTGTCGCGGCAGAGCAGCCAGAAGGCGATCAGCACCAGTGCCATGCCGATATGGTTCATCACCAGGTAAAGCCTGCTCTGCTTGGCGGCCTCCGGGTTGGTTTTGACCAGCCAGTAGGTGGTGAGGGTCACCAGCTCGTAGCAGAGCAAGAAACCGAGCGCGTTGTCGGCCAGCACCATGCCCACCATGGCAAAGAGGAAGAGGTTCATCAGCGCGCCGATGGTCACATCCCCCTTGCCCTGATATTCGCGGATATAGGCAAAGGAGTAGAGGGCGACGGCGACGCCGACCGTGCTGATCACCAGCAGCATCAGCGCGGAGAGCGTGTCTAGATAAAAAGAGCCGAGATGCACCGAGCCCAGCAGCCAGAGCTGGCCGTCGACGGGGGCGCCTTGGGCAAAGGTCTGGATGGCGGCGATGAGGCCCGCGAGCGAGCCCAGCAGGGCAAAACCGCTATTGAGACGGTTGGCCAGTGCGGGCAGTTTTTGCAGGAGCAAACCGGCAGCAGCGCCCAGCAAAAAGAGCAGGAGCGTGGCCATAACAAGGGGGGACAACATCAGCACGCTCCCTCTGTAGTGGATAAATCGGATGCAGGGAGCGCCGTGGCAGGCGCCGAGAAGGCGGAGGCCCCTTGCGGGTTGGTGTTGGCCGCTTGCTGGCGACGGATACGGGCGGCGCGTTCGGTGTCGCCGTCATTGACCAGCTTCAGCGCCTGGGAGGGGCAGGCACCGACACAGGCCGGGCCGTCGGCGCGAAACTCGCACAGGTCGCACTTGATAGCTATGCTGCGCACCCCCGGCTCCCAGCTCAGCAGATCCTCGCCAAAGCAGCGCAGGCCCGCGGAGGTGGAGGGGTTGCTGGAGCGGATGGAGCTGGGAATATAGGTGTCGTAACTGGTGGCCATGGCCACCGGACGGCTGCCGCCGCTCTGGATGGCGCCAAAGGGACAGGCCACGGCGCAGAGGTTGCAGCCGATGCAGAGCGACTCGTTGAGTTGCACGCAATCACCGGTCTGGCGAATAGCCTCGACCGGGCACACCTTGCTGCAGGGGGCATCGTCACAGTGACGGCACTGAACTGGCATGGTCGCCTGCTCGTGTCGCATAACGGTTAAACGGGGGGCTTGTTGCAAACCTTGCGCCTTGTGTACCTCGCTGCAGGCCGCCATACAGGTGCCACAGCCGATACAAAGCTTGGGGTCAGCGATAACGAAGCGGTTCATAGCCTACCTTGTCGTGTCGCGAACGGAGTGAATAGGGGCAGGTTGGCAAGATACGGGCCAGCTTGGTTTTGCCTGGCTGGATGTGTGTAAGTGTTTGTTTTTAAATGATGTTAAAAATAGCGTCGACGGGCGTCGAGGGCTTGTCCCACTGTCGAAGGGTGACGTTCGTCACTTGTGACGAAGGGTAGGAGAGGGTTCGTCACCCCCGCAAAACGGTATCGGCATGGCTGAATGCGGGGTCGTGACAAGGGGCGAAAGGGTTACGGGTCTGCGGTAGGGCATCGGGGGGAGCAGGGGGCCAAGAACGAAGTGAATTGCACCGATCCCCTACATATGGCTGCGGTGCACGGCGCTGCGCTTGTTGCACCCTACGGCGGCGAGTCTGTTCGCATAGAGCCCGTCTGTTTTGAAACCGTAGGTTCGATTAGCGAAGCGTAATCGGACGCACGAGAACGGAAACATATCGGCAGCATGCCGGGAGTAGGGTGCAAAGAACGAAGTGAATTGCACCGCTCTGCAAATATGTTCGCGGTGGTGTGCTCCCTTCTCCCCTTGCGGGAGAAGGGCCGGGGATGAGGGGCGGTAATTGTGGTTAACGGAAACAAGAGAGGGAGGCCAATACCTCCCTCTCTCTTTAGCGCAACTCACACCATCAGATATCCACCTGGGATCCCAGCTCGATAACCCGGTTGGGCGGGATCTCGAACTGATCCGGCGCGCGCAGGGCGTTGCGCTGCAGCAGCATAAAGAGCTTGCCGCGCAGGTAGAGATACCAGGGGCGCTCCTTCATGATCAGCGACTCGTGGGCCATGAAAAACGAGGTCTCCATCATCCGGCAGCTCAGCCCCTCGGCGTTGCAGCGGTGGAAGATCTCCTCCACGTTCGGGGTCTCGCGCCAGCCGTAGCTTGCCACCACCCGCCAAAAGGTGGGGGAGAGCTGCTCGATGCAGACCCGGCGCACGTTGTGAACGTAGGGCACCTCTTCCACCCGCAGGGTGAGCAGGATGATCCGCTCGTGCAGCACCTTGTTGTGCTTGAGGTTGTGCAGGAGCGCGTGGGGGATCACGTTGACCACCCGCGACATATAGACCGCAGTGCCGGCCACCCGGGTCGGCGGGGATTTTTCCAGCGAGGCGATCATCGGCTCCAGCGAGTTTCCGTGCTCGTTGAGGCGGCGAATAAGCTGAAAGCGCTCGCTCTTCCAGCTGGTCATCACGGTGAACATCACCGCCCCCAGAGTGAGCGGCAGCCAGCCGCCGGAGAAGATCTTGGCGAGGTTGGCGGCAAACAGCGGCACGTCGATGGCCAGCAGCGCGATAAACAGCGCGGCCACCAGGTACTTGTGCCAGTGCCAGCTGTGGCGGGCCACCGAGCAGGAGAGGATGGAGGTGAGCACCATGGTGCCGGTCACCGCGATGCCGTAGGCCGCCGCCAGATTGCTGGAGTGCTCGAAGCTCATGATGACGATCACCACCGAGATATAGAGCATCCAGTTGATGACCGGAATATAGATCTGGCCGGACTCCTGCTCTGAGGTGTGCACGATGCGAATGGGTGAGAGATAACCGAGCCGCACCGCCTGCCGGGTGAGCGAGAAGACACCGGAGATCACGGCCTGCGAGGCGATCACCGTCGCCAGGGTCGCCAAGAGCAGCAATGGCAGCAGCGCCCATTTCGGGGCGAGCAGGAAGAAGGGGTTGGCAATGGCCGCCGGATTGCTCAGCAGCAGCGCACCCTGGCCGAAGTAGTTGAGCACCAGGGAGGGCAACACCACCATAAACCAGGCGCGCCGGATCGGGCTCTTGCCAAAGTGGCCCATGTCGGCGTAGAGCGCCTCCACCCCGGTGATGGCCAGCACCACGGCGCCGAGGGCAAAGAAGGAGGCGCTCTGGTACCTGGCAAAGAAGCGCAGCGCCCAGACGGGGTTGAGCGCCCCCAGCACCTCGGGATGCTGGAAGATGCTGTTCAGACCCAGCACCGCCAAGGTGATGAACCAGGTGAGCATGATGGGGGCGAACAGCTTGCCCACGGTGGCGGTGCCGTGTTTCTGGATTGCGAACAGCAGGGTCAGCACCAGCACCGAGAGCGGCACTATATAAGGGTCGAGGGAGGGTGCGGCGATGTTCAAGCCCTCGATGGCCGACATCACCGACATGGCCGGGGTGATCACCACCTCGCCATAGAAGAAGCTGCCGCCAATCAGCCCCAGGATGATCAGCAAGGGGGTCCACTTGGCCGGGGTGTTGCGGGTGGCCAGCGACATCAGGGTGAGGATGCCCCCTTCGCCGGCGTTGTCGGCCCGCATCACGAAGGAGAGGTACTTGACCGAGACCACCAGGATCAGCAGCCAGAAGATTAGTGAAAGAAAGCCCAGGATGGAGGCGGGCTCCACCCCGAAACCGAACTGGCCGGAGAGGCACTCGCGCAGGGTATAGAGCGGGCTGGTGCCGATGTCGCCATAGACCACGCCGATCGCCGCCAGCGTAACGCCGGACAGGGCTTGTTTGTGATTACCGTTCATGAAGTTGTCTGTCAGTTTGATGGTGACGATTGGCCAGCACGGGTCGCCCCCGTCTATCGGGCGTGCGGCAGGTGCCGCAGGAACGCATTAATGGATTGCGATGGGAAAGGGAGCTAACTGGATATAAAGAGGCTCATCATGGGACACAGTCTGTTCATCTGCCGTTAAGGGTATAATGACACACCCGTCGTGGGTTTATGCTCAGGTATAAATAATCAAAAAGGGGTGGCTAACGAAATTATTAATTGGCCGCTGATTGAAATACCCCGTCCAGACCCTTGCAAGTGATTGTTTTAGCTGGCTATCCATTTTTGCCAGCGTTTTGCATCAAGCTGGCTAAGAAATAAAAGATAAAATGCTGGCCAATAAAGAGGGGCTCTGGCAGTAAAAGAGAGGGAGTAAGGCTGCGATGGAGTCTTTATTTATCAAGAGACAGCAAGTAGGGTGCAATGAACGAAGTGAATTGCACCACTAATTAAAAAATGCAAGAGGTGCAATGCGCTGCGCTTATTGCACCCTACGGCTACTACGATATTCATAATTTAATGTCTATTAGCATCACATAAATTTATATTTAAGAGATTTCATGAGTGAGTGTAAGCGAGGCTTAAATATTTAAAAAATATCCTGCGGTTTTCTAGAATATCTTCACGCCAGAGCTTTACCTCATTTAGGGACTTGCCATGCTCACCAATATATACTTCAGCATAAAAATTGGATACAGACTGGCCAAATGACCGCAATGTTTGTTGGCACTCGGATAGGCCAAGTAGTAGAAGCTTTGACTCCGCACTATTCAGATTTTTATATGAACCATACACGTTTGTTCGAGCATCACGTAACTCTTTTAGTTGTTCATCGCTGTGTTCAGCATTATTTTCTTGGCGACGAGTGAAATCTACTATTTTTGTCCAATAAATCATGGAATGATGTGAAAAATATTCTACCTGTTCAGCTACATGTTCAAGGTTCTCAAATCTTCTAATTTTTCTTTGCTTCTCATCATCATTTCTATGCTGAAGCTTAGTGATTCGCCAAGTTGTTATGCCACTAATTAGTGCGCCAAGTCCAATTTTGATGGTGGTATCTAAAATTTCTAAATAGGTAACTGCCATAAAATTCTGTTCTCCATAATTTTGAAGGTTGAGTTGTATCTGTGTCAGATATTATCTATCAGAATTTTATTCTTTGTATCTCGCTGTGGTAGTGGATACTTCAATCTGACGGTTCTAGTTTTAACTTCTCTAGGCCCTAAGTTCTTATCGTAGAAATACCAAATGTTGAATTTACGCTCGGATGGATTCGTATCTGCCTCAAGATCTATCCATCCAAGATAATCTGAAATTTCTCTTTGAATTAAAATTTTACCTTCAGAGGTGGCTTTCTTTTGCCATGCAGCCATGACAGCACCAAGTAGTAAATCACACAACTGTATTTGAACAGACGTTTTGGAGTCTTTAGTTACATAGCTATCTATGACATCGGAGAGTCTGGTTACTTGGTTTATCTGATTATTTACAATAATGTGGGAGGCTTCATCTGCTTTTTTATATCTTGATGCAATAGGATCTACAACTACGCGAAACTGGCACTCTCGATTAGGATGCGCTTTTAATACAGATTTAATTTTTGAGTTTAGTAATAAATTAAAGTGTTTGCGCCGTGCTAAATCGTAGTCACCTTGGTGATATTCTTTCTTTACATCTGACTTTTTAATAATTATACAATGAAAAGCAAGCCATTCTCTTTTAAAAAACAGTTCTATTAACTCTAGGTAAAAGCTTCTAAATTGTTTACTATGTGCCTTCTGCCATTTTATTTCATCATGGTAGTTGTGTTTTTCTCTTAAATCTGAAACTAACTTTGAAAAGTCACCTCGACGTTGCCATTTCATCCAAATACTACCAAAACCATAATATCTAGCACCATCAACACCAGATTCATCACATGCAATATTCCAAATTAATTTACCTGGGTTTTCCATTTCTACCTCATTGTGTTTTTGATCCTACATAGAGGGGGATTAGATTTTAAATGGGAGAACATTTATATCCTTTTTAAGGAAACAAATTATGTAGTTGGTGAATCTAGTACATAACTGGTAGCACATGTCATACATAGAAAAGTCGTCTTTAGTTCGGTCCCTAAGTTCCAGCTTCCAACCTGCTGTTTTAACCTGCTCAATCGGATCGCTTATCTGCATGGAAATGAGCTGGTTGCCAACTGAAGCATGCTATCCAATCGGGTAAGGGGTAAAAAGGGCGATCTGCGCGAAATCTGGCCAAGATCAACAAATCTGTTATTTATGGGCGCGTTTTTGTGCGCATTAGCTGAAAAAGCGCCGGGTGGTACCTCTTTATCAGCCAGTGTCGACCTCGTCACTTTTGTCATGTCGATCAGAAGGCTGGCCCCTTCGTCACCCTCGTCAGTTGCGACTAATACCGCCTTTATCATCAAGATTATCTCTTTATTTTCATATGCTTGTGATTTTATGACGGGCCATCTGCCGGTGTTGGTCTGATAAATGCTTCGTGGGGGCAGACCGCGTTGTCGCCTGCCAGGTGAGGGCGGTCGGGTGTAACGAACCATTTAGGATCCCTCTCTATGAACAGCTTCGTGATTGCAGATCCCAGTCTCTGTATTGGGTGTCGTACCTGTGAGGTGGCCTGCGCCGTTTCACACCAGTCAGGGTCCTGCAGCGGGACCCTTGAGCGGGAGGGCGGCCTGCATCTTGCCATCGAGGATGGACATCTGGTCTCCAAGGACAGCCATTTTCAGCCGCGCCTGAAGGTGATCGTGGGCAGCAAGGTGACTACACCGGTGCTCTGCCGCCAGTGTGAAGACAAGCCGTGCGCCATGGCCTGCCCCAACAACGCCATCGTCACCGAGGATGGCTGCGTCAAGGTGCTGCAGGCGCGCTGCATCGGCTGCAAGTCCTGCGTGGTGGCCTGTCCTTACGGCGCCATGGCGGTGGTGGTGAAAGAGGTGGCCCCCACGGCCGATTCGCTCTTCAAGCGGCCGCAGACCAAGGCGCAGGCGCTCAAGTGCGATCTCTGCCAGCACCGCGAGGCGGGCCCGGCCTGTGTCGAGGTGTGCCCGACCCAGGCGCTGCGGCTGGTCACGCCGGCGCATCTTGACACCCTGAACCGGCAGAAGCAGCTGGCCAGTGCCGAGGCCCTGCTGGCAATGCCGGCCCGGGTGTGAGCGGGCTTGCCGAGCCGTTTTTCGTTAACAAACAAGAGTGTGAGTCATGAAAAAAGTCATTACCGTGTGCCCCTATTGCGGCACCGGTTGCAAAATCAACCTGCTGGTTGAAAACGACAAGGTGGTGGGGGCCGAAGGCGCCAACGGCCGGACCAACGAGGGGCAGCTCTGCCTCAAGGGCTATTACGGTTGGGATTTCTTGAACGACACCAACCTGCTGACCCCCCGCCTCAAGAGCCCGATGATCCGCCGCGAGCGCGGTGGCAAGCTCGAAGCCGTCTCCTGGGACGAAGCCATCGAGTTTGCCAGCAGCCGCCTCTCTGCCATCAAGGCGAAATATGGCCCGGACGCCATCATGACCACCGGCTCTGCCCGTGGCCCCGGCAATGAAGCCAACTATGTGATGCAGAAATTTGCCCGTGCGGTGCTGGGGACGAACAACGTCGATCACTGCGCGAGGGTGTGACACGCACCCTCAGTCTCCGGTCTGGAGACAACTGTTGGCAACGGCGCCATGAGCAACGCCATTCCCGAAATTCAAGAGACCAAGTGCCTGCTGGTGTTTGGTTACAACGCTGCTGACTCTCACCCCATCGTCGCCCGCCATATCCTCAAGGCGAAGGCCAACGGGGCCAAGGTGATTGTGTGTGATCCCCGCATGGTGGAGACCGCCCGTATCGCCGATCAGTGGCTGCCGCTCAAAAACGGTTCCAACATGGCGCTGGTCAACGCCTTCGCCAACGTCTTGATCAATGAAAGGCTCTACAACAAGGAGTTCGTCGCCAACTACACCGAAGGGTTCGACACCTTCAAGGCCACTGTGGCCAAGTACACCCCGGAATACGTGGAGGGGATCACCGGCCTCAAGGCCGCCGATATCCGCGCCGCCATTCGCACCTATGCCGCATCGCCTGCTTCCATGATCCTGTGGGGCATGGGGGTGACCCAGTACGGTCAGGCGGTGGACGTGGTCAAGGGGCTTGCGGGGATTGCGCTGCTGACCGGCAACTTTGGTCGCCGTGGCACCGGCTGCGGGCCGGTACGCGGTCAGAACAACGTGCAGGGCACCTGCGACATGGGGATGCTGCCCCACCAGTTCCCCGGTTATCAGTCGGTGAGCGACCCTGCCATCAGCGCCAAGTTTGCCAAGGCGTGGGGCGTGGAGTCTCTGTCCCAGAAACCCGGCTATCGGCTGACCGAGCTTGGTCACAAGGTGGAGGAGGGCAAGTGCAAGGCCTTCTACATCTTCGGGGAAGATCCGGCCCAGACCGAGGCCGACCTCGGTCAGTTCCGCCGTACCCTGGCGGGGATGGAGCTGGTGATCGTGCAGGATATCTTCATGACCCAGACCGCCGAGATGGCCGACGTCATTCTGCCCGCCACCAGTTGGGGCGAGCACGAGGGGGTCTACAGCTCGGCGGATCGCGGCTTCCAGCGCTTCTACAAGGCGGTGACGCCGCCGGACAACGTGAAGCCCGACTGGGCCATCTTCTCGCTGATGGCGACCGCCATGGGGTATCCCATGGAGTACCACAACACCGAGCAGATCTGGGACGAACTGCGCGGACTCTGCCCGCTCTACGCCGGAGTCAGCTACGACAAGATGGCCGATCTCAAGAGCGTGCAGTGGCCCTGTCCGACCGAGGATCACCCGGGCACCAGCACCCTGTTCGAGGGGAATGTGTTCACCACCCCGAGCGGCAAGGGTCAGCTGATTGCTTCCGAGTGGCGGCCGCCGCTGGAGCAGCCCTGTGCCGAGTACCCGTTGGTGCTCTCCACCGTGCGCGAAGTGGGCCACTACTCCTGCCGCTCCATGACCGGCAACTGCTCGGCGCTGCAAACCCTGGCCGATGAGCCTGGCTATGTGCAGATCCACCCGAGCGATGCCAAGAAGCTGGGGGTGAAGGATCAGGCGCTGGTCTGGATCTCGTCTCGCCGTGGCAAGGTGATCACCCGGGCCAACTACAACGAGCGGGTCAACGCCGGGGTGGTCTACATGACCTACCAGTGGTGGATCGGGGCCTGCAACGAGCTCACCATCGAGCACGTGGACCCCGTCTCCTACACGCCGGAGTACAAGTACTGCGCAGTGAAAATTGAGCGTATCGAGGATCAGCCGGGGGCAGAAGTGTACGTCCAGACTGAATACAGCGCGCTCAAGGCGAAATTGCGCAGCGCCGCCAAAGGGTAATCGTCGTTAATAAAGTGGATCCAGGCTCTGTATACAGGGCCCGGATCCGCTCATCCTTTTTTCAGCTGGCAGGTGTCCATCATGAAAAATGAATTAAATATTTCGTTCGGGATCTTTTATGTCTCCGCTTATTTGCTGGTGATGTTGTTAGGGGTTGGGTGTTTTCTATGGCACGACGAATTGATATTTCTGCTGGGGTTTGCCTTCTTCGGCTGTTTTATCGCCGCGCGCATCGCCATGAGCGCCGTGCTGGCAGCATTGAGCGTGCAGGCGGCCTGGCTCATCGCCTTTCTCTCCACCACCCTGGTCAACTGCCTGCTGGCGGGCGTGCTGGGGCTCGGGGTCTACCTCACCCATCGGGTGGTGTCGGTGGAAATAGCTGACAATATCAGTGGGTTATTGCTGGGGCTTCAGCTCTTTTCGGCCGCCTTCATCTTCGGCGGACTGAAGCTGCACAACTACCGGCTGCTCTCCTCATGAGCCTGCGACAGCGGCAACAGGGGCAGAGGATGGGCCAGTTGGCGGCGATATGCGGCGAATGACGGCGATAGTGACGCCATATTTGGGCGCGGCGGGAAATATCCGCTGACGGAGCTGTAATATGTGCCAGGGCCGGCTTGGTTGTAATGGGGATGGGGCTAACTTATTATGCCAGCCATCCTGCGATAATCTGCGCGATGCTATTTCGCTGCATGTTAGTTTTTATAATTAAGCGTTAATTTTTTAAAAATTAATTATAACATCTGACTGCGATGGCTGATGCATTGTTTACCGTTGTTGCCGTGCTGCAATTGGCCGGCAAGGGTACCCATCTAGATGTAATGCGAGGCCTGAATGCTGAATGTGAGTGCCATTCCGTTGACCGACATCTCACCCATCTGGGATGACGGCTTTCTCTTCCTCTCCAAGAACCTGCTCTCCGCCGTCACCCTGGATGACTTCATCAAGAAGCTGAACCGGATCCAGCCCTGCTTTCGCCAGGTGGATCGGGTCAACCTCATCCTCAACCTGGGGACGGGGGAGGAGGCGGTCTTCTACTACCTGGGGGAGCAGGGGCCGGCTCACCTCATCTGCCGCAAGGCCGATCTCCATTTTTCCCGCGAGCAGGCCATCGTGCTGCCGGCAAGCCGCTTTCGCCACCGCTGCGAACAGCTGGCGAGCACTCCTGTCTATGACGGTTTGCACTCCTACTGCCAGCTGCCCATCACCACCGCCCGCAGCCACCTGGGCGGGGTGGAGTTCATCAGCCGCGAGGCCAATGCCTTCCCGATGGAGACCCTGGCCAAGCTGACCCAGCTGGCGGCCATCGTCGCCATTGCGCTGGAGAACGTGCTGGACAAGGAGCGCACCCTGGAGCAGGCCAACTCCCTGCGCCTTGAGCGCGACAGCTGCAAGATCCTGGTGGACGTGACCAACGCGGTGATCAAACTGGTGCGCATCGCCGAGCTGCCCCAGAGCCTGTTCACCATACTGCACCACCACTTTGGCATCAGCAGCCTGTGCCTGGCCGAGTACAACGCCACCTCCGACAGCTTCAAGAGCTACCTGGTCAATCAGCAGCAGCGTGAACAGCCCGGCATCATCAACCATTCGTGTTTTGAGAAGAACTGTCTGCAGGGGGCACTCGGTCACAGCGAGCCCTTTTTCCTCTATCGCGAGCAGGGCCACGGCTGTCAGTCGAGCTGCCGCTTCACCTCCCAGATCCTGCCCCCCGATGCCGACAGCTCCTGCATCCTGCCGCTGCGCTATCGGGGCAACCTGCTGGGGGTGTTGATCCTCTCCCACCCCGAGGCGGATTTCTTCGCCGACCTCGACATCTCGCTGCTCGAACAAGTGGCGGCGCGCACGGCGATTGCCATGAACAACGTGCAGGCGCAGCAGGAGATCTCCAACACCACCGGTGCCAGGGAGAAGACCCTTCGGGTCGACGGGCCCGCGCCGCAGGGGGACTTTGCCAACATCATCTACCAGAGCGCCGTGATGGAGAGGGTGCTGGAGAAGGTGAAGCTGGTGGCCCAGAGCGATTGCACGGTGCTCATTCTGGGGGAGACCGGCACCGGCAAGGAGTTGATCGCCCAGGCGATTCACGCCCTGAGTACCCGCCACGATCACGAGATGGTCAAGGTGAACTGCGCCGCCATTCCCACCGGCCTTATCGAGAGCGATCTGTTCGGCCACGAGAAGGGGGCTTTCACCGGGGCGCTGACCCAGCGCATCGGCCGCTTCGAGCGGGCCCACAAGGGCACTTTGTTCCTCGACGAGGTGGGGGACATGCCGCTCGATCTGCAGCCCAAACTGTTGCGGGTCTTGCAGGAGCACGAGCTGGAGCGGGTGGGCAACAGCAACCCCATTGCCATCGATGTGCGGCTGGTGGCGGCCACCAACTGCGATCTGCTCTCCATGGTCAAGAACAAGCGCTTTAGAAGCGACCTCTATTACCGGCTCAACGTCTTTCCCATCGAGCTGCCGCCCCTGCGCGAGCGACGCGAGGATATTCCGCTCTTGGTCAACTTCTTCATCAAGAAGATCGCCAAGCGGATGCGCCGCACCATCACCTCCATCCCGGCCGACGCCATGAAGATGCTGGTGTCGCTCCCCTGGTACGGCAACATCCGCGAGCTCGAAAACATCATCGAGCGGGCGGTGGTGATGACCCGCGGCCACGTGCTCAACCTCTCGCCGGACGAGCTGCTGCCCCTCAAGGGCTTTCACAAGATAGAGACCCTGGTCTATGACGAGCCGGCCCGGGAGCTGTTTCGCGAGCCGCTGCCCGCCTTGCCGCAGGGTGAAGAGGCTCAAGGGGAGGATGAGCGGGTCAGCATCATCCGGGCACTGAAGGCGTGTAACGGCATCGTTGCCGGCGAGCGGGGCGCGGCCCAGCGTCTCGGCATGAAGCGCACCACCTTGCTGTCGAAAATGAAACGGCTCGGGATCTCGGCCAAAGATCCCCGCACCCTCAATTAAGGGGCCCCCAGATGTTGCTTGAACTCGACCCCGACACCCCGCAGGCGCTCAGCGCCCATCGCGAGGTGGTCCATTACCATCAGCGCGGCGTCACCACCGACAGCGCCATGCAGCTGCCCTGCGAAACCCCGGTGGCGCTGGTCTACAACGGCATAGCCCACAGCGTGATGATGTGCTCGGCCGCCGATCTGGAGGATTTCGCCATCGGCTTCTCGCTCTCCGAGGGGATCATCGACAGCCTGCTCGATATCCACGACATCGAGCAGCAGCGCGCCTGCCGCGGCATCGAGCTGCACATCACCCTGGCCAATCGCTGCATTCATCGCCTGAAAGAGAAACGGCGCACCCTGGCCGGGCGCACCGGCTGCGGCATCTGCGGCAGCGAGAGCCTGGAGCAGGTGGTGCGCGCCCAGCCAAGGCTGCCCGACAGCCAACGCTTTGCGGTGGGTCATATCGACAAGGTGCTGGCGGCACTGCGCCCGCTCCAGCTGCTGGGGCAGAGCACGGGGGCGACCCATGCCGCCGTGCACGTGGACGGCGAGGGCAACATCCTCGCCATTCGCGAGGACGTGGGGCGCCATATCGCGCTGGACAAGCTGGTGGGGCACCTGCAGCGCAGTGGCCGGCGCGACGGCGCCATCCTGGTGACCAGCCGCGCCAGCTTCGAGATGGTGCAAAAGTGCGCCAGCGCCGGGGTGGAGATCCTGCTCGCCATCTCGGCCGCCACCGAGCTCGCGGTGGAGCGGGCCGAGCAGACCGGGCTTACCCTGGTGGGCTTTTGCCGCCCGGGGCGGGCCGAGATCTACAGCGGCCGCCAGCGCATCCTGCTGGCGAGCGCGGCGTCATCCCTCGTTTCGGCAGAGGGCTGAGGGCACAAGGCCATTGGCGCTCGGGGTTGGCTCGGGTATAGTCCTGCGCCAACAAGATAGGTTCGGTCGCGCTCCTTGTTTGTCAGGGCGCAGCGGCCGACACAGCGTCAAAGGATACCAAGCCCATGAAATTCAGCCCGCTGCTGGATGAGATGATGAAAGCCCTGCAGGTGCTGCCGGGTGTCGGCCCCAAGTCGGCCCAGCGCATGGCGTTTACCCTGCTCGAACGTGAGCGCAGCGGCGGCCTGCGGCTGGCCCAGCTGCTCTCTCGCGCCCTGACCGAGATTGGCCACTGCAGCCACTGCCGCACCTTCACCGAGAACGAGCGCTGCGAGATCTGCGCCAATCCCAAGCGCGAAGAGAACGGCCTGCTGTGCGTGGTGGAGAGCCCGGCGGACGTGGCCGCCATCGAGCAGACCGGCCAGTTCTCCGGCCGCTACTTCGTGCTGATGGGCCACCTCTCGCCGCTGGACGGCATTGGCCCCGAGGAGCTGGGGCTGGAGATCCTGGAGCGACGCTTGAAAGACGAGGCGATCAGCGAGCTGATCCTGGCCACCAACCCCACCATCGAAGGGGACGCCACCGCCTGGTACATCGCCGACATGGCCCGCGCCGCCGGCGTCAAGGTGAGCCGGATTGCCCACGGGGTGCCGGTGGGTGGCGAGCTGGAGCTGGTGGATGGCACCACGCTCTCCCACTCCCTGATGGGGCGCCAGCCCCTGAACTGAGTCAGCGTCAGCCCCTCAACTGAGTCAGCGTCAGTCCCTCAACTGAGTCAGCATCTGTTCTTCAACAGGCCCTGCGTCGCGACTCAGCCTGCGATACCAGAACCCGCCTCGGCGGGTTTTTTGTTTGCGCAGGATGGGGCCACGGCCTCGATTGGCGCAAAAATCGCCACTCGCACAGCTCGTTGCATTTGTCCCCTTGAAATGGCGATCGCCGGCCCCATCTTGGATCGTGAATATGTTCAACCCGAATAGCCTGAGGATAGTGTCGATGACCCAAAGCGTTCATGCCGAAACCCACGGGTTTCAGACTGAAGTCAAACAACTGCTGAGCCTGATGGCCCACAGCCTCTATTCCAACAAAGAAGTATTCCTGCGTGAGCTGATCTCCAACGCCTCCGATGCGGCGGACAAGCTGCGCTTCAAGGCGCTTTCCGATGCCTCTTTGTTCGAAAACGACGGCCAGTTGCGCGTTCGCCTGGTGGTTGATAAAGAAAAACGGACCCTGACCATCTCCGATAACGGGATCGGTATGACCCGGGATCAGGTGATTGAGCACCTGGGCACCATCGCCAAGTCCGGCACCGCCGAGTTCTTCAAGAACCTCTCCGGTGATCAGGGCCGCGACTCCCAGCTGATCGGTCAGTTCGGGGTGGGCTTCTACTCCGCCTTCATCGTCGCCGACAAGGTGACCGTGGTCTCCCGCGCCGCCGGTACCGAACCGGGCCAGGGCGTGCAGTGGGAATCGGAAGGGGAAGGCTCCTTCACCGTGGCTGACGTGACCAAAGAGGGTCGCGGTACCGATGTCATCCTGCACCTGCGTGCCGAAGAGGACGAGTTCCTCGACGACTGGCGTCTGCGCTCCGTGGTCAGCAAATATTCCGACCACATCAGCGTGCCGGTGGAGATGTTCAAAGAGGGCACCCCGGATCGGGAAGAAGACGGTGAAATCATCGTCGGCACCCCGGGCGAGTGGGAGCAGGTCAACCGCGCCACTGCGCTCTGGACCCGCAACCCGAAGGACATCAAGGACGAGGAGTATCAGGAGTTCTACAAGCACGTTGCCCACGACTTCGAAGATCCGCTCTTGTGGGGTCACAACCGGGTGGAAGGGGCGCAGGAGTACACCAGCCTGCTCTACGTGCCGGCCCGTGCACCGTTTGACCTCTACAACCGGGAGCAGAAGCATGGCCTCAAGCTCTACGTGCAGCGCGTCTTCATCATGGACGACGCCGAGCAGTTCATGCCGACCTACCTGCGCTTCGTCAAAGGGGTGCTGGACTCCAACGATCTGCCGCTCAACGTCAGCCGCGAGATCCTGCAAGACAACAAGGTGACCGTCTCCCTGCGCAAGGCCTGCTCCAAGCGCGTGCTGACCATGCTGGCCAAGCTGGCCAAGGACGATGCCGAGAAGTACGCCAAGTTCTGGAGCGAGTTCGGCAATGTGCTGAAAGAAGGTCCGGCCGAGGATTACGCCAACCGCGAAGAGATCGCTAAACTGCTGCGCTTTGCCAGCACTGTCGGCGAGGGCGAAGCCCAGACCGTGTCCCTTGAGGATTACGTTGGCCGCATGAAGGAAGGCCAGCAGAAGATTTACTACATCACCGCCGACTCCTACGCTGCCGCCAAGAACAGCCCGCACCTCGAGATCTTCCGCAAGAAGGGCGTCGAAGTGCTGCTGATGTGGGAGCGGGTCGACGAGTGGCTGATGAGCCACCTGACCGAGTTCGACGGCAAGCAGCTGGTCTCCGTCACCCGTGGCGAGCTGGATCTCGGCGATCTGGAAGACGAAGCCTCCAAACAGGCACAGGAAGAGGCCGAGAAGGCCAACGCCGGTCTGGTGGAGCGGGTCAAGCAGAGCCTGGGCGAGGCGGTGAAAGAGGTGCGCGTCACCCACCGTCTGACCGACTCGCCGTCCTGCATCGTCACCGATGCCCACGGCATGAGCACCCAGATGATCAAGCTGATGCGCGCCGCCGGTCAGCCGGTGCCGGAGCAGAAGTACATTCTGGAACTGAACCCCGACCACGCCCTGGTGAAGAAACTCGACACCATCCAGGACGAGGCACTGTTCGGCGAGTGGGTCACCCTCTTGCACGAACAGGCTCAGCTGGCCGAGCAGGGCGGGCTCAATGATCCGGCGAGCTTCGTCTCCCGTATCAACCGTCTGTTACTCCAGGCATGATGTTTGGGCCCACTGCGTGCAGTGGGCTCTTTCTTTTCTGGCGCCTGCCCCGTTTGGGGCGGGCGCCAGTTGCGTGCAGCGCTGCTGCATTTTCACTCATTTTTCGTAAACGGATCTGCGCCAATGGTCGTATTGCCGTGACGGGAAAATGGTGAAAAATAAGTCACTCACACGGGGCAAGCTTGTGGAAATGAGCGAAACCGTGTAGTTTTTTGCCTTCTCAAGAATTGAATAACCAATCAATAGGAGCGTGTATGCGCATTGTTCTGTTGGGGGCTCCGGGTGCCGGCAAGGGTACTCAGGCTCAGTTCATCATGGAAAAACACGGTATTCCGCAGATCTCCACCGGCGACATGCTGCGTGCCGCGATCAAGGCGGGCACCGAGCTGGGCCTCAAGGCCAAAGCCGTGATGGACGCAGGTCAGCTCGTCTCTGACGACATCATCATCGGCCTGGTCAAAGAGCGTATTGCCCAACCGGATTGCGCCAACGGCTTCCTGCTGGACGGTTTCCCGCGCACCATTCCCCAGGCGCAAGCCATGAAGGACGCCGGTGTTGCCGTGGATTTCGTACTGGAATTCGACGTGCCGGACGAAGAGATCGTCAAGCGCATGAGCGGTCGTCGCGTTCACTCCGGCTCCGGCCGTACCTACCACGTGGTGTTCAACCCGCCGAAAGTGGAAGGCAAGGACGACGTGACCGGTGAAGATCTGGTGATCCGTGCCGACGATGAAGAGACCACAGTGCGCAAGCGTCTGGATGTGTACCATCAGCAGACCGCACCGCTCATCGGCTTCTACGGCAAGGAAGCGGAAGCGGGCAACACCCGTTACGTCAAGATTGATGGCACCCAGCCGGTGGAACTGGTCAGCAAGCAGCTGGCGACCATCCTGGGCTAAGCCCGCCATTGCCATCGTCCCCCAGGGGCCAGCGGCAATGTGCTATTGAGACAAGGGCCCGACAGGGCCCTTTCTTGCATATAAGACATAACAACAGAAAGACAGGAAGCAAACGTGACCACGAAAACCGGGATCTTGCTGGTCAATCTGGGTACCCCAGCCGCGCCCACCACGGCCGCCGTCAAGGCGTTTCTCAGCCAGTTTCTGCACGATCAGCGGGTCGTCGACCTGCCGCGCTACCTCTGGTGCCCGCTGCTCCACTTCATCATCCTGCCGACCCGCTCCCCCAAGGTGGCCAAGCTCTATCAGCAGGTGTGGACCGAGCAGGGCTCGCCGCTGATGGTGATAAGCCAGCAGCAGCGCGCGGCGCTGGAGCAGGAGCTTAGGCGCGAAGGGGTCGAGGTGCCGGTGGAGCTGGCCATGACCTACGGCTCCCCTTCGCTGGAGGAGGGCTGGCAGGCGCTCAAGGCCAAGGGGGTCAACCGGGTGATCCTGTTGCCGCTCTATCCCCAGTATTCGGTCAGCACCACCGCCTCGGTGTTCGATGGCTGGAGCCGGGCGATGAAAAAAGAGCGCAACCTGCCGGTGGTGCGGCTCATTCGTGATTACCATGCTCACCCCGAATATATCCAGGCGCTGGCCATGAGCGTGCGCCGCCACTGGGAACAGCACGGCCAGGGCGAGCACCTGCTGATGTCGTTCCACGGCATTCCCGAGCGCTATGAGCGGGAAGGGGATCCCTATGGTCAGCAGTGCCGGCGCACCGCAGCCCTGCTGGCCGAGGCGCTCGGGCTGGAGGCCAGCCAGTGGACCGCCAGCTTCCAGTCCCGTTTTGGCAAAGAGGAGTGGCTCAAGCCCTACACCGACGTGACCATCGGCGGCCTGCCGGCAACCGGGATCAAGCGGCTCGATGTGATCTGCCCCGCCTTTGCCGCCGACTGCCTCGAGACCCTGGAGGAGATCCAGGTGCAGAACCGGGAGATCTTCATGGCCGCTGGTGGCGAGCAGTTTGAATACATTCCGGCCCTCAACAGCGATCAGGCCCACATCCGCATGATGGTGTCGCTGATCTGCCGCGAGCTGGCCTGATCGACACGCCGCCCGTGCCGTACCCCGGAGCGGGCCGTGTTTTGTTCGTTATCCAAGGAGAAGGAGTGTCATCATGATGCATATCACCCTGATTTACGCCGGCCTCTTGGGGCTGCTGTTTCTGCTGCTCTCCTTCTGGGTGGTCAAGCGCCGCGCCCAGTTCAAGGTGATGATTGGGGAAGGGGAGGCGCCGGAGATGCGCGCCGCCATCCGGGCCCATGGCAACTTCGCCGAGTACGTGCCGCTCACCCTGCTGCTGATGGCGCTGTGCGAGCTGGCGGGAGTCGGTGCCTTCTGGCTGCACCTTGGCGGCGTGCTGTTGCTGGTGGGGCGCATCCTGCACGCCATCGGCATCCAGATCCCCAAGGCGCCGAACATGCCGCGCCTCTTCGGCACCCTCTTCTTCTGGCTCTCGCTCGGGCTCTTCTCGGTGCTGGCACTGGCCAGCGGGCTCGCCGCCGGCTGAGTCTTCTCCGACCCCAAAACCACCTCCTCGCGAGGTGGTTTTTTTGATGGGTTTTGGTAAACGTTTTCCTCTGCAACCCTTGTCTATACTGACTTCATATTTTAATCAGGCGACTTTTCGGCGCGGCGGATTGTGTTAAAATCCCGCCCCTCTTTCCCCCAGAGCACAAGAACATTGCCATGAAATTTCCCGGTCAGCGCAAGTCCAAACACTACTTTCCAGTGGATCGTCGTGATCCCCTCATCTCCCAGAGTGCGGAGCTCTCGGAGCGGGGCAAGGCCTATGTGGTCGGGATTGACCAGACGCTGGTCGACATTGAAGCGCACGTTGACCTGGCGTTTCTCGAGCGTTACGGCCTGAGCCGCGGCCACTCCATGCTCATATCCGACGAGGTGGCGGAGCAGATATACGACGAGCTCAAGAGCAACAACATGGTGGTGAGCGAGTTTGCCGGTGGCACCATCGGCAACACCATGCACAACTACTCGGTACTGGCGGACTCCCACTCCATCCTGCTCGGCGTCATGAGCCAGGACATCCGCATTGGCAGCTACGCCTACCGCTATCTGTGCAACACCTCGTCGCGGGTCAACCTGGACTACCTGCAACCGGTAGACGGCCCGGTCGGCCGCTGCTTCACCTTCATCACCGAAGGGGGCGAACGCAGCTTTGGCATCAATGCCGGCAAGATGGACCATCTGGATGTGGCCCACATCCCTGAGGAGATCATCAAGGAGTCCTCCGCCCTGGTCATCACCGCCTACCTGGTGCGTGGTGAAGATGGCACTCCGATGAAGGAAGCGGCCATGGCTGCGGTGCGCTATGCCCGCGAGGCCGGCGTGCCTGTGGTGCTGACCCTGGGTACCCGCTTCGTCATCGAGTCCGATCCCCAGTGGTGGCGCGACTTCATCAGCGAGAACGTCACCGTGCTCGCCATGAACGAGGAGGAGGGCGAGGCTCTGACCGGTTTCTCCGATCCCCTGGCCGCCGCCGACAAGGCGCTGGACTGGGCCGACATGGTGCTCTGCACCGCAGGTCCGGTGGGGCTCTACATGGCTGCCTACACCGAAGATGACTTCAAGCGCGAAACCACGCTGCCGCTGCTGCCCGGCGTCATCCCCGAGTTCAACATGTACGAGTTCAGCCGCCCCATGACCCGCAGCGGCTGCCGCGTGCCCAAGCGCATCTACTCCCACATTTCCCCCTACATGGGCGGGCCGGAGAAGATCAAGAACACCAACGGGGCAGGGGACGGGGCGCTCTCCGCCGTGCTGCACGACATGGTGGCCAACGCCTATCACCGCAGTGCCGTGCCCAACTCCGCCAAGCACGTGGCCGAGTTCCTCACCTACTCCTCCCTCTCCCAGGTGTGCAAGTACGCCAACCGGGTGAGCTACGAGGTGCTGGCCCAGAGCAGCCCGCGCCTGTCGCGCGGTCTGCCGGAGAAGGAAGACAGCCTGGAAGAGGTGTACTGGGAGCGTTGATCCCGCCCTCTGCGCTGAAAACGCCTCCTTCGGGAGGCGTTTTGTCAGGTAAAACCCGCCATCGGGCAGTTTTTTGTGTGATAACCCCCAAGATGCTTGAGTCCATGTCGCTTTTGCGACACCATTTGGCCACCGCATTGCCACTCGGCACTGCCGTGGCCGCAGCACCCGATTAAAGAGAGAGCCCCATGAGTAAGTTAACTGACAATCTTGACGCCAATTTCCAACTGTTCATCGAAGAAGTCCGCGAGTCGGGTCAGGTGTGGGGTCTGCGCTACGGTGAAGACTGGGTGGTCTGCCGCTCTGCCGAATTCGAAGATGCGGACGTGATGCCGCTCTGGTCCGCCGAAGAGGACGCCCGTCTGCACTGCGTGGACGAGTGGGCCGACTACGAGCCGGAAGTGATCGAGTTGGAAGAGTTCCTCGACATCTGGATCAACGATCTGGACGAAGACGACGTGCTGGTCGGCCCGAACTGGAACGCCGATCTGGAAGGGCAGGAGCTCGAACCCATCGAGCTGGCCAAGGCGCTGGTGGAACTGGACGCCTGAACCAGGCTGCATTGAACCGGGCCTTGGCCCGCGTGACGAGAACCGATATCGTAATGGATGTCGGTTTTTTTATGGCCGGCTTGCAGAATACTGAATGAAAAGGCGATTTGCCTTTGCACCCGCCAAAGGGATGGTCCATCATCAACCTTTTGCCGAGCGGGAGGAGCCATGTTTGTATTCGACGTCACCGGCGCTGCGGGGGAGCGGGCCGAGATCCGGGTTCAGGCGCTGGACTGGGGACAGAGCGGCCCCGTCACCTTTCACTGTGATGACGATCGACTGGCGGTACTGCTGCTGACCGACTGCCGCTGCGATGCGGTGGGCTTCTTCAATCTGCTGGCGGGTTGCAAGCCGCTCTATCTGGAGCAGTGGCTCAGCTATCTGCAGGAGACCGGCCGCATCGCCAAGCAGAGCTGCCAGCTGGAGAGCCCGGCCCAGGAGGATTACCTCGCCAAGGCCGGTCTTGAGAACGAGGAGCTCAATGCCCTGTTGGGGCAGGTCTATCAGGTGGCGGGCTTCAACCGGTTGCAAATCAACCGTTACCTCAAGAATCGCCACAATCCCACCGCCCTGGCGACCCGCTACGATCAGAAGGAGCTGGAGCGCTATCGCCAGCTCAACGACATCATTCTGACTCTGTTGAAGTTGAAGCATCCTCAGTAAAGAGCCCGAGCTGGCTGATGTCCGGCCGAAGCGGCTGGGGCCTGGCGATGAGATAGCCCTGCAAGCCGTCCACATACATGCCCTGCAGCAGCTGCTTCTGGCCCAGTTGCTCGACCCCTTCCGCAATCACCTGGCACCCCATCCGGTGTGACACGTCGACGATCATCCGCACGAACTGCTGATTGGTGAGATCCTGCTCCAGCCCGGTGATGAGGGCAGGATCCAGCTTGATGTAGTCGGGCTTGAGCTCACGAAACAGATTGAACGAGCCGATCCCCTTGCCGAAGTTGCAGATGGCGGAGCGGCTGCCGTTGCGTCTGAGCAGCTCGAACACCCGCTTGGCCCCGGTCAGGTTGCGCTCCAGGTGCTCCTCATCCAGCTCGAACACCAGGTTGGCACTGGTGTTGGGATCGTTGAGCAGCTGTCGGTCCAGCCAGATCAGAAAGGCGCTGTTTTGCAGCAGATTGCTGGAGAGGTTGATGCCCCAGCGACTCTGGTTGGAGCCAAAGGCCCGGTACTGGCGCATGAAGTGGGTCACCAGCATCTGCTCCAGCCGCATCACCATGTCCAGCCGCTGGGCCATGGCAAACAGGGTGTCGGTGGGCAGCACGGTACC
Source organism: Aeromonas sp. S15(2024) (assembly GCF_041402265.1). Classification (NCBI taxonomy): domain Bacteria; kingdom Pseudomonadati; phylum Pseudomonadota; class Gammaproteobacteria; order Aeromonadales; family Aeromonadaceae; genus Aeromonas; species Aeromonas sp. S15(2024). The sequence goes on along the minus strand of NZ_JBGLQY010000003.1, from coordinate 506,696 downwards.
GTCGGCGCTGCTGAAGCGGGGGTAGATCTCGTTGTAGGCCAGCATGCTGCGGTGCATCGGCTGGATTGGCTGATAGGTAAAGTCGATCCGCTCCTGCTCCAGCAGCTCGGTCAGCACCAGCTTCCAGTGATGCTGCCCCTGCAGCTCCACCACGTTGTCATCCTGCTGGATGGCCCAACCATTGACCGCCTCGGTCTGGGCGCGGGCCAGCGCCAGATCCGCCCGGGCCAGAATGGCTTCTACCTTCTGGCCGCTGCTGAGCCGGGTCAGCCCCGAGTAGGCGGCGCTCTCCAGCTCATGCTCCTGCTGGTAGTGATCGAAGGCGATCTTCAGATCCCGCCCGAGCAGGGGAGGCGGTATGTTGGCCTCCGGCCGAACCAGCACGGCGAAGTCGGCCCCCGAGATGCGGTAGACCTGATGGCCAGGAAAGCGGTTCACCACCCTGGTGATGAGGTTGGCAATATCCTTGATGTAGGCATCCCCCGACTGAAAGCCGCGCTGGGCGTTGAGCTTGCCAAGCTCGGTGGCGCGGACCAGCACCAGGGTGGCGGTCTGGGTATCCTGATCCCGCTGCAGCAGCTCGGTCATGTCGCGCCGAAAGGCGTGACGGTTTTGCAACTGGGTCAGTTCGTCCTGGGTCGCCTGGTGGTGCAGTTCATTGATCTGGCGGTGGGCATCGAGCTCGGCTTCGTTGAAATGGGCGAGCAGTTGCTGCAGGGCGGCCTGGGCTGTCGGGGTCTCCAGGCAGGTGGGGTCGCGCAGTTGCAGCGCCCGGCACCACACCTGCTCCTGTCTCTCCCGATCCGCCTGTTGCAGCCTCATCACCAGCCGGATCAGCAGGCCAAAGCCGAGCAGGCTGGTGGCGAGGATGAGCAGCAGGGTGAGCGGCGTGCTCACGAAGGCGAGCCAGAGCCCCTGCAGCATCAGCAGGGGAGCACAGATGAGAGCCATCACCATCAGCTGGTTGCTCCCGAGCTTGTTCAACATGGTGTCATCCTTGATGATGTCGTTGATGCTGAAATTCTAACCAAGCTCGCATCGCAAAGCATGCGATCCTGCTCAACTCCTGGAAAAGGGCCAATTGAAATCAGTTAAATGTGAGTGAAACCACTTTCATGACGCCGGAAACAGGCGAAGATGAATCGAGAATGGATCAAAACAAGGCAGAGGTAATTATGTTGTTAGAACCCGTAAATACTGCCAAAGCACGGCAACTATTGAACCAGAGTATGGCCTTGGTGCTCGCGGGGGGACGGGGCAGTCGCCTGAAGCAGTTGACCGACAACCGCGCCAAGCCTGCCGTCCATTTTGGCGGCAAGTTCCGCATCATCGATTTCGTGCTCTCCAACTGCATCAACTCAGGCATTCGCCGGGTGGGGGTGGTGACCCAGTACAAGTCCCACAGCCTGCTGCGTCACCTGCAATCGGGCTGGTCTTTCCTGCGCTATCAGATGAACGAGTTCATCGACCTGCTGCCTGCCCAGCAGCGGGTGGACGAGGTGCACTGGTATCGCGGCACCGCCGATGCCATCTACCAGAACGTCGACATCATCCGTGACTACGGCCCCAAATACATAGTGGTGCTGGCGGGGGATCACATCTACAAGATGGACTATGCCGCCATGCTGCTCGATCACGTGCGCCTCGGCGCCAAGGTGACGGTGGCCTGCATCGAGGTGCCGCGGGCGGAGGCTTCCGCCTTCGGGGTGATGGACATCGACGAGCAGCGCAAGATCCGCGCCTTCGTGGAGAAGCCGGCCAATCCGCCCGCCATGCCGGGTAACGAGCACGTCTCCCTGGCCTCCATGGGCATCTACATCTTCGAGGCGGAGTACCTCTATCAACTGCTGGAGGAGGACATCCACAACCAGGAGTCCAAGCATGACTTCGGCATGGACGTGATCCCGCGCATCGTGGGGGAGGGCAAGGCGTTTGCTCACCCGTTCACCATGTCCTGCGTGGGGGCCAAGGAGGGGCTGAAACCCTACTGGCGGGACGTGGGTACCCTGGATTCGTTCTGGGAGGCCAACATGGATCTCGCTTCCGTGGTGCCCGAGTTGGACATCTATGACGAGAACTGGCCCATCTGGACCAGCCAGACCATGACGCCGCCAGCCAAGTTCGTGCAGGACCGCAACGGCCAGCACGGCATGACCATCAACTCCATGTTTGCGGGGGGGTCGATTGTCAGCGGCTCCTTCGTGCTCAACTCCGTGCTGTTCACCCATGTGCGGGTGCACTCCTTCTGCACCCTGGATCAGGCGGTGATCTTCCCCGGGGTCGAGATAGGTTCCGGCTGCCGCTTGCGCCGGGTGGTGGTGGACAAGGGCTGCAAGCTGCCCGATGGCCTGGTGGTGGGGGAGAACGCGGACGAGGATAGCCGCCGCTTCTATCGCTCCGAGCAGGGCATAGTGCTGGTGACCAAGGAGATGCTGGCCAAGCTGGGGTGATGTCACTGCCAACGCCAGACGCCACAATTAAAAAGGGAGCCGATAAGGCTCCCTTTTGCTGTTCAGCCGGTGGCTGATTATTTCTCGGTGATCAGCGCCTTGGCGGCCATCACCATGGCGGTGCCGTGCTTGCCACCGGCGGCGGTGACTTGCGGGACGCCATCTTCGTCGGTGTCACCACCGGCCCCTTCGATGACGTTCTCGCCGGAGTCGCCGATCCACTCGGCCATCTGCATGCCGCCGTTGACGGTGCCGCGGAACCAGCTCACGTAGCGCTGGGTCAGCTGGGCCAGCTCCAGCGCCGGGGCCTTCTCGCTGCCTTCGTTGCGCAGGTTCAGCATGGCGGAGCGCAGGGCGCCGGAGATGGCGGCCTGGGTCCAGGGGGTGTATTCACCCTGTTTGCCTGCGAGCCAGGTACCGGCCTTCTGGTTGAAGTAGGCCTTGTCGGCGGCGATGAACAGCTCGCGCGCAGCGGTGCGGTACTTGGCATCCGAGGTGGCCAGGAAGGTGGCGGTCAGGCCGCGGATGGCGGCAAACTGGGCGTCGATGGACTGGCCGGCATCGAGCTTGCCACCCAGGGTGATCCCATCGTGCACCAGCCCATTTTTGCCCTTGAGATTGGCGAGGATGAAGTCGGCCTGCTGACGGATCAGCACCAGCGCCTGCTGGCCCTGGGCGGTTTTCAGATTCAGCTCGCCATTGTCACCGGCGGCGTAGCCCACCGGCAGCGCATCCTGGGCGCGCTGGAAGATCTGCAGGGCGACCAGGCTGTAGGCAGCGTCAAAGGTGGTGACGTGCTTGGCCTGTTTGCCGGCCTGCCAGCTGTCCACCAGGGTGCCGGCCTTGGGCTCGAAGTGGAGGGCATTGAGGTTCTTGAACACCATGCCGGAGAGGTTCAGCGCCAGAGAGAAGGCATCGTCACCCGCTACCAGCTTGGCGGCATCGCTGCCCTTGTTGGCGGCCGGTGCGGCGGCGAACGGAGCACCGTCAAACACGGCGTGGAAGGCCGGGTTCTGGTTGGTGTTGGCGCTGCGCTGATCGGTGAAGGCGTAGAACTCGGAGAGCGGCCACAGCATCATCCAGGCGTCGCGCAGCTGGGCGGAGCCATCTACCACCTCCAATTTGCCGATGGCGCCGACCTCGTTCTTGGCCGTCTCGGTCACTTTCACCTGATGGGGGAAGTAGACGATGCCCTTGGCCGGATCGTATTGCGGAGTGATTTTGGCGCCCAGCTGCTTGCCGTCAAAGCCGAGCTGACCCTGCAGGATGGCCAGCTTGTCGATGGACTGCTCGGTCAGCATCATGCCGTTGAAGCCATCGGCGGCAGAGACCCCCAGCTTGTGCTTGCCGTCCTGATCCATGGTGGCGGACGCGGCTTCCACCTCTTCATCGGTCTCGGCCACGTGCATGCCGCCGAGGAAGTCCTGGGACCACATCACCTCTTTGAGCAGGATGCCGCCCACGGCTGCCGGTACCAGCAGGTTGTCACTGCCGCTCCAGCGCAGGGTGGCGTAGTCGCGGAAGTAGGCGGGGACCTGGGTCTTGACGCTCTTCTCGTTGCCCTTGGCGGTCTTGATGGTGATCTGGTCGCCGTTGACCGGGGTGGCGTTCACGGCTTGCGCGAACTCCGGATTGGCGGAGGCGTAGGGCAGGGAGAGGGGATACATGCCTTGCGGCACTTCATCGGCCGGGAAGCCGACCGCATCGGCCATGGCCAGCACCCGCTGGCCAAGGGTGGCCATGGTGCCGCCACGGGCCAGGTTTTGCGGCCCGTTCACCAGGTGCGGGCCCATGCCGGATTGATAGTTGAGGGCGTACATCGCCTCTTCGGAGTATTCATAGGATTCGATGCCGGCGGCGAAGTCGAACGGAGTCGGCTCGTCGGCGCGGTTGGCGTCCAGCACATCCAGATCCAGACCGAGGGCTTCGGCCAGCGGCTCGCCGGAGAGCTCGAATTCGGTGTAGGCCAGCATGTTGGCGGCGGTGTTGAATGTCTTGTCTTCTACCTTGACGGCGGCGTGTGCGGCGCCGCTCAGGAGGGCGCAGGCGATCGCCTGGACCAGTACGGTTTTTCTCATGTCCCTTCTCACCATATGTTTGATTTTATTATGACGCTTCTCATGAATCTAAATGAGAATGGTGTGCATTATGAGGCAAAGGGGGGAGCTTGAGAAGAAAAAACCGCGCCCCTGGAGTTGAAGAGAAGAGGGGCGCGGCGGCAGGCATCACATCAGTTTGAAGGGGATCACCAGTCGACCCGGCTCTACCTTGAGCGCTTCGACCTTCTCCTTGATCCGCGCCTCGTTCTGACGGCTGCCATCGAGCCGATAGACGGGGGTCTGGGAGAGGAAGAGGGAGAGGGACTGGTTGAAGGTGGGCAGCAGCGGGGTGAGGGCGGTGCCCACGTCGGCCGGCTCGGTCTTGACCGAGAGCAGCTCGAGATCGCGCAGATAGATGGCCCCCTGCTCGGCCACGTAGTCGGGGCGGGCGCTCAGGGAGAAGCGGATCTTCATCTGCTGGCTGCCGAGCGGGCTCATCACCTGCAGGTCGCCGGCGGCATCCAGCTCGACCCGGTCAGCCTGGCGGCGACCGATGCGGCTTTGCATCTCATCGAGGCGGATCTTGCTCGACATGATGCCGGGGATCCCCAGCTGTTTTTCGAAGGCGACCCTCTCTTTGAGGTACTGGTTGATCTCCCCTTCGCTGACGTTGTACTGGGTGAGTGAACAAGCCGCCAGCAGCAGGCTGAGGGGGAGCAGAAGCAGGTGCTTTAACATCGAGGATCCCGTGGGTTGAAACAATGGTCATGAAGATGGCGCCATCTTAGGGGTAAATGGCGCTCGCTGCCAGCGCGGGCGGTGAGTCCGCGGTTTTTGTCGCAGCCTCATATGGGGTGTTGGCAGCGGTGCTCATACGGGCAAGAGGGGTCGGCCCTGCACGGCGGGCCACGACGGGCAATATCCACAGATAAGTTCCAGTTTTATCGGCACAAAAATCCCATTGACCGGGGGATTTCAAAGCGAGTATTTTACCGCCGCACAAATACAAATTGATAATCATTATCATTTTGAATCATATTTGAGGGTGTAACGTGGATACTCTTGTGATGGAAAATAGCGCGCCTGCCCAGGCTGCGTCACCGCCCGATTTCTTGTTTACCTCGGGGCAGGGCACGATCAGTGCCACTGACCTGGGCCTGCCTATCACCACCCCCGCCTGTGAATGGCCCTTGCTGGAACAACAGATTGCCGACGCGCTGGCAGCGGCCAGCGCCGCCGGCCAGAGCAACCCCCTGCTGATCGGTGCCTTTGCGTTCGACCCGGCGGAGGCCTCCTGCCTCTATGTGCCCGGCCGCTATAAGCGGGGCGATAAACTGGCCCCGACAGAGCCGTCATCGGTGACAGCGGCCGAGCAGGCCGCCGAGGCCAACCGGGTCATCTCGGTGCAGAGCACCCCGCCGGCCAGCGAATTCCAGGCTTCGGTCAGCGCGGCGCTGGATGCGTTTGCACAAGGCCGGCTGTCCAAGGTGGTGTTGTCGCGCAAGCTGACGCTCACCTTGCATCAGCCCGCCGATCCGAAACGGGTGATGAGCCGTCTGATGGCCCAGAATCCCTACGCCTTCCACTTCTCCCTGCCGCTCGGCCAGGGCCGCCGCCTGCTCGGTGCCAGTCCGGAGCTGCTGCTGCGGGTCAGCGGGGGAGAGGTGTTCACCCATCCGCTGGCGGGTTCCGCCAGACGGGCGAGCGAGCCGGCGCAAGACGAAATGGTCGCCCGAGATCTGCTGGCCTCCCGCAAGGATCAGCATGAACACAAGTTGGTGATCGACGAGATCCGCCGGGTGCTGACCCCCCACTGCCGCGAGCTGGCCATTCCCGCTCATCCCTCGCTGATGAGCACGGATACCCTCTGGCATCTGGGCACTCCCATCGCCGGCCGGCTCAATGGCGGCGAGGCATCGGTGCTCTCCTTGGCCTGCCAGCTGCATCCCACCCCGGCCCTGTGCGGCTATCCCACCGAACTTGCCCGCCAGTTTATCCGCGAGCAGGAGCCCTTCCGGCGTGCCCTGTTCAGCGGCATCGTCGGCTGGTGCGACAGCCAGGGCAACGGTGAGTGGGCCGTGGTGATCCGCTGCGGCGTACTCGATGGCCATCAGGTGGAGCTGTTTGCCGGCGCCGGCATCGTCGCGGGCTCGGATCCCGCCATGGAGTGGGCCGAGACCGGCACCAAGCTGGGGACCATGCTCAAGGCCCTGGGCCTGGATTTGGAGGTGGCGCAATGACGCAGCTTCAATATCTGGGCTGGCCGAGTGGGCAGCCAAATCTGAAAGCCCTAGACCTGAGTCCGGAGGTCGCGCAATGAGCGATACCAACCGCTTCCTGCCCTATACCCGCTGGCCCGACGAATTGGCCCAGCGCTACCGCGCCAAGGGCTATTGGCGCGGCGAGTCGCTGACCGCCATGCTGGCGCGCCAGTGCGAGCTGGCCCCCGACGCCGAGGCCATCCTCTGCGGTGAGCGGCGCTTCAGCTATGGCGAGCTGGACGCCGCCTCGAGCCGGCTGGCCGCAAATCTGGCCCGCCACGGCCTGGGGGTTGGGGATACCGCACTGGTGCAGCTCCCCAACGTGGCCGAGTTCTATCTGGTGTTCTTCGCCCTGCTCAAGGCCGGCATTGCGCCGGTCAATGCGCTCTTTAGCCACAACCGGCTGGAACTCATCTCTTATGCCGAGCAGATCACACCGCGCCTCTTTGTCGGCTCGCTGGCCCATCCACTGTTTGCGAGCAAGGGTCGCGAGAGCGAGCTGCTGACAAGCATAGGCGCCGAACTGGTGCTGCTGGATGGCGATGAGGGGGAGCTGGGGCTGAGCCGCTGGTTCGGCGAGGGGGATGAGGGGAGCTCCCCATCCGTCTCCTTTGCCCCGACCCCCGCGGACGAGGTGGCCTTCTTCCAGCTCTCCGGCGGCAGCACAGGCACTCCCAAGCTCATTCCCCGTACCCATGACGACTATTACTACAGCGTGCGCCGCAGCAACGAAATATGTGGCCTCGGCCCCCATACCCGCTATCTGTGCGCCCTGCCGGCGCCCCACAACTTCCCCCTGAGCTCCCCTGGCGCTTTGGGGGTGTTCGAGGCGGGCGGCACCGTGGTGCTGGCGCCCGATCCCAGCCCCATCAGCTGTTTCCCGCTGATCGCCCGCCACCGGGTCAACCTCACCTCGCTGGTGCCGCCGGCGGTCTCGCTCTGGCTGCAGGCCGCGGAAGCGGACCCCACCGCGCGCACTCAGCTCGAGAGCCTCGACTTGTTGCAAGTGGGCGGCGCCAAGCTGGGGGAGGCGGTGGCCAGCAAGATTGGGCCGCTGCTTGGCTGCCGGCTACAGCAGGTGTTCGGCATGGCGGAGGGGCTGGTCAACTACACCCAGCTCTCTGATCCCGACGAGAAGGTCATTCACACCCAGGGCCGCCCCATGAGCCCGGACGACGAGGTGCGCATCCTCGATGAGGCGGGCAACCCGGTCGCCCCCGGCGAGCCTGGCGCCCTGCACACCCGCGGCCCCTATACCTTCCGCGGCTATTACCAGAGCCCGGCCCACAACGCCCGGGTGTTCGATAGCGAGGGCTTCTACTGCTCCGGCGACCTGGTGGTACAGGATGCTGATGGCTACCTCACAGTGGTGGGGCGGCAGAAGGATCAGATAAACCGGGGCGGCGAGAAGATCGCGGCGGAAGAGGTGGAAAACCAGCTGCTGCACCACCCGGCCATCACCCATGCGGCCCTGGTCTCCATGCCCGACAGCGCCATGGGGGAGAAGAGCTGCGCCTTTATCGTCACCACAGAGCCGGGGCTCAAGCCGCTGGCCTTGCGCAAGTTTCTGCGTGAGCGCGGGGTGGCGGACTTCAAGCTGCCCGACCGTTTCGAAACCCTGGACGCCCTGCCCATGACGGCGGTGGGCAAGATTGACAAGCAGGGGCTGCGGGCGCGCATCGCGCACGCCATCGCCGCCAACCAGTCCCTGACAACAGCATAAAACTAAAAAGGAATCATGACGTTATGGCTATCCCAACCCTGAACAATTACGCCATGCCCAGCCAGTGGAAGGCCAACAAGGTCGACTGGACCCTGGAACCCAAACGCGCCGCCTTGCTGATCCACGACATGCAGGAGTACTTCACCGCCTTCTATGGTGAAAACAGCCCGCTGATCGCAGCCCTCACCGAGCGCCTGGCCGCCGTGCGCAAGCAGTGCAAGGCCCTCGGCATTCCGGTCTTCTACACCGCCCAGCCCAAGGATCAATCCCCTGAAGATCGCGCCCTGCTCAACGACATGTGGGGCCCGGGGCTCAACAAGCGGCCCGAGCAGCAGCAGGTGGTGGCAGCACTCTGCCCAGAGCGTGACGACACCGTGCTGGTCAAGTGGCGCTACAGCGCCTTCCAGCGCTCCGAGCTGGAGCAGATGCTCAAAGAGTTGGGACGGGATCAGCTGATCATCGGCGGCATCTACGGCCATATCGGCTGCATGATGACCGCCTGCGACGCCTTCATGCGCGACATCCAGCCCTTCTTCCTGGCGGACGGGGTGGCGGACTTCTCCCTGGCCGATCACCAGATGGCGCTCGACTACGTGGCGACCCGCTGCGGCAAGGTGATCCGCTGCGAGGAGGTGCTGGCGCTCGCCCCGGCGTCCGCTTCTGCTGCCCAGAGCAATTCGTTGTCCGCCAATCCGTTGCTGACCAATCCATTACTGACCTACGAGGGGCTCAAGGCGCGGCTGCTGAGTCATATCGACGAGGACGAAGGGGAGTTTGATCCTGACGAGAACCTCATCGACTACGGTCTGGATTCGGTACGGATCATGGCCCTGCTCACCGAGTGGCGCGCCGCCGGGGTGGAGCTCGGCTTCGTGGATCTCGCCAAGCTGCCGACCCTCAACGGCTGGTGGCGCCTCATCGAGGCCAAGCTGGCAGCTCAGGCGCTGGAGGTGACCCCATGAACCGCTTCCCCTTGACCATCCCCCAACAGGGGCTCTGGTCCGGACATCTGCTCAATGACGACAAGGCGATGTTCAACACCGCCGAGTGCATCGCCTTCGACGGCAAGGTCGAGGCGGCCGTGCTGGTCGCAGCCCTTGCCAAGGCGGTGGGGGAGTGCGAGGCGCTCAAGGGCCACTTCGAAGACGATAAGGAGGCGGTCTGCTTCGTCCCGGCCGATCTGCCCCTGGCCTATGAAGAGGTCTCCCTCGAGCGCGATGACGAGACGCTGGCCCGCGCCTGGGCCTGGGCCGATCTGCGCCGCCCGTTCGAGCTGACCCAAGAAGCGCCCTGCCGTTTTGCCCTGCTGCGCGGTCCCGGCCGCGATTATCTCTACAGCTGCGTGCACCATATCGCCCTCGACGGCTTTGGCACCACCTTGCTGTTCCAGCGCATCGCCGAGCTCTATGCAGAGGGGCTGGCCGGTGAGATGAACTCCCCATCGCCCTTCGGTTCGTTGGCTGAGGTGCTGGCCGAAGAGGCGAGCCGCGAGCAGAGCGGCAAGAACGACGCCGCCCGCGCCTTCTGGCAGGAGCAGCTGCAAGGCTGGCCCGAGGTGAAGTCCTTTGGCGAGACCCGCGCGCCGATTGCCGCCGACTTTATCCGCGAGAGCCGCCCGCTGCCAGCGGCGCTCTGGCAATCCCTGACCGGCTTTGCCGACGAGCACAAGCTGGGCTGGCCCGATCTGCTGCTGGCTGGCCTCTCTGCCCAGCTGTCGCTTGCGAGCGGCCAGGATAAGACCCTGCTCGGCCTGATGATGATGAACCGCATCGGCTCGGCGTCGCTGACCGTGCCCTGCATGCAGATGAATATCACCCCCTTGGCTCTTGCGCTTGATGAGACGCTGGATCTGGCGGGAGCCGCCGGCGCCGTGGCCAAGGCCAAGCGCGGGGTGCGCAAGCACCAGCACTACCGCTACGAGCTGCTGCGCCGCGACCTTGGCCTGGTGGGGGGCGACAAGCGCCTGTTCGGCCCCCTGGTCAACATCATGCCGTTCGATCACGCTCGCCGCTTCGGGCCGCTATCTGCCCATATTCTCAACATCAGCGCCGGCCCGGTGGAGGATCTCACCATAGAGGTGCAGGTCGGCGTCGATGGTCAGCCCAGACTGGATCTGGACGCCAACCCCGGCTGCTACCAGCAGGGGGATCTGGCGGCCATCGCCGATACTCTGTTTGCCCTGCTGGGGCGCTGGCTGGCCGAGCCCGTCCAGACCCTGGGTGCGCTCAAGGCCGACTGGCTGGCCGAGCAGCGAGCCAGCGGCCTGATCGCCGGCCCCGCCCATGAAGTGATCAAGGCGCGGCCGGTGCTGGAGGCGCTCTGCCACTTCGCCGCCCAGACCCCGGACAAGATTGCCTTGATTCAGAGCACGGCGCAGGGAGAGGCCCGCTTCAGCTACGAGGCGCTGCTGGCCCGCTGCGAGCAGATGGCGGCTGCCCTGCAAGCCGCAGGCGTTGCCCCTGGCGACAAGGTGGGGGTCATGCTGGCCCGGACCCCCCAGGCCATCTTCGCCCAGCTGGCGGTGCTGCTGGTGGGCGCCGTCTACGTGCCGCTCGATCCCGAGCAGCCGCTGGAGCGCCAGGGCCATATTCTGCGGCTGGGGGAGGTCAAGACCCTGATCACCCAGGCCGAGTACCGTCACAAGCTGGCCAGCCTGTTTGAGGGGCGCACCCTGCTGGCGGGGGATCTGGTGAGCGATAACCGCTTGAACCAGCCGGCCGCCGGCCGCGCCGTCGCCTACCTGATGTTCACCTCGGGCTCGACCGGTCTGCCCAAGGGGGTAGCGGTGAGCCACGGCGCGCTGGATCACTTCGCCGCCGCGGCCCGCTGCCGTTATCTTCTGGATGAAGAGGCGCGGATGCTGCAATTTGCCCCCTTCAACTTCGACGCCAGCATCGAGGAGGTGTTCGCCACCCTGAGCGCCGGCGCCACCCTGGTGCTGCGCACCGACGCCCTGCTCGAATCCATGCCCGCCTTTGCAGCCGGGGTGGAGCAGATGGGGATCACCCACCTCGACCTGCCCACCGCGTTCTGGAACGAGTGGGTGGTGGCGCTGACGGCGGGTCAGGCCCACATTCCTGCCGGGCTTACCACCGTCATCATCGGCGGCGAGGCGGTCTATCCCGAGCAGCTGGTCCAGTGGCAGCGTCAGGGCCGCTCCGATGTGCGCCTCTTCAACACCTACGGCCCCACCGAGACGACCGTGGTGGTGACCACCCAGGAGCTGCAGCAGGAAGATCCGAGCCAGACCCAGTTGCCCATCGGCCTGCCGTTGCCCGGCATGCAGGCGCTCATCCTGGGGGCGGGGGAGCAACCTGCCGAGGAAGGCGAGCTGGTGCTGCTCGGCCCGCAGCTGGCCAATGGCTATGTGGGGGGCGTACAAGGGAGCTTTGGCACCCTGCGTGTCGGTGCTGAGCCGATGCCCGTCTATCGCACCGGCGATCAGGTGCGGCTGGTAGACGGCCGGCTGGTCTACCTCGGTCGGCGCGATAACGAATTCAAGATAAGCGGCTATCGCATCCAGCCCGGCGAAGTGGAGGCCCAGCTGCTGGCCCTGCCCGGGGTGGATGAGGCCTGCGTGCAGGGGGTGAGCATCGGCAGCGTGCGCCGGCTGGTGGCCTTCGTGGCGGGGGCGGAGCGCGACAGCCGGGTCATCAAGGCGCAGTTGGCCAGGGTGCTGCCTGCCGCCATGATCCCCACCGACTATCGCCACTATGACCAGCTGCCCCGCACCGGCTCCAACAAGCTGGATCGCAAGGCCCTGCTGGCCGCCTACCAGGCGGGCGGCGAAGCCCTGACCCTGGGCAGCGAGACCGAGAACCGGGTCGGCGCCACCTGGCAGCAGATCCTGGGGCTCGCCACCATGTCGCCTGCCGACAACTTCTTCGAACTGGGGGGCCAGTCCCTGCAGACCATCCAGATAGTCAACCGGCTCGGCGCCGAGTTCGGGGTGCAGGTCAAGGTCTCCGACGTGTTCGATCACCCTCGGCTGGATGACTTCTGCCGTTTCCTCGACGGCCTGCTTGCCGAGGACGAAGAGAGCGTGGAGATGGTGTGGTGATGGATAAGGAGCAACAAGCAATGGCCTTTGATTTCACTGGCAAGCGGGTCTGGGTGACCGGGGCCGGGCGCGGCATCGGCCGCGAGGTGGCGACGCAGTTCGTGGCGGCCGGCGCCGCCGTGGTGGGGCTGGATCTGGCGTTTCCCGAAGCCGACTACCCCTATGCCACCCGGCTGCTCGATATTGGCGACTCGAAGGCGGTCAACGCCTGCTGCGCAGCGCTGCTGGCGGACGGCGGGCTCGATGTGCTGGTCAACGGGGCCGGGGTACTGCGCCTCGGCCCCACCGAAACCTTAAGCGATGACGACTGGCACGACTGCATGACGGTTAACGCCAGCGGCGTCTTCTATCTGCTGCGGGCCCTGGTGCCCCACTTCAAGGGGCAGCAGCACGGTGCCATCGTCACCATCGGCTCCAACGCCGCCCATGTGCCGCGCATGCAGATGGCGGCCTACTGCGCCTCCAAGGCGGCGGTCACCAGCCTGACCCAGACGGTGGGACTGGAGCTGGCCCCCTTCGGCGTGCGCGCCAACCTGGTGTCGCCGGGCTCGACGGATACTCCCATGCTGCGCGGCATGCTGCCAAGCGAGGAGGCCATGGCCCGCACCATTGCCGGGCTGCCGGAGCAGTTCAAGCTCGGCATCCCCCTGCGCAAGGTCGCCACTCCGGCGGAGATCGCCCATACCGTCCTCTTCCTGGCCTCGGATCTGGCCAGCCACATCACGCTGCAGGATCTGGTCGTCGACGGCGGCGCCACCCTGAGTGCCTGAGGCTTGAGAAACAGATGAACAATATGATTTTGCTGTTGAAACAGCTGGAACGGCAGGGGGTCAAGCTGGCGCTGAACGACAAGGGCCAGCTTATCTCCCAGTCGAGCAAGGAGGCGGTGACGCCGGCCATCGGCGCCACCATCAAGGCCCACAAGGATGAGCTGGTGCGCTGCCTGGCGGCCCGTGCCGCCTTCGAGGCGCCCATTCTTGCGCAACGTGATGCCGAGGGTGCCCGGCAGGGGCCGCTCTCGTCCTCCCAGAGCGGGCTCTGGTTTATCGAACAGTATGAAGAGGCCTCCCACCTCTACAACATGCCGGTCTATTTTCGCGTCAAGGGAGAGCTGGACACGGCGGCGCTGGAGTTTGCCTTCGACCACCTGTTTGCGCGCCACCCCAGCATGCGCACCCGCTTCATCAAGGACGAGGCGGGCAGGGGCGCGCAGGAGATCCTGCCCCACACGCCCTTCAAGTTGCAGATTGAGGATGTGAGCGCAGAGCCCGCAGCCGAGCGCGAGGCCTATGTGGCCCGCCGAGTGCGCGAGGAGATAGGCCGCCCCTTCTCCCTGACCAAAGGGGATCTCAGCCGGGTGCATCTTATTCGGCTGGGCAGCCGCGAGCACGTGCTGCTGATCACCCAGCATCACATCATCTCAGACGGCTGGTCGGTCAAGAACATGTTCGCGGATCTCAAGCGCGCCTTTCTTGCCCACCAGAACCGCGAACCCCTGCAAGTGAGCGAGCTGCCGCTCACCTACATCGACTATGCCCGCTGGTTCAACTCACCGCGTTTTCTCGATTATCACGCCGAGTTCAAGCCGTTCTGGGTCGACCGGCTCGGTGGCAGCCCCGAGGTGCACGGTCTGCCGCTCGACAAGCCGCGTCCGGCCCATCAAGACAGTGGCGGCGAGCTGGTCTTCTCCACCATCGACAATGAGCTGTGGGAGAGCTTCAAGCGCCTCTGTCAGCGCCACAGCACCTCCAACTTCATCGGTCTGCACGCCCTGTTTGCCCTGCTGATGGTACGCCAGAGCGGCGAGAAGGAGGTGGTGATCGGCACCCCGCTCGCCTATCGTGAGCGCCACGAGATCGAGTCGCTGGTGGGCTTTTTCGTCAACACCCTGGTGCTGCGCACTCAACTCAGCGGCAAGCCCAGCTTTGTTGACTATCTGCAGCAGTGCCGGGAGGAAGATCTGGCGGCCTTCGATCACCAGCTCTACCGCTTCGAGGCGCTGGCCGAGGCCATCGGCGCTGATCGTACCACCGCCATCAACCCCATCTTCCAGATCATGCTGGTCTATCAGGCCAAGGTGGACTTCAACGATCTCATCCCCGGCTGCCAGCTGGTGGAGGAGACCTCGCCTGTGCTGCCGGCAAAGACCGACATCTCGGTCAAGGTGACCGAGCTGATGGACTCCGTCCGGGTGGACTGGCTGTTTGCCACCGCCCTGTTCGAGCGAGAGACTATCCAGGCTTATGCCGATCGCCTGCTGCACCTGATGCGCGCCGTGGTGGCGGCCCCCGAGACCGACATCTGGCAACTGCCGCTGGAGGCGGGCACCGACCAAGCCGCGCTGGCCGCACAGCTTGCCGACCTGCCGCCGGACTACCCGAGCCGCGACACCCTGCTCTGCCATATCGAGCGGCGGGCCACGCAGTTGCCGGGCGCGCTGGCGGTGAGCGACGGCGCGCAATCGTTGACCTATGGCGAGCTGGAGGTGCGTGCCAACCGGCTGGCTCACTGGCTGCTGGCTCAGGGCGTCACCCCGGGCGCCGCCATCGGCATCCAGGCCAGACGCGATGTCGCCTTCGTCATCGCCCTGCTCGCCTGCTGGAAGGCGGGGGCGGCCTATGTGCCGCTGGATCCTGCCTATCCCGCTGAGCGGCTGGCTCATATCCTCGGCGATGCATCCATCAGCCTGGTGCTGGGGGGCGTGCCGGATCCGCGGCTTGCCGAGGCCATCAAGGGCACGACGGCCGAATATCACGATCTGCACGGGCTGGCGCTGGACAAGATGCCAACCAGCATGCCCGCACTGCCTCGGGACGCCGCCATGCTGGCCCAGATCATCTACACCTCCGGCAGCACCGGCCTGCCCAAGGGAGTCATGGTGGAGCAGGGCAGCCTGGTCAACCTGATGGCGGATCACGGCGAGCGCATCGCCATTGATCAGAGTGGCGCCATGTTCAACTGCATGTCCCTCTCGTTCGATGCGGGCAACATGACCGCCTTGTTGCCGCTCTACTGCGGCGCGGCCCTGCACTTCGGCGAGCCGGGCGAGGGGGTGATCGGTGCCGCGATCGCTCGGGGTGCCAGCCATATGATTTTGCCGACCGCCCTGCTCGCGAACCTGCTGCCACCGGTGGAGCTCGGCTCCCTCAAGGCCATCGGTTTTGGCGGCGAGGCGTGCCCGAGCAGCCTGGTGGAGCGTTGGGGGGAGCGGGTGGCGCTGTTTAACATGTACGGCCCGACCGAGTGCACCGTCACCGCGCTCTGCGCGCGGCTCACCCCGGGGGCGCCCATCACCATAGGTCGACCCGTCAACCACCTGAAGGCGTTGATCCTGGATGAGGCGGGCAACCTCTGCCCGGTGGGGGTGCCCGGCGAGCTCTGCCTGGCGGGGCTGGGGCTGGCCCGCGGTTACCTCAATCTGCCGGAGCGCACCCAGGAGGCCTTTATCGAGCTGGCCTTTGATGCAACGAATGAGGAACGCACATATCGCCTCTATCGCACCGGCGATCGGGCCCTGCTGCGCCGCGATGGCAACATCCAGTATCTGGGCCGGATAGACGAGCAGATCAAGCTGCGCGGCTATCGCATCGAGCCGGGGGAGATAGAGACCCGGCTTGCCGAATTGTGCCCGTCCATTCGTCAGATCAAGGTGGTGGTGCAGGAGGGGCGCCTGCTGGCGTATGCCTGTTTGCAGGCCGGGGCGAGCGAGCCCGACGGCGATGCCCTGCTGCAGCGGGCCGGCGAGTGCCTGCCCGAATACATGGTGCCGGCGCGCCTCTGCTGGCTGCCCGAGATGCCACTCACCCCCAACGGCAAGCTGGACTTGCGCCGCCTGCCCGCCATCGTCTGGCAGCAGAGCAAGGGCGAGCCGCAAAACGCACTGGAGCAGACCGTGCTTGCCATCTGGCAAGGGGTGCTCAAGCAGCCGCTCGGGGTGGAGGATGACTTCTTCCGCTTGGGCGGTGACTCCATCCTCAGCATCCAGCTCACTACCCGGTTGCGGGATGCGGGGCTGCACTGCAGCGTGAAGGACGTGTTCGAAGCCAAGACGGTGCGCCGCCTCTGCCGCCAGCTCTGCCAGCAGCAGGCCGTCAGCCACAGGAGCGAGCAGGGCAGCCTGACCGGCGAGTTCCCGCTCCACCCCATTCAGCACTGGTTCTTCGAGCAGGGCTTTGCCAGGCCCGGTCACTGGAACCAGGGGGTGATCCTGCGCCTGCCGGCCGGGGTGGACGATGAGGCCCTGCGCGGCTGGCTGGATACCCTGCGCCAGCACCACGATGCCCTGCGCCTGGCGGTGACCCCGACCGGCCAGCGCTACCTGGCCGAGCTGGCGCTGCCGCCGCTACCGACCCTGGATGCCGCCAATCTCGATGAGGCCGAACTGCAGGCCCGCCTGACCGAGCTGCAGGGAGATTTCGACCCTGCCAGCGGCCACACCCTGGCCTGGGCCCGCCTGCGCAATCTCTCCTTGGAGGGCGATCGCGAGGGGGATCGCGAGACGGTGGAGGGGCTCTTCCTCGCCTTCCATCACCTGGTGATCGATGCGGTCTCCTGGCGCATTCTGGCCGAAGATCTGGCCCGGGTGAGCAGGGGCGAGCCGCTGCCCGCCAAGGGCAGCAGCTATCGCCAGTGGGGTGAGGGGCTCGCGGCCTACGCCAAACGGGAAGAGGATCAGCTTGGCTTCTGGCTGGCGCAGGGGGAGGGCAGCCAGGGTCAGCTGCTGGAAGCGGCGCGCGCCGCCGATGGCCGCGCCGCCGCCAGCCTGCTGCAGCTGAGTCAGGAGACCACGGCTCGTCTCATCGACACCGCCAACCAGGCCTACTTCACCCGGGTGCCCGACCTGTTGCTGGCGGCCCTGACTCGTACCCTGAGCGAGCAGGGTTACGGCAGCCGTCATTGCGTGATGCTGGAAGGACACGGCCGTGAGGCCATCGATGCGGAACTGGACGTGAGCCGTACCCTCGGCTGGTTCACCAGCACCTATCCGCTGGCGCTAGCGGATGCCGGGGCGTGGGATGCGCTGGTGTGCGCCACCAAGGAGCAGCTGCGCGCCGTGCCGAACAAGGGGGTGGGTTTCAACGCCCTGCGGCTGCACCACCCACGTGGTTGGGAGCTGCCCGAAGCCCTGGTGGTCTTCAACTATCTGGGGGTCAGTCATCAGGGCGAGGTTGCTCAGCCCTGGCAGCCCCTGCCGATGGCACCGGGGGCTCCCACGTCCCCTGACAACCTGCCGCGCGAACTTGTGAGCCTGCACGGTGGCGTCTACAACGGCCGCCTCACCCTGCGCCAGGTGGGCGCCCTCAACCAGCAGGCGAGCGACGCCCTGATGGCGCGGCTGGCGGACAACCTGACGGCGCTGGTGGAGCACTGCTGCGCGGTGAAGGCTCCGCGCCACACCCCGAGCGACTTCCCGGGGATCGCTCTCTCGCAAGCCGCGCTCGATCGGGTGCTGAGCGGGCGCGAGGTGGAGACCCTGCTGCCCATGACCTCGCTTCAGCAGAGCATGTTCCATCACAGGGCGTTGCTGCCCCGGGATCACGCCTATCACCTGCAGACCGAGTTCGACTATCACCAGCCGCTGGACGTGGCGGTCTACCGTCAGGCCTGGCAGGGGCAGATCGCCCGCTGGCCAGCCCTTCGCAGCGAACTGGTGCTGGCGGACGGGGTGGCGCTGCAGCGCATCATGAAGTGCGCCGAGTTGCCATTCCACTATGAGGACTTGTCTGAAGTGGGAAATGCAGAGGCACGGGTCCAGGCCTACCGCGAGCAGGATCTGGCCCGCCCGATCCCGCTGGAGCAGGCACCCCTGCTGCGTCTTGCCTGCTTCAAATTGGCCCCCGATCACCACAAGGTGATCTTCAGCGCCCATCACGGCGTGCTGGATGGCTGGAGCGGCCCCGTGTTGCTGGGTTCCCTGCATCGCGGCTATCAGGCGCTGATGAACGGCCTGTTGCCTCAGGGCGAGCCGGATACCGCCTGGCTCGAATTTGGTCGCCATATCGCCAGCCAAGCCCGCAGCGCCGACGCCTACTGGCAGGGGCGGGGCGAGCTCTTGGCCAAGCCCAACGATCTCGCCTGCCTGTTCGGGGTGACGCTGGACGCTAGCTCAAGCGGGCGCCATACCCAGCAGCGACCGGCGCTGTGTGCCACGATGCTGCCGACCGAGGTGGCAACCTTGCTCGCGAGCCGTGCCCGCGACCTTGGCGTGACTGCTGGCCTGTTGGCCCAATATGCCTGGCACCGTCTGCTGGCACGCCGCTCTGGTGATGCCGTCACCCTGGTGGGCAACGTGACCCCGGGCCGGGATTACCCCATCGAGGGGATCACCGCGTGCGTCGGGCTCTACATCAACAGCCTACCGCTGGCGCTGGCGTGGCGCACCGAGCTGACCCTGGCCGAGCATATCGCCCGGTTGCAGGCCGATCTGATGGCGCTTAATGAGCACGGCACCCAGTCGCTGGCGGCACTGACCAAAGGTCGGGCGCGCCTGTTCCAGAGCCTGTTCGTGTTCGAGAACTACCCCATGCCGGCGGCCCCTGCCGCCCCCGAACCCCACCAGCTGGTGCCGCGCTTTGGCGCCGTGGTGGAGAAGGTGGAGCTTCCTCTGTCGCTCGTGGTCAGCAGCCGGGGCGAGACGCTCCAGCTGCGCCTCGAGTTCGATGGCGAGCAGATCCCCGAGGCCCGGGCCGAGGCGGTGCTTGCTGACTGGCTGGCCGAGCTTGGCTGGCTGGCGCAGGCGGATCTGGGCCAGCCGGCCAGAGTGGCGACGGCCGCGCCGTTCCCAGCGAAAGGGGCTGCCACACCATCGACAGCCACTGCAGCGACAGTCACGCAAGTGGCCGCCACCAGAGCTGAGCCCGGCCTGGCTCAGCCACCGGCCGAGGCCCGCGCGCTGGTGGCCCTGTGGGAGCGCCAGTGCGGCGTGCCCGGCATCTGGCAGCAGACCCTGTGTGAACTCGGGGTGGATTCGGTACAGCAGCTCGCCCTGCTGGCGGCCATCAACGAGGCGTTTGGCCAGGATCGGGCGCAGCTCACCCTGCAAACCCTCAAGGCTCATCCATCCCCCAGCCGGCTCTATCAGCACTGGCTGGTGCGCCAAACGGAGGCCGTGCTATGACGGTGACCATCAAGCATAAGGCCCCGGCCGTGTCACCCCTGAGAGGCGCCCCCAAGGGGGTGGCCAACCTGGGCACGCGGCTGGCGGCTTGCCTCGCTGCCACCCCGCTGGCCCCCGCCATTCGTATGGGCGGGGAGGGGATCAGTGAGGGCGGCTCAGATGAGCAGTGGCTCAGCTACGGCGCGCTCAATGATCGCGTGGCCCAAATTGCCGCCCGCTTGCAGGGGCTGGCGGTGGGGGAGCGGGTCGGCCTCTATCTCTCCCGCAGCCCTGATCTGGTGGCCAGCCTGCTGGCTTGCCTGCGCCTCGGTCTCACCTTCGTGCCCCTTGAACCGGATTTTCCGGTGGAGCGGCTGCAGGGGATCGCCCGCCAGGCGCGCCTGTCGGCGGTGATCTGCGATGGCGACAGGCTGGCCCCCGTCTTCGGCTGTCCGCTGCGCACCCTCGATGGGCCGGCAGCGGCAGGGCCCGTCTCCTGGCCCCAGGTGGATGACGCCCTGGCTGCCTACATGATGTTCACCTCGGGCTCCACCGGTGAGCCCAAGGGGGTGGTCATCAGCCGGCGGGCCCTGCTCTGCTTCCTCGACGGGATCCGCGAGCGGCTCGGGCTCTCACCGAGCTGCCACTGGCTCTTCATCACCACCCCGGCCTTCGACATCTCCCTGCTGGAGATGCTGGGGCCGCTCTGGGGCGGTGGCCGGCTGACGGTGGCCGGCGGCGAGCACAACAAGGATCCGCTGGGGATGCAGGCGTTGCTCGAGGCCGACCCCTCCATCAACTGGCTGCAGGCCACCCCGGCCTGCTGGCGCATGCTGCTCAAGGCCGGCTGGCAGGGGCGCAATTCCCTCACCGCCCTGTGCGGTGGCGAGGCGCTGGATTTGGGATTGGCCGAGCAGCTCTGTGCTCGCACCCGGCGGCTGTGGAACTGCTATGGGCCCACCGAGGCCACCGTCTGGTCGCTGGTGAGCGAGGTGCGCTGGCCACCGACTGATGGCCAGATCACCATCAACCACAGCCTGCCCGGCTATCGGCACTGGGTGCTGGACGAGGCGGGGCGGCCGGTGGCAGAGGGAGAGTGCGGCGAGCTCTGCATCGAGAGCCCGGCCCTGTGCGAGGGGTACTGGCGCAAGCCGGCCTTGACCCGCGCCGCCTTCCTGCGCCTTGCCACCCATCGCCTCTATCGCACCGGCGATCGGGTACGGCGGCTGGGGACGGACCATTTCCTCTATCTGGGGCGGCGCGACGATCAGGTCAAGCTGCGCGGTTTTCGCATCGAGCTCGGCGAGGTGGAGGCGGGGCTGCGCCGTCAGGCCGGGGTGCAGGAGGCGGCGGTGCGTCTGGTGGGCGAGGGGGACGAGGCCATGCTGGTGGGCTATGTGGAGGCGAAAAGCGGGGTGACTCTCAACCGGCTGGCCCTGCGCAAGGGGCTGCAGGCGACGCTGCCGCACTACATGGTGCCGGCGCGGCTCATCCTGCTGGATGCCCTGCCCAAGACCGGCAGCGGCAAGCTGGACAGAAAGGCGCTGCCCTTGCCGGAATAAGTTGGACGTTAAAAGCCATGGATAAAAAAGAAGCCCGCAGATGCGGGCTTCTTTGTGGGCGCTCATCGCAAGAGCTTATTGGGTGATGGGGGCCGCATCGGGTTTGGCCAGCAGCTGCTCGACGTCGTCGATCACCTTGAGGGCCGCCTGGGGGCCGCCGGTGGAGGTCCAGAGCGACCCATCCACGGCGCCGAAGCGCTTGCTCTTGATGGCGCCGAGCTGCTGGAAGGCCGGGGTCTGTTCGGCCTGCTTCATGGCATCCACCGCATCGCCGCTGGCGCTCAGGGTGCCGATCACCAGCCAGTCGCCGTCCAGCAGGTTGAGGGATTCGAGGCTCAGGGCCGGGGAGTGGGGGGTCTTGTCACCGATCTGGTGGGTCGGCCGGGTCAGCCCCATCTCTTCCACCACGCTGCTGGCGAAGGTGCCGCTGTGCATGTAGCTCGGGCCCTTGGGGTTCCAGCGCACTATGCTCAGGCGCTCGCCCTGATGCTTGGCGAGCTTGCTGCGGGCTTGGTGCAGGCGGGCGTCATACTGGGCGAGGAAGGTCTTGGCTTCGGCGTCCCGGTTCAGCACGTGGGCGCTGCGATTGAAGATCTCTTTCCAGGAGTCACCCCAGTTGCCGGTGACCACGGTGGGGGCGATCTCCTTGAGCAGGGCCAGCAGCTCGGGCTTGGTCTGGCCGGTGAGGATGAGGTCGGGTTCCAGATCGATCAGCTTCTCCAGGTTGGGGTTGTCCAGATCGCCGACCACGGCGATCTCCTTGCCTGCCTGTTGCAGCAGGTAGCGGGGCAGGGTGGACTGGCCACGGCCATTGACGGTGCCGACCGGTTGCAGCCCCAGGGTCAGGGCGCTGTCCAGATCGATTTCGCTCAGTACCACCACCCGCTTGGGCTGGGCCGGTACGACCTGAGTCTTGCCGTCGGCATCGGTCACCTGACGGGTCTCGCTGCCGGCCTGTGCCTGGAAGCCGACCAGGCTGGCCAGCATCAGCACGGCAGCCAGGGGAGAGGAGATCTTCATCGTTACATCCTTCTTGGTGAAATCAGTGGAACACTGGGTCCCAAACGGGCGAACTCATGCTACCACAAATTCAAATGATAAGAATTGTCATTTGTGTTTGTGGTGTGTGGAGGGAGCAATTTGCTACCATGCGGGCTCATCCACCAAGGGCTCTTCGTGATGTTCATTGCCACCGCGCCAGCCTGTTCACTGGACCGCTTTATCGTGCAGGCCGACAGCCTGCCGCTGCCCGGCGCGGCGCATCTGGCGCTGCAACGGGTCTGCTTTGACCCCGCCGCCTTCACCCCGGCCTGTTACGATGCGGCCGGCATGGTGCTGCCCGCCAGCTTGCAGCGCGCGGCCCCCAAGCGGCTGGGGGAGTTTCTGGCGGGGCGTCTTGCGGCCCGCGAAGCCCTGCGCCCCTTCAACCTCGCGGAGCACCCCGTGGCCATCGGCAACGCCCGCGAACCCTGCTGGCCTGCGGGGTTTGAGGGCAGCATCAGCCACAGCCTGTTGCAAGGGCGCGGCATGGCCCTGTGTGCGGCGCGCCCCGGCCGGGCGGGGATGGGGCTGGATCTGGAGGGCTGGCTGGCAGAGGGGCAGGCGAGCGAGCTCTGGCCCGGCATTGCCAGCGGGGAGGAGTGGGCCCGGCTGGCGGCCGCTGCCCCTGCCATCGGCCTGAGCAGGGCTGAGGCGCTCACCTTGATCTTTTCGGCCAAGGAGAGCCTGTTCAAGGCGCTCTACCCCAGGGTGGGGCGCTATTTTGATTTTCTCGATGCCCGCTGGCTGACCATGACGGAGCAGACCCTCACCCTCGAACTCGTGGACTCGCTGACCCCGACACTGCCCGCCGGTTGGCGCTGTACGCTCTACTGGCAGCCAATGTACTGGCAGGCACTGCATTGGCAAACAGGGCACTGGCAAACACGGCCGGGCGGGGTGCTCACCAGCCTGCTGCTGTGAGTGGCGGTGCGCCGAGCTGCAAACATCCAAAAACCGCCTCTCGGTGGTTTTTGGATGGGGCTCAGGCCTGCTGCTTCATGGCAAAGGCGTGCGGCCTGCGGCGCGGCACTATGATGGGGGCGCCGTCGCCGGGGGCGTGCAGTATGTCCACGTCGGTTTGGTAGAGGCGGTCGATGAGGGACTTGGTCACCACCTCGCGGGCCGGCCCCATGGCCTGGATGCCACCATCCCCCAGCGCGATCAGCTCGTCGCAGTAGCGGGCGGCGGTGGCGAGATCGTGGATGACGATGAGCACCGTCTTGCCCTCGGCGGTGATCTGGTGGATGGCCTCCATCACCTCGGTCTGGTGACCGATGTCGAGGGCGCTGGTGGGTTCATCCAGCAGGATGATGTCCGCATCCTGGGCCAGCACCATGGCGAGCCACACCCGCTGGGCCTGGCCGCCGGAGAGGGAGCTGGCGCTCTGCTGCAGAATGTCGCCCAGCTGCATCCGCTCGCAGGCCCAGCGTACCATGCGGGCATCCTCCTCGCTCCACTGATTGAACCAGCCCTGATGGGGATGGCGGCCGTACTGCACCAGCTGCTCGACCTGGATGCCGGCGGGCACCAGCGGGCGCTGGGGCAGGTAGGCGAGCTCGCGGGCCAGCGCCTTCTTGCCGTAGCTTGCCAGCGGCTTGCCCTTGAGCAGGATCTCGCCGGCCTGCTGTTGCTCCTGGCCCGCCAGCAGTTTGAGCAGGGTGGACTTGCCGCCGCCGTTGGGGCCAACGATCCCCACCAGCTTGCCCTGGGGAATGGTGAAGGAGATGTCCTTGAAGACGGGCTTGTGCTGATAGCCAAATTGCAGGTGATTGATGGTGAGCGTCATCAGGTGGCCCTCGGTCTGTCTTGAAAATGGATGAATGGCATCGTCAGTCGGCCTTCTGGCGGTCTTTGAGCAGGATGAACAGCAGCAGCAGGCCGCCGAGAATGCGGGTCATGATGCCGGTGGCCACCTCGTGGGGGCTGGCCAGCACCCGTACCAGGGTGTCGCTGGCCAGCAGCAGCAGGGCGCCGCACAGGGCGGCAATCCACAGCGGCACGATGCGATCCCGGCTGAGCCAGGAGGCGAGCACAGGGGCCGCCATGGCGATGAACACCACCGGGCCGCCGATGGCGGTGCCGAGCGCCGCGACGACGATGGCCTGGGCCAGCACGCCGAGCTGCACCCGATTGACGTTCACCCCCAGACTCTGGGCGGTGACGGGGCCGAGGCGCAGCACGCCGAGGGCCCGGGAGAGATAGATAATCCAGGGGCAGACCAGCAGGATCAGGATCCCCACCGGCAGCACTGTGCTGTAACCCTGGCCGACGAAGTTGCCCATGTTCCACAGGTAGAGGCTGGTGAGGTGCACCAGCGACTGGGTGGACATCACGAACTGGCCGATGGCGTTCATCAGCTCGGAGACGCCGATGCCGATCACCACGAACAGGTAGCCCTGTTCCCCCGGCTTGTTGCACAGGGCATAGAGCACGGCGGCGGCAAACAGGGCGCCGAGCGGCGCGGCCCACCAGGGCCAGCTGCCGAGGGTCAGGTAGAGGGAGAAGGCGATGATGGCCAAGGAGGCCCCCTCGTTGACCCCGATCATGTCCGGGGTGGCGAGGCGGTTGCGAATGAGGGTCTGCACCAGGCAGCCGGAGAGGCCCATGGCCGCTCCCGCTACCAGCACGGCGACGATGCGCGGCAGCCGGATCTTGAAGACGGTCACCTCGCTCAGCCGGTTGCCCTCGCCAAGCAGGGTCTGGATCACCCCCAGCATGGTGAGCTTACCGGAGCCCAGGGTCAGCGCCAGCAGAGAAAGCAGCACCAGGGCCACCAGGAGCCCCAGCGTGATGAGCCAGGCGCGGCGGTGCAGCAACAGGGTGCGGCTGCCAATGCGCAGGCAGATGGTGCCGGTGGGAAGCGCCGTGTTGGGGGAGGGATGGATGGAATTGTTCATGAGGCAGGCAACCTTATTTGACGGCCAGCAGGGAGCGGAAGCCGCCGCTGCGCACCACCAGGATGAGCACGGGGGCACCGATCAGCGCCAGGATCACCCCGTTGGGCAGCTCGAACGGCTGGATCAGCCAGCGCGCCAGGATGTCGGCACCGAGCAGAAACAGCACCCCGAACAGGGCGGAGAAGCGCACCTGAATGGCGAGGCGCACCGGCTCCACCAGGCGGGCGCAGTAGGCGGCGAGAAAACCGACGAAGCCGATGGGGCCGGCGATGGCGATGGCGCAGGCGGTAAACAGGGTGGCGGCCAAGAGCACGCCGATGCGCACCCGGGTCGGCCGGATGCCGAGCGCCAGCGCCTGGTTGTCACCCATCTGCATCAGGGTGAGCTGGCGGCAGAGCGCCAGGGTCAGCAGCAGGCCGAGCAGGGCAAAGGGCATCACGGTGAGCACCGCATCGAGATCCGAGGCGGCCAGCGACCCCAGATTCCAGAAGCGGAACTGCTCCAGCACTACCTGGTTGGAGAGTAGCAGGAAGTTGGAGAGGCCGCCGAAGGTGGCGGAGAGGGCTACCCCCACCAGGATGAGCTTGAGGGGGTTGGAGCGCCCCACCATCAGGCCGAGGCCCAGCACGATGAGGTTGCCGAGCAGGGCCCCCATGCCGGACCAGAGCAGGTAACCGTAGGCGGATTCGACGCCAAAATAGGTGAGGCCAATCACCAGGGCGAACACGGCGCCGGCGTTGACCCCGAGCAGGCCGGGTTCGGCCAGCGGATTGCGGGTGGCGCTTTGCAGCATGGAGGCCGCCAGCGCCAGGGAGACGCCCACCACCAGGGCACACAGGGTGCGGGGCAGACGCAGGGTATGAACTATCATGGCGAGTTTTTCATCGGCCACGAGGGCGGGATCGCCCAGCAGAAAACCGGCGACCTCGCGGCCACCATAGACACCGGCGCCAGTGGCCAGTGACAGACAGATCAGCAGGAACAGGAGGATCACTCCCAGCCAGAACAGGTGTGTTTGGTGTCTCTGCACCCGGCTACTCCTTCATGTCGAGGCAATAACAGCAGAAAGAGGGGAGCCCTGACGGACTCCCCTGCGGGGCTTACAGCTTGTAATCCACGCCGGCGTAGACGGTACGACCTTCCAGAATGAAGTCGGCGTCGGTGGCGACCTGGTCACGCTTGGTGTTGGTGAGGTTGGTGATGCCCAGCTTGAAGTCGAGCGCCGGGGTGACCTTCCACTTGGTGTTGACGTCCAGGGTCTGGTAGCTGTCGGACTTGAGCGCCTGGGAGTTGTGCATCGGCACCTTGATGAACTGGCTGCCCACGTACTGCCAGGCCAGGTTGGTGCTGACGATCTCGGTGGCTTGCCAATCCAGGCTCAGGTTGCCGGTGTGATCCGGGGTCTTGGCCAGATCGTCGCCGGTGCTCTTGTCTTCGGAGTCCAGCATGGTCCAGTTGCCGGTCAGCTTGACGTCGTCCATCACATCGACCCAGCCGGTCAGCTCCAGCCCCTTGACCCGAGCCTTCTTGACGTTGAGGTAGGTCATCACGCTCGGACGATAGCCCGGGCCCCACTGATCGCTCTGGATCAGATCCTCGATGTCGTTGTGGAAGCCGGTGAGGCCGGCGCCAAAGCGCTCTGCCTCATAGGCGGTGCCCAGCTCGTAGCTGACGGCGGTTTCCGGTTTCAGATCCGGGTTGCCGACTACCTTGCAGGCGCCGCGGCAGGCGGTGGTGGCGAAGCCTTCGCTGGACTGGGCCAGGGTCGGGGCCTTGAACGCCTTGCCGGCGCCGCCCTTGATCACCCACTCGTCGCTCAGCTTGTAGAGTGCATAGGCACGCGGGCTGAACTCGTTGCCATAGGTTTCGTGGTGATCCAGACGACCGGAGAGGGTCAGCGCCAGATCGCCAAAGCCGAACTCGTCTTGCAGGTAGAGGGCGCTTTGGCTCGCATCCACGCTGCCGTTGGTGATGCTGCGGCTGTGTTCCAGCTCGGTTTTGCGGAATTCCGCGCCGGAAGTCAGCAGGTGATCCCCGAGGTAGCCGCTCAGCTGGCCGTCGACCGTGTGGTTGGTCTGGGTGACGTCGGCCGAGCCGCCGTTGAGCTGGGAGTCATCCATCAGATCGGTCTGCTCGAAGTAGTAGCGGGCCCGGCTGTCGAAGTGCTCCCAACGGCCGTTGTGGGTGACCCCCAGGCTCAGGCGATCGAGTTTTTGCACGTTGTGCGGAGTGGCCGGGGCGGTGGGGGCGCGCGGCACGTTGTTGAAGTAGCTGTCCATGTCGTTCTGGTTGTAGCCCAGATCGAACTCCACATCCTGGTTATCGCTGACCAGCCACTTCAGGCTGGAGAGCATGTTGACCACTTCCCGTTTCTCCAGCGCATCGGCGTCCTTGTTGTTGGACTGATCGCTGTGCCAGCGGTCGCGCTGATAGCCTTCCACCACCAGGCTGCCGAGCAGCTTGTTGTCGATCAGGGCGCCGGAGACGAAGGCGTTGCCACGGTTGGCATCACCGCCATCACCCTTGGTGGGCATGGTGTGGGTGTAGCCGAAGGCGGCCTCGGTCTGCTCCTTGGCCTGGCGCAGGATCACGTTGACCACGCCACCGAGGGCGTCGGCGCCATAGAGGGAGGAGACGGGACCGCGGATCACCTCGATGCGCTCGATGGCAGCCATGGGGATGGAGCTCAAGTCGAAGTCATTGCCAAACGAGCTGCCCAGGGTCTCGCGGGCGTTGACCCGCTTGCCGTTGATCAGCAGCAGGGTGTAGTCGCCGCCCATGCCGCGGATCTTGATCTCGTTGCGGCCGGTGGGGTTGGTGCCGATGACGTTGACGCCGGGCACGTGCTTGAGCGCTTCGCCGATGTTGTTGGCGTTCATCTTGTCCAGATCGGCGCGGGTCACCACGGAGACGCTGGCCGGCGCGGAGAGCTCGGTGTGCTTGGTCTGGGTGGCGGTGACCACCAGGGTCTCGTTGGCTTTGGGCGCTTCGGCCTGGGCCAGGCCCGGCAGGGCGATAAGACCGAGGGAGAGCAGGATGGGGTTCAGGCGAAAGACGCCGGGCTGCAAC
Organism: Aeromonas sp. S15(2024); assembly: GCF_041402265.1. Classification (NCBI taxonomy): domain Bacteria; kingdom Pseudomonadati; phylum Pseudomonadota; class Gammaproteobacteria; order Aeromonadales; family Aeromonadaceae; genus Aeromonas; species Aeromonas sp. S15(2024). Next base: position 478,498 of record NZ_JBGLQY010000003.1, on the reverse strand, counting down.
TGCATAGTCAAAACTCCATGAATAAAACAGAGGTTATGGGGTCCGGCTCTGGGACCGGTGGCTCACTGACTTCCTTGTCTGGCGGGGCCAGACTCGGGGTTATTGTTGTTCCTTGTCTGTGCCAGCCCCTTGAGCAGGAGCCAGACACCGCCGCAGGCCAGCAGACCGCAGCCGATATTGATCCAGGCGAGCCCAGCAAAGCCGTGCAGGGCGCCGCTCTGATCCGACACCAGCACCCTGGCCGAGAGCAGGCTGCCAAGCCCGGCCGCCACATTGGTGACCGTGCCCTGAAAAGACATGAAGGCGGCGCGCTGATGAGGGGCCGGGATGGATGCGGTGATGGCGAGGGTCGAACTGGATCGGGCCGAGCTCAGCGCCATGAAGAGGGTGAACAGCAGGTAGACGGGCACGCCGACCGGCATGGCGAAACCGAGCAAAGTGATCAGCGTCAGCAGCAGGCTGGTGATCAGAATGGCGGCCTGGGCACGGCCCTGATCAATCCAGCCACCGCACAGCCGCATGGTGGCCATGCTGGCGAGGCCGCCGCACAGATAGAGGGCGGCGATCTGCTCGCGCGGGAAGGCGAGGTTGAACTGGAAGTAGTTGGCAAAGTGCGGGATCAGCAGAAAGTGGCCGAACATCTGCAAACAGAGGATGAACAGGGCCCCCTGGCAGAGCGGCGATCCCAGCAACTGGCGCAGACCGCTGCCGTGAGGGGCACGGCTGACCGGCAGCGAAGGCAGCAGGGTGGCGCAGAGCAGGGCCAGCAGCAGGCCGCAGACACCAAACAGCAGGAAGGGGCTCTGCCAGCCAAACCACTGGGCCAGCACCAGGGCGATGGGCACCACCAAAATGGCGGCCAGGGAGAACGCCATGCCCACGTAGGCGAGGCGGCGGCCCCGCTCGGCGGGCGGCACCAGATCCAGCACGGCCGCCATCAAGATGGCGGCGAGCGGCCCGGCCACACAGCCGGACAGGACGAACAGCACCAGCAGTTGCTGGCTGTTTTGCACCAGGGCGCAGGCCATCAGCAGCAGAAAACGCAGGGTGAGCAGTACCAGCAGGGCGGGCTTGCGATTGACCCGATCGAGCCAGGGGGCGGCGATGAGGCCCATCAGGGCGGCCCCCAAGGTGGCGCCGCCGCTGAAGTAGCCGGTCTGCTCCGGCTGCATGCCGAGGCTGATGACCAGATCCGGCCCGAGCGGCATCACCATCATCATGCTGCCCATGGAGAGCATGTTGACCAGCAGGGCAAGGTGGATGGCGGCGGGGGTGGTGGTCACTGGCTTCATCGACGGCAAGCTCGAAAAAATGAGACCGAATTGTATCCGAGCGATTTTTTCGTGACAACAAATGGTAATCATTTTTATTTGTGTTATTTGATCTATCTCCGCTCTTTTCATCGAAAAATGAAGGACCTGACCTGCACGGCGTTCACCGCTCACGGGCAAAATCATTGAAAAGCGAGCGGGATGGCCCATGATGACCAGGTGATGATCAGGCCGATGACGTGAAGGGTCGCAGAGTGGGACGGGAGGAGAAGATGAGAAGATGGCACGGGTTTGGACTCTGGCTGCTGTGGGGGCTCTGGTGCCTGCCGCTGCGGGCCGAAGTGAAGGTGATCCCGGTATTCGAGACGCAGGCGGCGGTGCAGACCCTCAAGGATCTCTATCCAGAGCTGGGGGTGAGCGCCATGGGCAACCAGCTGGTGCTGAGCGGCAGCGCTGCCCAGCTGCAGGAGGCCGAAGCGGCGCTGGCCAAATTCAACCAGCCGCCCCAGAGCCTGCTCATTGAGTGGCGGGTGGATGGCGCTTCCAGCGGCCAGCAGGCCGGTGTGGGGCTGGGCCGGGATGCGGCCAAGCGGCAGTGGTTGCTGGAGGGCAATGCCCAGCAGTATCAGCGCAGCCAGAACGACAGCTGGCAGGTACGCGGCCTGTCGGGTCGACCCGTGCTATTGCAGATGGGCACCTATCAGCCGGTCACCTTCTATCAGTGGCGCGGTGGCCAGGTGGTGGGGCTGATGCCGTTGGTGAACGGCCTCTATGCCACCGCCACCCTGATTGGCGACAGGGTACAGATAGCGCTCAGCAGCGAGCAGGCCAGGCTGGAGCAGGGCACCATCAACCGGGGGCAGAGTGCCACCGAGGTGAGCGGTGCCCCCGGTCAGTGGTTGACGGTGGGGGAGCTATCCACCAGCGCGGCGCAGCAGGGCAGCAGCCTGGGTACCCAGTTGCAGGGGGGCAGTGGCAGTCAGAGCGATCGCCAGACCCTGCAGATCCGGGTCACGCGCCAGTGAGCCGACTCGCCCTTCAGTGGGGTTGATCCACCGCGTATTCACGCAACTGGCGGCTGCGCAGCAGATACCAGAGTGACCAGAGGGTGGCGACCAGCACCAGGGCGGTGGGCCAGCTGAACGACCACTTCTGCAGATTGAGGCTGTGCAGTTGCATCAGCAGGCCACTGATGGCAGAGCAGAGCAGCAGCAAGGGGCTGTGGCGCCTGAGCTTGGCCCGGAGGCTGTGGGTCTGCTGATAGGTGCCGCCGCAGGCGAGCAGCGCCAGTATGGCGGGCACGTCGGTCAGCAGGCTGATGTAGAGGGTGAGCCGGTCCGGGTAGAAGAGGGTCAGGATGGCGCTGCCGCTCTCGCGGGTGACGCCGGCCATCAGAAACAGCCAGACCGAGCGGGTCAGCAAGAGGGCGATGGGCCAGAACCAGAGCGGGGGACGCAGCTGGCCGTGATCGTCATATCTGTGTTCGGGGTAGAGGGTCATGGTTGCCCGGGTTCGTCTGTGCAAAGGATGAAGGGGATATGGGGCGATGAGGCGCCCTTTGCAAGGCGGGGCAGGGAGCGGGAATTAATCGGGGGGCCAGGCCCCCCCAATCCGCGACTCTTTATTTGTCAGACAGCAGCGTTACAGCCAGCCTTTTCGCTTGAAGAAGAGACCGGTGCCGAGCGATGACATCACCATCAGTACTAGGGAGAGGGGATAGCCGTACTCCCAGGCGAGCTCCGGCATGCGACCAAAGTTCATGCCGTAGATGCTGGCGATAAGGGTTGGCGGCAGAAAGATGACAGCTGCCACCGAGAAGATCTTGATCACCTTGTTCTGCTCCAGGTTGGTCACCCCCATGGAGGCCTCCAGCTGGAAGTTGATCTTGTCGAACAGGAACTGGGTGTGGGGCAGCAGGGACTCCACGTCGTGCAGCATCTCGTCGATCCACTTGTTCTGCTCGCCCGTCATGCGCTGGCGCAGGCTGCGTTTCAAGAAGCGCAGGGCGCGACGGGTATCGTGCAGGGAGAGACGGATCTGGCCGTTGGCCTCTTCCTGGGCCATCAACTCCTTGAGCATGGGATTGATCTGGTCCGGCTCGAAGATCTGATCAGCGGTGTTTTCCAGGGTCTTGTAGCCATCCTCGATAAGATCGGAGAGGTACTCCACTTTCAGGTTCTGCACCTCCAGCAGGATGTCGAGGGCGTCTTCCACCTCCAGCCGGTCCTGGCGCATGTAGTGGCGCAGCAGGCGCACCAGGCCGATGTCATCCTCGCGGATGCTGATCAGCAAATTGTTGCGCAGGGTAAAGGAGACGTGCACACCCTTGGTGTCACGGCCGATCCGCTGGGGAAACAGGGAGTGAATGTGCAGACCGTCGGTATCCCAGTAGAAACGGGCGGATGCTTCGATGTCATCGAGCTCCTCCTTGTCGGGCACCTCTTCCAGAAACAGGCCCGTCAACCATTCTCGTTCCGCCGTGTCCGGCTTGTAGGCATCCAGCCAGACGGTGTTGTCAGGCACTATGTCGTCAGGCCCGAGCGTGACTATGTCCAGTACCTTGTTATTGAGAATGTAGGCGGTGATCATCTGTCCCCCCTTAAGAAGTCATGGGTAATCAGGGATGGTTGCACAGGTCATGCGGCCTTAGAGCGCGTAGAAAGCGATCCCGTGGACAAGCTGAACGGGCCGATGGAAAACCTGAATGCGGCGAACTATACAGGGGCGGGCCGCGCTTGTCAGGGCCTATTCATCGGAGGTTCAGCCTGTTCGCTCAAAAAAACAGCGAGGTCGGAGCAGCCGCGCCGACCTCGAAACGGGCGATCCCGGCGTCGCCTCCTTTATTCAACCTGATAGGCGGGAGGGCTTGGGTTCACCGGCCGGGATGGCGGGCTCCCGAGCGCCCTGCGACAGCCCCCGGCCGCGCGTCTTTCATCACATACATTGCAATAGTTGGGGCCGTAGCCGCCCTGCGGTGTGCATCCTTGCTGTCTGCACAGGTCTGCACAGGTCTGCACAGGTCTGCATGGGCCGGCCTGTTACATATTGGGATAGTTGGGGCCGCAGCCGCCTTGCGGCGGCGTCCAGACGATGTTCTGGCTCGGATCCTTGATGTCGCAGGTCTTGCAGTGGATGCAGTTGGCCGCGTTGATCTGCAGGCGGGGCTGGCTCTCCGAACCCAGGATCTCGAACACCCCGGCCGGGCAGTAGCGCTGGGCCGGTTCGGCCCAGGTGGGCAGGTTGACCGCCACCGGGATCGTCTCATCCTGCAGCTTCAGGTGGCAGGGCTGATCCTCGTCGTGGCTGGTATTGGCGAGATAGACGGACGAGAGCTTGTCGAAGCTGAGCTTGCCATCCGGCTTGGGATAGTCGATGGGCTGGCAGCGGCTGGCCATGCGCAGCTGGCGGTAGTCCGGCTCCTTGTCCAGCAGGGTGAACGGCGAGGAGCGAGCAAACAACCGCTGCTCCAGCCAGTTGAAGGCGCCACCGAGCCAGGGGCCCCAGCGGTGCAGGGCGGCGCCGAAGTTGCGCGCCGTTTTGAGCTCATGGGCCAGCCAGCTCTGTTGCAGCGCATCGCCGTATTCGGCCAGATCCCGGCCCCCTTCATCGCCACCGCGCAGACTCATGGCAACTGTCTTGGCCGCCAGCATGCCGGACTTCATGGCGGTGTGGATCCCCTTGATGCGGGAGAAGTCGAGGGTGCCGGCATCGCAACCGATGAGCAGGCCGCCGGGAAAGTGCATGCGGGGCAGGGAGTGCCAGCCCCCCTTGGCGATGGCGCGGGCGCCGTAACTGATGCGCTCGCCCCCCTGCAATGCCGCGGCGATGAGCGGGTGATGCTTGAGGCGCTGAAACTCGTCAAACGGGCTGAGCCAGGGGTTGCGGTAGTTGAGATCGACAATCAGCCCGACCGCCACCTGATCCTGCTCCAGATGATAGAGATAGAAGCCGCCCTGGCTCTTGTCCTCCTTCCCCTCGGAGAGCGGCCAGCCGCTGCCGTGCAGCACCTGGCCTGGTTTGCCCTGACCGGGGGGGAGCTGCCACAGCTCCTTGAAGCCGATGGCGTAGTGCTGCGGCTGGGCAGCGCTTTCCAGCTGAAAGTCGGCGATCAGCTGTTTGCCAAGATGACCACGAGCCCCTTCGGCAAACAGGGTGTAGCGACCGAGCAGCGCCATGCCGGGTACGTGATCCGCTTTCGGATTGCCCGCCCGATCCAGCCCGAGATCGCCGGTGATCACACCCTTGACCCGTCCCGCTTCCATGATGAGTTCGCTTGCGGTAAAACCCGGGTATATTTCGACTCCCAGCTGCTCGGCCTGCTGACCGAGCCAGCGACAGAGGTTGCCGAGGCTGATGATGCGGCTGCCCTCGTTGTGCATGCGCGGCGGCACCGCCCAGTTGGGCAGTTGCAGGGCGCGGCTGTCGCTTTGCAGCAGGTGCACCTGATCGTCGTTGACCTCGACCCCGAGCGGGGCCTGTTGCCAGCTCTCTGGCAGCAGCTCCTTGAGGGCGACGGGATCCAGCAGGGCGCCGGAGAGCAGATGGGCGCCGATCTCCGCTCCCTTTTCCAGCAGGCAGACCGACAGCTCGGCATTGTGCTGCTTGAGGGCGATGGCGGCACTGAGTCCCGCCGGGCCGCCACCGACGATGACGACATCAAATTCCATTGCTTCGCGTTCCATCTTGCCTCTGTGCTCGACTTGGCCTAGGGTAGTGCTGGTAGTTTACGTAAACGTAAAGTAAATGTAAGCAAAAAATGTGAGGGTTTTCATGGATTCACTCAACAGAAGCGAGGGATGCGCGTCATGAAGCTGCTGGTCGCGGTCAAGCGGGTGCTGGATTACAACGTCAAGGTCCGGGTCAAGAGCGATGGCTCGGACGTGGAGCTGGCCAACGTCAAGATGGGGATCAACCCGTTTTGTGAAATTGCGGTGGAAGAGGGCGTCAGGCTGCGCGAAGCCGGCGTGGCGAGCGAGCTGGTGGTGGTGACCTTCGGCCCCGAGGCGGCGGCCGAACAACTGCGTCACGCCCTGGCGCTGGGAGCGGATCGGGCCCGTCATTATGTGACCGGCGAGACCCTGACCCCGCTCACCGTGGCGCGCGCCCTGCAACAGGTATGCGAGCAGGAAAAGCCCGATCTGGTGCTGCTCGGCAAGCAGTCCATCGATTCCGACAACAACCAGGTGGGCCAGATGCTCGCCGCCCTCAATGACTGGCCGCTCGCCACCTTCGCCTCCGCCATCAAGCTGGTGGAGGGGGAATTGCAGGTGACCCGCGAGATTGACGGCGGCCTCGAGACCCTCGGCATGGCGCTGCCGGCGGTGGTGACCGTGGATCTGCGCCTCAACGAGCCGCGCTTTGCCTCGCTCCCCAACATCATGAAGGCCAAGCGCAAGCCACTCGAGAGCGCGCCTTTCGCCGACCTCGGTGTCGAGCCGGCCGGCCAGACCCGGCTGCTCGGGGTGATGGCTCCTGCTGCCCGCAGCGCCGGCATCATGGTGAGCTCGGTGGACGAGCTGCTGGACAAACTCAAGCACGAAGCGAAGGTACTCTGATGCTGCCAGCAATCAACAGAACCCCGCCCGCCGGCAGCAAGCTCGGGGGCGTGATGGGCACACAGGCAGGGACATCAACGGACGATAACAAGGGGCAGTCATGAGCGTATTGATCATTGCCGAACATCATCAGGGCCAGTTGGCCGACAACGTGGCCCGTCTGGTCACCGCTGGGGGCCAGCTGGGCGGCGAGGTGCATCTGCTGTTGCTGGGGCAGGGGCTGACCGAGGCGGGCGAACAGGCCGCCGCCCTGCAGGGGGTGAATCGTGTGCTGCTGGCCGAGCACCCCATCCTGGCGGAGGGGCTGAGCGACGGGGTCGATCCGCTGCTGGCCCATATCGCGCGGGATTATCAGCACTGTCTGATGGCCGCCAGCACCCAGGGCAAGGATCTGCTGCCGCGGGTGGCGGCCAGGCTCGGGGTGGAGATGCTCTCCGAGGTGACCGGCATCGAAGGGGCCGACACCTTCCTGCGTCCCATCTATGCGGGCAACGCCATCGCCCGGGTGGCGAGCAGCGCCCCCATCAAGGTGCTCACCATCCGGCCTACCGCCTTCGCCAAGGCGGCGAGCGGCGGCCAGGCAGAGGTAGAGCGGTTGCCGGTGAGCGAGGTGACTTGCCGTACCCGCCTCATCGAGCGGCGCGCCGTGCGCTCCGCCAGACCTGAGCTCGCGGCGGCGCGGGTGGTGGTCTCCGGCGGGCGGGCGCTGGGCTCCAAGGCGCAGTTTGCCCTGATCGAGGCGCTGGCCGACAAGCTGGGCGGCGCGGTGGGCGCGTCGCGGGCGGCGGTGGATGCGGGCTTTGTCGCCAACGATCTGCAGGTGGGTCAGACCGGCAAGGTGGTGGCCCCCGAGCTCTACATCGCGGTCGGCATCTCGGGTGCCATTCAGCATCTGGCGGGGATGAAAGAGTCCAAGGTGATCGTCGCCATCAACAAGGACAGCGAGGCCCCCATCTTCCAGGTGGCCGACTACGGGCTGGTGGGGGATCTCTTCACCTTGCTGCCGGAGCTCACCGCCAAGCTGTAACCTGGTGAAAAAAGGGGGCCTGGGGCATTGAGCCCCGGCAGACGCCCATTTCCACGCATGTTCTCTGCAAGCCCTGACCCGTTCAGGGCTCTTTTCTGCCAAGAGCACTGGCGGCGGGTCGGCAAAAGGTTGAGCCAGCTCCCAAAAAGCCTTTGATCCGGGGGCTGCACTTGTGTAAAACCAGACAAGTCCCCGATCACACTCATCCACTCACGGAAAGCGTCATGAGCAAACAGATTTACAACTTCTGCGCTGGCCCCGCCATGTTGCCGGTCGAAGTCATGGAGCGCGCCCAGCGCGAATTTTGTAATTTCCAGGGGCTGGGAGCCTCGGTCATGGAGCTCTCCCACCGCGGCAAGCCCTACATGGCGGTCGCCGAGAAGGCCGAAGCGGATCTGCGCGAACTGCTGGCGGTGCCGGACAACTACAAGGTGCTGTTCATGCACGGCGGCGGCCGCGGCCAGTTCTCCGCGGTGCCCATGAACCTGCTGGGAGGCGTCAACAAAAAGGCCGACTTCCTGCTGACCGGGGTCTGGTCCCAGAGCGCGGTGGATGAGGCCAAAAAGTATGGCGACATCCAGACCTTCCAGGGTGTTGCCAAGAACGAGCAGGGGATCTCCCACCTGCTGCCGACCCCGGCGTTTCGCGCCGATGCGGCCTATGTGCACTACTGCCCGAACGAAACCATCGATGGCATCGAGATGTTCGACATCCCGGCCACCGGCGAGGTGCCGCTGGTGGCGGATCTCTCCTCCACCATTCTCTCCCGTCCCATCGACGTGAGCCGTTTTGGCATCATCTATGCCGGCGCGCAGAAAAACATTGGCCCCTCTGGGCTGGCCATCGCCATCGTGCGCGACGATCTGCTGAATCAGGCCCGCGCCGATGTGCCGTCGATCTTTGACTACCAGCTCACCGCCAAGAACGACTCCATGTTCAACACCCCGCCCACCTACGCCTGGTATCTGGCCGGGCTGGTGTTCGAGTGGCTGAAAGAACAGGGCGGCCTCGAGGCGATGGAAGCGCGCAACAAGGCGAAGGCCGATTTCCTCTATGGCTATCTCGATCAGTCCAGCTTCTATGGCAACCAGGTGGATGCCAGCTGCCGTTCGCGGATGAACATCCCGTTCCAGCTGAAAAATGCCGAGCTGGACAAGCTGTTCCTGGCCGAATCGGAAGCCGCCGGCCTGCTGGCGCTCAAGGGACACCGCATCGTCGGCGGCATGCGCGCCAGCCTCTACAACGCCATGCCGCTGGAAGGGGTGAAGGCGCTGGTCAGCTTTATGGACGGTTTTGCCAAGCGCCACGGCTGAGGCGTTATTCCCCGATTGCCGACGCCGGGGACTCCCCGGCGTCTGTTTTTTCCCTGATGCCGGACCGGCCGTCCCCGCGGCCCGCTTTTGTGCCACGTGCAGTCTTGCCGAGCAGGGCGCGGGCTGCTAACGTCCGGTCAGGTCATTTTTTTGAGATCGTACAGGAAGTCTATGAATTCGTTGCGTTTGGAACCCATTTCTCGTGTGGCCGGTGAGGTCAATCTGCCCGGCTCCAAGAGCGTGTCCAACCGGGCCCTGCTGCTGGCAGCCCTGGCCCGTGGCACCACCCGGCTCACCAACCTGCTCGACAGTGATGACATTCGTCACATGCTGGCGGCGCTGACCCAGCTCGGGGTCAAGTACAAGCTCTCCGCCGACAAGACCGAGTGCACCGTGCACGGTCTGGGCCGCAGTTTTGCGGTGAAGGAGCCGGTCAATCTGTTCCTCGGCAACGCTGGCACCGCCATGCGACCGCTGTGTGCCGCCCTGTGTCTGGGCTCCGGCGAATACACCCTGGGCGGGGAACCGCGCATGGAAGAGCGTCCCATCGGCCATCTGGTGGATGCCCTGCGCGAAGCGGGCGCCCATATCCAGTACCTGAAGAAAGACGGCTATCCGCCGCTGGTGGTGGATGCCAAGGGGCTGTGGGGCGGCGATGTCCATGTCGACGGCTCCGTCTCCAGCCAGTTCCTGACGGCGTTTTTGATGGCGGCGCCGATGGCGGCGGGCGATACCCGCATCCATATCAAGGGGGAGCTGGTCTCCAAGCCCTACATCGACATCACCCTGCACATCATGAAGCAGTTCGGGGTGGTCATCGAGCACGACAACTACAAGCTGTTCTACATCAAGGGCAACCAGAGCTACGTCAGCCCGGGTGACTTCCTGGTGGAAGGGGATGCCTCCAGCGCCTCCTACTTCCTCGCGGCGGGCGCCATCAAGGGCAAGGTGCGGGTCACCGGCATCGGCAAGCACAGCATTCAGGGCGACATCCACTTCGCCGACGTGCTGGAGAAGATGGGCGCCCGCATCACCTGGGGCGATGACTTCATCGAGGCGGAGCAGGCGCCGCTGCACGGCATCGACATGGACATGAACCACATCCCCGATGCGGCCATGACCATCGCCGTGGCAGCGCTGTTCGCCGAGGGGCCCACCTCCATTCGCAACATCTACAACTGGCGGGTGAAGGAGACTGATCGCCTGCACGCCATGGCGACCGAGCTGCGCAAGCTGGGCGTCGAGGTGGAGGAGGGGCGTGACTTCATCACCGTCACCCCGCCAGCGCAGCTCAAGCATGCGGCCATCGATACCTACAACGACCACCGCATCGCCATGTGCTTCTCGCTGGTGGCGCTGTCCGATACTGCCGTCACCATCAATGATCCGGGTTGTACCTCCAAGACCTTCCCGGACTACTTCGACAAGCTGGCCAGCATCAGCCAGCGTGCATGAGTCAACCAGGCCCGCCTCGCTGCGGGCCTGTTTCTTTGGGCTGTCCCGCTCTGCTACCCCCCTCTCTTCATCCTCGCCTAGCAGCATTATTCAAACTTGCAAGGTAGGTTAAGAAAATTCCTTATTCGATAATGTAATTTTCTATTTACACCGCTGCTTGTGCGGGCTAGATTGAAGTTTCTTTATCGCAGTCATCTAGCAGGAAGCCTTATCATGCAGCATCAAACCGACGACGTTCGTATTAGTGAAATCAAAGAGTTATTACCCCCGGTTGCGGTGCTTGAGAAGTTTCCGGCCACCGAGGTCGCATCCAATACCGTCTTTGAATCCCGTCAGGCCATCCATCAGATCCTGGCCGGTGAAGATCAGCGCCTGCTGGTGGTGATCGGCCCCTGTTCCATTCACGACCCGGCCGCCGCGCTGGAGTACGGCAAGCGCCTCAAGGTGCTGCGTGACGAACTCAAGGGCCAGCTGGAGATAGTGATGCGGGTCTATTTCGAGAAGCCGCGCACCACGGTGGGCTGGAAGGGGCTGATCAACGACCCTTACCTCGACAACAGCTGCCAGATCAACGATGGCCTGCGCATCGGTCGCAAGCTGCTGCTGGATCTCAACGACATGGGGCTGCCGACCGCCTCCGAGTTCCTCGACATGATCACCCCGCAATACGTGGCGGATCTGATGAGCTGGGGCGCCATCGGGGCCCGCACCACCGAATCCCAGGTGCACCGCGAGCTGGCCTCCGGTCTCTCCTGCCCGGTGGGCTTCAAGAACGGCACCGACGGCACCATCAAGGTGGCCATCGATGCCATCGGCGCCGCCAGCGCGCCGCACCACTTCCTGTCGGTGACCAAATATGGCCACTCCGCCATCGTCGCGACCCGGGGCAATCCGGACTGTCACATCATCCTGCGCGGCGGCCGTGAGCCAAACTACAGCGCCGCCCACGTGGACGAAGTGGTGAAGGGGCTGGACAAGGCCGGTCTGCCGCAGAAGGTGATGATCGACTTCAGCCACGCCAACAGCAGCAAGCAGTTCAAGAACCAGATGCTGGTGGCCGAGGACGTGGCCGGTCAGCTGCGCGCCGGCAGCAAGGCGGTGTTCGGCGTCATGGTGGAGAGCCACCTGGTGGAGGGTCGTCAGGATCTGGTGGAAGGGTGCGAACTCACCTTCGGTCAGAGCATCACAGATGCTTGCATCGGCTGGGCCGACACCGAGACCCTGCTGCGCAATCTGGCCGATGCGGTGGCCACCCGCAACGCAGGCTAATTTCGGGCAGGCTGCGCCACGTGGCGCGCCTGAGCTACGACACACAAAACAAAAGCGCGACCCTGGGTCGCGCTTTTTTATTGGCCGCTGCGGGCGGCAGGCATGATCACCAGCGGTAGGTCTTGAGCAGCTGCTCGAGCTTGCGGCACTGCTCCACCAGCTGGACGCTGGCGAGATTGGCGGCGTGGGCCTGGCCCAGGGTGTCGTTGGAGGTGTTGCGAATGTCGCTCACCGAGCCGTCCACCTCGCTGCAGACCCTGTCCTGCTCCTCGGCGGACTGCGCCATCTGGGCATTGAGATCGTTGATGCTGCTGATGCGGCCGATGATGTTCTGCATGGCGGCCAGGGTCGCCTCTGTCTTGTGGATGCTCTCGTCCGCCTTGGCCTTGGCATCCCCGATCACCGATACCGCGCTCTGGGCCTCGTTCTGCAGGGCGGCGATCATCTGGGAGATCTCCTCGCTGGCGGCGCGGCTGCGGTTGGAGAGGGCGCGCACCTCGTCGGCCACCACCGCAAAGCCGCGGCCCTGCTCGCCGGCCCGGGCCGCCTCGATGGCGGCGTTAAGAGCCAGCAGGTTGGTCTGATCCGCGATCCCCTTGATCACCTCCAGCACCCCGTCGACCGCCAGGCAGCGGTTGTCGAGCTGCTGGATCACCTTGTCGACCCGCTCGATCTCAGCCGACATCTCGCCCATGTCGTTGATGGAGTGCTGGGCGAGGCGACTGGTGTTGGCCGCATCCTGGTTGGTGAGGGCGGAGAGCTCGGCGCTCTTGCGGGCGTGTTCGCGCACCTCGTGAGAGCTGGCGGCCAGCTCGCTCACGGCGGCGGCCACCTGTACCGTCATGCTCTCCTGCTGACGGGCCGAGCCTTCGGTCTGGGTCGCCACCTGGCGGATCTGGTTGGACTCCTGATAGAGCTGGTGGGTGGCGCTCTCCACCTCCTGCAGGCTGTGGCGAAACCCCTGCACCATGGCACTGACGGCACGGGTCATCTCGCCCAGCTCATCCCGGTTGGGGTTTTCCAGGGGGAGGGAGAGGTCCCTCTCCTTGGCCATGCGGGTCATGGCCAGCTGCAGGTGGCGTACCGGTCGCTTGATGTAGCGCTGCAGCACCCAGCCCAGCAGGCCGAAGCCCAGCCCAAACACCGCCACCAGGCTGCCGCTCAGGATCAGGTTGTTGCGATGGATCTCGCCAAAGGTGTGGCTGAGATCGTAACTGATGCGCACCGCCCCCATGACGGTGCCTTCCGCCACCTGGTGGCAGGTGGTGCACTGGGTACCGCGATACTCCTTGTAGGCTTTGAAGGGCTTGATCAGGGTGAGCTGGTTGCCCTGCTGCTCGAGAATGGTCTCGCCCTGGTTGATGGCGCGCTCGTCCAGCTTGTCTTCAATCTGCTGATCCGGGTGGCCTGGGCCGAACAGGCTGGTCACTGCCGGGGCGCGGATCAGGCGGGCCTCGACGATGCCGGCCTCGCTCTTGAGCTTGGTCTGCACGATCTGGCGATTGGCGATGGCCCCCGTCATCATCAGCACGTTGAGCTGATCCATGTAGGTGTTGGCGGCGCTCTCCACCTTTTCACCTGCCAGCCGGATGGCGAGATCCCGTTGCAGCCAGGCGGAAAGCTCGAAGCTGAGGGCGAAGGTGCAGCCGATGACCAGGGCGAGGGGGAGAAAGATTTTCCAGTTCAGAGACAGATTTTGCATCGTTGGCAGGTCCATGCGCAGGTGAGCGATCGTCAATGGTTGATGACTCTCCCCGCGTTTGCTCATCAGAACGGGGGAGATGGTTCTCTATCGGCTCACCCTACCTCATCTTGAGTAAATTAACTGTTAACTGGATCCATGATAGAGGTTAATGGTGCGTAGCAAACGAGGGCTGTTCGTCATTGAGTTGATCCAGCACAAATTTGGCATTTATTGATAGTGGTTATCATTTGCATTATTTCACTCGATAGCCTGCCTGCGATGACACCACTGCTGACCCCGACCATGACAGGTCTTGCCACCCCGGATCCCCTCAAGTTCGCCTTTGGCGCCAAGACCTCGGCCCACGCCAGTCGCGGCGGCGTGCGTCCGTTCACCCTCGACCATGCCGACTGGCAAGCCTGGTGGCGCCGCGAGAGCGAGGCGGACGAGCGGGCGCTCTATATCCATATCCCGTTTTGCCGCAAGCGCTGCAGCTTCTGCAATTTCTTTGAAAATGGTGCCAACCCGGCCCGCATCACCCGTTATGTCAACGCGCTCTGCGGCGCGCTTGCCCGGGCCGCCGAGACACCGTTTGTCCAGAGCCGCCCCTTCTCGGCCGTCTATGTGGGGGGCGGCACACCGACGGACATGAGCGCCGACGAGCTGGCGATGCTGGCCGCCGCCATCCGTCGTTTTCCCCTGACCCCGGATGCGGAGGTGACCCTGGAGGGGCGCCTCAATGGCTTTGATGATGCCAAGTGGCACAGTGCGCTGGCGGGCGGCTTCAACCGCTTCTCGTTCGGGGTGCAGAGCTTTGATACCGAGGTACGCCAGGCGGCGGCTCGCTTCGACGACCGGGAGACTCTGCTGACCCGGCTGGGGGAGCTGACCCGTCACGACGACGCGGTGATCGTGGCCGATCTCATCTTCGGCCTGCCGGGCCAGGATGATGCGGTGTGGCGTCAGGACATCGCGGATGTGATGGCGAGCGGGGTGCACGGAGTGGATCTCTATCAGCTCATCGCCATGGCCGGCACCCATCTGGCCCGTGCCGAGGCGAAGGGCAAGCTCGGCTGGGCCGCCGACGGCCAGCAGAGGGCCACCATGTATGCCTATGGCGCCCAGACGCTGGAGCAGGGGGGTTGGCAGCGGCTCTCCTGCAGCCACTGGCGGCGCGGCGAGGCCGAGCAGAGCCGCTACAACCAGATGGCCAAGCGCGGCGCCGAGATCCTCCCCTTCGGGGCCGGGGCTGGCGGCAACGTGCATGGGCACGGCCTCATGTATGGCCGGGATCTGGCGCTCTGGCACGAGGCGCTGGCGGCGGATCTGCGGGCCCCCGGCATGGTGATGGGGCGCAATCCCAATGGCCGCCTTGATGATCTGCTGCGCGGTGCGCTCGACAGCGGCTGGCTAGCGCTGGCCCGTTTGCCGACGTCGCTGCGGGCACATCTGCAACCCTTGTTCGAGGCCTGGCAGCAGCACGGGCTGGCGACGCTGAGCGAGGATCGGCTCGAGCTCACCCTGGCGGGGCGCTTCTGGAACGTCAATCTGCAGGCCGGGCTGTTTGAATACTTGCAGCTCAACCCGCTGGCGGGGTCGGGTACGGCGCCAGCCGATCCGGCGCAGGCGGTGCGCCATTCGCTGGTGTGAGTGCGCTGGCCGAGCGGGCCTGACAAAGAGAGGATGATAAACAAGGGGGCTCCTGATGTGCCCCCTTGTTCGTTATGGCTGGTGGACCTCTTCCACCCGCACCCGCAGCTGTCCCTCTGCAAGCTGGGTGACCAGCGTCTGGCCGGCATCGACCTGGGCGGCCCGGCTGATCACCTCACCGTTTTGGGTGCGGGTGATGGAGTAGCCGCGGCCCAGGGTGGCGAGCGGGCTCACCCCATCGAGGCGGGCACTGAGCATGGCGAGGCGGTGGCTCGCCAGATCCTGGCGCTTGGCAATGAGGGCATGAAGCCGCTCCTCGGCCAGCTGGTGGCGACGCTTGCCGGCGGCCAGCAAGCGCTCCGGGCTCTTGCCCTGCAGGCGCAGCTCCAGATTGGCGAGGCGCCGCTCACCTTGATGCAATCTGTGGTTCATCAGCTGCTGCAAACGGGTGGAGAGCTCGTCGAGGCGCTGGGATTGCTGCTCCAGCCGCCGCTTCGGATCCTGATGGTCGAGCCGCTTTTGCAGCAGGATGAAATCGTGGCGGGCCGCGGTCTGCTGGCGGTTCATCGCCTGCAGCAGTTGCTGCTTGAGATGGGCGAGGCGCTGGGCACGGGCGCTCTGATCCGGCGCCACCAGCTCGGCCGCCGCCGACGGGGTCGGGGCGCGCAAGTCGGCGGCAAAGTCGCTGATGGTGACGTCCACCTCGTGGCCTACCGCGCTCACCACCGGGATGGCGGAGTGGGCGATGGCGCGCGCCACCGCCTCTTCGTTGAAGCACCAGAGATCTTCGAGCGACCCGCCGCCGCGCCCTACGATCAGCACATCCACCTCGGCGCGGCGGTTGGCCAGGGCAATGGCAGAGACGATCTGGCCGATGGCGGCGCTGCCCTGTACCTGGGTCGGGTAGATAAACACCGGCAGATCCGGCGCGCGCCGTTTTAGCACCGTCAGCATGTCATGGAGGGCAGCACCGGTGGCGGAGGTGATGAGGCCCACCGCCCGCGGTTCGCGAGGCAGCGGTCGCTTGCGCCCCTCGTCGAACAGCCCCTCGGCGCCAAGGCGGCGCTTGAGCTCTTCAAAGCGCAGCGCCAGCACACCGTCGCCTGCCGGCTGCATCGATTCGATGATCAGCTGGTAATCGCCGCGCGGCTCATAGAGGGAGACCCGCGCCTGCACCAGCACCTGCATGCCATCCTGTGGGCGAAAGGCCACCCGCCGGTTGTTGCCCTTGAACATGGCACAGCGCACCTGGGCCGACATGTCCTTGAGGGAGAAGTACCAGTGGCCGGAGCTTGGCATCGCCAGGTTGGAGAGCTCGCCGGTCAACCACACCAGCCCCAGATCCTGCTCCAGGATCATGCGCACGGCGCTGTTGAGGCGGGTGACGGTAAAGACCTGCTGTTGTCTGCTTTGACTCGGTTCGTTGCGGTAGTTCAAGGCTGGTCCTGCACTGTGTGCCCCGTTTTGGGGGAGGGGGCATAAATCAATGGCGCTATCTTAACGCAGTTCGGGGCGAACGCCGAGCGGCGCAGCCCCTGTCGGGTTCAGCGTGCGTCCGGATCCTGAGGCTGCGCCCGGGCCTGAACGGCCGAGGGGATGGCCTGGCTGGTCACCAGCCAGACCGAGAGGCAGACGACCAGGCCCCCCAGCACGAAGCCCTGGTTCAAGGTCTCGCCCAGCACCAGCGCGCCCCACAAGATGCCAAAAGGGGGAATGAGGAAGGTGACGGTGAGGCTGCGCAGCGGGCCGATATCGGCGATCAGTCGAAAATAGAGCAGGTAGGCGAGGGCGGTGCAGACTATGCCGACCGCCAGCACACTGGCCCAGGCGGTGGGCACGGCCCAGTCGACCGCGGGGCCGGCCGTCAGCTGGTAAGCGAAAAAGGGCAGCAGGAACAGGCTGGCACCCAGCTGGCTGCCAAAGGCCACCAACTTGGCATCGAGCCCGCCGCGATGGGTGATCCAGCTGCGGGTGAGAAAGCCGGCGAGGCCGTAGCAGGCGGTGGCAAACAGGCAGGCCAGCACCCCGGGCAGCAGATGCCCATCGGCACTCACCTCGCCAGTAGTCGTGATGAGGCTGATCCCGATCACCCCCAATACCACCCCCAGCCACTTGCGCCTATCAAGGCGCTCGTTGAAGCAGGAAAAGCCGATGAGGGCCCCCATCAGCGGCGTGGTGGCGTTGAGGATGGCCGAGTAGCCGGCCGGCAGCCAGAGGGCGGCGATGGCGTACATCAGAAACGGAATGGCGGAGTTGATGACGCCGAGCAGCATGGCGGACTTGAGCTTGCCCTGAAACCCCATGGGGGCGCGCAGCAGCAGAAGCATGACGGCAAGCCCGATGAGGGCGAACAGGACCCGCAGGAAGGTGGTGTTGACGGCGCCGAATGCCGGGGCGGCGATGCGCATGAACAGGAAGCTGGCGCCCCAGATGGCGGCCAGCAGAAGCAGGCGCCCATAATCGGCAGGTTTCATGGTGTCGTCCTTGCGGTGATGGTCGCCAATATTGGCGCTGCATCGGCATGATGCCGACAAGGTGCCTGTGCTGGCAACTGCCAGGATGGCAGCAGGGCATCCAGGCCCTGGCGTACTGGCGTGTGGGTGACGGGAGCGTTACGGCTCCGGCTGGCTCACGAAGGCAATCTTGTGCAGGCCGTGCTGGGAGGCCTGCGCCATCACCCTGGCGATGATGCCGTACTCCACCTTGCGATCGATGCGCAGCTGGATCTCGGGCAGCTCCCCCTCGGCCTGGCCGGCGCTCTCCATTCTGGCGAGCAGGGCGGCCTCGTCGACCTCCTGATCGTTCCAGTAGATCGTGCCGGCGCCATCGATGGCAAGATTGATGTCCTGCTTGTCTGGCTGGTTGAGCTGGCTGCTGGCCTCTGGCAGCTCGAGCTTGACCGCGTTGGTGAGCAGTGGGGCGGTGATCATGAAGACGATGAGCAGCACCAGCATGACGTCGATCATCGGGATCATGTTGATCTCGGAGAGGGGTTGATCGTCCCCTTCGTCCGACAGTTTACCAAATGCCATCAGCCGCGCCCCTCTCTGGTTTTCCGCTCCATCAGCGGAGTGACCTTGGTGGTAGCGACCTGCTCGCAGCCGGTTACCAGCTGGGTGAACAGATCGTGGCCAAACTCCTCCAGCGCCGCGAGCCTGAGGCGATTGCGCCGCACGAAGAAGTTGTAGATGAGCACGGCCGGCAGGGCGACCGCGAGGCCGAAGCCGGTCATGATCAGCGCCTCGCCCACGGGGCCGGCGACCTTGTCCAGACTGCTCTGGCCGGCGGCGCCGATGGCCAGCAGGGCGTGGTAGATGCCCCAGACGGTGCCAAACAGCCCGATGAAGGGGGCCGCCGAGCCCACCGAGGCGAGGAAGGCCAGTCCCTGTTCCAGCCGCACCCGCTCCTGGGTGATGGCCCGGCGCATGGCGCGCAGCAGATATTCATCCGGCGAGCCCAGTTTGCAACTGACCGCATGTTTCTCGGCCCGGTTCAGCTGGGCCACGGCCGCCAGCGCGGCGCCGGTCAGCCGGCCATAGGCCTCCTGCGGCGGCAGGTGGGCCAGCTGGCGCTCCATCTCCTGCACGCTGTCATGCTGCCAGAAATTGGCGACGAAGCGGGCGTTGAGGCGTTGTTCCCGCTGTGCGAGATAGCCCTTGAGCAGGGCGTAGTAGCAGGTACCAAGGGACATCAATACCAGCAGGATGAAGGGGATCAGCCCCACGCCGCTGTTCTGGCTGAGCAGGTGGGCGATGCCCATGCCGTTGCTTGCGATTTCAGGATCCATGTTCAAGCCCTTAATTTGAAAATGATGGTGACTCTTGCCGAGGCCTCGATGGCCACGTTGTTCTGTCTGGCAGGAATGAATGTCCAGTGGCTGACGGTCTTGCGGGCCGTCATGTCCAGCCGCCGATAGCCGCTGCTCTTGGCCACCTCCACCGAGGCGGCGGTGCCCTCGGCCGTCACCCGCACATTGAGGATGACCTGCCCCTCTTCTCCCCGTCGTCTCGACTCATAGGGGTATTGGGGCTCGGGGTTGTTGAGCCGTGCATCGCGGGCGATGGGGGCGCTGTTGCCCGCGCCGCCGCCAGCCTTGAGGGCAGGATGCTGACTGGCACTTTCGCCGCTCGCCTGTGCGGCCGTTGCTGCCGTCGCAGGGGCGGATGCAGTGATCGGCGGTTGCGGACTGCTCACCGGCATGACCTTGGCGGGCTGCACCGGCGGGGTGCGGTGTTTAAGCGGCTTGACGCTCTTTTTGACTGGCTTGAGCGGCTGTTTTTTGGGGGGCGGCAGCGACCTGGCCTTTTGCTGCACTTTTTGTATTTGCTGCGCTGTGGTAGCAGGGGCGGGGGCCGCCTTGGCAGGAGCGTCATTGGTTGCAGCTTCGCCGACCCAGCGGGCCGACAGGGTCAGCGGCAAGGGCGGGGTGATGGGCGCAGGCTGGTGCGCATAGAGCCACCAGAAGGCGGCAAGATGCAGGGCGATCGCGATGGCAAGGCAAACGAGACGGGCGGTGTCGGGATCGTTGGCGGGCAGTGTTGGTCTCGGGCTGCAGGCGTCCATCACTGGGCTCCCTGACGAGTCTTCATATTCATACTCAAACGGCTGGTGTGAGGGCGCCAGAACCGGCGCCGATGCCGCAAGCTTGCCCGACGAATAGCTCATCAAACAATAACTATTATCAATCGTGTTTTAATCGTAACAGGATGAAAAACCGGGAGATAAGCATCGACACCTTGTTCCCTTTGCCACCTCACAGGTTGCAACGCCGCCTTCTGGTAATGAGTGGCGGCAGCGGGTTACAGCTCCAGCAATACCCCGAGCTCCACCACCCGGTTGGCAGGAATATGGAAAAAGTCGGTGGCCTTGAGGGAGTTGCGGTTCATCCAGACGAACAGGCCTTCCCGCCAGCGCGCCATGCCGGGCAGATCGGTGCTGACCAGGTGCTCGTGGGAGAGGAAGAAGGAGGTCTTGGCCATGGTGACCTTCAGATCCTCCTGGGCGCAGGCCTGGAAGATCTCCTCCATGGAGGGCACCTCCTTGTAGCCGAAGTGGGCGACCACCTGCCAGAACCCCTCGCCAAGGTGGGTGAGTTCGATGCGCTCCTTGAAGGAGAGCCAGGGCTCGTCCTTGATCTGAACGGTCAGGAAGATGACCCGTTCGTGCAGGATCTTGTTGTGTTTGAGATTGTGCAGCATGGCGTGGGGTACCACCTGCACCGATTTCGAGAGAAACACGGCGGTGCCGGGTACCAGCAGTGGCGGGTCTGCCTGCATGTTGTCGACAAACCCTTTCAGCGCCAGTGACTTGTGTTCCAGCTTGTCGAGCACCAGCTCCCGTCCGCGCTTCCAGGTGGTCATCACCAGGATGGCCAGCAGCGCAAACAGGATGGGGAGCCAGCCACCGGCCAGAAACTTGGTGGTATTGGCGGCAAAGAAGGTGACATCGACCAGCAGCAGCGGCGCGCATACCAGCGCAATGAGCCAGCGCGACCACTTCCAGCGGCGGGCGGCCACCACCATCAGCAGCAGGGTGGTCAGTGCCATGGTGCCGGTCACCGCGATGCCGTAGGCGGCCGCCAGGTTGCTTGAACTCTGGAACCAGAGGATGACGATGACGATACCCCCCAGCAGCAGCCAGTTCACCAGCGGCAGGTAGATCTGGCCTATCTCGTGCTCCGAGGTGTGGCGGATCTCCTGGCGCGGCAGGTAGCCGAGCAAGATGGCCTGGCGCACCACCGAGTAGGTGCCCGAGATCACCGCCTGAGAGGCGATGACGGTGGCCAGGGTAGCGAGGATCAACAGGGGAAAGGCCAGCCAGGAGGGGGCGAGCAGGTAGAAGGGATTTTCGATGGCGGCGGGATTGCGCAGCAGCAGGGCTCCCTGGCCGAAGTAGTTGAGCAGCAGAGCCGGCATCACCAGAGAGCCCCAGGCCAGCCGGATGGCACCACGGCCAAAGTGGCCCATGTCGGCATAGAGCGCCTCCGTGCCGGTGACGCAGAGCACGACCGCCCCCAGGGTGATGAAGGCGACACCCGGTCGGCTGGCCATGAAATCGAGGGCGTAGAGCGGGTTGATGGCTTGCAGGATGGCGGGATTCTGCCCGATCTCATAGGCCCCGAGCGCCGCCAGCACCCCGAACCAGAGCAGCATGACCGGGCCGAACAGGCGGCCGATGCCGGCGGTGCCGTAATGCTGGGCCCCGAACAGGATCACCAGTACGGTGAGGGTGATGGGCAGCACGAAGGGCGCCAGCTCCGGGGTGATCACCTGCAACCCTTCGACCGCCGAGAGCACCGAGATGGCGGGGGTGATCACCGCATCCCCGATGAAGAGCCCGACACCGACCAGACCCAGCATCATGAGCAGGGCGCGCGGCTTGGCCGGGAGGCGGCGGGAGGCCAGCGAGGCGAGGGTGAGGATCCCCCCTTCTCCCTTGTCGTCGGCCCGAAGCACCAGCAACACATATTTGAATGAGACCACGATCATGATGGTCCAGAAGAAGAGGGAGACGATGGAGAGGATCCCCGCCGGCGTAGGTTGCAGGCCCAGGTGTCCGGCGAAGCTCTCCTTGAGGGCATAGAGCGGGCTGGTGCCAAGATCGCCATAGACGACCCCCAGTGCCGCCAGGGTTATGGCCATGCGCCCTTGCGGGTGTCCGTGATTCATCATGAAATTCCATTTCAATTCAGAATGTTAATCATGATACGCAGGCGCCGGCTCAAAGCAAACCCGCGCCGTGAAAAGGTCACTTAGCTGAACGTGCCAACCCGGGTGAACCAGTTCGGATACGGCGCAGCTCGGCTTAGTTGTTGACGAACTTGCCAGGGGCGAGTGACCCGGTTTGCGAGGGCGCTCGACAGGTGCCAACGGGTCTGCAAAGGGGGAAGGGTTGCGGGGGGGCCTGAAAAAATTAAACGGGGGCTTTTTTGCATAAAACCGCAATGAGGCAACTCTTTTGCCTGCAAACGGCCGTTTTATGACGAAAATTGTTGGGTTTTTAGCGTCTTGGCGGCTGAAAAGGTCAAAACGCCATAAAAAATTCAAAAAACTTCTTTACCAGTGACCAATGCGTGAGTAAACTTCGTCGGCAATATTTTACACCCCCACTTCCTCAACGGTGAGATATTGCCATGCTCAGGATTGCCAAAGAAGCGTTAACCTTCGACGATGTACTGTTGGTTCCCGCCCACTCCGAAGTTCTTCCCAATACTGCCGATCTGCGTACCAAGCTGACCTCTGCCATCAGCCTGAACATCCCCATGATCTCCGCTGCCATGGACACAGTGACCGAAGCCCGTCTGGCTATCGCACTGGCCCAGGAAGGCGGTATCGGCTTTATCCACAAGAACATGTCCATCGAGCAGCAGGCTGCAGAAGTGCGCAAGGTCAAGAAGTACGAGAGCGGCGTGGTCACAGATCCCGTCACCGTACGCCCTGACCTGACCATCGCCCAGATCAAGGAGCTGAGCCACAAGAACGGTTTCGCCGGCTATCCGGTGGTGACCGAAGGCAACCAGCTGGTGGGCATCATCACCGGTCGTGACGTGCGCTTCGTGACCGATCTCTCCCAGACTGTCGAACAGATCATGACCCAGAAGGATCGTCTGGTCACCGTGCGTGAAGGGGCGCCTCGTGAAGAGGTGGTCGGCCTGATGCAAAAGCACCGTATCGAGAAGGTGCTGGTGGTCAACGCCGACTTCAAACTCAAGGGCATGATCACCGTCAAGGACTTCCAGAAAGCCGAGCGCAAGCCGAACGCCTGTAAAGATGACAAGGGTCGTCTACGGGTCGGTGCCGCCGTCGGTGCCGGTGCCGGCAACGAAGAGCGCGTCGCCGCCCTGGTGGAAGCCGGTGTGGACGTGCTGCTGATCGACTCCTCCCACGGCCACTCCCAGGGCGTGCTGGATCGCATCAAGGCGACCCGTGAAGCCTACCCTGATCTGCAGATCATCGGCGGCAATGTGGCGACTGCCGCGGGCGCCAAGGCGCTGGCCGCTGCCGGCGTCAACGCCGTCAAGGTCGGTATCGGCCCGGGCTCCATCTGTACTACCCGTATCGTGACCGGTGTGGGCGTGCCCCAGATCACCGCCATCTCCGACGCCGTCGACGCGCTGGAAGGCACCGGCATCCCGGTGATTGCCGATGGCGGCATCCGCTTCTCCGGTGACGTGGCCAAGGCCATCGCCGCGGGCGCCAGCTGCGTCATGGTAGGCTCCATGTTTGCCGGTACCGAAGAGGCACCGGGCGAGATCGAGCTCTATCAGGGTCGCTCCTTCAAATCCTACCGTGGCATGGGTTCTCTGGGCGCAATGTCCAAGGGCTCCAGCGACCGCTACTTCCAGACCGACAACGCCGCCGACAAGCTGGTGCCGGAAGGGATTGAAGGCCGCGTGCCGTACAAGGGCCGTCTCAAAGAGATCATCCACCAGCAGATGGGCGGCCTGCGCTCCTCCATGGGGTTGACCGGCAGCGCCACCATCGACGACATGCGCACCAAGGCCGAATTCGTGCGCATCTCGGGCGCCGGGATGAAAGAGTCCCACGTTCACGACGTGACCATTACCAAAGAAGCCCCCAACTATCGGATGGGCTGATAAAACGGGGCTGCGGCCCCGTTTCTCCACCGCTTTTTTATCCCGTGCTTTTTGTGACAACAGCAGCCTGATGCAGGAATAAAATGACTAAAGACATTCACCAGCACCGTATCCTTATCCTCGACTTCGGTTCCCAGTACACCCAGCTGATCGCCCGCCGCGTGCGCGAAATCGGCGTCTACTGCGAACTGTGGGCCTGGGATGTGACCGAAGAGCAGATCCGCGAATTCAATCCGAGCGGCATCATCCTCTCCGGCGGCCCCGAGTCCGTCACCGAAGCGGGCAGCCCGCGCGCCCCCGAGTATGTGTTCAACGCCGGCGTGCCGGTGTTCGGCATCTGCTACGGCATGCAGACCATGGCCGAGCAGCTGGGTGGCAAGGTGCAATCCTCCACCGAGCGTGAGTTCGGTTACGCCAAGGTGGAAGTGCTGGGCAACTCTGGCAAGACCAGTGCGCTCTTGCGCAACATCGAAGATGCCATCGCCGACAACGGCAATGCACTGCTGGATGTCTGGATGAGCCATGGCGACAAGGTCACCACCATCCCGGCCGACTTCACCACCATCGCCCAAACCGCCACCTGCCCGCACGCCGCCATGGCCAACGAGGCCAAGCGTTTCTACGGCGTGCAGTTCCACCCGGAAGTGACCCACACCCGTCAGGGTGCCCGCATGCTGGAGCACTTTGTCAAAGACATCTGTGGCTGCGAATGCCTGTGGACCCCGGCCACCATCATCGACGACGCCGTTGCCCGCATCCGCGAGCAGGTGGGTGACGACGAGGTGATCCTGGGCCTCTCCGGCGGGGTGGACTCTTCCGTAGTCGCCATGCTGGTGCACCGTGCCATCGGCGATCGCCTGACCTGCGTCTTCGTCGACAACGGTCTGCTGCGCCTGAACGAAGGTCAGCAGGTGATGGAGATGTTTGGCGATCACTTTGGTCTGAACATCGTCAAGGTCGATGCCGAAGAGCGCTTCCTCTCCGCCCTGGCGGGTGAAGATGAACCGGAAGCCAAGCGCAAGATCATCGGCCGCGTCTTCGTCGAAGTGTTCGACGATGAAGCGAAAAAGCTGAAAAACGCCCGCTGGCTGGCGCAAGGCACCATCTATCCGGACGTCATCGAATCTGCTGCCAGCAAGACCGGCAAGGCCCACGTCATCAAGTCTCACCACAACGTCGGCGGCCTGCCGGAAGAGATGAAGATGGGACTGGTCGAACCGCTGCGCGAGCTGTTCAAAGACGAAGTGCGCCGCGTTGGCCTCGAGCTGGGTCTGCCCTACGACATGCTCTACCGTCACCCGTTCCCGGGCCCGGGTCTGGGCGTGCGGGTGCTTGGCGAAGTGAAGAAAGAGTACTGCGACCTGCTGCGCAAGGCCGATGCGGTGTTTATCGAAGAGCTGCGCAAAGCCGACCTCTACAACCAGGTCAGCCAGGCGTTCGCCGTGTTCCTGCCGGTGCGCTCCGTTGGCGTCATGGGCGATGGTCGCAAATATGACTGGGTCATTGCGCTGCGCGCCGTCGAAACCATCGACTTCATGACCGCTCACTGGGCCCACCTGCCGTACGACTTCCTCGGTCACGTGTCGAACCGCATCATCAACGAGATCAACGGCATCTCCCGCGTGGTGTACGACGTCTCCGGCAAGCCGCCCGCAACCATCGAATGGGAATAAGCGGCTAACGCCCTTTCGCCCTTCAAGCATAAAAATGTAAAAAAGACGCCCTTGCGGCGTCTTTTCTTTTTCCAATCGTTTGCGCCTCACTTTTCCCCTCGCTAGCCGCTTTCTCGCCTCCCTGCCTCTGTCATATCTGACAGGGGGTGTTTTATGGATCTCGCACTAGGCTCAGCCATGCCAATTGAGACCGATTCTGTGAGGCGAGGGTCGTGGCAGCAGGGGAGGGTGGCGACAGCAACGCCTTTATGTGCACTGTCGACACCGGACATACCAAATCTGGTATGGCACCCGGTGGAGTCCGGACACCACTTGAATAAACGGGGCGGAACCCGAACAGCCAAACGAGTAGGGACAAGAGATCACGGAGGGTTTGTTATGTCAGAACAAGCAGTGTTGTTGGGCGGATGGACTGCCTACCACAAGCTGAGCGCCAAAGATCAGGCCGTATTCAACCAGGCACTGGAAGGATTTGTCGGGGTGCAGTACACCCCCTTTGAAGTCTCCACCCAGGTCGTCGCCGGTACCAACTACCGCTTCAAATGCAAAACTACTGTGCCGCTGCCCAACCCGATCCACGGGGAAGCCGTGGTGCAGATCTTCCAGTCCCTGGATGGCTCGGCCCATATCACCTCCATCACCCCGATCTGATTGGGTTGCGGGCAAGGCGGGGAGAGGGATAGCCTCCAGCCAGTTGGCTCCAACGCCCAGCAATAAGAAAGGCGCCTTAGGGCGCCTTTCTTATTTTTGATTTATGTCAAATAAATATTCTTGCTATAGATTTAGTTAATAAATGGATAGCATTATACTAGCGCGATAGAATTATTTCGGATTATGAATAAAAATTCATTAAGGGGATGGGATGGAAAATTACCTATATAACTATGAGGCTGAGATAGATGTAATAGTTCACGATTATGAACGGTTTGTCTTACAGACGCATAAATTCCCACATCTAGGGCTTTTTCGACAAGGGAATGCAATCTTCATTGTTATTGAAAATGTCAGTGATAGTGATGTTGAGATACTATCTAAAGATTATAATGATAATTATAGAGCCATATGTAATCCTGCACCTCTTATTGTTCCTTGTATAAGGGAAGGTTTTGAAAAAGTTGAATTGCGTGAATCATGGAGGAAAATAAACCAACATGGCTATCCGTATACTTACGCTGAGATAGAAAATGAACTATATATGATGTTGCCAAAGCGATTTCAGCCATTTAGGTTTGATTACAAAATGGCTACAGGGAAATTTAATTTGGAACTTGAGGTGCTCCCCTCTGCTGATGATGTTTTAGAAATAGAAATTATTTTATCTGATTTAGGGTTGGATAATTATGAATTGGTAATAAATGTAAATCCAAACTTAAAGAAAGAGATAATTTCTCATACGATTAGAGAGAAGGAACTTATGGGGGGGATGGATTTTCTTCCACATAATCTAATTATTAAGGCATCAGGTTTGATTGATAGAGAAATGCCTAAGATTATACTCGATAAATATGAGGAGGATGAGGAGTTCTGGGTCGATCAACGTTTGAGTATATTAAGAGAAACAAGTTTCAATCGAAGTGATATTTCACAGTTAGAAGATCTTAATGACAGCAGTTTATGTTTCATAGATGCTACACATCATGACAGAGGAAACTTGAGGACATATCTATCTCTTTATAGAACAGTATTCATATCTCTTCCACAAAAAACTTCTTCAACTAGAAAAAGCTTTTTTGAAATGTTCGAAATAAATGAGTTCGAATTGAAAGTGTTGATAGAGAATGGGCGCCTCAAATTCAGTATCATAGATAATATAGAGCTATACCCTTTAGATTTGATTGCATATATTTTGGATGTAGACCCAAAGGCTATCATTTTTCCAAGAAGCATAACTGCATCGTGTTTACTGAGCATGAGAGATAGAACAGGGCTGTTAGGTTTTTCTTATACAACAGATGAGCAATTCCGATTTTTAAATTCACTTCATCTATCTAATTCAAAAAGTGCATCCGAAATAGCTGGTGCGCTAGCTAATTCTTGGAATGGAATGGAGCGTATAGTTAATCAAAATGGGTTACTATTGATTGGCCATTTGGGTATTGGTGGATTAATAAGTGAAATGTATTTCGGGGGAAAAGGTAGCGATATTCCACTTTTCAGCTCTAGTTATGAAATATCTCAAGGATTAGGTGCCCATTACTTTCCGTATGAGAGTGAAAATGAATCTAGATATGCTAAAGCAGCAGAACTAGTTGGTTCAATCTATCATGGAGTAAATATGCATGCACCTCAAATAAAAGAAAATAAGCTTAAAGAGTTGCTTAGTAGTATTTATGCGATAAATAACGACATGAGCATTCTTGAGCTTGATAGAGTTTTTTCACACAAAGAGATTCCATTTGCAACTGATATATTAAATGACCTTTCTAAGTTAAGTGAAGAAGAAGTAAACTATAAAATACTTCAACTAAAAGATAGTATTAATAAATTGGAGAAAAACCAACAACGTTTATCTGCATTGGATTTTAGCGGCCTAATTGGTGGGGTTGCAAGTATGTATAGTGGTGAACCTGTTGTTAGTTTGCTTGTTTGGGGGCTAACTGCAACTAATAGATATATAAATTTTACTCAAAGTGATACTGAGCTTTTTGCTCGCCTAGTTGCTATAAACAATAGGGTAAGCAAAGATGTTGTATTGATAAAAAACGCACGCAATAAAATATCTAATATGATGTGATATATATTAATTGCGGGTTTTACAGTTCTGGTTATCACAAGAAATCGTACTGTACAGATCTAGTTATCAACTGACACCGGCCTCAATCCGGTGCTTTGTGTTCGCTGCCAATTCGCATTTCCTTCGTTCTCATTGCTGACCTCCTTGAAAATATTGTGGGGTGTCATCTCCACACTAATCCGTCCTTTAGTGCCGTAGTGCAATGAAATTTGACCGCCATTTTTGAGCCTTATACCCCGTACAAAAGCCGCTCTGAAAACGGTGCAATGCGCTGCGCTTATTGCACCCTACGTGTTTCGTCAATCCGCTAGGATGGTGTTGCTAATCTCCATGCCTCGCCAAGGCAATAAAGGGGCGATCTGCACCCCGACTCTTCTCATGCTCCCGCTTTATATCACTGCCTGCTCGTCCGGCATGGTTTGATAGTTTGCTGACTCACCACCAACACACCAGTTTCTCCCCCATCAGGCCGAGCAGAAAAAGGCCAGGTTCACTCATACCTTGCCGTTTCCCAGGCGTGTATCGCCTGCTTACGGGTCTCGCCCCAGTGATAGCCGCCGAGTTTGCCGTTTTGCTGGATGACCCGGTGGCAGGGGATCATCAAGGCGACGGGGTTGGCGCCCACCGCCAGCCCCACGGCGCGGGCGGCCTTGGGGTTGCCGACAGCGCTCGCCACCTGGGCGTAGCTCACTACCTTGGCGGGCGGGATCTGCAGCAGCGCCCGCCAGACGCTGATCTGAAAGTTGGTGCCGCTCACGTGCAAGGAGATGGGGCGATCCGGTGCCTTGCTGCCATCGAACATGGTGTGGATGACCCCCTGGGTGCGTGATGGTGCCTCCCTAAGTTCTGCCTCTGGCCAGCTCTGGGCGAGAGCGGCCAGTGGCGTCTGTGGCGCCTGGTCATCGAGAAATGAGAAGTTGCATACCCCCCGCGGGGTCAGAGCGACAAACGCCTGGCCGAAGGGGGTGTCGTGCACCCCGTGATCGATAACCAGCCCGGCCCCGCGCTGCTTGTACTCGCCCGGCGTCACCGCTTCGAGCTGCACGAAGTGATCGTAGAGCCGCGAGCCGCTGCTCAGGCCCAGGGTATCGGCCACCTCCAGCAGCGGGCGCGATTCCTGCAGCAGCGCCTTGGCCCGCTCCAGGGTCAGTACCTGCAGATAGCGTTTGGGGGTCACCCCGGCCCAGCGGCTGAACAGCCGCTGGAAGTGAAAGGGGCTTAAGTGAACGTGCGCCGCTATCTCGTCCAGGGTGGGCTGGCGCGCCACCTGGCTTGCGATAAAACGGATGGCATCGGCGATGCGGGCGTAATCAGACATAAGGCGCTCTCACGATAAGTTTGCAGCCGCAGGATCTTGGATGCGACAAGGTCATGTGCGACAAATAGATACCCCACCATCGGCCAGCAGGGCAATGCCGGTGGTAAAGCTGGATGCATCGGACGCGAGATAGAGGGCTGAGCTGGCGATCTCCTCCGGTTGGGCCAGCCGTTTGAGGGCATGCATATTCTGCACAAAGGCGAGGCTCTCCGGGGTATCGGTAAAGGCCCGTCCCATGGGGGTGTCGGTGCCCCCCGGCAGCAGGGCGTTGACCCGCACCCCTTGTGCCCCATATTCGGCAGCCAGCACCTGGGTCAGGCCAATCAGGCCGGCCTTGCTCGCGGCATAGGCCGCCATGCCGGGCAGCCCCAGGGTATGGCCGACGAAGGTAGAGGTAAAGATCAGCGAGCCGCCCCCGCGTGCCTGCATGGCGGGGATCTGGTACTTGGCCCCCATAAAGGCGCTGGTGAGGTTGGTATCCAGGGTCTCCTGCCACTGTGCCAGTCCAAGCGCCGGCACGCTGCCCGGTGTCCCCGTGCTGCCGGCGTTGTTGAAGGCGATATCGAGTCCGCCGAAACGGGTCAGTGCGAGATCCACCAGGGCGCGGGCGTAAGTCTCGCTTCTGGCGTCTCCCGCCAGGCTCACCGCCTGGCCCCCCTCGTGGCGGATCTCCTCCACCAGCAGATCCAGCTCGAGCTGGCGGCGGGCGCCGACGACGACGCTGGCCCCTTCCCGGGCAAACAGGATGGCGCTGGCGCGGCCGATGCCGGAGCTGGCGCCGGTGATGATGGCGACCTTGTTGGACAGTAATGACATGGCAGTTCCCTCGCAGGTGTGTTGTGCGGGCGCACAGGATTGGTAATGGATTCGACCCTCAATAGGCTCGACCCCACTCTGGTTCGGCTCCACTATGGCAACCGGCCCTCGCAGACACGACCCGGATCTTGCTCTCTTTACCCCCTATCACGGCACCGTGCGCTGGTGCCGACCCTTGCGGCAACAAAACAGGGGATCTTCGGCCGTCATTCTCTATAATGCCCCCTCATTTTTTGACTGCCGGTTTGACTGCGGGTCCATACCGACAGCGCCGTTGGCCGCGAGCCGGCCACCCCGATAGAGACGATGTCATGCATACCCTGGAACAGCTGCGCGCAGGTGAACTCTGCGGCGCCCGCCACCTCAAACTCGCCGAAAACCTGACGGAGTTCCCGCCCGAAATCTTTAGTCTCAAAGAGACGCTGGAGGTGCTGGATCTCACCGGCAACCAGTTGAGTCGGCTGCCTGACGAGTTGGCCGAATTCAGCAAGCTGCGCATCATTTTCTGCTCCGAAAACCGCTTTACCGAGCTGCCCGAGGTGCTGGGGCGCTGCCAGGCGCTCACCATGGTGGGCTTCAAGGCCAACCAGATCGCCACGGTGCCCGCCGCGTCGCTGCCGGCGGGGCTGCGCTGGTTGATCCTGACCGACAACGCCATCGAGCAGCTGCCCGACGAGCTGGGTCAGTGCGAGGCCCTGCAAAAGCTGATGCTCTCGGGCAACCGCCTGCGCGAGCTGCCGGCAACCCTCTCCAACTGCCAGCGTCTGGAGCTGGTGCGCATCGCCGCCAACCGGCTCGACGCGCTCCCGCATTGGCTGGTGAGCCTGCCGCGCCTCGCCTGGCTGGCGTATGCGGGCAACCCCTTTAGCGACAAGCAGGAGCAGCGACTAGGCCAGTGCGCCTCGGTGGCCGACATTCCGTGGGCTGAACTCAAGGTGGGCGAGCTGCTGGGGCAGGGGGCATCCGGTGTCATCCATCGCGCCGAGCTGGCCACGCCGGCGGGGCCGCGGGCGGTGGCGGTCAAGTGCTTCAAGGGGGCCGTGACCAGCGATGGGTTGCCCCGCTGCGAGCTGGCGCTGTCGCTGGCGGCCGGTCGTCATCCCCATCTGGTCGGGGTCGAGGGGCGGGTGGGCGATCACCCCTCCGGCATCCCGGCGCTGGTGATGGCGCTGATAGACCCTGATTTTATCAACCTGGCGGGACCGCCGAGCCTGGACTCCTGTACCCGCGACATCTACCCGGCCGATGCTCGCTTTACCCCGGCTGCGTTGCTGGCCATGGCGCAGGGGGTGGCGAGCGCTGCGCTGCATCTGCACGGACGCGGCATCCTGCACGGCGATCTCTACGCCCACAACATGCTGCACTCCTCGCAAGGGGAGGGGCGGCTGCTGCTCGGGGATTTCGGTGCCGCCTCCTGTTATGAGCGAACCGATGGTGAGCTGGCCGGCTTGCTGGAGCGACTGGAAGTAAGAGCCTTCGGCTGCCTGCTGGAAGAGCTGCTGGCCCGCTGCGCTCCCCGTGACAACAGGCTGGATGCCCTGCATGTGCTGGTGGATGACTGTCTCGCCGAGGTAGTGGCGACGCGCCCCGACTTTACCGAGATTGCAGCCAGGCTTGCTGCGGTGGCGGCGGTCATCTGCGCCGAGCCAGTCTTGCTCTGATCCGGCTCGCCCTGCCGTCTCTGTCGTAAGCAGGCGAGCAAGAGCAGGAGTGGATGACAAAAAGATGTCAAAAGGGGGCCTTGGGGCCCTTTTTTGTTTTGCCGCGTTTTTTTGGGCAAAAGTTACGGCTGCCGCCTTGTTGGTGCTTGCGTGTGCCGGGCTAAGTTGTGATATTGAGGCATCTTTACATGACAGGGGTTACTGGATGGAAGCGGCATTTTGGCATCAGCGTTGGGAAGAGAACCGGATCGGCTTTCATCAGGCGGATTTCAATCGCTGGCTGCAATCCTGGTGGTCGGCCCAGCAGCAGGGCGAGCCCGTGCTGGTGCCCCTGTGCGGCAAGTCCCGCGACATGCTCTGGCTGAGCGGGCAGGGTCATCCGGTCGACGGGTTCGAACTCTCGTCCGTCGCCATCAACAGCTTTTTCAGCGAGAACAAGCTGAGTGATACTGTGAGTGCCGAGGGGCCCTATCAGTGCCATCAGCACGACAGCCTGCGCATTTATGAGGGGGATTTTTTCGCCGCCCCTGAACTTGGCCGCCGTTATCGGCTGGCCTACGACAGGGCGGCTCTCATCGCGCTGCCGACCGCCATGCGCCGTCAATATGCCGAGCTGATGAGCCGGCTTATCGAGGCGGGTGGTCAGATCCTGCTGGTGACCCTGGAGTATCAGCCGGAGCAGCAGCGCCAGCCGCCGTTCTCGGTGGGGGAGATGGAGGTGCGCACCCTGTTCGAGCGCCACTTCCAGGTCGAGGTGCTGGGGCGAGCGGCGGAGCTCGATCACCCCAGGGTGCTGTCGGGCCAGCTCTCCTACTTCGACGAGGTGGCCTACCGGCTGGTGCGCCGTCCAGAGGCCTGACCAAAAGCGTGAGCTGAGGCCATAAAACTGGCCATAAAGCTGCAGCTGGTTGACTCTTTATTACCTCCTTTGACATAGATCAACGTGACAAGGGAGGGGAGTGCCTAAGATGAGCCTGTTTCTCAATCACTGTTGTCATCGGCAGGCGCGCTCTGGTTTGGGACTGCCCGCCGACCATCAACTCAGTGTCTGATTTTCACGCTCATGTTCACTTTTGGCGGCTCTGGTCGCAATTGATTATGGTTTTTCCAGCCGACCCCACGGGGTCGGCTTTTTATTGGCTGAAAGAAGAGGAACAGGCGGCCTGATCAGGCCTCGAAGGTGGCGGCATTGAGCCGGAACGCGCGGGGGGCGTCGATAAACTGGCCGGTGATGCGCTCGTCGTGCTCGTGGCCCTGACCATAGCTGCAGAGGATCAGCCGATCCGACGTTCTCGATCTCAGCTGGGTGATAAAGCGCACCAGATCGGCGCGGCTCAGGTTGCCGACCTCCTCGCACACCCTTTCGCGCTGATCAAAGCCGAGATCCTTGTTGCCGATGCTGACCCACAGCCGCTGGCCGCGGCTGCGCAGGTTGGCATCCCGCTCGCTCAGCTGGGCCTGCAGGCCCGCCTTGCTGTCCTGCCATTGACGGGCGGTGAGCTCGAGCATGGCCAGCGGAAACAGATCGATGAACTCCTCCACCGCATCCAGCAGGATCTGCGGTCCGGCCACCGGCGATTGGATGTAGAAGATGAGGCCGGGATGGCGATTGAGGGGCAGGTTGCCGGCCCCCACCACATAGCCGAGCTGCTGACGGGTGCGCAGCTCGTGAAAGAAGGTGGAGGACATGATGTGGTTGGCCAGGGTGAAGCAGGCCAGATCCCGCGCCCGGGTGGTGCGCGACTGGTAGTAGACCAGCAGGGCCGAGTCTTCATGCTCACAGCCCTGTTCACGAATGAGGGTGCCCCTGTCCTGAATGGAAATGAGTGGGCGACGGGTCTCGGCACTGGGCTGGCTGTTGACGCCGAGGTGGCGCTCCAGCAGGGCGGCAAGCTCGAGGGCCTCGGCGGCGGTCCAGTCGCCGTGTACCAGGGTCTCTACGTGCACCTCGGCAAAGAGGCTAGCCACGAAGGCGGGCATTTCGCCCAGCTCGACGCTGCGCAGGTGGCGCAGCAACTGCTCGAACGGCGGGTTGTTGGGCTGCAGCAGGCTGGTGAGCTGGTTGAACAGCTGGGAGATGGGGCGCGCCTTGGACTGGTTGTCCCAGTTGCGGATGAGCTGCTCCTTGATTTCGGCAAATCGGGCCGGATCCGGGTAACCCAGGGTGCGGTTGCCGAGGATCATGTCGAGCAGCAGCGGCTGCTTGTCGGCAAAGCCGCTCAGGTTGATGGTAAAGCCGCCCTGGTGGGCATAGATCTGATAACCGAGCCCCGCCAGCTCCGCCGGGTAGGTGAGGGCGTTGAGGTGGTCGGTGAGCAGCTCCACCGCCAGGCGTGCCATGGCGATGTGGCGCGGACTCTTGACCGCGTGCTCGCTGTCGATGGAGATGTAGAGGTTGCCCTTGGGCACGCTGAACTGATGCTCATGCAGGTGCCAGAGCCGAAAGCCGGGCCGATCAATCAGGCAGGCGGGCATGTCGGCGGTGAGCTCAGGCGTGCGCACGTCGAGCCGGTTGCTGATGAAGGGGTTGGGCAGCGGCAGGGCCAGCGCGGGATCCGGCTCGCTCTGCTGCCAGCGGATCTTCTCCGCTTCCGTGATGATGGCGACGCTGTAAGGGGTCTGATACCAGCGGGCCAGCCGGTCCGTGCCGAGCTCCGGCGCCGTGATGGTCATGCGCAGGTTGTGCGGGGTGAGCTTGGCGAGCAGGCGGCGAATGAGCGGCTCGTCGTATGCGCGCATCATGTAGTCGCCGTAGAGCAGGTCATCGGGGGCGTAGCTGAACAGGTTCAACACCAGTCCGGAGACGGTGTCAAGTGCCCGGCCCCGCTCCTGGAAGCGGAAGGCGGACTCAAGTACGGTGCGCTTCTCGTCATAGCGCCAGGCCTCCACCCCGCCGCGCTCGATGAGTTTCAAGTAACCGAACAGGGCCGCCACTATCTCGTTGACGTGTTCGAGCCCGAGCGGGGTCAGCCCGAAGTTGACGCCAAAATCCTTGAAGTTGGCGCCGCTGATGCCACCGCCGGCGGAGAGCTGGTTGACCCAGCCCTTCGCTTTCAGCAGAGAGAGCAGGCTGCCGTCCCCTTCGTAGCCGATGAGGTGGCTCAGGAAGGTGAGGGGCTTCTTGTCGTAATACTCATCCACGTTGGGCAACGGAAAGGTGAGCGCGAGCTTGCGGGTCTCCTTGACCGGGTTGATCTGGATGCGAATGCCCAGGTCATCGAGCCGGTAGAGGGGCATGTCGAGGGTCGGCGTTCCCAGATTGCGATTCAAAATGGGAGCGAAAAAGCGATCGCACCAACCCAGCTGGGTCTCGATGGTGGCTGGCGAGATCATCACCAGCGCCATGCGATCCGCGCTGTAGTGGGTTTCGTAAAACCGGATAAGGTCGGAGCGCAGATCCCGGCCGGGCAGATCGGCCAGGGTATCCAGGTTGCCCACCGAGAATTTGGCGAAGGGGTGGGCAGGATTGACCGTCTCTTTGTGCACCTGGTAGCTGCGGCGCACGTCGTCCTGCAGCTTGAGGCGGTATTCGGAGTCGACCGCATTGCGCTCCTTGTCCACCCACTCGGGATCGAAGGTGGGGCAGATGAAGAACTGGGAGAAGCGATCCAGTCCTGCCTCGAAGAAGCCGTTGTCAATTTCGAAGAAGAAGTTGGTGAACTCGGTGCCGGTCCAGGCGTTGTTGCTGCCGCCATGACGGCTCATAAATTGCTGGTATTCACCAGGTTTGGGATAGGTGCAGGTGCCAAGGAACAGCATATGCTCAAGGAAATGAGCCATCCCCTGCCGGTCCGCCGGATCGTCGAAGTGGCCGGTGTTGACGGCCAGGGAGGCGGCGGACTTGTCGGTGTCGGGATCGCAGATCAACAAGACCCTGAGCCGGTTTGCCAGCTCCAGATAGTGGTATTGCCGATGGTCGTTGGGACTGGCATATGGGCTCATTGGCGCGTGACTCTTGTTGGATTTATTTGAATTTAAACATGATTATCGACCCCGCTACCCAGTGAGGCAAACCCTTTTCTGAGAGGTAGCGCAATTGTTTCCCCCGGCATGGCGGGGTAAGATCCCCCCGCTATCAAAACAGGCCCGTTGGGCGAGGTTGTAATGAAAATCTACATCATGCGTCATGGCCAAGCTGGCATGAATGCGAAAACAGATGAACAGCGTCCACTGACCGAGCAGGGAATTGAAGAGTCCATCCACATGGCCCGCTGGCTGGCCCCCCAGCTTGGCGGCAAGCTGGATCGGGTGATCCACAGCAACTATCTGCGCGCCAGACAAACCTGGCAGAGCATATGCAGTGAATTACCCAAGGCGGGGGCCGTCGAAGAGAGCGGTGACATCACCCCTTACGGTGATCCGGCCTTCGTGGCGAGCTACCTCACTACGCTGGCAGCCAAGCACGACAGCATCCTGATGGTGAGCCACCTGCCGCTGGTGGGATACCTGGTGCAGAGCCTCTGTCCGGCGGCCGGTGCCCCCATGTTTGCCACCTCGGGCCTGGCCTGTATCGAGTGGCAGGATGGCAAGGGGGCCTTGCTCTGGTTGGAAGGACCACATACAATACGCTAAAAGTTAATAAAAAGTTATAGATTGGTTTTTTGGGGAAGAGAGTTGCGATTTTTCCGGATTTTTATACAGATTTGACGGAATTATTTCGCAGAAGCTGCTGTCATACGGATACAACTGCAAGAGGTTGCAAACGATGAGAGTATTCAAGAAGTACCTGCCACTGATGGTGGCAAAACATGTCAAAACCTTCTTCAAGGGGCGGATTTACATCCACGGCAGAGGACGCTTCGACTTCCAGTCCGGCTTGCTGATGATGCCCACGTCGGCGGACATTCCCCACCGCCAGACCGTGGTCGAGGTCAACGCGTTGATCTCGAGACTGCACATGGATGCGGCGTGATAGCTTCGTCACCTCGCTGATCCGCGTCATGCCCGCCACCGTGCGGGCATGATTGTTTTTGGGGCCATTCCGGCCTCTTTGGCGCTGTTCGGTTCCCCTTTTTGTCAGGCAATCCACCCCGGACGGCCTGGTGCTTGCTAATCCTGCCGGCCTCCCTATACTCCCGCCTGAAATACCCGCTGGCTTTTTCTGGATATAGCGATGCCCCTTGCCTTCTTGTTTCCCTTCTCCTGCATGGCCATCTGGGCCGGCAACGCCATCGTCAGCAAATTGGCGGTGGGGGTACTCTCACCGGCGGCGCTTGCCTGGTCGCGCTGGATGGTGGCCGCCATCGTGCTGACCCCGTTTCTGGCCCATCGGGCCTGGCGCGAGCGGGCCAAACTGCGGGCCGGCTTCTATCAGCTGGCGGCGCTGGCCCTGCTCGGCATGGTGCTCAACCAGACCTTCGGCTACTACGCGGCGCAGACCCTGGGGGCCACCGAAATCGGCCTGATGATGGGGCTCACCCCCTTGATGACTGTGCTGCTCAGCATCTGGTTGCTGCGCGAGCGTCCCACCTGGGGGGCGCTGCTAGGCGGCGTCATCTCCATTCTGGGACTGGCCATTTTGCTGGGGCAGGGGGATCCCGCCCGCCTCTTTACTCAGGGCATCCACATCGGCTCCGTTTACATGCTGCTCTCTGCGGGCACCTATGCGCTCTACAGCGTGCTGCTCAAGAAGTGGGATCTGGGGCTCGACAACTGGTCCATGCTCTACGGCCAGGTGCTGTGCGGTCTGCTGTTCCTCACTCCGTTTTATCTGCTGGTGGATGGACACTGGCCGGACGGGCGGGCGCTCTGGCTGATCCTCTATGCGGGGATCCCGACCTCAGCCCTGTCCCCCTGGCTCTGGATGCAGGGCATCGCTCTGCTGGGGGCAAGCCGCACCGCCATCTTCATGAACCTGTTGCCGGTGATGACAGCGGGCCTTGCCATCAGCTGGCTCGGCGAGAGATTGACCAGCTATCACCTGATCGGCGGTGGCATGACCCTGTTTGGGGTCTTGCTGGCCCAGCTGCTGGTGCAACCTGTGGTGCTGCGCCGGCGCAGGGTGGCGCTGGCCGCCTGCCGGGAGGATTGAAAAAAAGACCGCCGAATGGCGGTCTTTTTTTATGCGGGATATCTAGCCTCACTGCGCGGTGAGGTAGAGGTCCTTCGAGTAGACCAGATCCTGCGGATTCTGGTAGGGGTAGCCCTTGATGTTGGGCTTGAGCAGGCGGGACTTGACGTAGAAGTAGACCGGGGCGATGGGGGCGTCGGCCTCGATCACCGCTTCCGCCTGTTGATAGAGGCGGTTGCGCTCGGCGCCATCCTGCGAGTCGTGGGCCTTGCTCAGCAGGGCGTCGTACTCCTTGTTGAACCACTTGCCGCTGTTGGCGCTGCTGCTGGAGGTCAGGATATCGAGGAAGGTGGAGGCGTCGTTGTAGTCCCCGTTCCAGGAGTAGCGGCTGACCCCGAAATCCCCTTCGTTGAGGGCCGAGACCATGGTTTTCCACTCCATGTTGTTGAGCTTGGCCTGGACACCCAGGTTGTGCTTCCACATGGAGGAGATGGCCAGCGCTATCTTCTTGTGCCCCTCGTTGGTGTTGTAGAGGATGTCCACCGTCAGCGGCTTGTCCGGGCCGTACCCCGCCTCGCCGAGCAGCGCCTTGGCCTGCTTGATCCGCTCCTCCTTGCTCATCAGCTCGCTGGCTGGTCGCTTGAGCTCGAAGCCGTCGACGATGGGTGGCGTCAGGCTGAAGGCAGAGATCTGACCCTGTCCCAGGATCTTCTCGGTGATGGTGTCCCTGTCGATGGCAAGCGACAGCGCCTTGCGCACCTTGGGGTCATCGAACGGTTTGCGCTGGGTGTTGAACACGTAGTAGTAAGTGGCCAGGGTCGGCACGCTCACCAGCTCCTGCGGGCTCTGCTGCTTGAGCTGCTTGTACTGCTCGAGCGGGTAGCTGGTGTAGTGCAGCTCGCCGGCGCGGTAGCGGTTGTAGGCGGCGGTATCGGAGACGATCTCCAGATAGAGCACCTTGTTCAGCACCGTATTCTTGTTGTCCCAGTAATGGGGGTTGCGCTCGGCGATGAGACGTTCGTTGGGGGTCCACTCCTTGAGCACGAAGGCGCCGTTGGAGACGATGTTGCCCGGCTTGACCCACTCATGACCGAACTTCTCGATGGTCGCCTTCGGCGCCGGGAAGGTGGTGTAGTGGGAGAGGGTCTTCAGGAAGAAGGGAACCGGGTTTTTCAGGGTGATCTGCAGGGTATGGTCATCGAGCGCCTTGATGCCCAGCGTATCCGGGCTCTGCTTGCCCTGGATGACCTCGGCGGCATTGGTGACGCCGGTCAGCTCGATGAACCAGGCATAGTTGGAGGCGTTCTTGGGATCCGCCGCCCGCTGCCAGCCATAGACGTAATCGGCTGCCGTCACCGGCTCGCCGTTGGACCACTTGGCATCGGGTCTGAGCTTGAAGGTGTAGACGGTGCCGGTGGGATCGAGTTGGTAACCCAGGGCGCCGGCAGGTTGCAGCTTGCCGTCCCCGTCCAGGGTGTAGAGCCCCTCGAACAGATCGTTGACGATTTCGCTGCCCGCGCTCTCTTCCACCATCTGGGGATCGATGGAGGCGGGTTCGGTACCTATGTTGCGGATGAAGGTTTGCTGTTCTGCGGGTAACAGCTTGGTACCGACCGGTACCTGGGCCGCCAGGACGGGGAGTGCGAACAGAGCGGCCACCGTGCCGGCAATGAGAGTCCTTTTCATTGAATATCCTTAT
Source organism: Aeromonas sp. S15(2024) (assembly GCF_041402265.1). Lineage (NCBI taxonomy): Bacteria > Pseudomonadati > Pseudomonadota > Gammaproteobacteria > Aeromonadales > Aeromonadaceae > Aeromonas > Aeromonas sp. S15(2024). The sequence continues at coordinate 438,767 of NZ_JBGLQY010000003.1, read as the reverse complement.
GTTTTTTTGCTTCCAAAGCCTGGCCAGTGTGCGGGATTGATGGCGAGATCTCAAGAGGCAGACCGGTCTCCTTTGGCATGCGCCCCAGATAGGGGGCAGAGCGGGGATCTTGGCGCCCTCATGGCAACATCTTCGTGATTTTTTGCCACGAATTAACATTAGAAAAGTTACCGATTGAAACCAGTTTATGGCGAGCGTCGGGCAGAAAAAATGGCGGAAATGCGCATTTATCAAGCGGCTTAATTCGCTGCAAAAACAAAAAACAGACGTTACATTAGGTTACAAAACAACGCTGCCGAGGATCGGCACTTTTTTTGCTGATGCTTGCAAACGTTTTCAATGCCAACGGAAACGATCTTAAAGGAACCATAATGCGAAACATGATCACCATGGGCGAGTTCATCGTCAAAAAGCAGGCGGATTATCCCACTGCGACCGGCGAGCTGACCTCTCTGCTCAGCTCCATTCGCCTGGCTGCCAAGGTGGTGAACCGGGAGATCAACAAGGCGGGGCTGGCGGACATCATCGGCTCCATGGGTGCTGAAAACGTGCAGGGCGAGGTACAGCAGAAGCTGGACGTCTACGCCAACGAGCGCTTCAAGGCGGCGCTGGAAGCCCGTGGCGAGGTGTGCGGCATGGCCTCCGAAGAGGAGGAGGATTTCGTCTCCTTCGATTCCGAGCTCTCCCGCCACTCCAAGTACGTGGTGCTGATAGATCCCCTCGACGGCTCCTCCAACATCGACGTCAACGTCTCCGTCGGGACCATCTTCTCCATCTATCGCCGGGTCAGCAAGCCGGGTGCCGGCGTCACCCTGGAAGACTTCCTGCAGCCGGGCAACCGCCAGGTCGCCGCCGGTTACGTGGTCTATGGCTCCTCCACCATGCTGGTCTACACCACCGGTTTTGGCGTCAACGGCTTTACCTACGACCCCTCCATCGGCTGCTTCTGCCTCTCCCACGAGAACATCCGCATTCCGGAAGAGGGCAAGATCTACTCCATCAACGAGGGCAACTACATCAAGTTCCCGGACGGGGTGAAGAAGTACCTCAAATATTGCCAGGAGCGGGACGAGGCGACCCACCGACCTTATACCTCTCGCTATATCGGTTCTCTGGTCTCCGACTTTCACCGCAACCTGCTCAAGGGTGGCATCTACATCTATCCGTCCGGCACCAACTCCCCGAATGGCAAGCTGCGTCTGCTCTATGAGTGCAACCCCATGGCGTTTCTGGTGGAGCAGGCGGGTGGCAGAGCCTCCGACGGCTTCAATCGCATCATGGATATCCAGCCCACCGCACTGCACCAACGGACCCCTTACTTCGTCGGGTCCACCAAGATGGTGGAGCGGGCCGAGGCCTTCATGCGGGAGTTCTCCGCCCACGAGAACCCGGCCGAGCAGTCTTGACCGCTTGTGTCACGGGATAAAAAACGGGAGCCAATATGGCTCCCGTTTTATGTGGGTGAGCGGCTAGCCGCTCAAGGAATGCCACCTCAGGGGCTGGCGTGGCTGGCGAGATCCGCCAGCAGACCGTCCACCAGTTTGAGGCGCATGGCGCGATCCTGGGTCGGCACCTGGAAGCGCAGCCGGGTCGGCCCGTCCATCTTGTAGATGCGCGGCTGCTCGGAGAGCAGCCTGACCAGATAGGCCGGGTTGACGCGGGTCTCCTGGGTGAAGTCCAGGTAACCGCCGCGCTCGCTCATCTCCACCCGACGAATGCCCAGCGCCGTGGCGCGCTGGCGGAAGGCGGCCAGTTCCATCAGGGTTTTGGTCGCCTCCGGCAAGAGGCCGAAGCGGTCGATCAGCTCCACTTTGAGTTCGCGCAGCTCCTGCTCGTCCGCCGCACTGGCGATCCGCTTGTACATTGAGAGCCGCATGTTGACGTCCGGGATGTAGTCGTCCGGGAGCAAGGCCGGCAGGCGCAGCTCCACCTCGGTGTGCTGGCTCATCAGCTGCTCGAGCGACGGCTCCTTGCCATGTTTGAGCGCCTCCACCGCCTGCTCCAGCATCTCCATGTAGAGGGTGAAGCCGACCGATTCGATCTGGCCGCTCTGATCGTCGCCCAGCAGCTCGCCGGCGCCGCGGATCTCCAGATCGTGGGTGGCGAGCGCAAAGCCGGCGCCGAGATCTTCCAGCGACGCGATGGCCTCCAGTCGCTTGGCCGCATCCTTGGTCATCAGCTTGGGATGAGGGGTGAGCAAGTAGGCATAGGCCTGGTGGTGGGAGCGGCCGACCCGGCCCCGCAGCTGGTGCAACTGGGCCAGACCCAGATGATCCGCCCGGTCCATGATGATGGTGTTGGCGCTTGGCACGTCGATGCCAGTCTCGATGATGGTGGTGCAGACCAGCAGGTTGAAACGCTGGTGGTAGAAGTCCGACATCACCCGCTCGAGCTCCCGTTCGCGCATCTGGCCGTGGGCGATGCCGATGCGCGCCTCCGGCACCAGCTCGGCAAGATCCGCCGCACACTTCTCGATGCTCTCCACGTCGTTGTGCAGGTAGTAGACCTGGCCGCCACGCTTCAGTTCCCGCAGCACCGCCTCGCGCACCACTGCCGGCTCATGCTGGCGCACGAAGGTCTTGATGGCCAGGCGCTTGGCGGGCGGGGTGGCGATGATGGAGAGATCCCGCATGCCCGACATCGCCATGTTGAGGGTACGCGGAATGGGGGTCGCGGTGAGGGTGAGGATATCCACGTCGGCGCGCAGCGCCTTGATCTTCTCCTTCTGGCGCACACCGAAGCGATGCTCCTCGTCGACGATGAGCAGGCCGAGATCCTTGAAGGTGAGCTCGGCGCCCAGCAGCTTGTGGGTGCCGATGATGATGTCCACCTTGCCCTCGGCCATCTCCTTCATCACCGCGCTCTGCTCCTTGGCGGAACGGAAGCGGCTCAGCACCTCCACCCGCACCGGCCAGTTGGCGAAGCGGTCGCGGAAGTTGTCGTAGTGCTGTTGGGCGAGCAGGGTGGTGGGCACCAGCACGGCCACCTGCTTGCCGCCGTGCACGGCCACAAAGGCCGCCCGCATCGCCACCTCGGTCTTGCCAAAGCCCACGTCGCCGCACACCAGCCGATCCATGCTCTTGGCCTGGCACATGTCGCCAAGCACCGCATTGATGGCATTGAGCTGATCCTCGGTCTCCTCGAACGGGAAGCCGGCGGCAAACTGGCGATAGGCCTCGCGGTCGTGCTTGAAGGCAAAGCCGGCGCGGGCCGCGCGGTGGGCATAGACATCGAGCAGCTCGGCCGCCACGTCGCGCACCTTCTCGGCCGCCTTGCGCCGCGCCTTGACCCAGGCCTCGCCGCCGAGCTTGTGGCTGGGCGGATTGTCGGATCCTGTATAGCGGCTGATGAGGTGCAGGCTGGTGACCGGCACGAACAGCTTGTCGCCACCGGCGTATTCCAGGGTCAGAAACTCGGTGGGCAGGCCGCCGGCGTCTATGGTCTCCAGCCCCAGATAGCGACCGACCCCGTGATCCAGGTGCACCACCGGCTGACCCTGGGTCAGCTCGCCCAGGTTTCGGATCACCGCATCGGAGCTTAAATTCTTGCTCTTCTCCCGTTGCCGTTTGCTGCGGATCTTGCCGCCCAGCAGTTCGGTTTCGGTGATGAGCGCCAGCTCCTCTTGCCCCGGCTCTCGCAGCAAGAAACCGCGTTCGAGCGGTGCCACCAGCAGGCCGTGGCGGGCCTTGCTGGTGATGAAGGCATCCAGCGAGGTGAACTCCTTGGGTTGCAGCGCAATGCGCGCCAGCAGGTCCCCCAGCACCTCGCGCCGTCCTTCGGACTCCACCGCAAACAAGGTGCGGCCGGTAAACCCTTGCAGGAACTGGCTGAGGGCCAGCAGCGGCTGCTCCTTGCTGTGATCGAGCTGAAGGTCCGGCAGCGCCGAGATCGGCAGGTCGTGCTGGCCCGCATCACCGGCGGTGGGGGCCTCCTGCAGCCGTACGGCCGCGTACTGACCCAGAGCGGCAAACAGCTGCTCCACCGGCAGGTAGATCTGCTGGGGTGGCAGCAGGGGCCGGGTATTGTCCCAGCGCCTGTCTTCGTAGCGCTGGCCGATGTCGTTCCAGAAGCGCTGGGCGGCGGGGTAGATCTCCCCCACGGTCAGCAGCAGGGTGTTGTCCGGCAGGTGATCAAACAGGCTGGCGGTCTGCTGGAAGAAGAGCGGCAGATAGTACTCGATGCCCGCCGGCCAGCGCCCCTTGCTCACCTCCTGATAGATGGAGCCCTCGGCGCGGGAGATCTCGAACTGTTCGCGATACTGGCCGCGAAACAGCTCGATGGCCGCTTCATCGGTGGGAAACTCCCGGGCCGGCAACAGGCTGACGCTCTTGACCGGCTCGCTGGAGCGCTGGGTCTCGGGGTCGAACGGGCGGATGGAGTCCACCTCGTCGTCGAAAAAATCGATGCGATAGGGGCTGCTGCTGCCCATGGGGAAGAGATCGAGCAGGGAGCCGCGGGCGGCAAATTCGCCGTGCTCCAGCACCTGCTCCACCGCCACGTAACCAGCCTCGGCCAGGCGTGCGCGCAGCTGCTGCAGGTTGAGGCGCTGGCCGCTCTTTATCATCAGGCTGTATTTGTCGAGATAGACCCGGGGCGCCGTGCGCAGCATCAGGGTGGAGATGGGCACGATCAGCACGCCGCTGCTCATCTGTGGCAGCTTGTAGAGGGTCTCGAGCCGCTGGGAGATGATGTCCTGATGGGGGGAGAAGGTGTCGTAGGGCAGGGTCTCCCAGTCCGGGAACAGCAGCACCGGGCAGCCAGTGTCGGCCAGCAGGTATTGCAGTTCCTGTTCGAGGCGCAGGGCGCTCGGGGTATCGGCGGTCACCAGCAGGACGGGGCGATGAGCCTCCTCGGTGAGGCGGGCGGCCATCAGCGAGAGGCTGCTGCCTGTCAGCTGGCCGAGCGTTAACTTTTGGCCCGCCTTGGCGGGCAAAGCGGGGAGCTTTATTGGCATCATTCGATTCTTTTAACGTTGACGGTCTTGCGCACGAAGTTTGAGTTGTTTGGACTGGATATGCAGGCTGGCGCGTACCAGCAGTTCGCGGTCATCCTCGCGGATCCGCACATAGTCGAGCACCACCTGGGTGCCGTGCTCGCTCGGTTCCAGCTGCTTGACCTGGCCGTAGCAGTAAATGGCGGAGGCCTCTTCGCGCAGAAAGATCTTGAGCCGCACTATCTGGTGCAGGTGCGGTGCCTCGCCGTGGCCCTGGCGCGGGTGCAGATAGGTGAGCTGGCCGGCGCCAAAGCGCAGGGTGTGGAAGCGGTGCTCCGGGTGATCCTGCACCGACAGCACATAGCCCATGATCATGTCGATCTTGCGCGACTGCTGGTTGATGATCTCCACCAGATCGTGCATCGACTCACTCTGGTTGCGGAGCAGGCGGCTGGTCACCATGTCGATGGAGGTGATGGAGGAGGCGATGCGAAAGGGTTCGGGCAGCTCGGCTTCCAGTGCCTCCAGCGAGGGCAGGTGAAAATCGCCGGGCATGGGGATCACATTGACCGGCGTGGCATGGGTGACACTGAAGAACTGTTCCTGCATGGAGGCTATCCCTTGTTGTCATAGACGGTTTCCCTTTATTATCCGGTATCTTATTTTGTTGGCAACGTAGATATCCTTGAAGACTGGACTTTTTCAGCCACTGTCGCTGGCCATCGGCCTGCGTTACGCAGGCTCGCGACGCAGCAATCGCTTCGTGTCATTTATCTCCCTGTTTTCCACTTTCGGCATTGCCATCGGGGTCGCGGCCCTGATGGTGGTCATCTCGGTGATGAACGGTTTTGAAGGGCAGCTCAAGGGGCGCATCCTCGGGGTGATTCCCCATGTGGTGGTGACCAGCCCGGCGGGGCGCATCGATGCCGCGCCGCAGGGGCTGCCGGACTTGGCCAAGTTGCCCCACGTGATCGCCCATGCTCCCATGCTCGACAGCGAAGGCATGTTGCAAAGCCCCGGTCAGCTCACCGGCGTGAGCGTGCAGGGGATCGATCCCGCCCAGTGGCCCAAGGATGACATCCTGCACGCCCAGATGCAGATGGGGCGTCTGGACAGCCTGCAAGCTGGCGAATACCACATAGTGCTGGGGCAGGGGGTGGCCAATCGTCTCAAGGTCTCCATGGGCGACCAGGTCCGTCTGATCCTGACCGAAGGCACCCGCTTCACCCCGTTTGGCCGGGTGCCGGCCCAGCGCCTCTTCACCGTCTCCGGTATCTTCGGGGTCGGCGCCGACGTGGACAGCCAGGTTGCCCTGATTGCGCTGGGAGATGCCCAGCGTCTGCTGCGCCTGCCTGCGGACAAGGTAGGCGGCATTCGCCTCTGGCTGGATGATCCCTTCTCTGCCGACGAGGTGGTGAAGACGGCGCTGCCGGACGGGCTGGAGTGGCAGGACTGGCGCCGCGAGCGCGGCGAGCTGTTCCAGGCGGTGGCCATGGAGAAGCGGATGATGGGGCTGATGCTGGTGCTGATCATCGCGGTCGCCACCTTCAACATCCTCTCCGCCCTGGTGATGGTGGTGACCGACAAGGAAGGGGAGGTAGCCATCCTGCGCACCATGGGCATGAGCGAGTCTGGCATCGTCAAGATCTTCATGGTGCTGGGGGCCTCCAGCGGCGTCATCGGCGCCCTGTTCGGGGGGCTGGCGGGGCTGGCACTCTCCATGGGGCTCAACCCCCTGCTCAATGCGGTGGGGCTCAACCTCTACATGACGGCCGGCGGCTCGGGTCTGCCGGTCATCGTCGAACCCGCCCAGGTCGTGACCATTTTGCTGGGCGCCGTGCTGCTCAGCTTCAGCGCCACCCTCTACCCGGCGGCCCGCGCGGCCCGGGTCAAACCGGCGGAGGCGCTGCGCTATGAATAATTCATCTTCTGTTGTTACTGGTGCAAGTGGAGCCCCCTTTATGAATCAATCCGTCTCCTGCGAGCCGCTGCTGCGCTGTCAGGCCCTCAATCATGTCTACAAAGAGGGCGATCTGGAGACCCAGGTACTCAAGGGCATCGATCTTAGTGTGGCGCCCGGCGAGATGCTGGCGGTGGTGGGCAGCTCGGGCTCCGGCAAGACCACCCTGCTGCACCTGATGGGGGCGCTCGACAACCCCTCCAGCGGCGCCGTGCTGTTCAAGGGGCAGGATATCCATCGCTGGGACAGCCGCACCCAAGCGAAGTTTCGCAACCAGGAGCTGGGGTTTGTCTACCAGTTCCACCACCTGCTCTCCGAATTCAGTGCGCTGGAAAATGCTGCCATGCCGCTGCTGATCGCCGGCGAGTCGGTGACGAGCGCCACCGAGAAGGCGAGCAAGATGCTGGGGCGGGTGGGGCTCTCCCATCGTCTCAACCACAGACCGTCCGAGCTCTCCGGTGGTGAGCGCCAGCGGGTGGCCATCGCCCGCGCCCTGGTCAACGAACCCAGCCTGGTGCTGGCGGACGAGCCCACCGGCAACCTGGATCACGCCAGCGCCACCGCCGTCTATGAGCTGCTCTGCGAGCTCAACCGCGAGCTCGGCACCGCGTTCGTGGTGGTGACCCACGACTTGAGCCTGGCGGCCAAGCTCCATCGCCGGGTGACCCTGGTGAGCGGCGTGATGGCGGAGGTCGCCTGATGTTCAAACCGCTGCCCCTGTTTCTGGGCCTGCGTTACAGCCGCTCCCGCCGTCGCAACGGCTTCATCGCCTTTATCTCCGCCTCCTCCCTCATCGGCATCGCTCTCGGGGTGATGGCGCTGATCCTGGGGCTCTCCGCCATGAACGGTTTTGAGCGGGAGCTCAAAAACCGGGTGCTCTCCGTGGTGCCCCACGGCGAGCTGATGGGGATGGAGGCGCCGCTCCCCAACTGGCCCAAGCTGCGGGATTACCTGCTGGCCCAGCCCGGGGTGGAGGCTGCCGCCCCGGTGATCCGGCTCGACGGCTTGCTGGAGCACGGCAGCGCCCTCAAGGGGCTGCAAGTGCGCGCCGTGCTGCCGGAGCTCGAGGCCAATCTCTCCGATGCGGGCAACTACATGACGGGGCGCGGCCTGCGCGAGCTGCAAGCCGGCGAGCACGGCCTCATCCTCGGCAAAACCATCGCCGACAAGCTGGGGGTCAAGATAGGGGATACCGTCACCCTGCTGCTGCCCCAGGGGGGCGATGCCACCGGCATCAAGAACCCGAAGCGGGAGACCCTCAAGGTGGTGGGGCTGCTCGAGATCGGCGGCCAGCTCGATGGGGTGCTCGGCTTCATGCATCTGGCCGATGCCCAGGCCATCACCGGCATGGGTAGTGCGGTGGAGGGCTTCAGTCTCAAGGTGAACGACGTGCTCAAGGCGCAGTCCATCACGGTGGCGGCCGCCCAGAAGTTTCCGCACTACGTCTACATCAGCAGCTGGATGAGCCGCCAGGGCTATCTCTATCAGGACATCCAGATGGTGCGCACCGTGATGTACGTGGTGATGCTGATGGTGGTGGCGGTGGCCTGCTTCAACATCGTCTCCACCCTGGTGATGGCGGTGAACGAGAAGCGCAGCGAGATCGCCATCTTGAAGACCATGGGGGCGAGCCCGGGCCAGATCCGGCTCACCTTCGTCATTCAGGGGATGGTGAACGGGGTGGCAGGGGCTCTGCTCGGCGCCCTGCTGGGCGGCCTGCTCTCCAGCAAGCTGACCCAGATCCTGAGCGCCATCGAAGGGGTGATCGGGCACCGTTTCCTCAATCCGGATATCTACTTCATCGACTTTCTGCCGACCGAGCTGCACATGCAGGACTTGCTCATCGTGACCGGCGCCGCCATCCTGATGAGCCTGGTGGCGACCCTTTATCCCGCCTGGCGGGCGAGCGGGCTGGTGCCGTCCCGCGAGTTGGGACACTGATACGCGGCATCTTGTCTGCTGAGAAAAACGAAGGACCCGCCGGCGCAAACCGGCGGGTCCTGCTGTTTCGAGGGGTGCTGGCTGGCTCAGTGGGCGTTGAGTTCATCGAGCGGAAGCGAGAAGCTCGCCACGAAGATGTCGATGAAGTAGCGCATCTCGCCGCTCATCCGGGCGGCCAGCATCTGCTCGAGGCGCTTGCGCGCCGGCTCGAACTCCCGGTTGCCGGCGTTGATCTCCTCCAGACACTTGGTATAGGCGCAGAGAGTGTCGGCATCCTTCACCAACCTGGCCAGCTCGCCGTCCTGGGCACCCGAGTCCAGCAGCGGGCGAAAATCCTCGACCAGCTCAGGCGGCAACATGCCCAGCAGGCGCTGCTCGGCCGCCAGCTCAATCTTCTTGTATTCGCGGGCAATCTCGGGATTGAAGTACTTGACCGGGGTGGGCAGATCGCCGGTCAGCACCTCGCTGCTGTCGTGATAAAGGGCCATCACGGCGGCGCGATCGGCATCCACACTGCCGCCAAAGAGCCGGTTTTTGATGAGACCGAGGGCGTGGGCCACCATGGCCACCTGCAGGCTGTGCTCGGCGATGTTCTCGGGTTGGATGTTGCGCATCAGCGGCCAGCGGTAGATGAGCTTCATGCGGGCTAGATTGGCGAAGAAGTGGCTGGGCAGCATGGGGTACCTCAAAGATGGCAATGAAAAAAGGCAGACCCTAGTCTGCCCTTTTTTGCGGCTGTCGGCATCGCCCTTAACGAATATAGCGACCGGATTCGGCTTCCTGATTGGTGACGATCATCTGGCCGATGGGGGCCAGGCTGATGAGCGCCAGCTTGAGGTGCTGAATGCCGAACGGGATGCCGACGATGGTGACGAAGCAGGCCAGCGCCGAGGCGATGTGGCCGATGGCCAGCCAGATCCCGATCAGCACGAACCAGATGATGTTGCCAATCAGCCCCATGGTACCGGTGCCCATGTCGCTCATCCCCGTCATGGTCTTGCGGTTGACCGCCTGCTTGCCAAACGGGAAGAAGGTGAAGGTGCCGATGACGAAGCAGGCGCGTCCCCAGGGGATGCCGATGAGGGAGATGAAACAGAGCAGTCCGGCCAGCCACCAGGCCAGCCCCATGAAGACGCCTCCCAGTACGAACCAGAGCAGATTGAACAAGAAGCGGAAAAAGGCCATGTCGGTGACTCCAGACTTATCAAGATGGCTGCCACCATAACGAGCGATGGTCATGGACGCAATGGTTGAAGGGGCGGGGCGGACAATTTGGGTCGCAGCTTGCACGCCGCGGCCGGTCTGCCGGCTGATGAGATGAAAAAGTAGGCTCTTGCACGAAAAAAGGTGAGCAAGTGCAAATTCTTGCAGTCTGCATCCTTGAAGTCGGGCTCGGTTTTCCCCATATAAGGGGCAGTTTTGCGCGAATTGTGCCATTGCCAGCCCGGTTTGGGGACGTGTGGCTCGACTCGATCAAAGTGCGCCGCTATAATGTCGCGTCATATTTTCTCATCACAAAGACAGTCGTTGTCTTTATAAACAGGAAGACTCCGGGCTTTGCCCAGGGGCAATAAAGGGTCAGCACGCAGTGCTGAGTTGAACGAGGTAGAAGAATGCAAGTTTCTGTAGAGACAACCCAGGGTCTGGAACGCCGTCTTACCATCACCGTACCGGCCGCTACCGTTGACGCCGCCGTGCGCAAAGAATTGAACGGCCTGGCCAAAACCCGTCGCATCGACGGTTTCCGTCCTGGCAAGGCTCCGGTTGCCATCATCAAGAAAATGTTCGGCGCCATGGCTCATGCTCGCGTTGCTGACGAAATGATGCAGAGCAACTTCATCAAGGCCATCATCGACAACAAACTGAGCCCGGCCGGTGCCCCGACCATGGATCCGAAAGAGATCAAAGAGGGTCAGGATTTCGAATTCACCGCCACTTTCGAAGTGTATCCGGAGTTCGAAGTTGCTGGCCTCGAGACCATCAAGGTCGAGAAGCCGGTTGCTACCGTGAAGGATGAAGATCTGGCCAACATGATCGACACCCTGCGCAAGCAGCACGCTACCTGGAGTGAAGTGGACGCCGCCGCTGCCGATGGCATGCGTGTGACCATGGACTTCGTCGGTTCCATCGACGGTGAAGAGTTCGACGGCGGCAAGGCCGAAGGCTTCAACCTGGTACTGGGTGCCGGTCGCATGATCCCTGGCTTCGAAGACGCCATCATGGGCAAGAAAGCAGGCGACGAGTTCACCATCGACGTGACCTTCCCGGCTGACTACCACGCTGAAAACCTGAAAGGCAAAGCTGCCAAGTTCGCTTCCAAGCTGAACAAGGTGGAAGAGCAGATCCTGCCTGAGCTGACCGAAGAGTTCGTCAAGCGTTTCGGCATCGAGAGCGGCAGCGTTGAAGAGCTGAAAGCCGAAGTGCGCAAGAACATGGAGCGCGAACTGGCTCAAGCCCTGAAAAACAGTGTGAAAGAGCAGGTGCTGAACGGCCTGGTTGAAGCCAACCAGATCGATCTGCCGAAGGCTGCCGTTGCTCAGGAAATCGATGCCCTGCGTCAGCAGGCGCTGCAGCGTTTCGGCGGCTTCCAGGGCGGCAACGCACCTGAACTGCCGGCCGAACTGTTCCAGGCCCAGGCCGAGCGTCGTGTACGCGTAGGTCTGCTGCTGGGCGACGTGATCCGTACCAACGAGATCAAGGCTGATGAAGCGCGCGTCAACAGCATCATCGAATCCATGGCCACTGCCTACGAAGATCCGAAGGAAGTGATCGAGTACTACCAGAAGAACGAACAGATGCTGAACGGTGTTCGCAACCTGGCAGTTGAAGATCAAGCCATCGACCTGATCCTGTCCAAGGCCCAGGTGACCGAGAAGGAAGTTGCATTTGACGAAGTGATCAACAAGTCCGGTGCCGCTGCCTAAGAACATTTGACTTAAGGTCAAGACTGTTAAGTATAATGGCTCGTGTGATCTCCACTCGGGCCATTTTATTTTAGGGACAATGCCTTATGTACAAGAACTATAACGATGTGACTGAATCCCCACGCAATGCGCTCATCCCGATGGTGGTAGAGCAAACCGCGAAAGGGGAGCGTTCCTACGACATCTATTCTCGTCTGCTGAAGGAGCGGGTGATCTTCCTGACCGGTCAGGTCGAAGACCATATGGCGAATCTGGTGGTGGCTCAGCTGCTGTTCCTGGAGTCCGAAAATCCGGATCAGGACATCAGCATCTACATCAACTCTCCGGGTGGGGCCGTCACGGCCGGCATGTCCATTTATGACACCATGCAGTTCATCAAGCCGGACGTCAGCACTGTGTGCATGGGGCAGGCCTGCTCCATGGGCGCCTTCCTGCTGGCCGGTGGTGCCAAGGGCAAGCGTTTCTGCCTGCCCAATGCCCGCGTGATGATCCACCAGCCGCTTGGCGGTTTCCAGGGCCAGGCATCTGACATCCAGATCCACGCCCAGGAGATCCTGAAGATCAAGAATACCCTGAACGAGCGTCTTGCCTTCCATACCGGACAGGACATGGCAACCATCGAGCGTGACACCGACCGTGACAACTTCATGTCCGCCGAGCAGGCCGTGGCCTATGGTCTGGTTGATGGTGTCCTGAGCCGCCGCGGCTGAGCCACGAGCTAGCCCGTACCATCATTGAGGACATCATCTGATTTGGTGATGCCCTCAATCGGCAGATCAGGCATGGGCAGGGTGTTCCGGACTGTTGTAAACTCAACAGGACAATCCATCCTCTATTGATAAAACGAGGTTGCTGAATGACAGAAAAACGCAAGGGTGAGGGTGATAAGCTGCTTTACTGCTCTTTTTGCGGCAAAAGCCAGCATGAAGTGCGCAAGCTGATCGCTGGCCCTTCCGTCTACATATGTGATGAGTGCGTCGAGCTGTGCAACGACATCATCCGCGAGGAGATCCGCGAGATCTCGCCCAAGCGCGATGGTAGCGAGCTGCCGACCCCTCATGAAATCCGCGCTCATCTGGATGACTATGTGATCGGGCAGGAGTACGCCAAGAAGGTGCTGGCGGTAGCCGTCTACAACCACTACAAGCGGCTGCGCAGCGGCAGCGAGTCCGGTGGTGTAGAGCTGGGCAAATCCAACATCCTGCTGATCGGTCCGACCGGCAGCGGCAAGACCTTGCTGGCCGAAACCCTGGCCCGTCTGCTGGATGTGCCGTTCACCATGGCCGATGCCACCACCCTGACCGAAGCCGGTTACGTGGGCGAGGATGTGGAGAACATCATCCAGAAGCTGCTGCAAAAGTGCGACTACGACGTGGAGAAGGCCCAGCGCGGCATCGTCTACATCGACGAGATCGACAAGATCTCCCGCAAGTCGGACAACCCCTCCATCACCCGCGACGTCTCCGGGGAAGGGGTGCAGCAGGCCCTGCTCAAGCTGATCGAAGGGACCATCGCTTCCGTGCCGCCGCAAGGTGGTCGCAAGCACCCGCAGCAGGAGTTCTTGCAGGTCGATACCTCCAAGATCCTGTTCATCTGCGGTGGCGCCTTCGCCGGTCTGGACAAGGTGATCGAGCAGCGCTCCGTCAAGGGCACCGGCATCGGCTTTGGTGCCGAGGTCAAGTCCAAGAGCGCCAAGGCGACCCTGAGCGAGAGCTTTGCCAAAGTGGAGCCGGAAGATCTGATCAAATACGGTCTGATCCCCGAGTTCATCGGCCGTCTGCCGGTGGTCGCGACCCTGACCGAGCTGGACGAGGCTGCCCTCATCCAGATCCTGAAAGAGCCGAAGAACGCGCTGACCAAGCAGTATGCTGCGCTGTTCGATCTAGAAGGGGTGGAGCTGGAGTTCCGTGATGACGCCTTGAACGCCATCGCCCGCAAGGCGATGGAGCGCAAAACCGGCGCTCGCGGTCTACGTTCCATCGTGGAAGCCGTGCTGCTGGATACCATGTATGACCTGCCGTCGCTGGACGGTGTCAGCAAGGTGGTGATCGACGAGACCGTGATCAAGGGGGACTCCGCGCCCTTGATGATCTACGAAAATCCCGAGACCCAGGCCGCCGCATCAGAGTAAATGTCTGATTTTTAATCAAATGAAAGGGGCTTTTTGCCCCTTTCATGCTTTTTGCGGTTTCGGCGATTGAATCTCATCTAAGCGCCCCCATATACTCAGCCAAGCGCTTTGCCAACGGTATAACAAGCCGAGAGGACATATATGAACCTAGAGCGTTCAGAACGCATCGAGATTCCCGTCCTGCCTCTTCGTGACGTGGTGGTTTATCCCCACATGGTCATTCCACTCTTTGTGGGGCGGGAAAAATCCATTCGCTGTCTGGAAGCGGCCATGGAGCAGGACAAGAAAGTTCTGCTGGTGGCCCAGAAGGATGCGTCAACCGATGAGCCGACGGTGGAGGAGATCTTCTCCGTCGGGACAGTGGCCAATATTCTGCAGATGCTCAAGCTGCCCGACGGCACCGTCAAGGTGCTGGTGGAAGGGGGCCAGCGTGCCCGTCTTGAGCGGATGATCGACGACCGGGACTTCTTCGTTGGCGAGGCGCAGTACATCGCCTCCAAGGCGATCGACGAGAAGGACCAGGACGTGCTGGTACGTTCTGCCATCGGTCAGTTTGAAGGTTACATCAAGCTCAACAAGAAGATCCCGCCCGAGGTGCTCACCTCGATTTCGGCGATCGACGACGCGGCGCGCCTGGCAGATACCATGGCTGCCCACATGCCGCTCAAGCTCGAAGACAAGCAGAAGGTGCTGGAAATCGCCTCTGTGTCCGAGCGCATCGAGTTTCTGATGGCCATGATGGAGTCGGAGATCGACCTGCTGCAGGTCGAGAAGCGCATCCGCTCCCGGGTCAAGAAGCAGATGGAGAAGAGCCAGCGCGAGTACTATCTCAACGAGCAGATGAAGGCCATCCAGAAAGAGCTGGGTGAGCTGGAAGACAGTCCGGATGAGTTCGAGGCCCTCAATCGCAAGATTGAAGAGGCCGGCATGCCGGAAGATGCCCGTGAGAAGGCGCAAGCCGAGCTTGCCAAGCTGAAGATGATGTCCCCCATGTCGGCGGAAGCCACCGTGGTGCGCAGCTACGTCGACTGGATGGTGCAGGTGCCGTGGAAGGCGCGTTCCAAGGTCAAGAAAGACCTGGGCAAGGCGCAAGAGGTGCTGGATGCTGATCACTATGGCCTGGAGAAGGTCAAGGATCGCATCCTCGAGTATCTGGCGGTGCAGGCGCGGGTGAACAAGCTCAAGGGCCCCATCCTCTGTCTGGTTGGGCCTCCCGGTGTGGGCAAGACCTCGCTCGGTCAGTCCATCGCCAAGGCCACCGGTCGCAAATATGTGCGCATGGCGCTCGGCGGCGTGCGTGACGAGGCGGAGATCCGCGGTCATCGTCGTACCTACATCGGTTCCATGCCCGGCAAGCTCATCCAGAAGATGGCAAAAGTCGGCGTGAAGAACCCGCTGTTCCTGCTCGACGAGATCGACAAGATGAGCTCGGACATGCGCGGCGATCCCGCCTCCGCCCTGCTGGAAGTGCTGGATCCCGAGCAGAACAACAGCTTCAACGATCACTACCTGGAAGTGGATTATGACCTGTCGGACGTGATGTTCGTGGCCACCTCCAACTCCATGAACATCCCGGGTCCGCTGCTGGACCGGATGGAAGTGATCCGTCTGTCCGGTTACACCGAAGACGAGAAGCTCAACATCGCCAAGCAGCATCTGGTCTCCAAGCAGATCCAGCGCAACGGCCTGAAAGAGTCCGAGATCACCATCGAGGATTCCGCCCTGGTCGGGGTGATCCGCTACTACACCCGCGAGGCGGGGGTGCGTAGCCTGGAGCGCGAGATCTCCAAGATTTGTCGCAAAGCGGTCAAGCGCATCCTGCTGGACAAGAGCATCAAGCATGTTCAGGTCAATCAGGCCAACCTCAAGGAGTTCCTCGGGGTGCAGCGTTTCGACTACGGCAAGGCGACCGACCAGAACCAGGTGGGTCAGGTCTGTGGTCTGGCGTGGACCGAAGTGGGGGGCGATCTGCTCACCATCGAGACCACCAACATGCCGGGCAAGGGCAAGCTCACCTACACAGGCTCCCTTGGTGACGTGATGCAGGAGTCCATCCAGGCCGCCATGACGGTGGTGCGGGCCCGTGCCGAGAAGCTGCGCATCAATGCGGACTTCTACGAGAAGCGCGACATCCACGTGCACGTACCGGAAGGGGCCACCCCCAAAGATGGTCCTAGCGCCGGTATCGCCATGTGTACCGCCCTGGTCTCCAGCTTGACCGGTAATCCGGTTCGTGCTGATGTGGCCATGACGGGGGAGATCACCTTGCGCGGCGAAGTGCTGCCCATCGGCGGTCTCAAAGAGAAGCTGCTGGCGGCTCATCGTGGTGGCATCAAGCGTGTGCTGATCCCGAAAGAGAACGAGCGGGACCTCGAGGAGATCCCGGACAACGTCAAACAAGACCTTGAAATTCATCCGGTTCGCTGGATTGATGAGGTGCTGGAACTGGCGTTGCAGGACAATCCGCAAGGGTTTGAGCGCGTTTCTGTCATATAAATGTTGATGCGCCGCAAATTTGGCGCATTCGGGCGGTGGTTAAGGCTTGCATGCTCCGGATAACGGAAGTAGCCTTGACCACCGATCGGGAACTCATGATGAGTCGCAAGGCGTGATGTGGCGCGGGTTTGCGCCAGATTGTCACTTGCAACTGATCAGGAGGCTTGCTATAAAACCTCCACTTGTTGTGGCCAGGGAAATCGGCGCCGCAGCGATGTTCGATAAAAGGGGAATATAAGAGTGAATAAATCTCAACTGATTGACAAGATTGCAGACGGTGCTGATATCTCCAAAGCCGCTGCTGGCCGTGCGCTGGATGCTTTCATTGACGCCGTCGGTGAAGCGCTGAAAGAGGGTGACCAGGTTGCTCTGGTTGGTTTCGGTACTTTCGCCGTGCGCGAACGTGCTGCCCGTTCTGGCCGTAACCCGCAAACTGGCGCGACCATCGAAATCGCCGCTGGTAAAGTTCCTGCCTTCAAAGCCGGTAAGGCCCTGAAAGACGCGGTCAACTAAGCCGGGCGCTGATTCTACATCGGCTACCGTCCTTGGTCACAGACCAGACAAGTGAGAGGGCTCTCCCTCATACTGATTGACCAAGGCGCATCGCAATCGGTGCGCCTTTTCATTATTTACGCCCATCGAGTTCGGGAGCATAAGTACAAACATGATGTTGGATAAACTACGCGAAGGGGCGCAGGGCAAGGTGGCCAAGGTTATCTTGGGCCTGATCATCCTCTCCTTTGCCTTGGCCGGTGTAGGTAGCTATCTGAACGGTCCGGCCCGTACCGCCCCCGCCACCGTCAACGGCACGGATATCACTGCCGCGGCACTGGAAAATGCCTACCGCAACGAGCGCGCCCGCATGGAGTCCCAAATGGGGGAGTCCTTCAATCAGCTGGCCGCCAATCCAGATTACATGAAACAGTTCCGCCGCGGCGTACTGGACAGACTGATCGATCAGGCCCTGTTTGACAGCAAGGCCCGTGAACTGGGTCTGCGGGTCAGCGATGAGCAGATCAAGCAGGCCATCGTCGCCATGCCCGAGTTTGCCGAAGAGGGTAAGTTCAACAACGATCGCTACCTGCAGCTGATCCGCCGTGCCGGCATGACCCCCGAGATGTTCCGTGACTCCCTGCGCCAGGACATGGTGCGTCAGCAACTGATGGGCGCCCTGCTGGGCACCGAATTTGCGCTTAAGGGTGAAGCCGAGCAACTGGACAAGCTCTACAACCAGACTCGCGACCTGCGTCTGGTGCGCCTGGCCGCCTCCGCCTATCTGGGTGACGTAAAAGTCTCCGATGAAGAGGTGGAGCAGTACTACAAGGCCAACAGCAACCGCTTCATGAACGACGAGCAGGTCAAGGTCGACTATCTGCTGCTGGACGCCGCCACCCTTGGCAAAGACGTCAAGGTGAGCGAGCAGGATGCCCAGGACTACTACGATCAGCACCAGGATCTGTTCCAGCGTGCCGAGCGTCGTCATGTGGCTCATATCCTGATCCCGTTTGGCAAGGACGAGAAAGCCGCCGAGCAGAAGGCTGAAGCCGTACTGGCGAAAGCCAAGGCGGGTGACGACTTCACCGCGCTGGCCAAGGCCGACTCCTCCGATACCTTCTCCGCCAAGAAGGGCGGCGAGCTGGACTGGTTCGAGAAAGGGGTGATGGATCCGGCCTTCGAGAAGGC
The DNA here is from genome assembly GCF_041402265.1 of Aeromonas sp. S15(2024). NCBI lineage: Bacteria > Pseudomonadati > Pseudomonadota > Gammaproteobacteria > Aeromonadales > Aeromonadaceae > Aeromonas > Aeromonas sp. S15(2024). Next base: position 420,699 of record NZ_JBGLQY010000003.1, on the reverse strand, counting down.
GGCATTTGCCCTGGCCAAGGCCGGCGATCTCTCCGCCGTCGTCAAGAGCCCGTTCGGCTTCCACGTCATCAAGCTGCTGGGGGTTGAACCGGCCCAGACCAAGCCGTTTGCCGATGTGAAGGCAGAGACCATCAGCCGTCTGCAGAGCGACAAGGCCAAGGAGCTGTTCTTTGCCGAGCAGCAGAAGATGGCCGACAGCAGCTTCGAGAACCCGGACTCGCTGGACTTGACCGCCGAGACCATGGGCCTCAAGGTGCAGTCCACCGGTTACTTCAGCCAGGCTGATGCCCCGGCACCGCTCAATGATCCCAAGGCGCTCTCTGCGGCCTTCTCCGAGCAGCTGCGCGATGACAACACCAACTCCGACGTGATCGAACTGGCTGACGGCAAGGCGCTGGTGATGCACATCACCGGTCACCAGCCGAAAGCGGCCAAGCCGCTGGCGGAGGTGAAAGAGCAGGTGATTGCCGCCATCAAGCACGACAAGGCCAGTGAAGTGGCCCGTGGCAAGGCGCAGGGTCTGCTGGACAAGCTCAAGGCCGGTGAGAACATCCAGCCCGAGCTGACTGCACTGGGTCTGAAGGTGGAGAGCCACGATGGCGTCGCCCGTTTCGCCCAGGATCTGGATCAGAACCTAGTGGCACAGGCCTTCCGCATGCCTCATCCGGTCGATGGCAAGCCGAGCGTCGAGCTGGTGACCGAAGCCAATGGCGACCGCGTGGTGGTGGCCCTGGACAAGGTGACCGTCGCCAAGGAGCCGTCCGGCATGGCCAAGCTGCTGCAAGGCCAGCTGGGTCAGGGCAAGGCTCAGGTGAGCTACAAGTCTCTCATCGACGAGCTGCGCAAGTCTGCCAAGATCGAGTACTTCATCGACGTGGAAGCCACGGTCGAATAAGTCGAACCGATCCCAGTCGATATGAGAACGGCCCCTTGATGGGGCCGTTTTTTTATCTGCGCGCGGCAGAAGGGGTGGGATGTGCTGCCCCTTCTGGCCGAAGACCAGCTGCCAGGCCGAAGATAAGCTGCGAGAGCCAAACCCTTGGCTCTTCTGGTCTGCATCCCAAGAGGGAGCCTTGCCAACAGGCATAAAAAAACCGGCAACGCGTGCCGGTTTTTATCGTGCTGCCTGAAGGTCGGGGTTACACCACGCCCTGGGTACGCAGGTAATCCTCGTAGGTGCCGCCGAAATCGCGGATGCCGTTCTCGGTCAGCTCCAGGATGCGAGTCGCCAGGGAGGAGACAAACTCACGGTCGTGGGAGACGAAGATCAGGGTGCCCTTGTACATCTCCAGCGCCAGGTTCAAGGATTCGATGGATTCCATGTCCAGGTGGTTGGTCGGTTCATCCATGATCAGGATGTTGGGGCGCTGCATCATCAGCTTGCCGAACAGCATGCGGCCCTGTTCACCACCGGAGAGCACCTTGACCGGCTTCTTGATGTCGTCCTGGGAGAACAGCAGACGGCCCAGCACGGAGCGTACGGCCTGCTCGTCTTCGTTCTCCTGTTTCCACTGGGCCATCCAGTCGAACACATTGAGGTCGGTGTCGAAGTCCTCGGCGTGATCCTGGGCGTAGTAGCCTATCTGAGCGTTTTCGGACCACTTGATGGTGCCGGTATCCGGTGCCAGTGCCCCAACGAGGGTCTTGATCAGGGTGGATTTACCGATACCGTTGGTACCCAGAATGGCTACCTTCTCGCCCACTTCCAGCATCATGTTGAGCCCCTTGAACAGGGGGCCGTCGCCATAACCCTTGGAAACGCCTTCGATCTCCAGGATGTTGCGGTAGAGCTTCTTCTCCTGCTCGAAGCGGATGAAGGGGTTCTGACGGCTGGAGACCTTCACTTCCTCAATCTTGATCTTGTCGATCTGCTTGAGGCGAGAGGTGGCCTGGCTGGACTTGGAGGCGTTGGCGCTGAAACGGGAGACGAAAGATTGCAGATCGGCGATCTGGGCCTTCTTCTTGGCGTTGTCGGCCAGCAGACGCTCACGGGCCTGGGTAGCGGCGGTCATGTACTCGTCGTAGTTGCCCGGGTAGACGCGCAGCTCGCCGTAGTCCAGATCCGCCATGTGGGTGCAGACGGAGTTCAGGAAGTGACGGTCGTGAGAGATGATGATCATGGTGCTCTCGCGATCGTTGAGCACCTGTTCCAGCCAGCGAATGGTGTTGATGTCCAGGTTGTTGGTCGGTTCGTCCAGCAGCAGGATATCGGGGTTGGAGAACAGCGCCTGTGCCAGCAGCACCCGCAGTTTCCAGCCCGGTGCCACTTCGCTCATGGGGCCGTTGTGCTGCTCGATGGGAATGCCGGCACCCAGCAACAGCTCGCCTGCGCGCGCTTCGGCGGTATAGCCGTCATACTCGGCGACCAGGCCTTCCAGCTCGGCGGCCTTCATGTAGTCGTCGTCGGTCGCTTCCAGGTTGGCATAGATGGCGTCGCGCTCGGCGATGGCGGCCCACAGCTCGGTGTGACCCATCATGACCACGTCCAGTACGCGCATCTCTTCGTAGGCGAACTGATCCTGACGCAGCTTACCGATCCGCTCGTTGACGTCCAGGCTCACATTACCGCCAGTGGGCTCCAGATCGCCGCCGAGGATCTTCATGAAGGTGGACTTGCCACAGCCGTTGGCGCCGATGAGGCCGTAGCGGTTGCCGCCGCCAAACTTGACGCTGATGTTCTCAAACAGCGGCTTGGCGCCGAACTGCATGGTGATGTTGTTGCTTGAAAGCACTGGAATGTCCCGGTTGATCTGTCAAATGGCGCGCATTATGGCACAGATCCCCCGAAAGTTTTAGCAAGAACTGTGATCCGGGTCTATTGCAGGGGGGATTTGGATGGTGGTGCTGGGCACTCGCGCACCCTGGCGGCCATGGCCGCGTCGTTCGGACAGCAACGGGCACTAACCGCTGTCTGTCGGCATGAAAAAAGCCGGCCCTGAGGCCGGCTTGCAACTGTCAATGGAAGGCTCAGTGGGAGCTGGCGCTGGCGGCGCCAAGCCCGGTCTGGGAGCGGACGAACTGCGGGAAGAACTTGGCGTGCTCGTCGGCGGCATTTTGTGACTTGTCGGTCACCGAGAAGAACCAGATCCCGACAAACGCCAGCCCCATTGAAAAGAGGGCGGGGTACTCGTAGGGGAAGATGGCCTGGGCGTGACCCAGCACCTTCACCCACACGGTCGGGCCCAGGATCATCAGGCTGACTGCACTCACCAGCCCCAGCCAGCCGCCATAGACGGCGCCGCGGGTGGTCAGGCGTGACCAGAACATGGAGAGGAACAGCACCGGGAAGTTGCAGCTGGCGGCGATGGAGAAGGCCAGTCCCACCATGAAGGCGATGTTCTGCTTCTCGAACAGGATGCCCAGCCCGATGGCGACCACACCCAGCACTATGGTGGTGAGCTTGGAGACGCGCAGCTCGTCGGCTTCGTTGGCCTTGCCCTTCTTGATGACGCTGGCATAGAGGTCGTGGGAGACCGCAGAGGCACCGGCCAGGGTCAGCCCGGCCACCACCGCCAGTATGGTGGCAAACGCCACGGCGGAGATGAAGCCCAGGAACAGGCTGCCACCTACCGCATCGGCCAGGTGAATGGCCGCCATGTTGGTGCCGCCGAGCAGGGCGCCGGTGGCATCCTTGAAGTCGGGGTTGGTGCTGACCAGCAGGATGGCGCCAAAGCCGATGATGAAGGTGAGGATGTAGAAGTAGCCGATGAAGCCGGTGGCATAGAACACCGACTTGCGGGCCTCTTTGGCGTCACTCACGGTGAAGAAGCGCATCAGGATGTGGGGCAGGCCGGCGGTACCGAACATCAGGGCGAGACCCAGCGAGATGGCGGAGATGGGATCGGCGACCAGGCCGCCCGGGCTCATGATGGCGATGCCCTTCTCGTGCACCTTGACCGCTTCACTGAACAGGGTGCCGATGTCGAAGTTGACCGACTTCATCACCATGATGGCCATGAAGCTGGCACCGGAGAGCAGCATCACCGCCTTGATGATCTGCACCCAGGTGGTGGCCAGCATGCCGCCAAACAGCACGTAGAGCACCATCAGGATGCCGACCAGCACCACGGCCACGTGGTATTGCAGGCCGAACAGCAGCTCGATGAGCTTGCCGGCACCGACCATCTGGGCGATCAGGTAGAGGGCGACCACCACCAGCGAGCCGCTGGCGGAGAGAGTGCGCACCTCGGTCTGCTTGAGGCGATAGGAGGCCACGTCGGCAAAGGTGTACTTGCCGAGGTTGCGCAGCCGCTCCGCGATCAGGAACAGGATGATGGGCCAGCCCACCAGAAAGCCGATGGAGTAGATGAGACCGTCGTAGCCGGAGGTGTAGACCAGCGCCGAGATGCCGAGGAAGGAGGCGGCGGACATGTAGTCACCGGCGATGGCCAGACCGTTCTGGAAGCCGGTGATGCGCCCGCCGGCGGCGTAGTAGTCGGCGGCCGAGCGGTTGCGCTTGGAGGCCCAGTAGGTGATGAACAGGGTCGCCGCCACGAAGACCACGAACATGATGATGGCCGGGATGTTGAGGGGCTGGCGATGCACTTCGCCAGTCAGCGCATCGGCTGCCAGCAGGGGGAACGATGCCAGCAGGGCCGGCAGCAGCAGAAACTTGCCTTTCATGATTGCACTCCCTTGAGGATCTTCTGGTTCAGTTCGTCAAACTCGCCGTTGGCCCGAAACACGTAGACACCGGTCAGCACGAAGGCGGACAGGATGAGACCTATTCCGACCGGGATGCCGCGGGTGACGGAAGATCCTTCGCTCAAGGGGGTGCCAAGCCAGCCGGGGGCAAAGGCGATGAGCAGGATGAACGCCAGGTAGAGCCCCAGCATCAGGATGGAGAGGGACCAGGCAAAGCGCTGGCGCTTGGCGACCAGCGCCTGGAAGTTGGGATCTTGCTGGATCCGAAGATAAGGTTGCTGTTCCATTGCAGTGCTCCATGACGTTGAGTGTCAGCGGTGGATGAGGGGGTTCCCTACCGGGCAGCCTAAGCTGCCCATGTAACCAAAATGTGAATCAAATGTTATTTATGGACAATTAGACTTTGGGATAAGCCAGTGGCCCGCCCTGATGCAGGCGCAGGAAGATGAGGGCCGCGGTGATGGCGTCGCTGAGGGCGTCGTGGGCGGGCAGGGGGGGAAGTGCCAGATGGTGGCAGATCGCCGCGAGATGAAGATCGATGACGGCCTCAGGATAGCGGCGATAGAGGTGATCGTGGTAGAGCCGGCTCACTTCTATGCCTCGCTGCGCCAGGGTCAGCCCCCACAACTTGCGGCAGGCCAGGTTGAGGATGCGCAGATCATAGGCGATGTGATACCCCACCAGTTCACGGGGGCCGATGAAGGCAAGCAGCTGATGCAGCGCGGCTTCCAGCTCCATGCCCTGTTGCAGATCCTGATGGCGCAGACCGTGGATCACCACCGACTCGGCGGTGAGGTTGCCGGGTGGCAACACCCGCAGGGAGAGCGCTTCGCCGGTAAGCAGCCGGTTGCCCCGAATGCGCACCGCCCCGATGGCGACGATCTCGGCCCGGTCGGGATCCAGGCTGGTGGTCTCGAAGTCGAGGGCCACCCACTCGTCGGCCGGGGGGGCGGCAAAGAGCGGGGCGAACGCCGAGGCGTGAAAGCGGCGGCCAAGCCAGTGACGACGCAGGCGGCTCAACACGCTATTGTCTCAGACGAAAGTGCAAGGTGAGCCACTGCTGGAATTTCTTCACCTGATGCAGCGCCTGGCGCAGCAGGTCCCGCTCGCCATGGCTGAGATCATTGACCTGCACCCGGCTCTCCCCCTCCTTGAGCTGGCTGCGCAACCTGAGCCGCACGAACAGTCTGAACGCCTCCGCCAGATCGGCGCCAAAGCTGGCGCTGAGCCGCTCTGCCGTCACCAGCGCCTCGATCCGCCCCAGGGTGGAGGTCTCCAGGATGGCGGCTTCCAGCGCCAGCATGCGGATGCCGTGCACCAGCGGGAAGAGGCCGCCACGTTTCAGATCCAGCCCCTCCGGTGCCCGTTCCAGCCGGCCAAACAGGGTGAGGGGGGCGTGAAAGGCGACCGCCGGTCGCACCATCTCCGCCAGCAGATCTCCCCGCTCGGCCAGCTGCTCGCGCAACTTGCGGGCAACGGGGGGAAGGAGGGCGCGATCGCCCGCGATGGGGTGGGCGTCGGCCAGGGTGGCCAGCCAGAGCAGATCCGCCTCCCTGGCTTCGACGCAGGCCCGCTCGATCTCCTGCAGCCAGCCGTCGAGGGGTTTGACCCAGGCGGGGTTGTTGACCATCACCCGGCCGGGGCAGGGCGGGTAGCCGAGCCTGGCTAGCAGCTCGCTGAAGGCGGCCAGATCGGCCTGCTGGGTGGGCCAGGACAGGTCGGCGGGCAGGATCAGGGCATTGTCCTGATCGGTTTTGAGGATCTGCTCGCCGCGCCCCTCCGAGCCCAGCATCAGCAGGCAGACCCGCTCCTGCACCTCGGGCGGGATCACCAGCGCGAAGGCCTTGGCGATCAGCTGCTCGTTGATGGTGGCGATGAGCTTCATCAAGAAGGCGGTGTGGATCCCCTGGGCGAACAGGGAGCGGGTCAGCTGCTGCTGTTCACGGGCCACCGCTTCCAGTGCTGGCAGGGTGTCGGCGCGGGCGATGCGCAGGGTCAGCACGTGGGAGTGGGTGGAGAAGAGGCCGAGCACCTGGGTCAGGTGCAGGATCCCCGCCACCTCCTGTCCCTGCCAGACAACCAGCCGCTTGATGCGATGACGGGTCATCAGCAACAGGGCATCGAACAGATAGCTGCCCTGGGCCAGCCCGATCAGCGGGGTGGGGGTCAGCACTGCCAGCGGCGCCGTCAGCGGCAATCCCTTGAGGGTGAGGGCGTGCAGCAGGGTCTTGCGGGTTGCCAGGCTCAGGCTGCCGTCCGTGGCGGGGTAGAGCAGGCAGTCGGTGCCCCTGGCCACCATGGCCTCGGTGGCGGCCAGGAGCGACAGGCGGCTGTCGACGATGAGCGGCGGCTGCAGATGGCCGGGTTCGATGCGGGTCAGGATGAACTCCGCCAGATTCTTCTGGCCCAGCTGGGCGCGCTGCTCCTGCAGCTGCTGTCGCTGTGCCAGGCTGGCGGTGAAGTAGCGGGCGAAGGCGTCGTTGCCTTCACACAAGGCCAGGAAGGTGTCGCGGGGGATCAGCTGGCAGAGCAGATCTTCCAGCGCGTTGAACTGGTGGCGACAGTGGCCGTCGAACTGGGCGCGCACGTCGAACATGTCCCCTTCGCCGTAGTCGCCGAACTGATGGTGGGGGGTCGACTCCTCCACCGCCCCCTTGATGACGAGGTAGAGGCCGGGCGGGGCGTCGCCGGCCTTTAACACCGGCTGGCCGGCGCGAAAGTAGCAGATGGAGAGGGCCTGCCCCAGTTGTTGGCGCTCAGGCTCGCTCAGGCAGTCAAACGGCGGACGGGCAAAGTTGAACAGAGTGGTCATGGCAATCCTTGGCCGGTGGCGTCAAATCAGTCTGACAAAGCGGCGTGCTGCCGGCCAGCCGACTTTAGTCGCACGGCCAGCCGATCCCATGGGCCGCTGTACCTGATGATAACACTCTGATAACGTGGTGGTATGACCAGTGTGAGCTCAGGAGAGGACAGGGGAAAATGGAAAAACCAAGGGTCAAATGCGAGATCCGGGACGGCATCGCCGAGGTGATGCTGGCGCGGGGCGACAAGCTCAATGCGCTGGACAGGGCCATGTTCAGCGCCATCGACGGGGTGCTCGAGCAGTTGCGTCAGCACAAGGGGTTACGGGCGGTGATCCTGCACGGGGAGGGGCGGGCCTTTTGCGCCGGGCTGGATGTGAAATCCATGCTCAAGCAGCCGGTGGCGGCGCTCGAGATCTTAAAACGCGAGGCGGATGAAGCCACCAACCTGGCCCAGCGGGTGGCCTATGGCTGGCATCAGCTGCCGGTGCCGGTGATCGCCGTGACCCAGGGGGTCTGCTTTGGCGGTGGGTTGCAGATCGCCCTTGGCGCCGACTTTCGGTTCAGCACCCCCGATTGCCGCTTCTCGGTGATGGAGATCAAGTGGGGCATCATCCCCGACATGAGCGGCAGTGTCACCCTGCGCAACCTGATGGGGGTGGATACCGCCATGGAGCTGGCCATGAGCGGGCGCGAGCTGCCGGCGCCGGAGGCCAAGTCCCTCGGGCTGGTGAGCCGGGTCTGCGACGATCCGCTGGCCCAGGCGCGGGAGTTTGCGAGGACCCTCATCACCAAGTCCCCCGACGCGCTGGCGGGGATCAAGCAGCTCTACAACCAGGCCTGGGCCCGCAGCGACGAGGCGATGCTCAAAGAAGAGACCCGGTTGCAAAAGCAGATCCTGGGACGCCCCAACCAGTGGCGCGCCACCCTCAACAGCCTGTTTCGCTGGCGTCTGCCGTTCGGGCCGCGCCGCAATGCGCTCTGAGAGACAGGAATGAACAAAAGAAATGGCAGCCGAGGCTGCCATTTTTGTTGGGTGAGTCTTAAGCGATCAGGAGATCTTGCGATCCTGATCCGGCTCGAACGAGTGACCGGATTTCTCCTGCTCCAGGTTGTCTTCGGAGCGGTGACCAGACCAGTAGTCGGCGTTCTTGATGCCGAGCTTCTCCGGGTGGAACACCGGATCCAGCCCCTGGGCCTGCTGGGCCTCGTAGTCTTTCAGACAGGTGAAGGCGGTCTTTTGCAGCAGCAGGATGGCGATGATGTTGAGCCAGGCCATCAGGCCGACCCCGATGTCACCCATGCCCCAGGCCAGATCGGCGGTCTTGACGGTGCCGTAGACGATGGCCGCCATCAGGCCGAGCTTCAGCAGGAAGGTGAGCCAGGGGCGGTTAATCTTGCGGTTGACGAACGCTATGTTGGTCTCGGCGATGTAGTAGTAGGCGACGATGGTGGTGAACGCGAAGAAGAACAGCGCGATGGCCACGAACATGCTGCCAAAGCCCGGCATCATGCTCTCCATGGCGGTCTGCACATAGCCTGGGCCCGCAGCCACGCCGGCAATGCCGGTGTAGAGCGCCGCGCCATCCGGCCCCTGCACGTTGTAGAGGCCGGTGATGAGCAGCATGAAGCCGGTGGCGGAGCAGACGAACAGGGTGTCGATGTAGACGGAGAACGCCTGCACCAGGCCCTGCTTGGCCGGGTGGCTTACCGCGGCAGCGGAGGAGGCGTGCGGACCGGTACCCTGGCCTGCTTCGTTGGAGTAGACCCCGCGTTTGACCCCCCACATGATGGCCAGACCCAGAATGGCACCGAAGCCGGCATCCATCCCGAACGCGCTCTTCCAGATCAGCAGGATCACGCCCGGCAGCGCATGGATGTTGAGGGCGATGATGACGCAGGCGACGATGATGTAGCCCAGCGCCATGAAGGGCACCACGGTACTGGCGAAGCTGGCGATGCGCTTGACGCCGCCGAAGATGATGAAACCGAGCAGCAGCGCCAGACCGGCGGCGGTGACGTTCGGATCGATATCAAATGCAGTCTGCAGACTGGCGCCGATGGAGTTGGCCTGCACCCCTGGCAGCAGCACGCCGCAGGCGAAGATGGTGGCGATGGCGAAGGTCCAGGCGAACCAGCTCATGCCAAGTCCCTTCTCGATGTAGAAGGCCGGGCCGCCGCGGTATTCGCCGTTGATCTTCTCTTTGTAGACCTGACCCAGGGTGGACTCCACGAAGGCGGAGCTGGCGCCGAGGAAGGCTACCATCCACATCCAGAACAGGGCGCCCGGGCCACCGAAGGTGATGGCGGTGGCGACCCCGGCGATGTTGCCGGTACCGACGCGACCGGCCAGGGTCATGGCCAGCGCCTGGAAGGAGGAGACCCCCGCATCCGTGCTCTTGCCATCAAACATCAAGCGGATCATCTCCTTGATGTGACGCAGTTGCAAAAAGCGGCTGCGCAGGGAGAAGTAGAGGCCTACCCCCAGACACAGGTAGATGAGCGCAGGGCTCCAAATCACACCATTGATGGCATTGACGATCTCATTCATGTACAACAACTCCTTTGTTGTGCTGTCTTGTTGGCGGGGTCTCTGCCCCGCTCCCTTAAATTTCAGGTGACCCTGGAGTCACTCGTTATGATTGGGGGCCGGTTGGTGGCGGAAGTTTCCACTGGCCAGTCCGCGGGTTTTAACATATCGATTTGTGCAAGGGCTTCCTAGCGAAATATGTTGTCACCTTGTTAATTTGTGAATTGACATTAACAAATCGTGATGTGGTTGGACAAAATGCGGTGTCAACCCGGTATCATCTCCTCTTTCATCGGCATGCCCGTGGGGGAGAAGCAGAGCAAAATCGAGGCCAAGGATGCAAACAGAGAGAGAGACGGCGGTGATCCGCCCGGCCTGCGCCGGGGATGTGGCCGCCATGGCCGACTTGTTCGGCCAGCTGGGCTACCCGGTCAGTCCACAGGAGTTGGGGGATCGCTGGCTGACGCCAGATCCGGCTCGCGAGGTGTTGGTGGCCTGCCTCGATGAGGGGATCGCAGGCGTCTTGGTGTGGCATTGCCTGAACCCGCTGCACGTTGCACCAGAGTGGGGCCTGATCTCGGCGCTGGTCGCGATGAGGGTGCAAGGGGAAGCGGCGTGGGGGCCGCCCTGCTGGCCGTGGCAGAGAGCCATGCACAGGCGCGGGGGTGCAGCCAGCTGGAGCTCTCCAGCAGCCTCAAGCGGGAAGGGGCCCATCGCTTCTATCTGGCGCAGGGGTATGTCGAGCGTCCGAAACGGTTTGTGAAAACAGTCTGATCAGCAAGAGGAGTCTGCGTGTTCTGGTCTCGCTTACGAAGTGTGTTTGGTGGTGCGTCCCGGCAAGATGAGCAGGGGCCGGATGCCCTGGAGTGGCAGCAGGCCCTGGCCGCAGTGCCCATTTTGCAGGGCTTTTCCCGGGAGGAGGAGGAGACCCTGATCGGGTTGGCGCAGCAGCTGCTGGCCCGCAAGACCCTCACCCAGATCGGGGTGACGCTTACCCCCCGCCAGCAGGCGGTGCTGGCCCTGCAAGCGGCGCTGCCCATTCTGCATCTGGGGCTCGACTGGTATCGGGGCTTTCACGAAATCATCCTGATCCCCGAGCCTGTGGTGCGCCGCCAGCAGGTGCAGGACGAGTTCGGGCTGGTGAGCGAGGTGGAAGAGGAGAACGCCGGCGAATCCTGGCCCCAGGGGCCGCTGGTACTGGCCTGGAGCGAGCTGCAGCAGGACGGGGACTGGGACGGCTTCAATCTGGTGATCCACGAGCTGACCCACAAGCTCGACATGCTGGGAGGGGAGGCCGACGGGGCGCCGCCGCTGCCGGCAGGCATGGATCCGCGCCAGTGGACGAGTGCGCTGCAGGCAGCATTCGATGCCATGCAGGCGCAGCTGGATCGCCATGAGCCTACCGCCATCGACCCTTACGCCGCCTCGCACCCGGCCGAGTTCTTTGCGGTGTGCAGCGAGTGCTTTTTTACCGATCCGCTGCGCCTGCGCGATACCTATCCGGCGGTGTACCAGCAGTTCACCCGCTTCTTCGGCCAGCAGCCGGCGACGCGTTTTCCGGCGACCCGACTGCTGGCGGGTGAGCCCGAGTATCACGGCTAGTCGGGTGAACCTGGCAAATCGCGCCCAACAATAAGGCACCCCGCGGGGTGCCTTTTTCGTGACAGCTGTGTCGGCCGGGTGCTTAGGCAGCGGCTTTGAGCTGAACGGCGGCGGCTTTTTTGTGATCGCCGATCGGCAGCACGGTGCGGCCGAACTGCTCGTTGATCACGGTGGCCATGGCCAGGTAGATGGCGCTGGCGCCGCAGATGATGCCTTCGAAACCGGCGATGGTGCCGATCAGGGTGCTGCCGGTGAAGTCACGGGCGGCCAGCAGGAAGAACAGCACGGTCAGGGAGGCGAACACGAACTGCTTCACGCGCGGGTAGTTGACGGTCCCGATCAGCATGAACAGGGTGAACATGCCCCACATCAGCAGGTACCAGCCCATGTAGGCGTGCGGAGTGGCTTCGGCCAGACCCATGGTCGGCATCACCAGCAGGAACACCAGGCTCCACCAGAAGGTGCCGTAGGAGATGAAGGCAGTCACACCGAAGGTGTTGCCGCGCTTGTACTCCATGATACCGGCGATGATCTGGGCCAGACCGCCATAGCACAGGCCCATGGCCAGGATCATGGCGCTGATGGGGAAGAAACCTGCGTTATGGATGTTCAGCAGAATGGTGGTCATACCGAAACCCATCAGACCCAGAGGGGCAGGGTTGGCCAATTTTTCGCTCACGTGGCGTTCTCCAAAAATAGAGGTGGGGGTTGATAAAAGACGCGCGATTTTAGGCAGGCTCTTGGCCTCGGGCAAGAGGCGGAAGGGACGAAACAGTAAAAAAATAACGGAATTTTTTACCCGGCTGACCATTCGTGCGATCCAGGTAGATGACAGGTGAATGAATGGTGCGAGCAAGGTTGAAAAATTGTATTGATCAGAACGTTTCTGAAAGTTTCATACAGTTCGAGACGATGGGCTGAGCCGCGCTGTCTACCTATTTCCATCGCCAAGCCTGAGCACACATGAGTCCAAAAAATACGCTCATATGCCATCAGACAAGAGGCGTCAATGACCGGTTCAATACAAACGACCTGACTGCCTGTCCGCGGCTTCGGCATGGTTGAGCAAGGGGCATTGCGCCGGGCGAGTGAGCTGACGAGATGGATATCTGAAACAAGGGGTCAGGATGGGGGTGATAAAGTGTTGAACGCGAGCTTGGGTCCTGCAGTTTGCCTTATGCAGTGACGCAGATTGTTGCTGGATAGCCGAGAGGGCTGGCCGGATGAAGGGGGAAGAGAAGGAACGCGGGGCATGCGCTTGGCAACAGGTCTCGAAAGGAGGGCTCAATCCCAAAGAAGAGGGGGAATGGCATCCCCCTCATCCTGCTGATGCCACCGGCTCAATCATCCAGGGTCAGCACCACCTTGGCCTCCTTGTCGGCCTCCTTGACCTGGCTGTCCAGCACAAATAGCCGCTCCGGCGCGATCCCCTGGCGGTCTACCAGAAACTCCTTGGTGTTCTGGGCGCGGCGCATGGCCAGATTGCGCAGGGACTTGGCGGTGATGAGCTGCTGATCCCGCAGCAGGAGCACCGCCTGGGTGCGCAGGGCCGGACTCGCTTCATCGAGCTTCAGCCGATCGGCCAGATCCCCGAGATCTTCGTTGAAACGCGCCTCATAGGCCTCTGCCAGTGCCGATTGCATGGCGGGGTCCTGCTCCAGCAGATCGAGATCCACCGGGTTGCCGGTGATCTTGGCCAACACCCGCTCGAGCTTCTGGCGCTGCAATATGGGGCGCTCCTCGTTGAAGTTGACCTTGCCGCGAATGTTCATGCTGAGCTTGGGTCTGTCCTTGAGGGCCTGTGCCAGCTTGGTCAGCTTCTCCTGCTGGGTGGGGGTGAGATCCGGCTCACCAGGCAGGAAGGGCAGCTCGTCCAGATCCTCGCTGCCACCCGCCAGGGAGGCGAGCAGCGAGAAGGGGGAGGTGACCGCCTTGCGCAGGGTGTTGCCAAGCACGTCCCAGAAGATGTTGCCGAGGCTGAAGTCAGGCTGATCCAGATTGCCCTTTACCTTCAGGTTCATCTGGATGACGCCATTGGCATCGCTCAGCAGGGCAACCGCCAGCCCCAGCGGCAGATCCTTGGCCTGCTCGCTCTTGACCTTTTCCCCCAGTTGCAACTTCTTGATGGTGATGTCGTTGTCCCCCTCCAGCCGGTTGCCGTGCAACTGGTAGTTGAGCTTCATGGAGAGCTGGCCCTTGTCGATGGCGTAACCGGCGTAGGTGCTGGAGTAGGGGGTGAAGGTGGTGAGCTCCAGGTTGTTGAAGGTGACGGCCACGTCCAGCACCGGCTGCTCGATCAGCAGGTTGGTGCCGCCGCGAATGGTTACCGGGGCATAGCGGTCCACCTTGCCGTTGAAGGCCAGCTCGGAGCGCTGGCCCGGGATGTTGCTGATGTGGCGGCTCTGGCCACTGAGGGAGGCGATGTCCACCACGAATTCCGGGCTCAGGCTGCGATCGGCAAAGCGCAGGTTGCCCTGCTCGGTGCGCACCTGGGCGATGCTGACGCGGGGGGCCGGCCCGCTGCTGGCGGGCTTGGCCGTGGCCGGTTGCGGCAGCAGCAGTTGCTGCACGTTGGTGACCCTGTCCTCGTTGATCTCGATGCGGGCGAAGGGTTTGCGCAGCAGGATGTCGTCGATCTTCACCTGCTGGCTGATGCCGTCGTAGTGCAGGCCGCTCAGTTGCAGTTGCTCAATTTGCAGCAGGCGCTGGTTGTCGGCCCGATCCAGCACGTTGAGCCGATCGATGTCGAGCCCGCCGCTCAGCTCCAGCTTGCTCAATGCCCCCTTGGCATCGGTGGCCAGCGCCAGCTTGGTGCGGCTGGCAAGCTGGCCATCGCGCACGCGGATGCGCAGCAGATCTTGCAGATAGGGCTGGGCCCAGCTGAGCGGCAGACCCTGTTGCTTGATCTCGCCGTTGAGGCTGAAGGGCGCCAGGGCGAGGTCGCCGTCAAAGTCCAGTTTTGCCTGGTTGTTGAGCGCCCCGCTCAAGGTGAGCGGGCTGCTCTGTCCGCTCTGACTGCCCAGCGGACCCAGGGCCAGCGTCAGGGCGGAGAGCTCGCGCAGCAGCGGCTTGCCGCTGCTCGATTCGGTCAGCTTGAGCTGGCCCTGTTCGATGCGGGTCTGCTTGAGGCTCCAGCGCCAGGGTTTGGCCGGGGCGGCCGGTTTGGCGGCTTTACTGGTTTTGACCGGCGGCTGCGGGATAAGCAGGGTCGCCAGATCCAGCTGCTGGTTGGCATCTAGCACGGCACTGACGGCCGGCGCCTTGAGCGTCACCCGGTCGATCTGCAGCGCCTGCTTGTTGCCGTCGAGCGCGATGCCGGTCAGCGCCAGCTGCTTGAAGCGGGCAAATTCGCCGCCCTTGCGGCGCTGGAGTTGCCAGTCATTGAGGGTCAGCTTGCCCTTGGATAGCTGCCAGCTGAGCCCCTGCTTGCCCTCGGTTATCTGGTAGGAGACTTCGGCACTGGCTTCGCCCCTGGCCAGCTTGACGTCGAGATAAGGGGCCCAGAGCGGGGCGAAGGGGGCGAGCGCCAGTTTGCCCAGGCTGATCTTGCCCTTGCCGGCGCCGTTTATGATGTCGAGCTCACCGCTCGCCTTGAGTGGACTCTGCTTATTGAGGGTGGCTCCTAGCACGAAGGGGTTGGCGCGGCCCGGGGCTGTGGAGAAGGTCGGCAATTGCAGGTCGAGCCCGCTCAGGGCCAGGGTGGGCACCCAGCCGGGGCTGCTCTGCTTGCGGCTGTCCTGATAGGTGATGTGACCCTGCTCGGCTGCCAGCCGGTTGATCTGCACCAGCAGGGGGGCGCCACTGTCGGTGGTCGCGGCGTCACCCGGCGCAAGCAGGCTGGCCAGCGCCTCGGTCAGGTTGAAGCGAGCGTCTTGGCCGCGATCCGCCAGTCGCACCAGATTGACCGTCGGCTTGACCAGCAGTGCCTCATCGAGGATCAGGGCGCGCTGGCGCCAGCTTTCCCCTATCAGGGGGGTGAGCTGCAAGCGATCGAAAGCGACGAGGGGCTGCTGCTGGTCATCAAACAGGGTGGTGGAGCCGATGGCGAGGGAGGGGTGGCGCAGGCCGACGTCAATCTCCCCCAGGCTCAGGTGCAGACCGTAGTGTTTGGCCAGCCAGGCCGGCAGGTGGCGCTGGGTGAGGGTGGGGGCTTGCCATAACAGAATGAGCAGAGAACAGAGCAGGGCGGCGCAGAAGTAGAGAGCGTAGCGCAGCAGGCGGGCACGCAGGGGCTTGGGCATGAGGGTCTCCAATTGATGCGCATAGGGTAACAAACTTTCAGGTCATTATCATGGTGCCACTTGATTCTGTACGCCGTACCTTGTCCAGAGGCTTGCCAGTTTTCCGCTCTTTTCAAGCGCATCCAGCCACAGCTCCAGCTGCTGCACCGAGACTCTGCTATCCGGGCTGAGCAGGGCCCGCAGCGCGTATTGCTGATCCCATTTGTCCGATCGCAGCAGGCGTGCGGCCTGTTCCGGTTGTTCTTGCTCGAACTGGTTGAGGTAGGAGAGGTTGATAATGGCCACCTCGCCGCGCCCCTTGAACAGCCCCTGCAGGGCGCTGACGTTGTCCTTGACCAAGGTGATGTTGAAGCGTCGCTTCATGTTGCCCGGTGTCGCGTCGAAGTCGGCGATGCCGTAGTGATAGCCGCTGACCCCGATCAGCTGGCGTCGCTCCAGATGATCAAAGAAGGATTGATCCCGCCCCGGCGCCTTGAGCGCAACATAGATCTCCCCACCCAGCAGCAGCGGACGGGTCATCAGCACCTCATCGGCATGCCAGTCCCAATGGATGTCTTCAAACAGGATCAGGGAGAAACGACCGAGGGCCAGCGCCTGGTAGCGGTGAGTGGCGGAGGTGGGTACGAAGACGAAACGCACGTCCCGCTGGATGTCGTTGAGCTGGGCGATAAGATCCAGGGTCAGCCCGTGATAGCCGTCGTTCGCATCCTTGATCACAAAGGGAGCATAGGGGTAGCCGCCGACCCGGATCACAGGGTGGCCCCATGCCCCGTAGCAGAGCAGCAGCAACAACCAGCACCAGCGTTTCATCGGGGCTCCCGGAAGGGGGTAAATAACCCCAGATTCGGTTAATCTGCGCCAGTTTTCAAGCCGTTAAGGGAATTTACGCAGCGCTGCTCGGCCGCCTCCAGCTCGGCCATCACCATCTGGATATCCTCCAGCTGCTGGCGCAGGGAGTGGCGCTTGGTTTCGATGAGCTGGATCATGGAGTTGAGCTGGGTCTTGCTGGAGCGGTCGGTGTCATACATGTCGAACAGCTCGCGGATCTCCGCCAGGCTGAAGCCGAGGCGCTTGCCGCGCAGGGTCAATTTCAGGCGGATCTTGTCCTTGTGGCTGTAGATGCGGGTCTGTCCCTCCCGGGTCGGGGTGATGAGCCCCTCGTCCTCGTAGTAGCGGATGGTGCGCGGGGTGATGTCGAACTCGTGAGCCAGCTCGGAGATGCTGTAGGTCACCTCCTTGCCGGCGAGTCCGTGGGCGAGGGTGTTGGGCATGGCGGGGCTCCTTAGTGCGGGGATGAGTGCGGGGATGGCTGGCACAGCCGCGTGCGCAGCCGCTCGGCATTGGCGTGCAGGGCCCGGCCGACCCGAGAGCCGTTGGGGCGGCCGAGCTGCTCGCTCACCCACTGGCCGGTGGCGGCCAGCTTGTCGAGATCGACGCCTGTGCTCATGCCAAGGCCATGAAGCAGGTAGACCACCTCCTCCGAGGCGACGTTGCCGGAGGCGCCGGGGGCATAGGGGCAGCCGCCAAGCCCGGCCACCGAGCTGTCGATGGTGCGGATGCCACGCTCCAGCGCCGGCAGCAGGTTGGCCAGCCCCTGGCCATAGGTGTCGTGAAAATGGACCGCGAGCCGGCCGGCCGGGATCTCGTGCAGCACCGCATCCAGCATGGGGGCCACCGTGCCCGGGGTGCCGACGCCGATGGTGTCGCCGAGCGATATCTCGTGGCAGCCCAGATCCAGCAGTCGCTCAGCCATGGCGGCGACCCGCTTGGGCCGGGTCGGGCCGTCGAACGGGCAGGCGATGACGGTGGAGAGGTAGCCGCGCACCTTGATGCCGAGGCTGCGTGCCTCCTGCACCAGGGGGGCGAAGCGCACCAGCGACTCCTCCACGCTGATGCCGATATTGGCCCGGGTAAAGCCGTCCGAGCAGGCGGTGAAGAGGCCTATCTCGTCGGCGCGGGCGGCGATGGCGGCCTGCAGCCCCTGCAGATTGGGCACCAGGGCGCCGTAACGGGTTGCAACCTTGCGCGGCAGGGCGTCGAACAGTGCGGCGGAATCCGCCATCTGTGGCACCTTTTTGGGGGAGACGAAGGCGCCCACCTCGATGCGCTGCAGCCCGCTCTCGGCCAGCCGGGCGATGAGCTCCAGCCGCTGCACCAGCGAGAGGGTCGCAGTTTCATTTTGCAGGCCGTCCCGCGGCCCCATCTCCACCAGGCTGACCTTGTCGTCCCGGTTCTCCTGTGTTCGGTTCATTAGCGTACCTCCTGCTCGGTCTGCTCTTCGGCAAAGCGCACCAGCACGGCGCCCTGACTCACCTGTTCGCCCTGGCGGCACTGCAGTGCTTCGATCACCCCATCCCGGTCGGCCTTGAGGACGTGCTCCATCTTCATGGCCTCAAGCACCAGCAGGGGCTGCCCCTTGCTGACCGGCTGGCCGGCCTCGACCTGCAGCGCCACCACTATGCCGTGCATGGGGGCCAGGATGCCGGCGGCGCCGCCCATCTCGTGATCATGGTGCAGCTGATGATGCTGATCATCGGCCGAGAAGCGGATGCGCCTGCCCGCCAGTTGCAGCAGATAGTCGCCCTCGCCGAGGGACTGCAGTGGGTAGCGCAGCCAGTTGCCGTCCTGCTGCAGGCGTATGTGATCCGGCCCAAGCTCGAACGGGATCTGTTCACCCTGCCAGAGCAGGGCGCCTGCCCGCTCGGTGAGGGTCAGCACGCGGGCCTCCTCGCCGATGCGCACTGCTGCGCTGAAGCTGCGGGTGGGGCCCAGCCGAAAGCCTGTTGCCTGCTGCCAGGGGGAGGCATCGCGCTGGCGACTGGCGAGCCAGAGGGCGGCGAGCGGCCAGGCGAGCGCCGGAACGGGCAGGGGGTCGGTGGGAATGGGCCACTGGGTGTGGTGGCCCATCGCCAGCACCTCGGGCTCTTCGCACAGGCGCAGCAAGAGCGGGCCGTTATGCACCAGGGGGCCGAGATCCAGCGCCGCCAGCGCGTCGGCCAGGCTGGCAAAGGCTTCGCTGCGACTCGGTGCATGGACGATCAGCTTGGCGATCATGGGGTCGTAATAGGGGCTCACCGCATCGCCGGCGCCGACCCCGGTATCGATGCGCACCCCCTTGGGCCAGCTGAGCCACTGGATGGGGCCGCTGGCGGGCAGAAAACCGGCGGCCACGTCCTCGGCGTAGAGGCGCGCCTCCACCGCGTGGCCGCGCAGCACCACCTCATCCTGGGTGAGTGGCAGCGGCTTGCCTTCGGCCACCGCCAACTGCCAGGCCACCAGATCCTGGCCGGTGACGGCCTCGGTGACCGGGTGCTCTACCTGCAGCCGAGTGTTCATCTCCATGAAGAAGAACTCCTCCCCGCACAGCAGAAATTCGATGGTACCGGCTCCTCGATACTTGATGGCCCGGGCGGCGGCGACGGCCGCCTCGCCCATGGCACGGCGCAGCGCCGGAGGAATGTCGGGGGCGGGGGCCTCCTCGATCACCTTCTGGTGGCGGCGCTGCAACGAGCAGTCCCGATCCCCCAGATAGATGGCGTTGCCGAGAGTATCGGCAAACACCTGCACCTCCACGTGGCGGGCGCAGGCGAGATAGCGCTCCAGCAGCACGTGGTCGTCACCGAAGGCAGAACTTGCCTCCCGCTTGACCGCCGCCAGGGCGTCGTCAAAGTCGGCCAGCTGATCGACCCGGCGCATCCCCTTGCCACCGCCGCCACTGGCCGCCTTGATAAGGAGTGGAAAGCCCACCAGGCTCGCCTGATCGCGCAAAAACTCTGAGTGCTGATCCGCGCCGTGATAACCGGGCAGCACCGGCACGCCGGCGGCCTGCATCAGCGCCTTGGCGCCGGACTTGTCGCCCATGGCGAGAATGGCGGCGCCACTTGGGCCGATGAAGCGAAAGCCCCGCTGCTCGCAGGCGGCGGCAAAGTCGCTGTTCTCGGAGAGAAAACCGTAGCCCGGGTGGATGGCGTCGGCGTTCGCCTGCTGGGCTATGCGCAGCACCTTGCCGGTGTCGAGGTAGCTCTCCCGGGCGGGGGCCGGCCCCAGATGCCAGGCTTCGTCGGCTTCGCGCACATGCATGGCGCTGGCGTCGGCGTCCGAGTAGAGGGCGATGGTGTGAATGCCGAGGCGCCGGGCGGTCTTGATGATCCGCACGGCGATTTCGCCGCGATTGGCGATCAGCAGGCGCTTAATTGGAGTGTGGTTGGTCATGCTTGCTCCCTGTTGTTCAAGGCGCACAAGTGCAAAGCGTGTTGATCCACACGCCAGTTATATTGACCACAGCTGGCGATCAGCAGGCGCTTGATGGGGTGGTATTGAATCATGTCTCATCCTTGAAACGGGGACGCCAGCTGGGGGAGCGTTTGTCGAAGAAGGCTTGCATCCCCTCTTGGGCTTCGAGACCGACCCGTACCCGGGCGATGGTCTCAACGGTTTTCTCTTCGTGCAGGCTGGCGCTGTGGTTCTCGAGGGCGGCCAGCAGCCGCTTGGTCTCTTTCATCGCCTGGGGCCCGTTGCGGCACAGGCGCAGGGCCTGCGCGCGTCCTTCGGCCAGCAGCTGATCCGGCGGGCAGCGCCGGTGCGCCACGTTGAGGCGGCAGGCGGTGACCGCATCGAACGGTTCGGCGCTGAGCATCAGGGCGCGGGCCTGGCGCATTCCCATGGCGCGCACCACGTAGGGGCTGATCACCGCAGGCACCAGCCCGAGGCTCACCTCGGAGAGACAGAAGCGGGCGTCATCGGCGGCCAGCACCAGATCGCAGGCACAGATGAGGCCAAGCGCCCCGCCGTAG
This sequence comes from Aeromonas sp. S15(2024), assembly GCF_041402265.1. Classification (NCBI taxonomy): domain Bacteria; kingdom Pseudomonadati; phylum Pseudomonadota; class Gammaproteobacteria; order Aeromonadales; family Aeromonadaceae; genus Aeromonas; species Aeromonas sp. S15(2024). Next base: position 400,088 of record NZ_JBGLQY010000003.1, on the reverse strand, counting down.
GCGGCCCCCTGCACCAGCGCCACCGTGGGGAAGGGGAGCTCGTCCAGGGTTTGCATCAGCCGGGCCAGCACCCGGGCGTCTTCCCGGTTGTGCTCGAAATCGGCGTGGGCCTGGTTGCGCATCCAGTTGAGGTCGGCGCCGGCGCAAAAATGCTTGCCTTCGGCGCGCAGCAGCAGGGCGTGGGGGCGGTCGGCGAGGGCCTGGCCGTGGGTGTGGGCCAGCTCGTCGAGGCAGTCCAGCAGCCCCAGCATGAGGTCGGCATCAAAGGCGTTGTGGCGGGCCGGGCGCGACAGCACCAGCTCGGCCAGCGGGCCGTGTCGCTCCAGCCGAAAACCGGACTGGGTGTCGTGACTGAGTGGATCGGACATGTTAACTCCTTACATCCGGAAGATGCCGTACTGTTCCGGGCCTGTCTCGGCCCCCTGGCAGGCCGCCAGCGCTAGGGCCAGCACGGTGCGACTCTGGGCCGGGTCGATGACGCCGTCATCCCACAGGCGAGCGCTGGCGTAATAGGGGTGGCCCTGACGCTCGTACTGCTCGATCACCGGGGCGCGGATGGCGGCCGCCTCCTGCTCGCTCAACGGCTTGCCCTCGGCGGCCAGCTTGTCCCGGCGTACCTGCACCAGCACCCCGGCCGCCTGCTCGCCGCCCATGACGGAGATGCGGCTGTTGGGCCAGCTGAACAGAAAATCGGGGTCGTAGGCACGCCCACACATGCCGTAGTTGCCGGCGCCAAAGCTGCCGCCGACGACCAGGGTGATCTTGGGCACCCGGCTGCAGGCCACCGCGGTGACCAGCTTGGCGCCGTGCTTGGCGATCCCCTCTTTTTCTGCGCTACTCCCCACCATAAAGCCGGTGATGTTCTGCAAAAAGAGCAGCGGAATGGCGCGCCGGTTGCAGAGCTGGATGAAGTGGGCCCCCTTCTGGGCGCTGTCGCTGTGCAGCACCCCGTTGTTGGCGAGGATCCCCACCGGCATGCCGCAGATCCGGGCAAAACCGGTGACAAGGGTAGTGCCGAACAGCGCCTTGAATTCGTCAAAGTCCGAGCCATCCACCAGTCGGGCGATCAGCTCCCGCGCGTCATAGGGGCGCTTGAGACTGGTGCCCACCAGGCCGTAGAGATCCTCGATGGGGTAGCAGGGGGGCTCGTAGCCGGGGTTGGTCTCTACCGGCTCGTTGCCCAGGTGGGTCACTAGGGTGCGGGCGATGGCCAGGGCGTGGGCATCGTCGCGGGCCATGTGATCCGCCACCCCGGAGTGGGCGCAGTGCACCTCGGCGCCGCCCAGGGCCTCGGCACTGATCTCCTCGCCGGTGGCGGCCTTGACCAGCGGCGGGCCCGCCAGAAAGATGGTGGCCTGTTCTTTGACCATGATCGACTCGTCCGCCATGGCGGGCACATAGGCGCCACCGGCAGTGCAGAGCCCCATCACCACCGCCAGCTGGGGGATGTTCTGGGCTGACATGCGGGCCTGGTTGTAGAAGATGCGGCCAAAGTGATCCCGGTCGGGGAACACCTCATCCTGCATCGGCAAGAAGGCGCCGCCGGAATCCACCAGATAGAGGCAGGGGAGGCGCAGTCGCTCGGCTATGGCCTGGGCGCGCAGGTGTTTTTTCACCGTGAGCGGGTAGTAGGTGCCGCCCTTTACGGTGGCATCGTTTACCACCAGCATGCACAGGCGCCCCGAGACCCTGCCGATGCCGGTGAGGATGCCGGCGGCAGGCACCGGCTCGTCATAGACCTGCCAGCCGGCCAGCGCCGAGAGTTCGAGAAAGGGGGAGCCCGGGTCCAGCAGCTGGTTGATGCGCTCGCGGGGCAGCAGCTTGCCGCGGGCCTGATGGCGGGCGTTGTTGGCCGCGCCGCCGCCCAAGGCTATCTCCTCCAGGCGGGCATTGAGATCGTCGACCAGGGCCTGCATGGCGGCCCGATTGGCCTCGTAGTCGGGACTGGCGGTGTCGAGGCGGGAGTGGAGCCTGCTCATGCGTTATCTCCCATCAGCTCGCGGCCGATGAGCCAGCGGCGGATCTCCGAGGTGCCGGCGCCTATTTCGTAGAGCTTGGCGTCCCGCAGCAGGCGGCCGGTGGGGTATTCGTTGATGTAGCCGTTGCCGCCAAGCAGCTGGATGGCATCGAGCGCCATCTGGGTGGCATTTTCGGCGGCAAACAGGATGGCGGCGGCGCAATCCTTGCGGCTGGTGCGGCCCTGATCGCAGGCGCTTGCCACCGAATAGACCAGCGCCCGGCTGCTGGCGAGGCGGGTATACATGTCGGCAAGCTTGCCCTGCACCAGCTGGAACTCACCGATGGCCTGGCCGAACTGCTTGCGCTCGCGCACATAGGGCAGCACCACGTCCATGCAGGCCTGCATAATGCCAAGGGGGCCGGCTGCCAGCACTACCCGCTCGTAGTCGAGCCCGCTCATCAGCACCTTGACCCCGCCGTGCAGGGGGCCCAGCAGGTTTTCCTGCGGCACCCGGCAGTTGTCGAACACCAGCTCGCAGGTGCTGGAGCCGCGCATGCCGAGCTTGTCGAGCTTCTGGGCGGTGGAAAAACCGGGAGTGCCCGCCTCGACGATAAAGGCAGAAATCCCTTTGGGCCCGGCGGCGGGATCCGTCTTGGCATAGATGACGAAGGTGTCGGCATCGGGCCCATTGGTGATCCACATCTTGTTACCGTTGAGCACGAAGTGATCCCCCTCGTGCACCGCGGTGAGGCGCATGCTCACCACGTCAGAGCCGGCGCCCGGTTCGCTCATGGCCAGCGCCCCCACATGCTCGCCGCTCACCAGCGGCGGCAGGTAGCGCGCTTTCTGCGCCGCCGTGCCGTGGCGGTGGATCTGGTTGATGCAGAGGTTGGAGTGGGCGCCGTAGGAGAGGCCGACCGAGGCGCTGGCGCGGCTCACCTGCTCCATCACCAGCACATGGGCCAGATAGCCGAGGTTCACCCCGTCATACTCCTCCGCCACCGTGATGCCGTGCAGCCCCAGCTCACCCATCTGGGGCCAGAGATCGCGGGGGAAGACGTTGCTCTGATCGATGTCGCCGGCCCGCGGCGCGATCACTTTCTGGCAGAAGGCCTCGACCTGCTCGGTCAGGGCGCTCAAGGTCTCGTCCATCACTGCATGCATCCTTGCTCTCCTCATATGAAGGGGTGACAGCCTGGCGGCCGAGCTGAAACAGGGGGCCAAACTGGTCAGTCCATTTGTGATTTAAGTTTACGTTAGCGTAAACGTAAATTGATTGTTAGTCTAAGGTAAATTTGTTGCGCCATGACGGCAAGGGCGATTGCCCGGTCGTGATGGTCCCCCGTCACAGGAGTGCCCATGGCCCGCCCGCAAACGGCCCATGATGTGCCAGCAAGGAGAGAGTGCCCATGAACAACCATCAGACCCGGTTCGGTGACGTGCCGCTGCACATCGGCGGGGAGGCGTACCCTTCCGCAAGCGAGCAGTGGATCGAGGTGACCGACCCGGCGGATCAGAGCCTGCTGGCGCGAGTGCCGAAGGCCACCTCGGCAGAAATTGAGCTGGCGGTGCGCACCGCCCACGACGCCTATCTGCTGTGGCGGGAGGTGCCGGCCTCCGAGCGGGCCCGGGTGATGTTCAACTACCAGCATCTCTTGAAGACGCATCATGACGAGCTGGCGGCCCTGCTGGCCCAGGAGACCGGCAAGAACCTGGCGGATGCCAAGGGGGATGTGTGGCGCGGCATCGAGGTGGTGGAGCAGGCCTGCGCCATCGCCAGCCAGACCCTGGGGGAGACCATGGGCAACGTGGCCCGCCGGGTCGACGGCCACTCCTGGGTGCAGCCGCTCGGGGTCTGCCTTGGCATCACCCCCTTCAACTTTCCGGCCATGATCCCGCTTTGGATGTTCCCGCTGGCGGTAGCCTGCGGCAACGGCTTCGTGCTCAAGCCCTCCGAGCAGGATCCGCTCACCCCCATGCGCCTGGCCGAGCTGTTTGCCGAGGCGGGGGCCCCCCGGGGCATTCTGTCGGTGGTGCACGGCGGCGCCGAGCAGGTGGATGCCCTGCTGGCCCATCCCGACATCAAGGCGGTCAGCTTCGTCGGCTCGGCCCGGGTCGGCGGCCACGTCTATCGCAGCGCCACTTCCCAGCTCAAGCGTGCCCAGTGCTTTGTCGGCGCCAAGAACCACATGGTGATCATGCCGGATGCCAACAAGGCGCAGGTGCTGAGCAACCTGGTGGGGGCCGGGGTCGGCGCCGCCGGTCAGCGCTGCATGGCCATCAGCGTGGCGGTGTTCGTGGGGAGCGCCCGGGAGTGGATCCCCGAGCTCGCCGCCGAGTTCGCCAAGGTAAAACCCGGCGTCTGGCACGATCCCGAAGCCGCCTACGGCCCCCTCATCAGCCCGGAGGCCAAAGTCAGGGTGGAGGGGCTTATCGAGGCGGGGATCGCCGAGGGGGCCGAGTGCCTTCTGGACGGCCGCTTCTGCGACGTGTCCGGCTACCCGGTGGGCAACTGGGTGGGGCCGACCCTGTTTCGCGGCGTGACTCCCGAGATGCGTATCTATAAGGAGGAGATCTTCGGGCCCGTGCTGGCCTGCCTCGAGGTGGCGAACCTCGATGAGGCGCTCGCCCTCATCAACGACAACCCCTACGGTAACGGCACCTCCATCTTCACCGGCTGCGGCGCCGCCGCCCGCAAATTCCGTCACGAGGTGGCGGTGGGCCAGGTGGGGATCAACGTGCCCATCCCGGTGCCGCTGCCGTTTTTCTCCTTCACCGGCTGGCGCGGCTCCTTCTACGGGGATCTGCACGCCTACGGCAAGCAGGCGGTGCGTTTTTACACCGAGACCAAGACGGTGACCGAACGCTGGTTCGACGAAGACATCCCGACCGGCCCCAACATGACCATCCAGCTGCGCTGACGGCAGGATGCCGCCCGGGTTGTCCGGGCGCCCCATTGACAGACACGGAACGACCGAACAAGTAAAAGGAAGCGAACAAGATGGATTTTAACCTGACCCCGGATCAGCAGGCCTATGTGGAGGCCGCCAGCGCTTTTGCCGAGGAGGCGCTCAAGCCCCACGCCGCGCGCTGGGACAAGGAACATGAATTTCCCGTCCCCACCATCAAGCAGGCGGCGGCGCTTGGCTTTTGCGGCCTCTACACCCCGGAGCAGTATGGCGGCCTCGGCCTGCCGAGACTCGATGCCAGCCTTATCTTCGAGCGCCTCGCCATGGGCTGCACCTCCACCACCGCCTATCTGACCATCCACAACATGGTGAGCTGGATGCTGGGCAGCTGGTTGCCTGCCGAGGTGGCCGAGGAGTGGGTACCGAGGCTGGCCAGCGGCGAGCTGCTGGGCTCTTATTGCCTCACCGAGCCAGGGGCCGGCTCCGATGCGGCGGCCCTCAAGACCCGCGCCGTGCGCGATGGCGAGGATTACGTCATCGATGGCAGCAAGGTGTTCATCTCGGGTGCCGGCAGCACCGACGTGCTGGTGGTGATGGCCCGCACCGGTGGCGAGGGGGCGAAGGGGATCTCCGCCTTCATGGTGCCGGCCCAGACCCCCGGCGTGAGTTACGGCAAGGCGGAGGAGAAGATGGGCTGGAACAGCCAGCCGACCCGGGAGGTGAACTTCAGCGCCGTGCGCATTCCCGCTCGTTACCGGCTGGGGCAGGAGGGCGAGGGGTTCAAGTTCGCCATGCAGGCACTCGATGGCGGGCGCATCAACATTGCCACCTGTTCGGTCGGCACCGCCCAGCAGGCCCTCGACGATGCCCTGGCCCATGTGCAGCAGCGCCAGCAATTTGGCCACCCGATCAGCGAATTCCAGAGCGTGCAGTTCCGCCTGGCCGACATGGCCACCGAGCTCGCGGCCGCCCGGCTGCTGGTGCGTCAGGCGGCCGCGAGACTCGATGCTGGCGCGCCGGACAAGAGCGCCTGGTGCGCCATGGCCAAGCGCTTTGCCACCGATGTGGGCCACCGCATCTGCGACGACGCCCTGCAACTCTTTGGCGGCTATGGTTATATCCGCGAGTACCCGCTCGAGCGCTACCTGCGCGATACCCGGGTTCACCGCATTCTGGAGGGGACGAATGAAGTGATGCGGCTCATCATCGCCCGCCGTCTGCTGGCCGAGCCCGGTCTGGCGCTGGAGTAGCGAGAGGGGGCCGCCCTGACGACGCGGTTGGCGTGACTCGTCGTCAGGCTTTGTGAGCCAGCCGCAGGTCGGCTCCATTCAACCCTGTCATCATGGGGCAGGTTTTTTGACAAGGACAACGCAATGACAAGGATCAGGCTCGAATATCACGGTCACGTGGCCTACATCACCCTCGACCATCCTCCCGCCAACACCTGGACGCTCGCCAGCCTGCAGGCTTTCCTGCAGATGATGGTGGAGCTCGACGGCCGCCCCGACGTGGTGGCGCTGGTGATCCGCGGGGCCGGGGACAAGTTCTTCTGTGCCGGCGCCGATCTCAACATGTTTGCCGACGGCAACGTCGAGCACGCCCGCGAAGTGGCCGAGGCCTTTGGCCGCGCCTTCGAGGCGCTGGCGCGCTTTCACGGGGTCAGCATCGCCGCCATCAACGGCTACGCCATGGGGGGCGGCCTCGAGGTAGCGCTGGCCTGCGACATCCGCATCGCCGAGCAGCAGGCCAAGCTGGGCCTGCCGGAGGCCTCGGTGGGCTTGCTGCCCTGCGCCGGCGGTACCCAGCGCCTCACCGAACTGGTGGGGCCGGGCTGGGCCAAGCGGATGATCCTCTGCGGCGAGAAGGTGAGCGCCACCCTGGCCTACGAGATGGGGCTGGTGGAGGAGGTGGTGAAGGAGGGCCACGCCTGGGAGGCGGCGCACCAGATGGCCCAGTTGGTGGAGCGCCAGAGCCCGAGCGCCCTGCGCGCCTGCAAGACCCTCATCAATCAGGGGCGCAGCGGCCATCGGGACGCGGCGCTGCCGCTCGAGCGCAGCCTGTTCCTCACCCTGTTTGAGGATGCCAACCAGCGCGAAGGGGTGGCCGCCTTCCTCGAGAAGCGGGCCCCGCGCTGGCACTACGACCAACCCACGCCGTTGAAAAGGGAGTGAAGGATGAATGAGGTAATGATGGCGGCCCGCCGTGTCACAGGGGCTGATACCCGGTCTGCGGGGGCCAGCCATGAGTGAGCCTGTGCGCATCGAGACCCACCCCACCGCGGATGGTCGCCACATCGGCATGCTGACCCTGGCCAGCCCCGCCTCCCTCAATGCCCTGAGCCTTGAGATGATCCAGTTGTTGCAGGCGGCGCTGACCCGCTGGGAGCAGGATCCGGCCATCGTCTGCGTGCTGCTGCAGGGGGCCGGCGAGAAGGCGTTTTGCGCCGGTGGCGACATCCGCTCTTTTTATTACCGCAAGCAGGAGGCGAGCGAGTCGGCACTGTTTGGTTATGCCCGTGACTTCTTTGAGCAGGAGTACCGGCTCGATCACCACATCCACTGCTACAGCAAGCCCCTCATCTGCGTGGCGGACGGCATCTGCATGGGGGGCGGCATTGGCCTCTTTGCCGGGGCCGGTTTTCGGGTGGTGACCGAGAAGAGCCTGTTCGCCATGCCGGAGGTGACCATAGGCCTCTACCCGGATGTGGGGGCAAGCTGGTTTTTGAGCCGGATGCCGGGCCGGCTCGGGCTCTGGCTCGGCCTCACCGGGGCCCGCTTCAACGGGGCGGACGCCATCGGTCTGGCTCTGGCGGATCACGCCATGGCGAGCTACGAGCGGGCGGAGCTGCCGGCGCGCCTCGCCGCCCTCGACTGGTCCGGCGCTGTCGATGCCAGCGAGCAGATCGAGGGGTTGCTGGCCGGTTTGCAGCAATCTCTTGGCCAGACGCTGCCAGCCCCCGTGCTGCTACCCCACCAGGCCCGCATCGATATGCTGTTGGCCGGTCGCTCCCTGCAAGGGGTGTTGGCACGCCTCAAGGGGGCCGAGCTGGACGAACCGGCGCTGGCCCAGGCGCGGGCGACCTGCCAGAGCGGCAGCCCCATCAGTCGCGCCATTCTCTGGCGCCAGTTCTGGCAGGCACGGCGCCAGTCGCTGGCCGAGGTGTTTGCCGACGAGCTGACCCTCTCGGTCAACTGCGTGCTCAGAGGGGACTTCGTCGAAGGGGTGCGGGCTCTGCTCATCGACAAGGACAAATCCCCCCGCTGGCAGGCCCCGCAGACGGGTGAGGCCTGGCTGGATGCCTTCTATCGTTGGCCCGAGGGGGACAACCCCTTGCGCCCCCGTTGACGCGGGATCACACACAAGGAACAGACCATGACAAGGATTGGATTTATCGGGCTTGGCAACATGGGGGGCCCCATGGCCGCCAACCTGGCCAGGGCGGGGCACAGGGTGCAGGTGTTTGATCTGGTGGCCGACAGCCTGACCCGCGCCATCGAGGCTGGCTGCATCGCCGCCGGCGATGCCCGTGAGGCGGTGAGCGGCTGCGAGCTGGTGATCAGCATGCTGCCGGCGGGGGAGCATGTGCGCAGCCTCTGGCTTGGCGAGAGCGCCGGTGAGCGGGGTGGGCAGGATCTGCTGGCGGCCCTGCCGCACGGCGCCCTGGTCATCGACTGCTCCACCATAGACGTGGCCTCGGCCCGCCAGGTGGGGGCGGCGGCGCAGGCGCGCGGCATCCGTTTTCTCGATGCTCCGGTGTCGGGAGGGGTGGCCGGCGCGGCGGCGGGGACGCTGACCTTCATCGTCGGCGGCGAACAGGCGGATTTTGAGGCGGCCAAACCCGTGCTCGCCTGCATGGGGCAGAACCTGTTTCACGCCGGGGCGCTCGGTGCCGGCCAGATCGCCAAGATGTGCAACAACATGCTGCTTGCCATCCACATGGCGGGCACTGCGGAAGCGCTGGCGCTCGGGGTCAAGGAGGGGCTGGATCCGGGCGTGCTCTCCACCATCATGGGCAAGAGCTCGGGCAACAACTGGAGCCTGGAGCGCTACAACCCCTGGCCCGGGGTGATGGAGAACGTGCCGGCGTCGCGCAACTATCAGGGGGGCTTCATGACCCGGTTGATGGTCAAAGACCTGGGGCTCGCCATGGCCCTGGCCGAGCATGCCCACAGCGCCGTGCCCATGGGGGCGCTGGCCCGCAACCTCTTCAACCTGCACGCCACCAAGGGGCAGGGGGGCCGGGATTTTTCCAGCATCGTCGAACTCTATCTGGACAAGACAGAGCCGGGTTAAGGGCCGCTATCTACCTTTTTACCCGATAGTCTTTGACTCGATAGTCACCGGCCATCTCACCAGGAGCATTTATGGATATCACACAGAAAGTCATCGCCATCACGGGGGCGGGCAGGGGGCTGGGCCGCGCCATCGCCCTGAGTCTGGCGGAACAGGGGGCGCAGCTTGCGCTCATCGACGTCAACCGCACCGATCTGGAGGTGACCGAGGCGGAGGTGCGCAGCCGTGACGGCCGCTGCGCCCTGTTCGTCTGCAACGTGGCGAGCGAGCCGGAGGTCGAGGCGACCTTCGCCGCCATCAAGGATCAGTTCGGTGCCCTGCACGGCCTCGTCAACTGCGCCGGCATACTGCGGGACGGCATGCTGATCAAGGTGAAGGAGGGGTTGCTTGCGGAGAAGATGAGCCTGGCCCAGTGGCAGAGCGTCATCGACGTCAACCTCACCGGCACCTTCCTGTGCGGGCGCGAGGGGGCGGCGCTGATGGCCACCGGCGGGGAGGGGGGCGTCATCATCAACATCTCCTCCATCGCCCGCGCCGGCAACATGGGCCAGAGCAACTATGCCGCCAGCAAGGCAGGGGTGGCCTCCCTGGTGGTCACCTGGGGGAAGGAGCTGGCCCGCCACGGCATCCGGGTGATGGGCATCGCCCCCGGGGTGTTTGCCACCGACATGACGGCGGCGATGAAGCCCGAAGCCATGGCCCGCATGCAGCAGGCCATCCCGGTGGGGAGCCTCGGGCAGGCGGCGCAACTGGCCCAGACGGTGCATTTTATTCTCGCCAATGACTATCTGTCGGGGCGGATGATCGAGCTGGACGGCGGCTTACGCCTCTAAATTCCAGCTCCCTTTTGCAGATGCCCCTGGCCCTCGGCGCAGGGGCATTTTTATTGAAACGTTTGTCAGCAGTCAGGTTTGCCGAGCTCGGCTGCAAGCTGCATTCTCATGCAGGTCTTATCCGCAAAAAGGGGGCTCAGGTCATGGAAAAATGTGAAATATCAACGGGTCTTTCTTAATTTGAACCAGCTCACAGGCCCCCGGGGTCAGTGCTGTAAAATTGCGCGCGGTCAAGGCGGTGCATGATTGACGGTACGAGGGATTGCGGTCGGAATAGTCATGCAATATAGTTGCCGCCTTTTTCACGGGGTACGGATTTCTAGCCCCTCCCATATTGCGCGCAGTATGAATACGGACGCTCTGCCGCCGCCTAATTAAACAGGATTGAGATGGACAAGAAACTGGGGCTTGGCGCCCTCATCTCGCTGGTGATCGGCTCCATGGTCGGTGCCGGGGTCTTCAGTCTGCCGCAAAACATCGCCGCTCATGCCAGTGCCGGGGCCGTCGCTTTGGGATGGGTCATCACAGGTATCGGCATGATCTGCCTCGCGCTGGTGTATCAGAACCTCTCCATGCGTCGCCCGGATCTCGATGGCGGCATCTTCAGCTATGCCAAGGCCGGTTTCGGCGATTTCATCGGCTTCAACGCTGCCTGGGGCTACTGGCTCTGCCAGCTGCTGGCCAACGTCTCCTACGCCATCGTGGTGTTCAGTGCGCTGAGCTACTTCTTCGATACACCGGACAACGTCATCTTCGGTGACGGCAACACCCCGGTGGCCATCACGCTCGCCTCCATCCTCATCTGGTCGGTACACGCCCTGGTGCTGCGCGGCATCCAGGTGGCGGCGCTGGTGAACATAGTCACCACCATCGCCAAGATGGTGCCCCTCATCGTCTTCTGCGTGGCCATCCTGCTCGCCTTCAACATGGATACCTTCACCCTGGACATCTGGGGTCAGGGTACCCCTGAGCTGGGCTCCGTGATGGATCAGGTCAAGTCCACCATGAAGGTGACGCTCTGGGTCTTCATCGGTATCGAGGGGGCCGTGGTGGTCTCCGCCCGTGCTCGCCATCGCAAGGACGTAGGCCGTGCCACCGTGCTGGCGCTGCTGGGGGCCCTGACGCTCTACGTCATGGTGACCCTGTTCTCGCTGGGGGTCATGAACCAGCCGCAACTGGCGGCCCTCAAGAACCCCTCCACCGCCATGATCCTGGAAGCCGTGGTCGGCCCCTGGGGCGCCTGGCTCATCAACATCGGCCTGGTGATCTCGGTGATGGGGGCCCTGCTGAGCTGGACCGTGCTGGCGGCGGAAGTGCCCTACATCGCGGGCAAGACCGGCGTCTTCCCCGGCTGGTTCGCCAAAGAGAACAAGAACGGCTCGCCGCAGGTGTCGCTCTGGTGCTCCACCTGCCTGGTACAGACCTTCCTCATCATCATCTACTTCCAGAGCAGCACCTATCTGGCGCTGGTCAACATCGCCACCTCGGCGGCGCTGGTGCCCTACGTCTTCTCCGGCGCCTACGGGCTGAAGCTGGCGCTGAAAGGGGAGACCTATGCAGGTCAGCCCCATCAGCGCAAGCGCGACCTCTTCCTGGCGCTGGTGGCGACCGTCTACGGCTGCTGGCTGGTCTATGCCGCCGGGGTCGAGTACCTGCTGCTGGTAGCGCTGCTCTACAGCCCCGGCATCTTCATCTACTGGAAGGCGCGCCAGCACCATGGGCTGCGCGGCCTCAACCGGCTGGAGCAGGGGATGACGGCGGCCCTGCTCGGTTGCGCCGTGCTGGCCTTCTACAAGGTGATGGACGGTACCATTCCCTTGAGTTAACCGGCACAATAAAGAGATGGCCCAAGGGCCATCTCTTTTTTTATGTGCTGCACACGACCTAGTGCGCGGCAGAGCCTCGGAAGGAATTTTTATGCTGTTTATGGGTTATCTGCTGCTGGGGGCATTCGCCGGCATGCTGGCGGGGTTGTTCGGCATCGGCGGCGGTCTCATCATAGTGCCCGTGCTGGTGCTGAGCTTTCACGCCCAGGGCGTCGCCCCCGACATCATTACCCATCTGGCACTCGGCACCTCGCTGCCCACGATGATCTTCACCGGCTTCAGCTCCCTGCGCGCCCACCAGGAGGCCGGGGCGGTGGACTGGGTAATGATCCGCCGGCTTGGCGCCGGCATGCTGGTCGGGGCCTGGCTCGGCGGCATGACCGCCAATCTGCTCAGCGCCAGTACCCTCAACATCATCATCGGCTGCTTCGCCTGGACCATGGCGCTGCAGATGGGGCTCAATCTCAAGCCCAAGGCGGAGCGTCATCTGCCGGGGGCGCTCGGCACCGGCATCGCCGGCACCCTCATCGGCTGGATGTCTGCACTGTTTGGCATCGGTGGCGGCTCGCTGACCGTGCCTTATCTGAGCTGGAACAGCGTGCCGATGCGCAACGCCGTGGCGGCCTCCGCCGCCTGCAGCATGCCCATCGCCCTGGCGGGCAGCCTCAGCTACCTCTACGCCGGCTGGGGCAACCCGGATCTGCCAGAGTGGAGCCTGGGTTACATCTATCTGCCGGCGCTGCTCGGCATAGTGCTCACCAGTACCCAGTTTGCCCGGGTGGGGGCCAAACTGGCGCACCGGCTCTCGCCCCAGCGGCTCAAGCAGGCGTTCGCCCTGCTGATGTTGCTGGTGGGGGCCAAATTCATGCTGTTTAGCTGAACCCTTGGCCAGATTGTTGAAAAATAAGGCGAACGGCACGAGCAAGGGCAGAAAGCCGTTGCATTGATGGGCCAGTTTGCCTATTCTCCTCGCCGGTGGTCCTATTGGTCCTCTCGCATTGATAACCCGTCGACCTGGTCAGGACCGGAAGGTAGCAGCCAAGGCGGGGGACTCGAGTGCCGGGATGTGGCTGGTAGGGCCACCACTTGTTTCTGAAATTCAATAAGTTACCTATCAATCTCTCTTCAGACCTCTTGGTCATCCACTTGATGTGGATGAGCCTGGCGTCTTCATCCCATATTTCCGATTCTCTGCCACAAGCTCTCAGGTGCGACCGCAAGGTGGCTCTGGCGTCCAGCGCAAACGTCCTCTTGATCTTCCACGTAGTTCCCTTGGGATCATGTTTCCCTCAGTCACTGCCCGTGGCCTCTATTGCCATTGCATTCTCTTTGTTCTCACCACGCTACAACCCCTTTTTTGAAAGAGAAGGGCTTGCCGTATGCCTACGGCCAGGCGCTGGAAAGCGCCAGACCGTCGGCAAGCCCGAGCACTGACTGGTGGCGCGTGAACCACTTGCTGGCCTGACGGGCAACGGCCAGCACTGGGGGATCAGGACAGCAGCGCTCGCTTCTCGATCAGGAAATCCATCAGCGCCCGGATCTTGGCCGGCATCTGGGCCCGCGACGGCACATAGAGATAAAACCCTGGGAAGGGGGGGCACCAGGGGGCGAGCACCCGCACCAGTGAGCCGTCACTCAGGTAATGGCGCACCCGCAGATCCAGGTGTTTGACCAACCCCACCCCCTGCAGGGCCGCCTGCAGCATGCTGTCGTCGTCGTTGAACACGGCGTTGCCCTTGGGATCGACGATCTGGGTGTGCTGCTCCTCATCGGGGGAGGTAAACGACCAGCGGTCTATGGTGTTGCTGGAGGTGAAGCGGTAGGCCAGGCAGTTGTGCCGGGTGAGATCGCCCGGGGTCTGCGGCGTGCCATGCTGCCTGAAATAGTCGGGGGCACCGACGATGGCCATGGTCAAAGGGGGGGTGATGGGCACCGCCACCACGTGTTCATCCAGGCTCTCTCCCAGGCGAATGCCGGCATCCATCCCGTCGGCGATGATGTTGGAAAACCCGTCCGCCATCACCAGCTCCAGCCGCAGTTTGGGATGGCGCGCCAGAAACTCCCCCATGTGGGGCTCGAGCAGCAGCCTGGCGGCGATGCGCGAGCTGTTGATGCGAATAAGGCCCGAGGGCTCAAGGTGGGAGTCATTAAGTTCGCTCACCACCCGCTCGATGGCCGTGAGGGAGGGTTGCAGCACATCCAGCAGGCGCCGTCCCTCCTCGGTCAGCGACATGTCGCGAGTGGTGCGGTTGAGCAGCCGTACCTGCAGCTGCTGCTCCAGCCCCTTCAGGTGCTGGGAGAGGGCGGCGCGGGTCACCCCCATCTCGGTGGCGGCCTTGGTGAAGCTGCGATGGCGGGCGATGTGGGCAAACCACGTCAGTGACGCGACGAGTGAAGGTTCCATGGGCATTTGTTTAGCCTGGCTAATCAGTCATGTCTTGATAGGTGCGTATATCTAGCTCAATAGACTTACTACTATTAGCTCGAACTCGCGTCAAGCATGACGCTCCTGAACCTAACGGAGAGCCCGACCATGTCCCACGTCACCTTCCCCAATCGCAACGGCCAAGGCATCACCATGGCCGCCATCGTTCACTTCCCGCCGCACTTCGATGAGCGCAAGCAGTACCCGGCGGTCGTGGTTTCCCACCCCGGCGGCGGGGTGAAGGAGCAGACCGCGGGCCTGTACGCCAGCAAGCTGGCCGAGCAGGGTCTCATCGCCATCGCCTTTGACCGCTCCTATCAGGGCGAGAGCTCGGGCGAGCCGCGCCAGCTGGAGAACCCCCATGTCAGCAGCGAGGACGTCAGCGCCGTGGTGGACTACCTGACCACGCTGCCCTATGTCGATCAGAACCGGATCGGGGCCATGGGCATCTGCGCCGGTGCCGGCTACAGCGCCAATGCCGCCATCCAGGATCGCCGCATCAAGGCGCTCGGCATGGTCAGCGCGGTCAACATCGGCCAGATGTTCCGTAATGGCTGGGACAACAGCGTCAAGGATGCCGATGCCATGGGCTATCTGGCGTTCGGCTCCCAGGCCCGCACCGCAGATGCGACCGGCACCGCCTACGCCACCATCCCCTTGGCGCCCCTGCGTGAAGAGGATGCTCCCAACGAGGAGCTGCGCGAAGCCTGGGAGTACTACCACACCCCGCGCTGCGAGCACCCCAACGCACCGGGCTTTGCGCTGACCCGCAACCTGAACCAGATCATCACCTACGACGCCTATCACAAGGCGGAGGCCTTCCTGACCCAGCCGATCCTGGCGGTGACAGGAAGTGTGGCCGGCAGCAAGTGGATGAGCGATGACCTGCTGGCGCGCGCCGCGAGCACAGACAAGACCCTGCATGTGGTGGAGGGGGCCAACCACATGTCCCTCTACGATGTGCCCCGCTATGTCGACGAGGCCGTCGCCAAGCTGGCCCCCTTCTTCCTGCGAACCCTGAACTAATCGGCCCGCGAGAGGGGGAGGCCCCTCTCGCTTATCGAGGAGCATCATCATGAGCCATGTATTGAACCTGACCTATCAGAACCTGGGCTGGCAGACGGCGGCCGACCTCTACCTGCCGCCCGATTTCGACGAGCAAAAGCGCTACCCGGCCATCGTCAGCACTCACCCCATCGGCAGCTGCAAGGAGCAGACCGCCGGCAATGTCTACGCCAAGGGGCTGGCTGCGGCGGGGTTCGTGGTGCTGGTGCCCGACGCCAGCTTCCAGGGGGCCAGCGGCGGTGAGCCGCGCTTTATCGAGGATCCGGCGATTCGGGTCTCCGACATCCGCTTCGCGGTGGATTACCTGCAATCCCTCTCTTACGTGGACAGCGATCGCATCGGCGCCATCGGCGTGTGCGGCGGCGGCGCCTACACCATCCATGCGGGCATCACGGATCACCGCCTCAAGGCGCTGGTCTCCATCACAGGGGTCAACTATGGCCGCCTGATCCGCGAAGGCTTCGCCCAGTTCAAGCCTCTTGAGCTGGCCCAGAGCATAGCCCGGATGCGCACGGCCCAGGCACAAGGGAGCGCCACTGAACCCGCCGATCTGCTGCCGGCGTCAGTGGCGGCGGCCACCGCGGCAGGCATCACCGACATCGACGTGCTGGAGGCCACCGAGTACTACAAGACGGCGCGTGGTCAGCAACCTCACGGTGCGACCCGCCAGCTGATGTCCTTCACCGGCGCCGCCATGGGGTGGGATGCCTTCCTCCATGCCGAGGTGCTGCTGACCCAGCCGCTGATGGTGGTCATCGGCGACAAGGCGGGGGGCTTTGGGGCCTATCGGGATGGTTGGGAGATCTACGGCCGCGCCGCCTCCACCGACAAGCACATTGTCGTGGCCGAAGGTTGGTCCCATTACGACCTCTACGACAAACCCGAGCCGGTGGCCATCGCCATGGCAAGCCTCGTGCCCTTCTTCCAGCGCACCCTGTGATCCAGCGGTGGGGGCATCCCCACCCATTCAAGCGACAAGGTAAACCGATATGCGAAACGTATTGATCCTCGGCGCCAGCGGCCAGATAGCCCGGTGGGTGGTCAAGGGGCTCGCCGGGCAGGGCGACATCCGCCAGACCCTGCTGCTGCGCGACCCCAAAAAGTTGAGCGGCCGTGAGCCGGCCAACGCCAGGGTGGTGATCGGCAGCGTGCTGGACAAGCCGCTGCTCAAGGAGGCGATGGCAGGACAAGAGATCGTCTACGCCAACCTCAGTGGCGACAACCTGGACAAACAGGCCCAGGCGGTCATCACCGCCATGCAGGCCGCTGGGGTGAAGCGCCTAGTCTTCGTGCTGTCCCTCGGGATCTACGACGAGGTGCCCGGCAAGTTCGGCCAGTGGAATCGCGGCATCATCGGCGAGGAGCTTAAACCGTACCGCCGTGCTGCAGACGCCATCGAGGCATCGGGGCTCGCTTACACCATCTTGCGTCCGGCCTGGCTGACCGATGAGGATCAGGTGGATTACGAGCTGACCGCCAAGGGCCAGCTTTTCCAGGGCACTGTGGTGTCGCGCAGGAGCGTGGGGGATCTCATCACCCGGATCCTGGTCTCGCCCGAACTGCATCTGGGGGAGAACCTTGGCATCCACCAACCCGGCAGCGAGGGCGACAAGCCGTACTTCATGTAAGGGAAGGCCTGGGCGCTGGTCTGCGGCACCGGGACGGGGGTGCGGGCGTCATGTCGCTTGCAGCGACGCCATGCCGGCCCGATGGGCCTGCTCCAGTTCATCCTGGTCGAGCACATAGGCGCGGTTGTCCGCGAGGCTGGCTATCGCCAGATCGATGAAGTGGCGTACCCGGGCGGGCTGGGCGGCGCGACTGCCGTAGTAGAGAAACAGGCCGAGCCGCTGGGTCATGTGCTCGAGCAGCAAGGGCACCAGGCGGCCGGCGCGGATATGCGCCGCCGCCGTCGGCCCGGCCAGCTGGCCGATGACATCGCCGGCCAGCACGGCCCCCAGCTCCACCATCTCGTCGTTGGTGGAGAGCGCCGGGCGCACCGGATGCTCCTGCAGTTCGTCCCCCATCTTGACGTACCAGGGGATCAGGCGTCCGTTGCCCGCGTGGCGAAAGGCACTGCAGCGATGCAGGGCAAGGTCGTGCAGGGTGAGGGGCACGCCATATTTGCGCAGATACGCGGGGGCGGCGCAGATGATGAGCTGCATGGGGAACAGGCGGCGCGCGATCAGCCCCTCCTGGGGCGAGATGCCGATGCGCAGCCCCACATCGACCCGCTCTTCCACCCAGTTGCCGACCCTGTCATCGAGCCGGATATCCGGCTGCACATCGGGATAGCGGCGGCAGTACTCCCCCAGCAGCGGCCCTATGACCGTCTGCACCACGGAGCGCGGGCCCACTATTCGCAGCGGGCCGGCGAACTCCTCACGGGTCTGGCGCGCCGCCGTCAGGGCCTGCTGCAGGCCGAGCAGGGCAGGCTGCGCCGCCTCCAGAAATCGTTGCCCCTCTTCGGTCAGCGACATGCTGCGGGTGGTGCGATGAAACAGGCGTACCCCCAGATAGCTTTCCAGCTGCCCGAGCGCCTTGCTGGCGGCCTGGGGAGAGATCTGCTGGGCCTCGGCCGCCTTGCTGAGGCTGCCCAGCTCGGCCGTGTGTACGAAGGTGGTGATGGAGCGCAATTCGTTGATCATGGTCTGGCTCATGGATTTACATCATTTGGTTGTAACTGATTCCGTCATTTACCGTCTAGTTCGATGTTTATCCCATCTCTATAGTGCGTCCATCGACCGCGCCAGCCTTTAGCGCTTGACTCCCCTTCGGGTTGGTTGAGACAAGGGGCTGTGCATCCATGGTTACCAGGGCAGTTTCGGCTGCATTGTGAGAAAAGGAGCAAGCATGCAAACACGTCAATTGGGTCATAGCGGGCTGACGGTATCCGCCATCGGTTTGGGCTGCATGGGCTTGAGCTTTGGTTATGGCCCCGCCACCGACAAGGCTGAGGCAATCGCCCTGATCCGGCGCGCCCATGAGCTCGGGGTCACCTTTTTCGATACCGCCGAAGCCTATGGCCCTGGCGACAACGAGTTGCTGCTGGGGGAGGCGCTGGCCCCGTTTCGCGACAAGGTGGTGATCGCCACCAAGTTCGGCTTCAAGCACGGCAAGGTACCCGATGGACTGGACAGCCGGCCGGAGAATATCCGCGCCGTGGCCGAGGCATCCCTGCGCCGGCTCAACACCGATGTCATCGATCTCTTCTATCAGCACCGCGTCGATCCCGAGGTGCCGATGGAAGAGGTGGCCGGCACAGTACAGGATCTGATCCGCGAGGGGAAAGTGCGCTACTTCGGTCTGTCCGAGGCCGGCGTCGATTCCATCCGCCGTGCCCACAAGGTGCAGCCGGTGGCGGCGCTGCAGAGCGAATATTCCCTCTGGTGGCGTGAGCCCGAGCAGACGATCCTGCCGCTGCTCGACGAGCTGGGGATAGGTTTCGTGCCGTTCAGCCCGCTTGGCAAGGGCTTTCTGACCGGGGCCATCAAGGCCGATACCCGCTTCGAGGCGAACGATTTTCGCAGCATAGTGCCGCGCTTTGCCGAGGAGGCCCGCGCCGCCAACCTGCGCCTGGTGGAGGTGCTGGGGGATCTGGCCGCCAGCAAGGGGGTGACGCCGGCCCAGATCGCGCTTGCCTGGCTGCTGGCCCAGCGGCCCTGGATCGTGCCCATTCCGGGCACCACCAAGCTGCACCGGCTGGAAGAGAACCTGGGGGCCGCCGCCATCAGGCTCGGCAGCCGCGAGCTGGCCGACATAGACGCCGCCGTGGCAGGCATCGAGCTGGAAGGGGGGCGCTACCCGGCGCATCTGGGAAAACTGGTGGGGCGCTGAGGCGCCCTGTTTGAAAGCGAGCCGTGCAAGGCACCCGGCCACTGCCGCATGTCTTGACAACGCTCGCGTCGCCCCGGTTTGCCGGGGCCCTTATGTTGTTATGACTCACAGGAGCCGCGATGGCCGGTATTATCTCGTCTGTATTGCAATCGGGTCTGCCCGAACATCAGGACTCAACCCAGTATCGGGCAGGCCGGTTTCACAATCTGGTGGCGCCCCCCGCGCGCAGTGTCTGGAAAGAGGTCGGGATCTGGCGTGACTTCCTGTTTGGCAAGCCCGCTGGCACCCTGCCGGATCGCGCCATCCCGGTGCAGGCCATGACCCTTGCGGATGTCATGGCGGCTCCGGATTTCAGCGTCTGGCGGCTGGGCCACTCCAGCCTGCTGCTCAAATTGCGTGGCCAGTTCTGGTTGACCGATCCCGTCTTCAGCGAGCGCGCCTCACCGCTCTCATGGCTTGGCCCCAGGCGCTGGCACGCCCCGCCCATGGCTCTTGAGGATCTGCCGCCCCTAGCCGGGGTGCTCCTCTCCCACGATCACTATGATCATCTGGATCACGCCACCATAGTGGCGCTGCAGGGCCGGGTGGCGCACTTCATCACCCCGCTCGGGGTCGGGGCCAGGCTCCGCGCCTGGGGCGTGCCGGCACACAAGATCAGGGAGCTGGACTGGTGGCAGCAGACCAGGGTCGATGGCATTGAGCTCATCGCCACGCCGGCACAGCACTTCTCCGGCCGCGGCCTGAGCGATGGCAACCAGACTCTGTGGGCCTCCTGGGTCATTCGCAGCGATGAGTGCAAGCTGTTCTTCAGCGGCGACAGCGGCTATTTCGCCGGCTTCAAGGAGATAGGGGAGCGCCATGGCCCGTTCGACATGGCCTTCCTCGAGACGGGGGCCTACAACGAGCGCTGGGCCCATGTGCACATGTTTCCGGCCCAGACCGCGCAGGCGTTTCATGATCTGCGCGCAGCCTGGCTCTATCCCATCCACAACGGCACCTTCGATCTTGCCATGCACCCATGGGATGAGCCGCTGGAGCAAATCACCCGGCTGGCGGCCGAGCAGCAGATCCCGCTGACCACCCCCATGATGGGGGAACCGCTGACCTTGCAGGCCCCCCATGGCGGCAGCCTCTGGTGGCGGGAGTGAACCTGGGTCTGGCTCAAGCGTGAGAACGGGCGCCCATGGCGGGCGCCCGCATCGTCGAGCCAGCGCCTGCTACCTTCACGCCGCTGCGTTCGGGCGCAGCGGCGCCGCTTCAAGCCTGATTGCCCAGGGTCATGGTGCGCTTGCGTTGCTCGCGCACCAGGTGGCGGTTGATCTCGCCCAGCAAGAGCTCCTTGCTGATGGGCTTGGTGATGTAGCCGTTCATGCCGTGAGACAGGTAGTACTGCTTCGATTCGGGCATGGCATCCGCGGTCAGGGCGATGATGGGAATGTCGGCCCAGCTCTGGCGCGAGGCGCGGATATGGGTGGTGGCTGCCAGCCCGTCCATCACCGGCATCTGCACATCCATCAGCACGATGTCGAAGGTCTCTTGCGCCAGTCTGGCCAGCGCCTCTTCCCCCTGCAGAGCCAGCGTCACCCGATGGCCGGCAGACGCGAGCATGGCACCGATGACCTTGCGATTGGTGGCGTTGTCGTCCACCAGCAAGATGCGATAGCTCTCCTGACTGATCGGCTTGCTGGGCAGGCTGGTCATCGACGGGGTGGTCGCCTGGGCAGGCCAGAGATAGGTAAAGGTGCTGCCGAACCCCTCGTGGCTCTCG
The DNA here is from genome assembly GCF_041402265.1 of Aeromonas sp. S15(2024). Lineage (NCBI taxonomy): Bacteria > Pseudomonadati > Pseudomonadota > Gammaproteobacteria > Aeromonadales > Aeromonadaceae > Aeromonas > Aeromonas sp. S15(2024). The sequence goes on along the minus strand of NZ_JBGLQY010000003.1, from coordinate 379,175 downwards.
ACCGAGATGTCGCCCCCCATCAGGCGGGCGAGGTTGCGGGAGATCTCGAGGCCCAGCCCCGAGCCACCATATTGGCGGGTGATGGAGATGTCGGCCTGGGAGAAGCGCTGGAACAGGTTGCCCATCTGGTACTTGCTCATGCCGATGCCGGTGTCCTGAATCGCGATCCGAATCGAATGACGCTCCTTGTCCAGCGGCTGGCTGTCCACCCTGATGTTCACCTCGCCCTGGTGGGTGAACTTGATGGCGTTGCTCAGCAGGTTGAACAGGATCTGGCGCACCCGCAGGGGATCCATCATCAGCCATTCCGGCGTGTTGGGGGCCAGGGTCAGGCTGAGCTTGATCCCCTTCGCATCGCAATTGCTCTGCATCAGGGCCCGGATGTCCTCCAGCAGCTTGGGCAGATGGTGGGGCACGAGCTGCAGCTCGATGCGCCCCTCTTCCAGTTTCGAGATATCCAGAATGTCGTTGAGCAGCCCCAGCAGATGGTTGGCTGACTCCCGTGCCGTCTCCAGGTACTCCCGCTCTCTGGGGGCCATGGTGCGATCCGCCAGCAGCGACAACATGCCGAGTATGCCGTTCATGGGGGTGCGGATCTCGTGGCTCATGTTGGCCAGAAAGCTGCTTTTCGCCCGCTGACCCGCTTCGGCCTCGCGGTTGGCCCGCACCAGCTTCTCGTTGAGCTGCTGCATCAGCTTGTGCTGCAGGAACGAGATATTCATCTGCCGCCAGATGAGCAGGGCCAGCACGAACAGCAGGGCAAACTGCAGGGCCGCGATCAGGCTGGTGGTGATGATCTGCTGGCGGACCCCCTCGCGGCGGGCGACGTCAAGCAGGGTCGCCTGCTCGTTGACCTCCAGGGTCAGCTGGTGGAGCTGGGGGAGCAGGACGGCCAGCTGTTGATCAAGCTGCTGATGGGCCGCCTGATCCAGCGGCTTGTGCTGGACCGGCCCGAGCCAGAGATCAGCCAGGGCGATGAAGCGGCGCATCTCCTTGCTGGCCTGCTGATAAATCTGGGTATGTTGCAGCAAGTTGCGATCCTTGCTCTCCAGCACCAGCTCAATCCGGCTGACCAGAATGTCGTATCTGAGCTGGAACTTGACCCGCGGCTCATTTTTCAGGGCATTTTGAAAGCGCAGCGCCTCGTTGTAGAGCTGGAAATAGTTCCACATGACGTTGTCTTCACCCTGACTGGTGCTGTGCTGCAGCTCCTCGAACTGCCGGTACTGGACGGTACCGATACCGGCAAACGCCAGCAACAGCACGCAGAGCACGACGAACAGGGAGCGCTGACTGGCTGCCATGGATTGCATGATGCGGTTCACTCCACCTTGATCTTGTTGATCTGCCAGATGGCACGACCGTAATAGAGCTTGTTGCGAAGCTCGGGGTATTGATCAAACGGGTAGATCAGGAACAGGGGCCCCTTGTCACGCACCGAGAGCGGCTTGCCATCGATGCTGCGGGCCAGGATCACCTGATACTGGGCGGCATCGCTGGTGGGCACCTGGATCGAGTAGTCGTTGAGCGCCGTGATGGTCAGCTGCTTGCCGCTGGCGCCCACCTTGGCCAGCAGATCGCTCAGACGGGGGCCGCGGAAGGTCTTCTCTTCGTCATACCAGGGGGTGTGAGTCTTGATCTCGTACTCGGGCAGTTGATCCAGCATGGCGGTGTCCCACAGGGCGTCCTGCTGGTAGTTGGGCTGGGTAATGGCGCCTTCCACCCTGAGCTGGGCGCTGTCGGGGTCGGGAGTCGCCTGGGCGGTAGCGCAAAGAATGGCCAGCAGGGGAGCAACATAAAAATTGAGTCTCATAACCTTCCTCCATGGAACCGTGAGAAGCAGATGCCAGGGCAACGGCGGGCCTGGCATAGAGGCAAGGCAATAAGCGTGCCTGATAGTGGAAAGCGGCAGCTGGCGTGGCTTAGACGGGGGTGAAGAGGGGGTGAGAGTGCCTTTTCATCGCATTTTGCAATGAGAAGGATGAGCCATGTTGCAAATTGGCAAGGAATTCTCCCCTTGCCGTGGCCGATGTGCTTCTCTAGTTAAGGTGAAAAACAGGGTTTCTTTGGGTCTTTTTCTTGCCAGGCACGGCTCTTGCTTTACTGGGTATGGCATGGAACGAAACCGTCTTGGCATAGACAAGGAGCTTCAACATGGAAAGCATGACCTACACCCTTAACGACACTCAGGTTGTGGCATTGGAAAGCGAGTTTGATGCGATGGCCGTCAGTGAATTGCGCCCCTTATTTGAAAAGCTGTCGGAGTACACAGGTGATGTGCTGGCGGATCTGCGAGACGTGCACTTCATCGACTCCTCCGGGATCGGTGCCCTGGTGTTTCTCCACAAGCGGCTGGTGATGAACGGGCATCATCTGGAGATCATCTGTGGTCCGGGGCAACCCCGCGATCTGCTGGACATGCTGCACATCAACCGGGTTATTCCCTGTCATGAGAACGTGAAAGCCTACATGCAGTCATCCGGCATGGTGGTGGCATCATGAAGCACTGGCTTGTGCTCGGGATCTCGCTGCTGATGGCGGGTTGCGCGCAATGGCCATCCGAGGGCAAGGGGGGAATGGCCGAGCTGAGACCCACCTGGTTACCGTTAAATGAGGATGAACAACGCCTGCTGTCAGGTTATGATGAGCGTCAACAGAAGCTCGATCAGCAACTGGTCAGCCTGAAGCAGGCGGGTCTGCGCGACTGCATGCCGGCTGGGCTAAAACAGCTACAATCTCAACGAGTTGATATAGTACGGGATGTACATGGCCGACTCTGGGCCGACGTAGCCTGGCGTCAGGCCATGCTGGCCGAGTCGTTGAAGCAGGTGCGTTTGCAGCTGGAAAAGACCACCAGTGGGGGTTGTAGCCGGAGCTGGTCTGGACTTCCGTTGCGTCAGTGGAGGCAAACGTAACAATAAAAAGGATGTCTATGGATCGGGGCGCTATCAAGGGATTTATCGCGGTTGTTCTGTTTTTGTTTACCTGTCCGCTGCTGGCAAGCACCCTGCTGGCGCCGGGTGATCGGCTCTCAATCGTGCAGCCGGGGGAGGCCGCCTTCGACAAGCCCTTCCAGATCGACAAGCAGGGTGAAATCAAACTGCCCGAGGTAGGCTCAGTGGTGGTGGGCGGCAAGACGCTCCCAGAGGCGGACGCCATCATTCGCACCGCCCTCAAGCCTGTTTACAACAACCTCTCCCAGCTGACCATCACCCTGTTGGAAAAGCGGCTGCTCATCAGCGTCATGGGCTATGTCAAAAAGCCAGGCAGCTATGATCTGGCCCCCGATGGCAACGTGCAGATGGCGCTGGATGCGGCCGGCGGCCTGGTGCCGGGGGCCCAGCTCAACAACATGCAGGTGCGCCGCGGCAACACCGTCTCCAGCTTCGACTACAAGCGCTATCTCGATACCGGCGATGCCGGTCTCTTGCCCCCGCTGCAATCCCTCGACGTGGTCTTCGTACCCGCATCCCCTCTTATTGGCAACGTCCAGATTGATTTCGATGCCGCCACCCTGGCGGCCGGGGGCGATGGCGACACCGGCAAGGCGATCAAGGTGTTTGGCGAGGTGAACAGCCCGGGGGCCTTCAGCTTCAAGAGCGGTAACTCCATCGTCGATCTGCTGATGCGGGCCGGCGGCGTGACCCGCTTTGCCGGGGTGGAGCGGATCCGGGTGATCAACGGGGATGCCCCCGAGCTGTTCGATCTCAAGGCGTACCTCGATTCGGGCAACAACAAGCTGCTGCCGGCGCTGGCCCCCGGCGCCACCATCTTCGTGCCCAAGGACGAAGAGCAGATCAAGCGTGGGGCGCGCACCATCTACATCATGGGGGAGGTGTTCAAGCCTGGCGCCTATGAGGGGCGGGAGGGGGATACCTTCCTCGACATCCTGGCCAACGCCGGCGGGCCGACCCGCTATGCCGAGAGCCGCCAGATCCGCTTGCTGCGCACCAATGGCGCGGTCGAACCCATCGATCTGCAGGCCTATACCGAGGGCATGCAGAAAAACCTGCCGCAGATAAGGCCGGGTGACGCCATCTTCGTGCCGGAGAAGACCGACATCAACGAAAAATCCTGGCTAAAGGTGGCGCCGGGACGGGCGGTGATGGTGATGGGGGCGGTACGCATTCCCGGCCGCTATGAATGGTCTGACGAGATGTCGCTGCTCGATCTCATCGCCCATGCCGGTGGCCCCAACGAGCGGGCCGACATCGCCAAGGTGCAGATCCTGACCTCGGAGGGGGGCATGGCGACCCCGACCATCTTCGATCTCGACAAGTTTCTCCATCAGGGGGGGGCCCTTGGCAGCCTGCCCAGGATCCACGCCGGCTTCACCATCATGATCCCCGAGCTGCCTACCGATCCCAGCGACAACAAATCCCAGTGGGTACGCCAGTCGCCGGACAGTTCCATCTACATCTTCGGTCAGGTCGGCGCCCCCGGTCGCTACGCCTTCAACGAGGAGATGGGCTTTATCGACATCCTCTCTGCCGCCGATGGCCCCACCGCAGCGGCGGATTTGCGCAACGTGCGCATCGCCCATCGCAACGGCAGTACGGCGCGGGTGAGCAAGCTGGATCTCGCCCTCTACTTCGAGACCGGCGACGAAACACTGTTGCCCAAGGTGCTGCCGGGGGACTCCATATACCTGCCGGAGAAGAACCGCCCCTGGCTCGACGAGCCCAAGGAGAACACCATACGGGTGCTGGGGGCCATCGCTCGGCCGGGCCGCTATCGCTTCAACTCCTCCATGACCCTGCTGGATCTGCTGGCGGAAGCCGGCGGGCCCACCAGCTCGGCCTACATCAAGAAGATCGTGGTGATCAACATGGCCGTCAGCGGCCAGGGGGATCAGGCCCGTACCTTCGATCTGGACGGCTTTGCCAAGGAGCCCGATTTCAGCAAGCTGCCGGTGCTCAGGGCAGGGGACACCGTCTTCATCCCCGACAGCAAGAGCAGCAACTGGGCCATCTTCATGGACGGGATGCGTGACATTCTTACCACCATCTCGGTGGTCGCTCTGGTGGGAACCCTGTAACGTGAGCATCCCGATCCAGTACCTGGAACTGGAGTCGCTCTACGCCTCGACCCTGGCGCGGGGGATCCGCTCCCTGGCGGTCACCTCGGCCGAGGGGGGCGAGGGGGTCAGCACCATCTGCGAGGCGCTGGCCCGGCGCGCCGAGGCGGACGGCCTCAAGACCCTGCTGGTGGATCTCAACCTCTATCACCCGGGCCGGCCCGCCGGCCAGGCCTGGGGGCCCAACGACGTGCCCGAGCCCCAACACCAGGGTCACGCCCTGGCGGTGCTGCCGGCGCCGGGCAAGGATCTGATGGCCTTTCGCAACAAGGAGACCCTGCGCGCCCTGCTGGTGCGCTGGCTCGAGCACTATGATGTTGTGCTGTTCGATACCTCCCCCCTCAATGCCCTCAACCGGGGCAATATCCCGGCGGATCAGGTGTGCGCCGCCTGTGAGGGGGCCCTGCTGGTGGTGCTGGCCGGCGTGACGCCGACCACCATGGTGCAGAGCGCGGTGGAGAAGCTGACCCGGGCCGAGGCCAATCTGCTGGGGGCCGTGTTCAATGACAGGGTCAATCCGGGGCTGGCCAGCGAGATCCTGCGCGAACTCAACCGGCTGCCGAGCAACCGGCTGACCGAGTGGCTCAAACGCTGGTGCCGGCGCAGCATGCTGCTCAACTTCCGGATCTGAGGGAGACGATATGAAAGAGTGGTTGCGATCCGCCCCCGCCACCCTGCAGTCGGTACGCGAGCTGCGTGGCCGTCTGGCGCAAGGGTTGGCGCTGTTTCAGGTGGCCCCCGAGGAGCAGGCCAACTGGCTGCTCTGCTTCAGCGAGCTCGCCACCAATATCGTGCGTCATGGGGAGCCGCCGGCGAGCCAGCTCTGGCTCACCCTGCAGCAGGATGAGTCGGGCCTGAGTCTGCAACTGGATGATGACGGCGGGCCCCAGCCCGCGCTGGCGGCCAACCCCCTGCCGGCAGAGCCGCAGGAGGGGGGCTATGGTCTGGCGCTGGTGCACAGCCTGTTTGAGGAAGTGAGCTTCAGCCACCAGCAGGGGCGCAACCGGGTGATCCTGCGGGCCCGGCACGCTCCCCGGCGGATGCCCATGGTGGCGGTGATCGACGATGACAAGGTGATGCGCACCCTGCTCACCGGCTATCTGCACGACCACTATCAGGTCGACAGCTTTGCCGATCCCCTGGCGGCCCTGCAGGCGTTGGGACGCCAGCCGCCGGATCTGGTGCTCTCCGACATCGAGATGGAGGGGATCGACGGCTTCGCCCTGCGCCAGCAGCTGATGAAGGATCCCAAGATGCGCGGGGTCCCCTTCATCTTTCTGACCGGCCACCATGATCAATGGACCCAGAGCCGGGCCGGCGCCCTTGGCATCGATGATTTCCTGATCAAGCCCATCACCAAGCAGGCGCTGCAGCTGGCGGTCGCCCGGGTGCTCAAGCGGTCGGCCCAGCTCAAGGCCCAGTGGGGGGATCAGCTGGATCAGCGGATGACCTCGGCCCTGCGCCCCCTGCTGCCGGCCAATCAGCTGCACGGCTATCAGCTGGCGCTGCAGACCCGCGCCGCCGCCGTGGGGGGCGGGGATTTCCTGCTGGTGAAGGAGCGGGTGCTGTGGCTTGGGGACGTGATGGGGCACGATGCCGAGGCCAAGTTCTTCGCCCACGCCTATGCGGGCTATCTGCGCGGTCTGCTGACCGCCCAGAGCGAGCAGCGATCTCCTGCCAGCCTGCTGACCACCCTCTCCACCGCCGTGCACAGCGATCCCCTGCTGGGGGCGACCCTGCTCACCACCCTCTGCATCGAGCTGGGGGAGGCGGGCCGCGTTCGCTGGGCCAGCGCCGGGCACCCGGCCCCCTGGCTCATCGGGGAGGACGGAATGCACCCGCTCGGCGTGACCGGCCCCTTGCCCGGTCTGCGGCCGGATCCCCACTTCGAGACCTGCGAGCATCAGTTGCAGCCGGGCGAGCGCCTGCTGTTCTGGACCGATGGCCTGCTGGAGAGCCGGGACCCCGCCGAGCGCCAGTTGTGGGAGGCGCAGCTGCAGCAGATCTGTCTCACCCCCGCACCCGGCCTGGAGCAGCTGGCCCTGGCCATCGCCACCTGGTTTGACGAGCGGGCCGACAAGGCCCCGGATGACATGACCCTGCTGCTGGTGGCATTTCCTGCCGACTGAGGCCCCCAAACTGCTGGCACACTCTATGCAAAACCCCCGCTGCAGGTGGCCCGACGCCACCAGAGGAGGTTGCCCATGTTGCCAACACATCAGGTCTGGCTCGCCATCGATGCCCGCCAGGTCGGCGGGATAGAGATCCACATCACCCACCTTGCCCGCGATCTGCTGGCGCGGGGTCTGAACACCACCATAGTGCTGGTGGCGGATCACGGTATGACCCCCTTTGTCACTCTGCTGAGGCAACAGGGGCTGCCATACCGGGTCTGTCGCAACAGCCGTGACTTCGTGCGGGTGCTGGCTGGCCAGCCCGGCTTCGTGCTGCTGCACACCCACGGCTACAAGGCCGGGATCCTGGGGCGCCTCACTGCCTGGTGCAGCGGCAAGCCCGTGGTCTCCACCTTTCACAGCGGGGATGACGGGGAGGGCTTGCTGAAACTCTACAGTTGGCTCGACCGGTTCACGGCCCGCTTTGCGAAGTGCATCGCAGTGAGCGAGCCCATCGCCCGCAGATTGCCTGTGCCAAGCACCGTCATCAGCAATTTTGTCCCCATGCCTGCCGCCCCGGTGGCGGTGGCGGGCAATCGCATCGCCTTCGTCGGTCGCCTCTCTGCCGAGAAGGGGCCGCAGGCGTTTTGTCAGCTGGCCGCCTTTTGCCCGGAGGGGAGCTTTCACCTCTATGGTGAGGGGCCGCTGATGGGGGATCTCAGCATGCAGTATGGAGATCGGGTCGAGTTTCACGGTTTTCGCCGGATGGCCGACGAGTGGCAGCAGATAGATCTGCTCTGCATCACCTCCCGCTTCGAGGGGCTGCCGCTGGTGGCGCTGGAGGCCATGGCCCACGGCATTCCGGTCTGTGCCTTTGCGGTGGGGGGGCTGGTGTCGCTGATTGACCACAAGTCCAACGGCTGGCTGGTGGAGCCGGGCCAGGTGCAGGACATGGCGGCCATCGTCAACTACTGGCTGAGCCGCGACGAGCAGGCGCGGGGCGCCATGAGCCGGGCCGCCCGCCAGACCATCGCCCGGGGTTACAGCGTCAACCACAGGGTGAGCGATATCCTGGCGGTCTATGGCGGCTGATCCCGGGCCGCCGGCACACAGCCAGCAAGCGCAGCGAGTGGCCAGGCCACTCGCTTTTTTTATGGCTGTGCGACGCACCTTCGGTCAACCCTTCTCCCTGTCAGCCTCGCGCTCTCTGCTCTGCCTATCTGGCGCCGGCCAGATGGTGCGGCTGGATGCCTCAGTCCGCCAGGCTCCTGAACAGCTGCGCGAATCCGCTTGCCCACGAACACCTCGCTGAAGAAGCAGACCGCGACCTCTGGCTCCCCCTGGCAGGGAGCCAGAGCAGGGGCTGGGGGAAGGTTGCGACGCAAACCGCCCTGGGATGGCGAGGGGCGTCGCTCTGGTAAGAGATGCGAGTGAGGGCAGCGTTGGCGTGGCTCGCTGTCAGCAATGAGATGAAATGGGGATGCAGGCCCGACAGGCTGGCGTGGCTGAAGGTGAAAAGCATCGGGCCACCGCCAAGGCAGTGGCCCGAGATCCGGCAGCGGGGGCGGCTCAGCGCCCCTTCTTGCCCACCATGATGGCGACCGTCTTGCCGATGATCTGCATGTCCTGCAGCAGCCAGCGCCAGGGGTGGAGCAGGGTCACCGAGTAGGCGAGATCGAAGGCGAGCTTGCTGCGCACATCGTCAAGCGACTCGTCGTAGCCCTGATTGACCTGGGCCAGCCCTGTGATGCCGGGGGCTATTTCATAGGTGCGCTCGATGAAGAAGGGCACCGCATCTTCCAGCCGGTTGGCGATGCCGGGGCGCTCCGGCCGCGGCCCGATGAGCGACATCTCCCCCTTGAGCACATTGAGGAACTGGGGCAGCTCGTCGAGCCGGGTCTTGCGCAGGAAGTTGCCGCTGCGGGTGATCCGGCTGTCGGCCTTGCCGCACCAGACCGGCCCGGTGCCTGCCTCGGCATCGGCGCGCATGGTGCGAAACTTGATCATGAAGAAAAGCTCGGTGTGGCTGGCGTGGCTGCGGCCAATGCGCAACTGGCGAAAGAACACCGGGCCCGGGCTGTCGAGCCGTATGGCCAGCATGATGAGTGGCCACAGGGGCAGGGTCAGCAGCAGGCCGAGGCTGGCACCGGCCAGATCCATGATGCGCTTGAGCACCTGGGTCGCTTTGGGGATGGGGTGTTTCATGCTGCTCTCTCCTGTGTGGTGGGGCGGGTCAGCATCCGCAGGCTGTAGCGCAGGGAGCCGATGCCGTTGTACCAGTGTCCGAGGACCAGATAGTGGATCTTGCGAAACAGACCGGGCCAGTTGTGCAGCGGGGTGAGCTGGATCAGCAGCACCAGGGCGTAGCCCAGCAGTTGAGCGGCCAGCAGCGCCGCGAACAGGGGCGAGTGGATGGCCAGCGGAATGGCGCACAGCCACAGCAGGGTCAGGCAGAGGGGCATCAGCACCCGCAAACCCTTGCCGCTGGCGAAGTTGAACGCCACCCAGCCGAATCTGGGGTGCAGCAGCGGCAGCAGACGCAGCAACTGCTGGGTGTTGCCGGCACCGATGCGCTTGCGGCGCTTGGATTCCAGCTGGGCATCGGAGACCTCCAGCTCAAGGGCGGCGCAGCGATTGTCATAGACCGCCTTGTAGCCTCTGGCGATGGCCTGCATCGGCAGGATGAAGTCGTCGTTGATGGTATCGGGCGCCAGCGGCGCCAGGCAGTCACTGCGCATCACATAGAAGGCGCCGTGGGCCCCCAGCATGCTGCCAAGGGCGGATTCGCACAGCTTGATCTGGCTCTGGTAGCGCCAGTAGCTGGCCTCACCCTGGGAGCCCGGCTGCCAGAAGCGATAGGCTTCGCCCACCACGCCGACGGCAGGATCCTGAAAGTGGGCGGCGGCCAGCAGCAGGCTGTCGATGGGCAGCAGGGCCGACACATCGCTGAAGGCGACCAGGGGGGTGTCAATCTGGGTCATCGCCTCGTTGAGCACGGCCACCTTGCCGCGATTGCGCGGGTGCTCGAACAGCCGGATCTGCAGCTGCAGCAAGGCGGGATCGCCGAGCTGGCAGAGGGCAATGGCATAGCTGTCGTCGGTGCAGCCATCAAAATGCAGGTGCACCGCCAGCTTGTCGGCCGGGTAGTCGAGGCTGGCCAGATTCTGCAGCTTGGCCGCCAGGGTGGTCGCCTCGTTGTAGATGGGCATCACCAGGGTGATGGCGGGGAGCTGCTCATCGCCGACCTCGGCCCGAAAACCCCGTTGGTGCGGGGTCGGTTGGTGCTGGCGCGAGCAGGCCCGTTTGCCGACCCATTTGAGCAGCAGGGGGTAACCCACATGGTGGTACACCACCAGGGCTGCACACAGCCAGAACACGATCATGATCCATTCCATGGGAGGCTCCTTTTGCTGTCTCTTCGCGTGTCGGTGGCATCGCCTCAGCGGGCGTACAGCGCCTGATAGGCTTGAGCCATCCGGCTCAGGCTGCCCTGTTCACGGACAAATTCCCGGGTGACGGTGCGCAGGCCACGAGAGTTGAGCAACCCCTGTGCCAGAAGTTGCGCCAGCAGAGCCGGATCTCGCGTCTCCAGCAGCTGACCGCTGGCCGGGCAGACGATATCGGCGGCGGCCCCCACCGCGCTCATCACCACCGGCACGCCGCAGGCCTGGGCCTCCAGCACGCACAGGGGCATCCCCTCCGCCAGTGACGGCAGGCAGAAGAGATCCAGCCCCTGATAGAAGCGGGGCATCTGCTCCACCAGGCCGAGAAAGTGCACCCGATGGGCAATCCCCAGCAGTCGGCACTGTTGCTGCAACGCATTTTGCAAACTGCCCACCCCGGCCAGTGCAAGATGCACCTCGGGGGAGAGCCGCGCCACGGCCTCCAGCAGCAGGTGGTGACCCTTGACCGTCTCAAGGCGGGCGGCGCAGCCGATGAGCCTCACCCCGAGGGGCAAGCCCAGCGCCTGGCGCGCCAGCTCGGCGGGGCCCGGGACGAAACGCCCCTCGTCGATGCCGTTGGGGATCACCTGGGCCTGGATGGCGCCGAGCCTCGCCTGCAGCTGGTGCGCCACCGGGGTGGCGTCTGCCACCAGGGTGGGCCGCAAGGTGCGCAGCCCAAGCCCGGCCAGCTGGCGCTGGCGGGGATCATCGAGATACCAGGCGTCATGCTCGGTGTGGATAAGGCTCGCCACCCGGGCCAGCCGGGCGGCCAGCCCGCCATAGAGCAGAGGGCCCAGATGGTGGGTGTGCACCGCCGCCGGCCGCAGCTGGCGCAGCAGGCGGATGAGGCGATAGAGAGTGGCCAGCGACCAGCCGGCGGGCTTGTCCAGACAGTGGATCCGCGAGGCGAACGGCCCCAGGGCGGGCCAGGCGGCGAGCAGCGCCTCCTTGCTCCCCTCCAGCGAGACGATATGCATGGGCTGGTGGCACTCGTTGGCCTGGCTGAGGTTGAGCACCATGGTCTCCAGCCCCCCGGGCTGCAGGTGCTGGACGATTTGCACGATGGCGGTGCTGGCTGACCGGGCGGTGGTGGGCATGGCACTCTCCTCACAGTTGTCGGCCCTTCCCGGGCCCCTTTGGCGGGACTATGCGAATCCTGTACCACAACGTCTGCCATGTTGGCCCGCTTGCTGGCATTACCCTTGCATTTCCCTATCCATTCGTGGAATGCCATACCTGTCTTGAGGGGAGTGACGCCATGCCGGTCCAGTTCTACTACAACCTCTACATCATCCTCTTCGCCGCCTGGCGGCGCCGTTATCTCATCCTGATGCCGGCCCTTGTCATGCCGCTGGTGGGGGTGGGGATTGGCGTGCTCAGCCCCAAGGTATACGAGAGCCGCACCACCTTCATGGTGCCGCAGGATTCCAACCAGACGCCGACCCTCAAGGATCTGATCACCCAGGAGAGCCTCAAGGATCGCTTCGCGGTGCTGGAGGCCATGCTGCGCAGCCGCTACGTGATGGACGGGGTGGCGCGGGACCGCAAGCTGGTGGATGACAACACCCCGCCCGCCAAGCGCGACGCCATCATGGACTGGCTCTCGGCGTCCGTCTCCATCCGTCTTATCGGGGACGAGGTGATCGAGCTGAAGGTGAAAGCCGACTCGGCAGAGAGCAGCGCCGGCCTGCTGGAGGCCGTCTCGCGCCGCTTCTTCTTCAATCTCCTGAACAAGGGGCGCCAGTCGGCCGAGTCCTCCGAGCGCTTTCTGCAAAGCCAGCTCGACAGCCGGCGCAGCGAACTGCAGGGGGCCGAGCAGCTGCTGGCGGATTTCAAGCGCGAACATGCCAGCGCCCTGCCGGATCAGCAAAATGCCAACGCCGCCCGGCTCTACGGCCTGAAAGATCGCCACGCCGAGAGCCTGCTTCAGTTGCAGCAGGCCAAGGCCCGGGTCGAGCAGCTCTCCCACGGCCAGGAGGGGACCACGACCCGCAGCCTGGAGGAGAAGCTGCAGCAGATGCAAACCGAGCTGGCCCTGCTGCGGGTGCGCTACAGCGATCAGCACAGCGAGGTGCAAAGCCTGCGCTACCAGATTGAGCAGTTGCAACAGGAGCTGGAACAGCAGAAGAGCCAACCCGGCGTGGCGGTCGGGCCCGAATGGGATCAGGCAAGGGCCCAGCTGGCCGAGGCCGAGCAGAATGCCGCCGCGCTGCAGGCCCAGCTCGACGATCTGAACAGGGTGGTGGCCTCCCAGGGCGAAACGGAGAGCCAGCTGGCGGAGCTGGAGCGCGATCTCGAGGTCAAGCGCTCCCTCTATCAGGATCTGCTGCTGCGCTACGAAAAGGCCAAGGTGACCGGGGCGCTCGGCAGTTTTGAGCCCGGCGAGCGGATCAAGGTGATCGACAGGCCCTTCGCCCCGAGCAAACCCAGCAACTACCCGCTCTGGCTGTTTCTTATTGCCGGCATGGTGGGGGGCCTGGGGCTCGGCTGCGGGCTGGCGCTGCTGATTGAACTGGCGGATACCAGCCTGCGCCGCACCGATCAGCTGGCAGCCCTTATCAAGGCGCCGGTGCTAAGCCGCATTCCCTATTGCGAGCCTGTGCATGCCCACAGCGGCCAGGCAGCCCATGCCCAGCCGTCACTGGTAGAGGTGCCGGGTTGATATTTACCCGTGGCCATCAAGGCAGGTCACCACTCTGAACCCGAATATTTCTGATAAGGCCTCATAACGAGGCCTTTTTTATGTCACTCAGATAGCGCCTTGGTCAACGACTATGGTCTGCGACGAATTCGGGTGTAATTGCAACGATAAAAATTGGTGGTGCTTTTTTATTCTTCTTGTTGACTGTTGTTTTACATGGTGATACAAATGGAGCCTCTTTTCGTTATTGATTTTTTAATCACAAAAGAAAATTTGTTAGTAATTAGTAATTAGTAATTAGTAATTAGTAATTAGTAATTAGTAATTAGTAATTATAAAATAATTTATTGGTTGTGGAGATATGTAGTAGGGCGGAGTTAGATGGAAGATGCTACTCACACACTAATAACATCTTCTATCTTATGGCTGTTAGCCATAAGAAAAAGTAATCGTAAATAGAGGTCCATCACAATCCGAAGGAGAAAATCCATGAGAAGTAAAGTTTATGATATTATCAAGTCAGCAATCGCAAACAAGCAGCAGGTCTTTGCTACTTATGACGGCAGGCATCGCGAAATGTGCCCTCATGTAATCGGTACAAAAAATGGTGTTGAGCAGGCCTTATTTTTTCAGTTCGGCGGCGACAGTAGCAAAGGTGCTATTACCACTGACACGAAAGATAACTGGCGTTGCGTCACGCTCGCCAAATTGAGTGACGTCACAGTTAAAGATGGCGAGTGGCACACCTTTGGCAACCACTCGATGCCGAGCACTTGTATCGACGTTATTGACCTTCAGGTAGAGTTTTAGTCGTTCTTTTTTATATAGCTCTGCGGATATCAATATTTTTACCGGTAAAAACTGTCTTCACATATCTGTGTTATGGCAGTTTTTTCGGTGAATTTAGACCTTACGTAAAGGAGCATTGTTTATGCCATTTATGGAAATTGTTAGTGCTATTAGTGGCACTATATCAATAGCAGGTGTTTCAGTAAAAGATCTAATAAAGCACGTAACAAACTCAGACAAGCAGTTGCTAGAAAAGTATTTTGAATATTTAGAGAATAGACTTGTATTGGTTGCCCCTTTCGATAAAGAGGTATCCCAAGCTGTTATAAAAAGTTTGGAGTCAATAAAGGATGAAACCGAAAATCTAAGAGGAAATATTAATTCTGACTTTTCAAAGCATATATTATTAGATTTGATTCATAAATTAAGTACGGAGTTAATGGCTTTATATAAATACCAAGGAGACCGTAATGAAGTCTTGTTTTATAAAGTATTGCAGTCTGTAAGGGTTAAATTTGCAAGGTCGCTGTCCTTATTATGTGCATCTTACACAATAGATCTCTCATTAAGACAAACTGCTTTATCAAATCTAGTTTTGCAGTACGCATATAAAGGACGTTGATACAATTACATATCAAGATCGTAACGATAAGACGCAGAAACCTTGTTTTTCTCATTCTTAGTTAATTTCAGCTGAGCATATTCTGCCTCTTACAGTGGCGTTAAGCGCCAAGTTCGTTTTATCTAACCATCAAACAATTAACGAAGTCATTGATTGATAGTTGGTTGAGTAAAAAGTGATGATTTGTTTGCAATAATAGTTTGAGAAAAATATTTCTTACTGATTATGTTTTTCGGTGCCTTTATAGAGTTTGTAGGTGCGATTAGCCGGTAGGTGTAATCGGACGCTTGTGGTATTACCTTCCGATAACGCGGCAAGCACGTCTATAACGGTGATTTTTACTGCTTGTTAGAGAGTGGGTTTCGAGGCGCATAAGTGGCAATATAAGATGTGAGGGTGAGTTAAGAAACATATTACTGAAAAACTGCGAATATCCGATTACGCTTCGCTAATCGAACCTACGGCCCTGCTGCATAGCGAATCATTTACCTGTAGCTCTCACCGCTGGTATCTTTGCTTTGTATTCAGGGTGCATTCGTTTAGGTTTGGTGGTAGTCTTACTCGCACTTCATTATGGCATTAAGTGTAATTATGAACGTTCGAGAGTTTACAAGATTAATTGAATTTTTGGAAAAAGTTCCAGCAATACGTGGTGTTATAAACAAAGGCTATGATGAAGGTTTTCGCTGGTGGGTAAAATTTGAAATTGATATTCATCATCAACTTGCATGGCATACAGTTCAAGAATTTGGTCATGTTTTAAATTATATGTCAGTCAACGAACGGTTGCCAACATCCTTCCATCCGGTATCTCCACCTCCGTATATGAATGGCGGTCCAGATGATTTTTTATCTTGGGTAATAGAGTGCTACAACCCAGAGTTTAAACCTGATATTTGTGCCGAGTGGTTAATTGGTCGATTGCCTAATCCTGTTGAGGATCTGGAACAATGGTCAATGGAGTAAACCACTTAACAAGGCTAACCAAGCATGGTTTGCTGTTCCCTTTTGTTTAAATAGTGATGAGGATGACTGGATTGTTCGATGTCCCACAGCTCAACGACAAGTGTTCATGGCAGAATCCGAAAAAGAGCTTATAAGCCAGCTCAATAAATCACAATGAAGCTAACAAACACCTCAAGAGGGCCTTCGATCCCTACCCCTATGATCCGCTGTGTCATGGTAGCGGTAATAAATCAGGGAGCATCAGCTCCCTAATTTCTGCACTCGGGGTGACAAACTAACCGATGACCGGCATTCGTTGCCATCCAGCGTTCTGCTGGTTCCCCTGATTACGGCCTTGAGTACGGCGCTGATAGCGCCAGGCCAGTAGCAAGGGCATGCCGAGCAGCAACTGGGCCGCCAGCGGGATCTCCTCGATGGGGGCGGCCAGTGCACCCTCCGGGATAATACCCCCCTCAATCTCGGCCGCGAGTTTCAGCTCCAGGGCGCTGCCAAAATCGGCGAAGGTGGTGGCGTTGATGACGAAGGCATCCTCGCCGCCGGCGATATTGTTCAGATACCAATCCTGCAGCACCCCATCGGGGTAGTCCTGGCCTATGGTGATGCCGTTGATGGTGTCGATGCCGGAGGCGAGCAGCTGATCCCGTACCGTCGAGGTATCCAGCCCGGCATTCTGGATCCCGTCACCTGAGACATCCATCACCTGGCGCGTGGCGGTAAAGTCGTTGGTATCGAACTGCAGGGCGCCGAACTCCATGGCCGAGCCCGGCGCCGTCATCCCCGAGTAGGGGCGTGTCAGGGCGTCCAGGGTGGCGGCAAACTCGTTGATGGAGGTCATGTCATAGAGGTAGAACCAGTCGGTCATCACCGCCTGCTGGGTCGAGCCGCTCCACATCACCATCTGCACGGCGATGGTGCCCAGCTTGCCATCGCTGGTATCCAGGATGGCGTCTTGCACCGCCTGGCTGTAAAACGCATCCACATAGCCCTGCAACTGCAGGTTGAACTCTGACGCGCTGACGCTGCCCGACACATCCATCAGCAGTTGCAGCTCGGTATCCACTTCGGTCAAAGCGTAGGCGGGGGCGCTGACCAGCAGCATCCCCACCAACCCTGCCAACGGTTTTAGTCTCATTGCTCACTCCTTCTCCTTGAGGCCTGGCCCTGATCCTCAGTGCCGATGGGGAGGATGAATAAAGCGTGCCACTTTGCAGGTATCAGCAGCGGGCATGAAATTTGCGGTCTTCGCACAGGATGAAAACGAACAAGTGCGGGGTGAGGCGATGGAGATCCGTCCCTGGCAGTGGGCGCCCAACTGGTTGCTGTTGGGGCTGCTCAATCAGTGGGCCATGGTGTGGCTCAACACGGGCCATTTCAACCTGCTGGTGGTGTTGCTGATTGCCATCTGGTGGCAAATTGCATCGCGGGTTGCGCCAACGTGGCAACCTGGCCGCGCCGCTCTGCTGCTCTTCTCGCTGCTGCTGTTGATCCCAAGCGCAAGTTGCAAGGCGCTGGCCTGCCTGCTGCTGGCCGCGAGCCTGTGGCGGCGCCAGCAGCCTTGGGACGAGCGCGCCGCGCTGCAGATAGTGGTGGCCTTCACCCTGGCCGTGCTGTGGGGGCAGCAACTCTTTGCCCTCTGTTCCGGCCCCGTGCTGGCGCTCGATGCCTGGGGAGTGGGCCAGTGGCTGCAACTGCTGGGGTGGGAGACGGTGCAAAGCGGCAATCGCATCGAGCGGGTGGGGGGCCATGCCCTGATCGTGCTCAAGGGCTGCTCCTCGTTCTCCCAGCTCTATCTGGTGGCGCTGGCCTGGCTGGTCTCCTCCTGCTGGCTCGCCCCGGGGCGGGCGCTGCACCGTCAGCTGCCCCTGCTGGGGCTGGTCTTGCTGCTCTACATCGGCAGCAACCAGTTGCGGCTGGTGCTGATGAGCCTAGATCTGCGCTGGTACGGCTGGCTGCATACTGGCACGCTCGCCCAGCTCTACCAGTGGCTGGTGCTGCTGTTGCTGATGACACTGCTGTTTCGAAGGGGGCGCCATGTCACCACCGATTAGGGGTTATCTCTGGCTGGTGCTGCTGGCACTGGCCTCCACCGGCGCCATGGGGTGGCGCTATCAGCACCGCCAGCCGGTGGATGGCACGCGCCAGATGCTGCAGGAGCTCCGCCAGCTTGGCTGGCAGCGGCAGGGGGCCAGCCCCTTGCTGGGGGGCACTTATGTCGGCTACCGGCTGCGCCACCCAGATTGTGACGGGGTCTTGCAGGCGATGGCGGTGGCCCCGGATCGGGAGGCCATGTCGGTGCGACTCGCAGGCAAAGGCCAGCTGCAGGGGGTGATGTTTCGGGGGCAGTGGCACCCGGAGCCGCCACTGCTGGCGTATCGATTCAATCAGGGTTGGCACAAGCTGTGGGGCGACGCACCGGCCCCCCTCTATCGGGTCGCGCTGCCTGCGGCCTGTCTTGCCCTTATTGCGCCTGGCGAGCCTCGCTGAGAGGGCTCGCCGCATTGGCCGGCAACACCCGGATCAGCAGGCTGTTCGGGGCCAGCATGGGGTCGTAGCGCGGTTCGAGCTCGATGGCGCGGGCACTGAGCAGGCTGGCCAGCTTGCCAAGACGGCTGCTGGCAAGGCGCGCACTCTCCAGCATGTCGGTCTGCGGCCCGGGGCCGCTGATAAGGGCTATCTTCGCCGGATCCCGCTGACCGAGAAACTGGTGCAACTGCTGCTCCTGATCCGCCGCCAACATCACTGCTTCCTCCTGATAAGTCAGCGACAGCTGGGCCTGCTCGGCCAACTGCTGCTGGCGCAGTTGCGCCAGCATGGGGAAGGGATCCTCGGTGGGTGTCTGGCGGGCACAGCCACTGAGTAGCAAAGAGGGCAGCAAGGAGAGCAGCAAGCCTGCGGCAAGCCCGCTCTGGCGGGGACGACGCCCGGTATTCTGGCGCCCAAAAGCCTTTATGTTGGTGACGTTCTGATGCGGCATAAGCTGGCCAGTCAGGGGGATGAATTGGCTCCAGTTTGCAATGTTTTCAAGCGCTTGGCCAGTTGTTCAATCTCGCCGCGAAAGCTGGCCCAGCGGCTGGCGGGGAGTGCTTCGGCCTGCTGCCAGCGGGTGGGCACCGCCTCGCGCAGCCGCTGCAGCAGCAGGGCCGCCTCCACCTGTTGGCGCGCCGCCTGCTCGAGCCAGGTGAGCCAGCGCAGATCCTCGATGCCCTGTTGCAGCAGCAATAGATCGTAGGAGAGGCGATGAGCCTCGCAGGCCTGCGGGCCCAGCAGCAGAAAGTCGCTCTCGCGCCCGTCGGTGGGGTCGTAGGGCAGGGCGGTGGGCATGCGCCCGTGCCACTGCAGATAGCCCTTGGCCCCGCTCTGCCAGAGGTAGAAGCCGGCGGCACGCGGGGTGCCGAGGTTGTAAAACCAGGGGGCGGCCCCGGCGGCCCTCACCCGTTCCACATCGGCCTTGTCGGCGCCAAAGCCTGCGTTGATCAGGGCTATCTCCACCTCGCCAAGCAAGGGCGCCTGGGCGGGGTGGTTGAAGTGACCGGCCCGCACCACGGCGGGATCCCGCCGTTTCATCTCGCGGGCCATGGCTTGAATGGCGGGCAGGGCGCCGAGATCGGGCTCGTCAAACAGGCTCCAGGCCAGGGGGGGCAGCCCCTGGGCGCGAAAGGCCGCCTGGCGCTGCTGCCAGGCATCGAGCCGGCTATTGGTGTCGCTGCCCCAGCGCTTAAGCGAAGCGTAGGCCAGCAGCGGCGTGTGAAAACCAAGGCCGATGGCCTCCTCCTGGGTGGTGCGCATCCCGGCTTCATCCTGGGGCAGGGCGGGGGCAACGCCGCTAATCCCAAGCCCGGCAAGCCGCGCCAGATCGCAGCGACTGGCGGCCAGCTGGGCGCTGGCCAGCTCCGGGCCCTGGCCGAACCAGCCAAGGTAGGGGGGCGTGTCGAGGTAGATGCCGACCGGCTTGCTGGCGGCGGGCAGGATCAGGGGCAGCACCTCGACCTCTAACGGCAGTTGCACCAGCTGCTGGTGGCTGAGCAGCTGGATGTTGCCCTGATAGCGCCCCGCCGGTGCATCCCGCGGAATGGGAAGATGCAACACCAGGCGCCTTGGCACCCGGCGCTTGAGGGTGAGCCCCGCCACCCCCTCCACCAGCTCCTGATCCGAGGGGAGCAGCAGGGTGCCGCTCGCCTGGGGGCGTACCAGATGCCACTGGCTGTGGTAGGGGGTCAGCGGCAGGGTAACGCCGTTGGCCGCCGGCGGCTGGATCACCAGCAGGGGGGCGGCGTCATCCTCGGGCGTCTCGATGACAAACTCCAGCAGCAGCTGGCTGCCTTGGGCGGCCAGTACGGGAGTGGCGGGGGGGGCCGGGCTGGCCCTGGTACTCAAGGTCGGTTGCCCCTGCGCGATGGGGGTCAAGGTGAGACGAGCGGGGGATTCTGGCAGCGAATAGGGGGCCAAGGCCCACTTTTCCGTAAAGAGCTGGCGCTGCTTGGCCAGCACCCGTCGGGTGGCTTCGGCCAGCGGGTGAGGGTTAGCCTTGGCGTCAGCCTGCTTGTCCGCCGCCGGATCGGGGACCAGCAGCAGGCCGGCGAGGAATTTCGCATCCGGCGAATTGCCCCCCAGGGTGAGGGTGAGCGGGCCGCCCGGGTGCTCGAGCACCAGGCTGACCGGCCCCCCCTGGCGGGCACCAAACAGCAGCCAGGGGTCTGGATTGGGCAACGCCTCCTGCTGCTGGCCGGCGAGATAGCGCTGGGCCAGCCATTCGCCCGGCTGCAACCGCTCGGCCCAGACCGGCTCGCCGTCGATCAGCACGCTGCGTTCGAGGGGGTGGGGCAGGTACTCCCATTCGCCCGGATCGTCGAGCCAGAGGGTGAGCTGGTAGCGCCCCTTGGGAACCTCCAGCCTGACGCCGTCGAGGTTGCGCAGCCCGTCGCGGATAAGCGCATCGCCGGAGGGGCGCAAGATGGGGCTGGGGTGGCCCAGCAGACGCGGATCCCCCGGCGCCAGGGGCTCGAAACCGGTGAAGCGGGGGGCATCGCTTGCCCCCAGATCGAGGGCAATGGTGCCGGCGGGCAGGGTCAGCCCGGGGGACCAGTACCAGCGTGTCAGGGTGAGCGGCGTCGCCCCGTCAGCCATAAAGAGATAGAGCCTGGTGAGCTGGTCGAGGGCCAGGGCCCTGGGCTGGGCGGTGCGCCAGTCGCTTAACGAAAAGCGCAGGGTGAAGGGACCCGGGGGGATGATCCGCTCCAGATTGACCCGGCTGCGGTAGTTGACCGAGGCGGCGTCATCGACCCGCAGGATCAGGGTCTGGGGGCCTGCCGCGGGATTGTGACCCTCGATCACCAGTTCGTCATCCGCCCCGATGGGCCAGGGCAGGCGCTCGAAGGTGAGCCGCTGGGGCGTCTGCTCGCCGCTCAGTGGCAGGGGGGTGGGGCCATCAAGGCGGTTCGCCGCCAGCGCAGTGCTTCCTATTGCCAAACTTCCCATTGTCAAACAGAGGGCCGGCAGGCTGAGGGTGAGCAGGCCGAATATCCGTAGCCAGCATGTTCTGTGTAAACGCGTCGCCAGCCAGATCATCAGAGCAGCCCCGCCAGCCAGGTTTTCAGCTCATCGGCCCTGTGATCCCAGCTCTGCTGCGCCACCGCCTGCTGGCGACTCTGGCGCCCTTCGCTGCGAGTCAGTGCTTCCCACTCGTAGCGCTGGAACCAGTCCTGGGCGGGGGCGTCGAGGGCGGCACGCTGGATGGCCTGGGCCAGGCTGTCGCCCGGGCGGGGCAGATGCACCAGCGCCCGATAGCCGTCCAGCGCCGGAAAATCGGTGCTGACCACGGGCCGGCCGGTCGCCAGATACTCGCGCAGTTTCAAGGGGTTGCAGGCCCTGATCTGGGCATTGTCGACGAAGGGCAGCAGGCTCACCTGCCAGTGCTGGGCGTAGGCGGCCAGGGTGTGGTGCGGTCTGGGGCCGAGCAGGTGCACGTTCGGCAATCCTGCCAGCGGGCTCAGGTCAGTCTGCCTGGGCCCTATCAGCACCAGATCCCAGTGGGGCAGGGCGCGGGCGGTCTCCGCCAGCAGGGGAACGTCTATCCAGTCGCTCAGGCTGCCGTAAAAACCGGCGATGGGGCGCCCGCTCGGCAGATCCGCCGGCCTGGGTTGGGGGGGCACAAAAAGCCCGAGATCCACCCCGTGGCTCAGCAGCCGGGTCTTGTGGGGGGGAAAGCGGCTGGCCAGCGCCGGACTGGCGGCGAGAATCAGGTCCGCTTTTTCTACCAGCCTGGCCTCGCAGCGGGCGATGGCCGCGTGATCCACCCCCGCCAGGGCCGAGAAGTCGTCGCCGCAGTAGTAGATCACCGCCCGCTCGCCGAGCTTGCCTACCAGATCCACCGCGCTTGGCAAGGAGATCCAGAGCAGCGGCTTGTCGAGCTCGGGCAGCTGTCGGCGGATCTGGGCCGCCAGCCAGTGGCCGTTGATCCGCCCCGCCAACGGGTTGCCGGGCAGGGGCAGCGCCAGCGGCGGCATCACCTGGGGCGTCGGCCCGCTCTGGATGGCGGCTGCCTGCGCCTTGCCCTTGGCCGAGCGGCGCAGCACGGCACCCAGCTTGCGGCCGAGCCGGCCCAGGTCGCGCACATTGAGGCGGGGGCGGCGCAGGCCGATGGAGTTGACCCAGAGCACCCGATAGTCCGGCAGCAGGCGCTTGATGAGGTGCTGGGTGCTGGAGGGGTGTTGACCCCAGTCCTCCCCCAGTACTACCAGTTGGGGCTGTGCGCTCGACGGCTTCATGGCTGCTTCTCCTCACTCAGGCGGCTGGCGGCGCTCTCTGCCAGCGCGTCGCGGCAATCTTGCGCATCGAGGGGGCGCAGCACCCGGGCTGGCACCCCGGCGGCCAGCACCCCGGCGGGCAGGCTGTGGGTCACGATACTGCCGGCGGCGACCACGGTACCGGCCCCTATGGTGACCCCCGCCATCACCATGGCACCGGTGCCGAGCCAGACATCGTGTTCGAGCACGATGTCGCCGACCTGCTCGTCCCGATCCGGCAGCCCCCGGGCCCGCTCCTGGGCATCCAGCGGGTGGCCAGGGTAGCCCGCGAGAAAGGCGCGTCCGGCGATGCGCACGTTATCGCCGAGCACCACCTGGCTGCCCACTGCTATGGTGGTCTGCCAGCCGATGCCGACGTTGTTGCCAATCCTGAGAGCGGGCCCCTTGCTCGAGGGGCGGCCGCTGATGGTCATGGCGGCGCTGAGGCGACAATCCTCCCCCACCTCGATCGACACCGGGCCGCTGATAAAGGGGATGCCGCCATAGAGATAGAGGCGGGGGGCGGGGGCACGCAGGCGGGACTGGAACAGCGGCGTCCACCAGAGGGTGCGGGCCAGGGTGGCGAGTGTCTGGCTTGCCAGCCGATAGAGACGATAGAGCAGACCGTGCAGGGGCGGGATGAGCGGAAAGCTCCAGCTGCGGGCCCCCTTGGCAAGGTGCCACAGCAGGCGGGCCAGCGGCGTCTCTCCCTGCTTGGCCCAGGTTTTCATCCGGTACAGGCTGATGCTGTTCATGGTGTGCTCTCCCTTGGCTCTGTTGCCGTCATGGCCGACCAGTCAGGCACTAGCAGGGATCGGGCCAACTGACGCTCAGCACGCTGCCGGCTCGCGCCGGCCGCCTGCCAGGGGGTTGGGTGGCAAGGCGCTGTGCAAATTGCGCCGGCCGGGCTGCAAAACGCAAAAATCAGATTCATTTTGGGCCTGATGTGCGTTGCTGTGAAGGTCGAGAGCGCGACATGCAGGGCTGCACGGGGAATTGCACCGGCTGGCGTGCCCCTTGCATTGGCTGACCACAGATGACCCAAGATCCGTTGCCTGGTGGCTGGGAGGCCCTATGAGACTCGGAGTAAACCAGATAGCCATGCTCTATTACGCCGCCGGCCTCTTGCTGATGAAGGGGATCTCCCTGCTGATGCTGCCGGTGCTGACCCACCTGCTGGCGCCCCGGGAGTATGGCCAGCTGGAGGTGCTCTTGACCATCATCAACCTGGGCTCCCTCATCCTGGGGTTCGGGCTGGTTGACGCCCTCTACCGCTTCGCCGGGATGGCGGCAGATGAGGGCGAGCGCAAGCAGGTGGTGGCGCGGGTGTTTGGCCTGGTCTGGATCATCGCCCTGGCCAGCCTGGTGCTGCTCTGGTGGCTGGCGCCCCTGGTGCAGCGACTGTTGCCAACCGAAACCCGCCTTGCCGATGTACGCTGGGTGCTCAGCGCTTTGCCGTTCGAGGGGGTGATCGGGGTGCCGCTGGCCTGGCTGCGGATGCGCAATCAGGCCCGTCTCTTCTTCGTGGCCACCGCCGGCAAGGCGGTGATCCAGTCCCTGCTGACCGCCTGGTGGCTCTGGCTCGGCTGGGGCGTGAGCGGGGTGCTCGCCTCCGGCACCCTCACCTGTGTCGCGCTGGCGCTGCTGCTGAGCCTCTGGCAGTGGCGCGATGGCGGCATCCGCTTTGACTGGCAGCACTACCGCCCCCTGCTGCGCTACGGCCTGCCGCTGGTGGTGAGCGGGCTGGCGGGCTTTGCCTTGAGCGGGCTGGATCGCTGGCTGCTGGCCGAGCACGTCGGCGAGGCGCTGCTGGCCTATTACGCGGTGGCGGGCAAGCTGGCGCTGGCGGTGGGGCTCTTGCTGCAACCCTTCGCCCTCTGGTGGTATCCGCGCCGTTTCATGCTGCTCAAGGAGCCGGACGGCCTGCGCCTGAACGCCCACTACAGCGTGCTGGGCTCCGTGCTGGGGTTTGCCACCGCCGGGGTGGTGGGGCTCACCGCCCCCCTGCTCATCCGCTGGCTCACCCCGGAGAGCTACCACGGGGCCATCGCCTATATCCCGCTGCTGGTGCTGGGGATGGCGGTGCGCAACGTCTCTGATCTGCTCAATGTCGGCTGCTTCAGCGGGGAGGAGAGCAAGGCCCAGATGGTTATCAATCTGGGATGCAGTTTGCTCGGCGTCCTTGGCTTTCTGCTCGCCATTCCGCACTTCGGGGTGGCCGGGGTGATCTGGACCTTGCTGCTGGTCTATCTGGTGCGGGCGCTCGCCTTCTATCTGGTGAGCCAGCGGTTGCTGCCCTTGCCATACCGCCTCTCGGCGCTGTGGGCGAGCGGTGCCGGCTCCCTTGCCATGATGTGGCTCGGCCAGTGGTGGGCAGGGCAATGGGTCGCCTGAGCCACGCCATCTGGGGGCTGACCGCCACCCTGCTGGTAGCCGGACTCTGGTGGCGGCTGCCGCACCCGCTGCTGCTGCCGGTGCTGGGGCTGGCCATTCCCGCCATTTGGTTTGCCCTGCGCTGGCCGTTTCTGATGGTGCTGGGGTTCGTCACCTTCTCGTTTTTCCGGCTGCACGAGGTGTTTCCCCAGCTCTATCCCCTCAAGATCCCGCTGCTCTTCTCGCTGGCGGCGATCGGCGCCCTGGTTTGGCACACCCTGCTCACCGGTCGCATCAGGCCCTACTGGAGCCAGCCCCTGAGCTGGTTGACCGCTTTTTTCATCGTCGTCTCCATCGGGGTGCTGTTTGCCAGCAACCGGGGGGAGGCGATCGCCACCTGGACCGGCAGCTACAGCAAGATCTACCTGATGACGCTGGCCACCGCCTGGCTGGTGCGCAGGCCGGAGGACTTCGCCCTGGCGGTGCGGGCCTTCGTGGTGGCCGGCTGCATGGTGGCGCTGGTGGCGCTCTACAACAAGAGCAGCGGCATCGGGCTGGTGGAGGGGACCCGGGTCACCATAGGGCGCGAGCTCGGCTCTGTGCTGGGGGATCCCAACGATCTGGCGCTGGTGCTGCTGTTTCCCGCCGGCTTCTCCCTGAGCCTGCTGCTCAATCGGGGCAACGGCCTGGGAGGGCGCATTCTGGGGGCGGTGGGGTTCGTGCTGGTGGCCGCCGCCATCATCGCCACCCAGAGTCGAGGCGGCCTGCTCGGGATCTGCGCGGTGAGCGGCCTCTTTGCCTGGCAGCGGGTGCAGTCGAAAACCGTGCTGATCCTGTGCGGCACCCTGGCGCTCTTGGTGCTGTTCGCCGCCGCCGGGATAAGCGACAGGGCCTCCGGCGGGGCGGCGGAGAGCGGGGTGGATGCCTCGGCCATGGGGCGGCTTTATGCCTGGCAGGCCGCCTGGGGCATGGCGCTGGCCCATCCGCTCATCGGGGTGGGGCTCTCCAACTTCTACTACAACTACTTCTTCTACAGCCCCCACTGGGACGGCCTCAACCACGCGGTGCACTCCACCTGGTTCGGGGTACTGGCGGAGACCGGCTTCGTGGGGCTGACCCTGTTTGTCGGCATGGTGGCGGTGACCCTCTACCGGGCGTGGCACTGCCGCCTGGATGGCATGCCTCCTGCAGTAGTCACAGCCATGCAGGGGGTGATGGCGAGCATGGTGGGGTTCGTCATCTCGGGGTCCTTCCTGACCCAGGGCTTTACCTGGCCCATCTATCTGGAGCTGTCGCTGGCGGTGGCAGCCATCAAATATGTCCGGCAGGCCAGGGAAGCGGAAATGGCCATGGCCGAGGCGGAGCGGGATAAACAGGAAAAGGGAGCAGAGTCATGAGCGCAACCCCCATTTTGCTGGTGCATTACGGCGAGAACTGGATCCGTGGCAGCGAGCGCTGCCTGCTGGATCTGCTGGCCCACCTCGATCGCAGCCGCTTTGCCCCCCTGCTCTGGTGCAACAGCCAGCAGCTGGCAGAGGAGGCCGCCCTGCTCGGGGTGAAGGCGGTGGTCGAGCCCTTCTCTCTGCTGCTGGGCTGGCAGTCCCCCCGCTTCGATCTGGCCGCCCACCGGGCCCTGTGCCAGCGGGCGCAGGCGCTGATAAGCGAGCACGGCATCACCCTGGTGCACGCCAACAGCGCCGCCCCCTGCCAGTGGCTGGCCGGGGTGTGCCGCAAGATGAAGGTGCCGCTGGTGTGCCATCTGCACGCCCGTTATCAGCCCAGAGACAGGTTTACCCTGCGGGTGCATCAGGCCAACGTGCTGATCGGGGTGAGCCAGCCGGTGCTGGCCCCCTGGCGAGAGGATGGCTGCGAGCACAGACGGCTGGTTCACATCGCCAACGGGGTGGATGGGGGGCGGCTCAATCGTGACGCGCCTTGGCCCGTCAGCAGCCTGCCCGGGCTGCCGGCGGGGGAGCTGATCCTGGCCACCATAGGGTCGCTGATCAAGCGCAAGGGGGTGGACTTGCTGATCCGCTCCCTGGCCGAGCTCTGCGCTCAGGGGGGCAAGGCGCAGCTGCTGGTGATTGGCAGCGGCCCCGAGCTGGCCGCGCTCACGGCATTGGCCGCTGAACTGGGAGTGGCCGAGCGGGTGCACTTTCTCGGCGAGCGGCCTGACAGCGCCGCCATCCTGCGCGGCGGGGTGGATCTGCTGGTCTCCGGTGCCCGTGAGGAGGTGTTCGGCCTGACCCTGGCCGAGGCCGGCACCCTGGGGCTGCCGGTCAGTGCCTATCGGGTGGGGGGGATCCCTGAGGTGGTGGAACACACGGTGACGGGCCTTCTGGCCGATCCCGGCGACTGGCGCCAGATGGCTGCCCACTGGCAGCGGCTGGGCGATGCCGGATTGCGCTACCGGCTGGGGCGGGCGGGGCAATTGCGCGCCAGCCAGCTGTTCACGGTCAAACGCTATGTGGAGAAGGTGAGCGAGCTCTGGTCGGCGACCCTCTCGGGGCGCTGGGACAATCCCGAGCTCCCCCCCTACGGGCGCATGGTGCGCTGGCTCGGCCAGCGGCTGCTGGCCAGGGTGGGTCTGGCGGGGGAAGGGGGGCTGCTTGGCGGGCGCAGGGCGGCGATCGGGTCGGATGAAGGAGCACCATCATGAAGCCGCACCATGAGTCGACTGCTGGCAAGGCCGGGCAGGGGGAGACGCTGCTGGTGGTGGATCCCATCTCTTTTCGCGGCGGCTCCAAGGTGGCCACCGAGGTGATCCTGGCGGGGCTGGCCGACCGCCTGCCGGCCCTGGCGCTGCATGTCCTGACGCCGGACTTGGACTCCTGGCCCGGATGTCGTCACCATTCGCTCTGGGTGCCCGCCTTGCTGCGGGGGCGCGAGTCGGGCCTGGGGTATCTGCTCAAGCAGGGGTGGCAGAGCCTGATGATCCTCTGGCTGATATGGCGGCTGGGGGAGGTACGCGGCCTGCTGGCGGCCTCCGGCCCCGGGGTGGATCTCTGCTGCTACTGGGCCGCCCGGATCGCGGGGATCCCGGTGGTGCAGCTTATTCACGGCCCGGTGGGCTGCTCCGGCATGTCGGCAAGGGCCCTGTGGCGCGCCAGCCAGGTCTTCTATCTGGAGGCCGCCCGCTCCTCGCTCTCGGCCCTGATCGCCCGCCTTGGCGAGCGTGACTTTCCGCCCCGCTGGCAGCCCTTCATCAACGGACTGTGCGAGGCGAGCTGGCCCACGGCTACGACCGGCGGCTCCGGCATCTTGTGGGCCGCCTCCTTGCTCAAGTGGAAAGGGCTGGAGACCATGCTGGCGGCGCATCAGCAGCTTGCCGAGCCCCGTGCGCCGCTGACCGTCTGCTATCTGCAACCACGCAACATACTGCAACCTTGCAGCGCACCCCGGCCAGATCTGCCCGATACCCGCTGGCATGAAAACCCCGGCAACCTTGACGAGATCAGGGCCGGCTGCGGCATCTTCGTCTCCACCAGCCATCAGGAGCCCTTCGGCCTCTCCATCCTGGAGGCCATGGCTGCCGGCCTGTGCGTGGTCATTCCGGCGGATGGCGCCTGGTGGGATCGCCACCTGACCGACGGGGTGAACTGCCGCAAATATCAGCCGGAGAGCGCCGATGAACTGGCGCGCGTGCTGGCGGCGCTGCAGGAGGCCCCCGCTGTGGCCATGGCCATAGGGGACAATGCCAGGCTGCATGCGGCGGCACATTACAAGGCGAGCGAGACGGGCAGAGAGATGGTGGCGGGGCTGGCACGACTGCTTGAGCGGGCCGAGCCTGAGTGCGCCGCGAAGCGCCCTGGCCCGGCGCTGTAGCGGCGCGTCACTCCCAGCATCGCGGCCTTGCCTTATGGCAAGGCCGGCTCGCTCATGCTGGCGACTGTCTGCCAGAAGGCGTCGATCAGCGGCCCCTTGCTGTGGGGTGGGCGAATAAGGCCTATGGTCCAGCAGGCTTCCCCCTCGGTCAGCGGCAGGGTCAGCACGTCCGGGTGCTCTATGGTGGTGGAGGAGGGCACCAGGGTCCAGGCGATGTCGGCAGCGGCGGTGGCGACGCCGGCGGCGAAGTCGTTGACGTACTGGATATCGCGAAAACGCAGCCCGCTCTGGGCCAGGTAGTGCATCAGGTGATCGTAAAACGAGGGGGCCTTGTCCCGACGCAGGATCGCCAGCGGCTTGTCCACCAGATCAGCCAGCTTGCTCACGCCGGCGTAGCTCGCGGGCAGCACGGCGACAAAATGGGCCCGCACCACCGGCAGACACGGCCACCCCTTGGGGGCGGGCAGGCGGCAGAAGCCGAGATCCAGCTTGCCTTCGCTCAGGGCCAGCAACTGATGGTGGGTGGAGAGATCGTTGAGCTCTATGGTCACCTGGGGGCGTTCGGCCCGAAATTGCGCGATGGCGGCGGGCACCAGCAGCTTGGTGGCGACCCCGAAGCCGATGCGCAGGGTGCCGCTGTTGCCAGCCAGCACGTCGCGGGCGCTGCGTGCTAGCTGCTCGCTGGCCGCCACCAGGGCGCGGGCATCCTCATAGAGGGCGCGCCCCAGCACGGTGAGACGGGTGCTGCTGGCATTGCGCTCGAACAGCTCGCCGCCAAATTCCTCTTCCAGCCGGCGGATCTGCTTGCTCAGCGCCGACTGGGTGACGTGCTGGCGCACCGCCGCCTGACCGAAGTGCAACACTTCCCCCAGGGTGACGAAGGCCTTCAGATCCCGCAACTCCATGTCGGCTCCTGTGATTCCTGTTTGGAATGTTGAATGGTTAAATTTGTCATTGGACGGAATTTTAGAACTGTTCGATGCTAATGCCAATTCCATTGGGCACCGCCAGTCGGTGCGATCAAGGTGGCCAGCCCACCGCCGCAGAAGGAGCAACCCCAGATGCATCACCACAAGTTCAACGACTTCCCGCAAGATTTTCTGTGGGGCGCCGCCTCCGCCGCCTATCAGGTGGAAGGGGGCTGGGACGCCGATGGCAAGGGTCCCTCGGTGTGGGATCTGTTCACCAAGCTGCCGGGCAAGACCTTTGAGGGGAGCAACGGCGACGTGGCGGTGGATCACTACCACCGCATGGAGGAGGACGTGGCGCTGATGGCCGAGATGGGGCTCAAGGCCTACCGCTTCTCGGTGAGCTGGCCGCGCATCTACCCGAGCGGCCGCGGCGAGGTGAACGAGGCGGGGCTCGCCTTCTATGAAAAACTCATCGATACCCTGCTGGCCCACCAGATTGAACCGGTGCTCACCCTCTATCACTGGGACCTGCCCCAGGCGCTGCAGGATGAGTACGGCGGCTGGGAAGACAGACGGATCATCGCCGATTTCGAGCGCTACTGCGTGACCCTCTATCAGCGCTTTGCCGGCAAGGTGAAGTACTGGGTGTCGCTCAACGAACAGAACTACAACCTGACCAACGCCTATCAGCTCGGCACCCATCCGCCCGCGGTGCAGGATCGCAAGCGCTTCTTTGCCGCCAACCACATCGCGTTTCTGGCCAACGCTCGCGTCATCAAGGCGTTCCGTCAGCACGTGCCAGGGGGGCTGATCGGCCCAAGCTTTGCCTATTCCCCCGCCTATCCTGCCTCGTGCGATCCCAAAGATATGCTGGCTTACGAGAATGCCGAGGAGTTCACCAACCTCTGGTGGCTGGATGCCTACTGCTTCGGCCGCTACCCCCAGGCGGCGCTCGCCTACCTGCGGGAGAACGGCGAGGCGCCCCAGATCCTGCCCGGCGATCTCGAGCTGTTGCGGGAAGGAACCCCCGACTACATAGGCGTCAACTACTACTACACCCTGACCTACACCGACAACCCCCTCGGCGGCCAGACGATGCAGCGCATCAATACCACGGGCAAGAAAGGCACTACGCCGCCGAGCGGCATTCCCGGCCTCTACAAGACGGCCCCCAACCCGCACCTGGAGACCAGCAACTGGGACTGGGCCATCGATCCGACCGGGATGCGCATCGCCCTGCGCCGGCTCTCCTCCCGCTATGGCCTGCCGCTGATGATCACCGAAAACGGCCTCGGCGAGTTCGACAAGCTGGCGGCAGGGGACAGGGTGCACGACGACTATCGCATCGACTATCTGCGCAGCCACGTCAAGGCGTGCCAGGAGGCGCTGCAGGACGGGGTAGAGCTCCTGGGTTACTGCGCCTGGTCGTTCACCGACATCCTGAGCTGGCTCAACGGCTACCAGAAGCGCTACGGCTTCGTCTATGTTGAGCGGGACGAGCAGGGGGGCTCCCTGCGCCGCCTCAAGAAGGACAGCTTCTACTGGTACCAGACGGTGATAAGCTCGGGCGGCAAGACACTGTAACCAAATCCATCCCCTCGACGGGCCCCGCCAACTGGCGGGGCCCGTTTTTTTTGTTCGTCTACCGGGCCGACCCGCGCCGCATCCGGGCATGGCACTTGCCGGATTGATCCAACTCATCTTTTTGTCAATTAGCGTGTGCGGATGGCGGCTGCAAACCGGCGGGAGGGGCAATCTGGTTTAGATTCAATATGTTTACGCGGCCCCGAAGAGGGATCTATCACCTTGGCAGAGGTGGAAGCGCATCATGCACCACAACAGCTCTCATCCCCGCTGCGGCGGGTTGGTTGCCCAGCAGGTTGATCTGCGCCAGCTGGTATACGCCCTGTCGGCGTCGCTGGATCTGGTCGGCATCGGCGATGTGGCACACGGCAAGCGGGTCGGCATCATGGCCGCCGAGTGTGGCAAGGCACTGGGGGCCGGTGAGATCGAGCAGGCCTGCCTGTTCGAGCTGGGGGTGCTGCACGACATCGGCGTCTCCTCCACCTTTATCCACAGCCATCTGGTCAGCGAGTTCGACTGGGAGTCTTCCCAGCGTCATTGCGAGGTCGGTTACGATCTGCTCAAGGATTTCCCGCCGCTGGCCCCGCTGGCGGAGCCCATCCGCTATCACCACACTCACTGGCATCAACTTGTTCTGCAGCAGGGGGTGACGGCCACGGTGCGGCGCCAGGCCAACCTCATCTTTCTGGTCGACCGGGTCGATGCCCTGGCGGCCCCGCATTATGGGGACGGCTCCCTGCTGATGCACACCCAGGAGATCCGGCAGCGGATCGAGGCGTGCGCCGGCGAGTTCTTCGACCCCGAGCTGGTGGCGGCCTTTTTGCGGGCCTCCCTGCCGGAGGCGTTCTGGCTGCAGTTGGAGGGGCGCGTCATCACCGACTACATGCACGGCATGCTGAGCGAGCGGGAGCCCTGTCTCACCAGCAACGGCGAGCTCAAACAGCTGGCGCGCATCTTTTCGGCCATCGTCGATGCCAAGAGCCCCTTCACCGTGGCCCACTCCCTCGGGGTGGCCAGGCTGGCCCGGCGGCTGGCCCAATGGATAGGAATTGAAGAGGGACGCTGC
The DNA here is from genome assembly GCF_041402265.1 of Aeromonas sp. S15(2024). NCBI lineage: Bacteria > Pseudomonadati > Pseudomonadota > Gammaproteobacteria > Aeromonadales > Aeromonadaceae > Aeromonas > Aeromonas sp. S15(2024). The sequence goes on along the minus strand of NZ_JBGLQY010000003.1, from coordinate 346,982 downwards.
GAGCAGCTGGAGATCGCCGGGCTGCTGCACGATCTCGGCAAGCTGCGGGTACCCGACGAGATCCTCGACAAGGCGGGAAAACTCGATGAGCGGGAGCGGGCCATCATCAACACCCACAGCTTTGAAACCTATCAGATTTTGCGCCACATCGACGGCTTCGAGGAGATTGCCCTGTGGGCCTCCTATCACCACGAGGAGCCCAATGGCTGCGGCTACCCCTTCCACCTGACTGCCGAGGCGATGCCGCTGGAGGCGAGGATCTTGCGGGTGGCCGACATCTTCCAGGCCATGGTGCAGCACAGACCCTATCGGGCGGGGCTGAGCGCCGACGCGGCGCTCGCATTCTTGCAACAGCTGGCGAGCCAGGGGCGGGTCGATGTCGACGCCGTGGCTACCCTGGCGGCGCACCTGCCCGAGGCTCACCAGGCCGCCAGCGGTCAGACGCAGGCGGCCCAGAGAGATCTCGGCGTCGGTGAGCGGACGCCTTAGAGGAACATGCCGCCGGAGGCCTCGATGCGCTGGGCATTGATCCAGCGGCTGTCGGGGGAGAGCAGGGCGGCGATGACGCCGCCGATGTCCTCCGGCTGGCCCACCCGACCCAGCGCGGTCTGGCTGGCGATGAAATCGTTGACCGCCTGATTGTCCCGCACCACACCCCCGCCAAAATCGGTCTCGATGGCTCCCGGCGCCACCACGTTGACGGCGATGCCGCGCGGCCCCAGCTCCTTGGCCAGATAGCGGGTCAGCACCTCGACCCCTCCCTTCATGGCCGCATAGGCGGCATAACCGGGCAGCGCGAAACGGGTCAGCCCGCTCGACAGGTTGAGGATGCGCCCGCCATCGCGCAGAAGCGGCAGCAACTGCTGGGTCAGAAAGAAGACCCCCTTGAGGTGAATGTTGAACAGGGTGTCGAACTGCTGCTCGCTGGTCTGCTCGATGCTGGCGTGAATGCCGATGCCGGCGTTGTTGACCAGAAAATCGAACCGATCCCGCTGCCACGCGCCCAACTGCTCGCGCACCTGGCTGGCGAAAGCGGCAAAGCTGCTGCTGTCGGCCACATCGAGGGGCAGGGCATGGGCCCTGACGCCGAGGGCGGTCGCCTCGGCCACCACGGCCGCCGCTTCATCGGCCTGACTGCGATAGGTGATGATGAGGTCGACGCCGCGGGCGGCGAGGGCCAGCGCCGCCTGTTTGCCAAGGCCGCGGCTGGCGCCGGTGATGAGTGCGATGGGATGGGTCATGAGAGGACTCCTGTCTGTGGTCATGAGCTCGGGATGAGCCGGTGTGATCACTCTATTGCCCGTTGTTGATTGGATAAATAAGGCGATAATGAATGCACTGTTCCGATTAGCGAGACAATGGTGGCATGGATCAACTGGATGCGATGAGGATGTTTGTGCGGGTGGCGGAGCTGGAGAGCTTTACCCGCAGTGCCGAGCAGCTGGGGATCCCCAAGGCGACGCTCTCGGCGGCCATCCGCCGGCTGGAGGAGCAGATGGGCACCCGCTTGCTGCAGCGCACCACCCGGCGGGTGCAGCTGACCACGGATGGCCGGCTCTGTTACGCCCGTTGTCAGGATCTGCTGGCGGACATGGAGGAGTTCAACGGGCTGTTTCGCCAGCAGGGGCAGCTGAGCGGCCAGCTGCGGGTGGACATGCCGGGCCGGATGGCTCGCCATCTGGTGATGCCGGTGCTGCCCGCCTTTCTGGCGGCGCATCCCGCCTTGCAGTTGATGCTGAGCAGCACGGACCGGCGGGTAGACCTGGTGCGGGAGGGGTTTGACTGCGTGATCCGGGTCGGGGCGCTTGAGCCCTCCAGTCTGGTGGCGCGCCCCCTCGGCCACTACCGCCAGATCAACTGCGCCAGCGCCGCCTACCTGGCCCGCTACGGAACGCCCCGCAGCCTGAGCGAGCTGAGCGGCCATCGGCTGGTGCACTACGGCAGCAGCAGCGGGCCCAGAGAGAGCGGTTTCGAGTATCTGCAGGCAGACGGCTCGCGCGCCGTGCTGGCGATGAGCGGAGCGCTCACGGTGAACGACAGCGAATCCTATCTGGCGGCGGCGCTGGCCGGGCTTGGCATCATCCAGCAGCCGCGAGTCGGGGTGGAGCCACTGCTGGCCAGCGGCGAGCTGGTGGCCATCCTGCCAAAGTGGCAGGCGCCCCCGCTGCCCATTCACGCCCTCTATGCCCATCGCCGTCAGCTGGCCCCTAGGGTGCAGGCCTTCATCCAGTGGCTGAGCGGCATCCTGGCGTCAGCGCTGGGCCCTGACGGCCCGCGCGACAGCCTGGCGACGCGGGCAGGGATGGACGCAGCCGATTGATGGCTTGACGCTAATCCCCACCTGCGGCGGGTCTCTCTATGGCTGCCATCGACAATCCCGGTTTGGCGCCGGCCGGGCGGCTTGGCATAATGGCGCCCCACACGGGTTGGCCGCCTCTTTGCTGCGCGGCCAGACCCAGCAACAGTGCAGAGGAGATGTGATGAAATTTATCGGAGCCCACGTCAGTGCGGCCGGCGGGGTGGAGAACACCATCGCCCGCGCCCAGGCCATCGGGGCCAACGCCTTCGCCCTGTTTACCAAGAACCAGCGCCAGTGGCAGGCGGCGCCGCTCTCCGAGACCAGCATCCGCGACTTCAAGCTGGCCTGCGAGAAGGGGGGCTTTCGCCCCGAGCAGATCCTGCCCCACGACAGCTACCTCATCAATCTGGGTCATCCCGACCCCGATGGCCTCGCCAAGTCCCGCGATGCCTTTCTGGACGAGATGAAGCGCTGCGAGCAGCTGGGACTTTGCTACCTCAATTTTCATCCGGGCAGCCACCTGAAGCAGATCCCGGAGGCGGCCAGCCTCAAGCTGGTGAGCGAATCCATCAACTGGGCGCTGGAGCGCAGCGAAGGGGTGACGGCGGTGATCGAGAACACCGCCGGTCAGGGTACCAACCTCGGCTGGTCGTTCGAGCACCTGGCCACCATCATCGACGGGGTGGAAGACAAAAGCCGGGTCGGCATCTGCTTTGACACCTGCCACGCCTTTGCCGCCGGCTACGATCTGCGTACCGAAGAGAGTTGTGCCGCCGTCTTTGCCGAGTTCGACCGGACGGTGGGTTTCCAGTATCTGAAGGGGATGCATATCAACGGTGCCAAGTGCACCTTCGGCAGCCGGGTCGATCGTCACCACAGCCTGCGTGAGGGGAACCTGGGGGAGGCGGTGTTCCATCACATCATGAATGACCATCGCTTCGACGGCATTCCGCTGATCCTGGAGACCATTGACGAGTCCATCTGGGGCGACGAGATCCGCTGGCTGCGCAGCCTGGCGCAGGGGTGATGATTGACCGGCAGAGCGCATAAGGAGACAGGGATGCAAGAGAGAACAAGCGAACAGCCGCTGCGCTGGGGCGTTGCCGGCGCGGGGGCCATCGCCCGCCGTTTTTGTCAGGATGTGAACGGACACGCCAGTGGCAGCCGGGTGGTGGCGATCGCCGCCCGTGATCAGGGGCGGGCGCAGGCCTTTGCCGACGAGCAGGGCTTGCCCCACGCCCATGGCAGCTATCAGGCGCTGGCGGCGGATCCCCTGGTGGAGGCGGTCTACGTGGCGGTGATCCACCCGGAGCACGCTGCCCTGATCGAACGCATGCTGCTGGCGGGCAAGCACGTGCTGGTGGAAAAGCCGGCGGTGACTCGCGTCGCAGATTGGGATCGGCTGGTGCGGCTCGCCGCCGAGCGGGGCCTGCTGCTGATGGAGGCGATGAAGGTGATGTGCTTCCCCGCCATGCGCGCATTGCTGGGGCGCCTGTCGGCCCTGCCGGCCCCCGACAGGCTAAAGGCCGCCTTCGGCTCGGTGCAGACGCGGGACGGCAAGCTGTTCGATCCGGCGCTGGCTGGCGGCGCAGCCTGGGATGTGGGGGTTTACCCGCTCTGGCTCTATGCCGCCCTCTGTCACCAACTGGGGCTGGCGGCGGGGGAGCCCGAGGTCAGCCTCTCCCGTCAGGCGGGGGAGGTGGACGAAGCGGCCCGCTTTGATTTCGCCGGCCCGCTCAAGGCCGAGCTGGTGGCCTCCATCGTCGAGGATCTCGACAAGTCGGCCTGGCTGTCCGGGCCCGGCTGGGCGCTGGAGCTGGTGGGCAAGTGGTGGAACCCCCAGCAGATCGTCTGGCTTGGCGGCGCCCCCTTGCCGGCCTGGCCCCACGACATCGCGCTGCCGGTGGCGGGCGGTGGCATGCAGCACGAGGCGGATCACTTTGCCGCCTGCGTCAGGGTGGGCATCACCGACTCCCCCTGGGTGCCGCAGGCACTGACCAGACAGGTGCTGGGCTGGGTCGAGCGGGGATTACAGCCCGCTGAACGCTGAGTCACAAGGCAGAATGACCAAGAGGGAGAGCCTGGGCTCTCCCTCTTCCATTGCTGCCGATACCTGGCGGCAAGGGCCATGCCGGGCAATAGGCTGCCCGATCATCCCATTGGCTCAGGTGCTGCTGATCTGGCTGGGCAACACATCCTCCTGGGCGCGGCAAAATTGCAGAAAGCGGCGCAGGGCGGCGGAGTGATACTTCTGCCGGTGCCAGATGAGGGAGAGCTGACGGGGGAAGCGACGGGCGAGGGGCAGGGCCACCAGACGACCCGCCTGCAGCCGATCCGACACCGCCAGGTGGGAGATGAAGGAGATACCAAGCCCCTTCTCGACCGCCAGCATCACCGCCTCCAGGGTGTTGAGCTCGAGCCCCGCCTGCCAGCGGGGCAGCTCGGGCTGGATCTGCTGCTCGAACTGCTCGCGGCTGCCGGACTGGGGCTCGCGCAGCACCCAGGTCTCATCGCTCAGCTGGGCGAGGGAGAGGCGATGGCGGCCGGCGAGGGGGTGATCGGGCTGGGCCACGATCAGCATCTCGTCGTGGAGCCAGGGCTCGCTGACCAGGTCCGGGTGGTGGTTCTCCCCCTCGATCAGCGCCAGGTCCAGCTCGAAGTTGGCCAGCAGGTGGCAGAGCTGGTGGGTGTTGGTGATGGTGACCCTGGGCGGTTGTCCCAGCTCCTGCTTGCTGGTGGCGAGCAGGGCCGGCAGCAGGTAGTTGCCTATGGTCTGACTGGCGCCCAGACGCAGCTGGCCGCTCGGTTCGGCATCCGGGCTGAACAGGGTCTCGATATCCTGCATCCGGGTCAGCAGCTCCTCGGCCGCCGGTTGCAGCAGGCGCCCCTCGTTGTTGAGCTGCAGCCTGGGGTGAATGCGATCGAACAGCGGAGTGGCGAGCTGACGCTCCAGCTCCTGCAACGACTGGGAGACGGCGCCCTTGCTCAGACACAGTTCATTGGCAGCCAGCCCCAGATTGCCGTAACGGGCGATGGTGGCAAAGACCTTGAGTTGTTGCAGGGTCAGCTTCATGTTTGGAAATCCTGAACGATTGATTTAATTCATTTAGATATCGTAAACGATGGCCGCTCATTATCCTATGCCCATCGTCTCTCACATGAGGTTTCAGACATGATCGCAAGAACCCGTCAATCCCTGGCCGCTGCTCCGACCCCCATGGCAGGACTGGCGCTCGGGATCGCCAGTCTCGGTTGGTGCTGGGAAAATGCCGGTCACTTCGATGGCCGCCTGCAGTTGCTGGGTGCCGCCGTTGCCGCCGTGCTGCTGGTGATCCTGACCTTCAAGTTTCTGCTGCACCCGCGCCTGCTGTGGCAGGATCTGGCTCACCCCGTGGTCGGCAGCGTGGTGCCCACCTATGCCATGGGCACCATGGTGGTCTCCAAGGCGGTCGGCATGCTCAACGCCGGTCTGGGGGAGGGGCTCTGGCTGTTTGCAGTGCTGCTGCACCTGGGGTTCCTGGCCACCTTCGTCTGGCATCGGGCCAAACAGTTTGAAATCCACCACATGGTGCCGAGCTGGTTCGTACCGCCGGTGGGGATCATAGTCGCGGACGTCGCCTTCCCGGGCGGCCAATACGCCGCGCTGGCCAACGGCCTGCTCTGGTTCGGCATGCTCTGCTACGGCCTGATGCTGCCGCTGATGCTCTATCGTCTCATCTTCAGCCATGAAGTGCCGGATGCCGCCAAACCGACCATTGCCATCCTGGCGGCGCCCGCCAGTCTGTCACTGGCCGGCTACCTCACCGTGAGCGAGCAACCTTCCCTGCTGCTGGTAGCCGTGCTGCTGGGGATCGCCGTGCTGATGACCGGCATCATCTACCTGGCCTTCATCAAGCTGTTGCGTCTGCCGTTCTCGCCGGGCTATGCCGCCTTCACCTTCCCGCTGGTGATCGGTGCCACCGCCCTGTTCAAGGTGAGCCATCTGGTCGAGCAGTGGCCCCAGGCGGCCGAGTACGTCGAGCAGATCCGGCTGCTGGCCCACTTCGAGTTGGGCGCCGCCACTCTGATAGTCGGTTACGTGGCCCTGCGCTACCTGATGTTCTTCCTGCCGCTGGGCAACGACGAGCTGGCATCCGGCATGGTTCGTCGCTAGGAAATGGCCGCAAGAGGGCCGGGATAAAGGGTCCGGTGAGCAGGTCCGCGCAAGACGGACGCCACCGAACAGATGACGACAAGGCGCTCCACCTCGGGTGGGGCGCTTTTTTTATGGACTTGCCTGCGCAAACCCGCCCGCTTTGTTGGCCCCGGTCGGGGCGACCCTCTAGCCAAAGCCATGATGAATTTAACTGGTATTACCTGTCAGGATGAATACAATGCAGCTCCCTTTCCCATGTTTGACCCCATCCATGTCTTCCCATGATCCCGTGTTTGACCCTCGTTTCGAGACCCGATTCCTGCATCCGCGTTACTGGTTCAGCTGGCTGGCGCTTGGCGTCCTGATGCTGCTGGCCTTCGTGCCGGTGAGGCTGCGCGATCGGCTGGCCGCCGCCCTGGCGCCGCTGGTGTTTCGCATCTCGAAAAAGCAGGTCTACATCGCCAGAACCAACCTGGCCCTCTGTTTCCCGCAAAAGAGCGAGGCCGAGCGCGATGCCATCCTGATGACCTCTATCCGGGTCGGCCTCAAGAGCCTGCTCGGCTTTGGCGAGTTCTCGGTGCGCAGCCCCGCCTATCTGATGAAGCGGATGCGGGTCACTGGCTGGGAACATATCGAGGCGGAGCAGGCGGCCGGCAGACCGGTGATCCTGGTAGTGCCCCATAGCTGGCCGGTGGACGCGGCCGGTTACTACTTCACCCAGCGTGGGGTGCCCATGTGCACCATGATGAAACGGGCGCGCAACCCGGTGTTCGACTGGCATCTGAACCGTGCCCGGGCCCGCAACGGCTGCCGCGTCTATGAGCGCAGCGCCGGCATCAAGGCGGTGATCCGCACCATCAAGGAGGGGAACAGCTTCTTCTACCTGCCGGATCAGGATCATGGCCGCGAGAAGAGCATCTTCGCCCCCTTCTTCGGTCAGCCCAAGGCAACCCTGCCGGCCCTGCCGCGACTGGTGCAGGTGAGCGGCGCCAAGGCGGTGCCGCTGCTGGCCTGCTATGACGAGGCGCATCACTGCTACCGGCTGGAGATAGACGCCCCCTTTGACAACTATCCCACCGACGATGTGATGGCCGACACCTGCCGGATGAACGACATGGTGCAGCAGCAGCTCAGCCGGGATCCGGGCCAGTACATGTGGTTTCTCAAGATCTTCGACACCCGCGAGGATCAGGTCGGGCTGGATGGCCGCTATGAGGCGGGGATCCAGCGGATCCGTCGCGGGTTGCAGCCGCTCTCCTGATGAGCAATTCCTTGCTTGTACTATGGCCCTGCGGGGCCATTTTTATTGCTCCTCTGCCGGTTGGTAGGGCGAGCAGTCGAGCCGGCGCCTGCCCCAACCGGGCCCGCGCCAGCCCAAAGTGGAAAATTTTGTCAGGATAATTAAAATAACCGTTTATTTTCTATGACTTGATGGCGGCCATGTCCTCACACGATCCGGTTTTCGACACCTCATTTCATCCCCGTCTGCTCCATCCGCGCTGGTGGGGCAGCTGGCTGGCGCTCGGCCTGCTCTGCCTGCTGGGGCTGCTGCCCCATGGCCTGCGTGACCGGCTGGCCGACCGGCTGGCTCCCCCTCTGCTGCGTCTATCCAGGAAGCAGGCCTATATCGCCGACACCAACCTCAAGATCTGCTTTCCCGAGTTGGATGAGGCGGGCCGTCAGGCCCTGTTGCTGAAATCGATCCGGGTGGGGCTCAAGACCTTCATGGGCTTTGCCGAGCTGACCCTGCGCAGCGCCGATCACCTGGCCGGCCGCATCAAGGTGCGCGGCTGGGAGCACATCGAGGCAGAGCAGACCGCCGGCCGGCCGGTGATCCTGGTGGTGCCTCACACCTGGGCGGTGGACATGATAGGCCGCTACTTCGCCATCCGGGGCATGTCCATGTGCACCATGATGAAGAGCGCCAAGGATCAGGTCTTCGACTGGTACATCAACCGCGAGCGGGCCAAGGGGGGCAAGGTGTATGAGCGCAGTGCCGGCATCAAGCCGGCCATCAAGGCGATCCGTGGCGGCGCCAGCTTCTTCTACCTGCCGGATCAGGATCACGGCCGCGAGGCCAGCATCTTCGTGCCCTTCTTCGGCCATCCTAAGGCGACCCTGCCGGCCCTGCCCAAGCTGGTCAAGCTGACCGGCGCCAAGGCGGTGCCCATCCTCGCCTGCTATGACGAGGAGGAGGGCTGCTACCGGCTGGAGATCGAGGCCCCCTTCGATCCCTATCCCGGCACCGATCTGGAGGCCGACGTTCGCGCCATGAACGACATGGTGGAGCAGCAGCTGCGCCAGCACCCGGAGCAGTACATGTGGTTCCTCAAGATCTTCGAGACCATGGAGCATCCCCAGGGGCACGAGGGCTTCTACGAAGAGGGCATTAAGCGGATCCGCGGCGACCTGCCCCCCGAAAACTGACGCAATGGAAGGACCGGTGCCCGGGCGCCGGTGGCACGGCACAATCTGGAATAGGCAAGCGCACCGGAAGAGGCTATCTTCGGGGGCGCACACAGGGTGAAAGGGCGGGCATGAAAACTCCAAATCGAATCCAACCTCTGGTTGACGACGGCCTGGTTGACGAGGTGATCAGCCGGCTGATGAGCGGCAAAGAGGCCGATGTTTACGTGGTGCGCTGCGGCGACGAGATCCGCTGCGCCAAGGTGTACAAGGAGGCCGCCAAGCGCAGCTTCAAGCAGGCGGTGGTCTATCAGGAAGGGCGCCGGGTGCGCAGCAGCCGCGATGCCCGCGCCATGGAGAAGGGCTCCAAGTACGGTCGCAAGCAGCACGAAGAGGTGTGGCAGAACACCGAGGTGGATGCCCTGTTCAAGTTGGCCGCCGCCGGGGTGCGGGTGCCACGGCCCTATGTCTGCCTCGACGGCGTGCTCTTGATGGAGCTGGTGACCGATGCCGATGGCAACGTGGCGCCCCGCCTCAACGACGTGGCCCTCAGCCACGAACAGGCGCTGGCCGACCACGCCAGGGTGATCCGCTACGTGGTGCGCATGCTCTGCGCCGGCCTCATTCACGGCGATCTCTCCGAGTTCAACGTGCTGGTGGATGAAGAGGGGCCCGTCATCATCGACCTGCCCCAGGTGGTGGATGCCGCCGCCAACAACCAGGCGAAGGCCATGCTGGAGCGGGACGTCGACAACATGCGCAACTACTACGGCATGTATGCCCCCGAGCTGCTCAAGACCCGTTACGCTAGGGAGATGTGGGCCCTCTATGAAGATGGCAAGCTCACCCCCGACAGCGAACTGACCGGGTTGTTCGAAGAGAGCAACGAGCGGGTGGATCTTGACGCCGTACTGCACGAAATCGAGAGCGCCGAGGAGGAGGCCCTGGCCCGCCAGGCGCGGTTGAAGGCGGAGCAGGAGGAGGGCTACTGACGCCCAGGCTCCTGCAACCAAGAGACGACTGAGCGCCTGCGGGCGCTCTTTTTATGGCTGCGAGTCAGCGGCGCCTTGCTGGCGGGCGGGGTGGGGCTGGATCTGGTAAAAGTTCACCCAGCAGCGATCGCCAGCATGGTAGCGGCGATCCAGCCATTGCCCACCGACGCTGGCGATCACCTTGAGCGAGGCGGAATTTGCCTCGTCACAGCTGATGAGCACGGGGCCGGTCAGCATATGGCGTTGCAGCCAGCCGAGCAGGGTGCGGGCCACCCCTTCACCGCGGCGGGAGGGGCGGGTCTCGTAACCTATGTGGCCGAGCCACTGGCGGGTCGCCGGGGTGTCGCCGTGGCGCAGGCGCAAGGTGGCGAGGATCTCTGCCCCCTCGAGGGCAAAGTAGGTGGTGGTGGGCGGGTAGTCCGGCGGCAGGCGCTCGCCAGCGGCATGGGCGAGCAGATCCTGCATCCACTGATCCGGGTCGAATTGCGCCACCTGATAGAGCGGCAGGCCGGCGGCGCCACACTCGGCCACATAGCGGCGATAGGCGGGGCCATCGGCAGGTTGCGCGGCCCGACACTCGATGACGGCTGTCACGGGTGCAGCTCTGCCGCTTGCAGCAGGCGTGGCTCGCTGTGGTGGGCCTCGCGGATGCAGGCGCGCATGCGCCCGCTCTGCTTGGCGGCATAGAGCGCCTGATCCGCCCGCAGATAGGCCTGCTCGAAGTTCTCTCCCGTCTGCAGCGAGGTCAGCCCCATGCTAAGGCCAATGGGGCCGCCCGCCAGCGAGCGGGTAGCCTCGGTGACCCCCTGTTGCAGGGCGTGGCAGTAGCCTGGCAGCGTCTGCGGCGTCTCCATCACCAGCAGCGCCAGCTCGTCGCCGCCGAGGCGCCCGGCCAGTGCCACCGGCGGCAGGCTCTTCCGGATCACCCGGCCCACCGCCCGCAGCATGGCATCGCCGGCGGGATGGCCGTGGTGGTCGTTGATCTGCTTGAAGTTGTCCAGGTCGATCAGCAGCAGCTGCCAGGGGCGGGCGCTGCGGCAGGCCCGCGCCGCCAGCTGCTGCTCGAAATGGTGACGGCTGTCCAGCCCGGTCAGGGCATCCTGGTTGGCGCGCCGCTCCAGCTCGCGCTGGGTGGCGAGCATGGCCTGCTGCTGGCGGGTGTGCACCAGGCTCAGCAGGATGAAGCTGCGGGCAATGGTAAAGAGCAGGCTGAGCAGGATCACCGGGCCGAGCAGGGGGTCGGTGAGGCTGGAGGCGGCCGACTCCGGCCACCACTGATGTTTGGCCATCCTGAGCAGCTGCAGGGCCAGTTGCAGGGCGAGCAGCAGGATGGCGAAGCGCAGCACCCGGTAGGCGGGGGCTAGTCGCTGGTAGCGCCAGAGCTGCCACAGCAGCAGGCCAATCTGCAGCGAGAGCACGCCGGAGAGGGTGATGATCCGGCTGTGCACATCGGCCAGCGGTTGCTGCGAGGCCACCAGGGCAAACAGCAGGAAGCCGGCGAGGGCGAGGAGCGGGCAGAGCCAGCCGAAGCGGTCGGCTTCGCGCCGGAAAAAATGGCGCAGGCCCCGCTCATAGAGCAGCGGGGTGGCGATGATCAGCAGGTTGGTGAGCAGGATATTGGCAAGGGACGTCTCCCCCGTGAGGGGGCGCAGCAGCAGGCAACCAAAGGCGGCGGCGATGGCCAGCTCGCTGGCCGACCAGTAGAGCAGGGCGCGCAGCGGTCGCTGGGTATGCCACAGGTAGGCGAAAATGGCCGCGACCCCGACGTGGGACAGGCTGACAAACAGCACCAGGCTCAGCAACTGGGCCGAGGAAAACAGACTCTGCATCAAGGGTGTGGGCTCTTCCTGCCGGTAACGGCGCTGTGGTCTCAGGGCCGGGTGACTGGGGCGGATCACAGCATGAATTGTGCCGTTGAGCAATGGCTTGGATGGTCTGGGCAGGATAGTGCCAACACCCCCAGTTGCCGGCGGCTGACACGATTAATCAGGGGCGGGGAGTGACGAAGGGCCATCCCCCGCACACGTCGACCTCAGTCGACCACCACCGGCAGCCGCATGACGGTGGCTTCCCGGCCGAGGTGGGCCAGCAGACGGCGCACGTCGTCGAGGCGAATAAGCAGGGTGGCGGTATTGACCAGCGGGTGGCACTGCACCCGCTCGGCCTGCCAAATCGTCTCATCCACCACCAGCTCCACCGCGCTCTCTCTGTCTCGCACCATGGCGAGCAGGGTGACCGAGCCCGGGGTGAGGCCGAGCACGGATTCCAGCCGCTCGGGCGAGCCGAAGCTCAGCCGTTTGACGCCAAGGGCGCTTGCCAGCGCCTTGAGATCGACCCGGCTCTGCTCAGGGGTCACCACCAGAAACAGCCGTTCGCTCTTGGGGTCGCGCAGGAAGAGGTTCTTGGTCTTGGCGGCGGGCAGATTGGGCAGCAGCCGGCTGGCCTCCTCGCAGGTGAAGACGGGGGCGTGATCGATGCGCTGATAGGGGATGGCCAGCTGATCCAGCAGAGAATAAAGCGCCACCATGACCTCCTGATGTTGGCTGACAAGCGGGGTGAGTCGATGGGCGAACACCACAGCCACCGGCAGTGCGTGTCCGTCTGGCCGAGCATACCAGTTTGCGCCACCCCTGGCAGCCTGCGTGGCAATGGCAGCCTGGCGTGCCAATTGCAGTAAAGCACTGTATGAACGTACAATAGTCCCACACCTATGTTGATCCCGATGACTGGCATGACCGACCACCCACCCATCCCTCCCGTTACCCCGCCGCGCGACGGCTTTATCCTGACCCGTCACGGGCGGGATGTGCGCGGCCGCGGCGAGCAGCCGGAGCGCACCGAGATCGTGATGTGGCTCTGGAGCGAACAGGGGCCGGTGCGGGTGGTGGTGCCGGGGCAGGAGCCGGTCTTCTTCCTGCCGCAGAGCCATATGGCGGAGGCGGCGGAGCTGTTCAAGGGGGCCGGGGTGAGCGGGCGGTTTCGCCGCCTGCCCATGCACACCTTCGACGGTCGCGCCGTGGTGGGCTGCTATTTTGCCACCCTGAGCGCCTTTCACCGCGCCATCGAGCTGTTGCTCATCCGCGGGCTGGAGCACTTCGAGGCGGATATCCGGCTGCCGGAGCGCTTCCTGATGGAGCGTTTCATCACCGCCGGCGTGCGCTTCGAGGGGCGGGCGCGCAAGAAGGGGGGCAAGCAGGGCTACTGGGAGGTGAACGAGGCGCGCTGCGCGCCCCAGGCGGTGACGCCGACCCTCTCCTGGGTGTCGCTGGACGTGGAGTGCGCCATGGACGGGGCCCTCTTCTCGGTGGGGCTCTACAGCCCCGAGGATGCGCGGGTCATCATGATCGGTACGCCGGAGGCCGATGCCGACAGCTGGGGCACCCAGGTCGAGTGGGTGGCGGACGAGAGCGCCCTGCTGAGTGCGCTGGAGCGCTGGTTTGTGCGGCACGACCCCGATCTGGTGATCGGCTGGAACGTGGTCAACTTCGACTTTCGCCTGCTGCTGCGCCGCGCCGAGCTCAACAAGCGGCGGCTGCGACTCGGCCGTGGTCACGAGCTCTGTTTCTGGCGCTCATCCCGCAACGACCCCCAGAGCGGCAGCGTCATCATTCCCGGGCGCATGGTGCTGGACGGCATCGACACCTTGAAGAGCGCCACCTGGCAGTTCCCCAGCTACAGCCTGGATGCGGTGGCGAGCGAGCTGCTCGGCCGCGGCAAGGACATCGAGGACGTGGCCAACCGGGGGGAGAAGATCACCGAGCTGTTCCACTCCGACAAGGAGGCGCTGGCCCGCTACAACCTGGAGGATTGCAAGCTGGTGTGGGAGATCTTCGACTACTGCCACCTCATCCCCTTTGCCATCGAGCGCGCCTCCCTCACCGGCCTCGAGCTCGACCGGGTAGGGGGCTCGGTGGCGGCCTTCACCAATCTTTATCTGCCACGGCTGCACCGCGGCGGCTACGTGGCCCCCAACCTGCCCGCCGATGGGGGGCTCGCGAGCCCTGGCGGCTATGTGATGGACTCCAAACCTGGGCTCTATCGCCACGTGCTGGTGCTCGATTTCAAGAGCCTCTATCCCAGCATCATCCGCACCTTCTGCATCGACCCCATGGGGCTCATCGAGGGGCTGCAGCATCCCGACCATGCCATCCCGGGTTTTCGCGGCGCCTTGTTCTCCCGCGAGCGCCACTTCCTGCCGGATCTCATCGCCACCCTGTGGGCGGCGCGGGATAGAGCCAAGGCGGCCAGCAACAAGGCGCTCTCCCAGGCCATCAAGATCATCATGAACTCCTTCTACGGGGTACTGGGCTCGGGTGGCTGCCGCTTCTACGACCCGCGGCTTGCCTCCTCCATCACCTTGCGCGGTCACGGCATCATGCAGCAGACCCGGGAGTGGATCGAAGGGGAGGGTTTCGAGGTGATCTATGGCGACACCGACTCCACCTTCGTCCACCTGGGGCGCGAGACCAGCCCCGCCCAGGCGGACGAGATCGGCCGGCGATTGGCCAGTATGATCAACGACAACTGGACTGCGCTGATCAAGCGGGAGTTCGATTTGCCGAGCTATCTGGAGATCCAGTACGAGACCCACTATCGCCGCTTCTTGATGCCCACCATCCGCGGGCTGGAGAAGGGGAGCAAGAAGCGTTATGCGGGCTTGGTGGCAGGCCATCAGGCAGGTGAAGAGGAGCAGCTGGTGTTCAAGGGGCTCGAGTCGGTGCGCACCGACTGGACGCCCCTTGCCAAGGCGTTCCAGACCCGGCTCTACGAGATGGTGTTTCACGACCAGGATCCCAGCGGCTATGTGCGCACCATGGTGGACGAGACCCGCGCCGGCCTTCACGACGAGCTGCTGGTCTATCGCAAGCGGCTGCGCCAGAAACTCGAGGAGTACCAGAAGAACGTGCCACCCCACGTGCGGGCGGCGCGCCTGGCGGACGAGGAGAACCTGCGCCGCGGTCTGCCCCAGCGCTACCAGCACAGGGGCTCCATCGCCTACCTGGTGACCCTGAATGGCCCCGAGCCGCTCGAATACCGGCGCAGCGCCATCGACTACGAGCACTACATCGACAAGCAGCTCAAACCCATCGCCGATGCCATCCTCCCCTTTATCGGCGAGTCGTTCGAGCGGATCTGCGGCCAGCAGCTCGATCTCTTCTGACTGGGCAAGGGAACGCTGCGGCCATGGCCCGACAATGGCCGCAGCGGGTCAAGAGGAGGCAGGCGAGAGGGGAAAGCATGGATCGTCAGAGAAGAGAAATGCAAAAAGCCCGCTCGAGGGGCGGGCTTTTCTAATCTGGTGCGTCCTAGTGGATTCGAACCACCGACCCCCACCATGTCAAGGTGATGCTCTAACCAGCTGAGCTAAGGACGCAGGGTGCGCAAGGCGACTTTGTGTGATTGCAGGGGAGTGGTGGGTTTAATTGGATTCGAACCAACGACCCCTACCATGTCAAGGTAGTGCTCTAACCAACTGAGCTATAAACCCACATCAAATTCATATCTGCAATTTATTCAAACTGTTATGGTGCGTCCTAGTGGATTCGAACCACCGACCCCCACCATGTCAAGGTGATGCTCTAACCAGCTGAGCTAAGGACGCATAACAGTGTTCCGGATGGTGCGTCCTAGTGGATTCGAACCACCGACCCCCACCATGTCAAGGTGGTGCTCTAACCAGCTGAGCTAAGGACGCATCGCGGAAAAGTGGTGGGTTTAATTGGATTCGAACCAACGACCCCTACCATGTCAAGGTAGTGCTCTAACCAACTGAGCTATAAACCCACTTCATAAACCGGATTGAAAACCCGTTTTATCCCGCCAGCACTGCTGGCGTGGTCGGCATACTACCCATGCCCCCCTAGGCTGTCAACAGGCCGCACGCACAAAGGAGACTGTTTGCCCAGTTCTTGCGCAGCCTGTTGATTTTGCAGGCGAGTTTCCCCTTATTGCGCCTTGGAGAGGGCGCTGCAGGCCTCCGGGCTGGCAAAGCGGCCATAGATGTAGCGCAGCCGGGTACCCAGCATCAGGGCGGCGGAGGTGAGGCCGACGATGAAGCCGACCCAGAACCCCTGGGGTCCCATCTGCGGCACCACCCAGTCGGTCAGGCCCAGGATCATGCCGGTGGGCAGCCCCAGTCCCCAGTAGGCGACGATGGTGACGTAGAAGATCGCCTTGGTGTCCTTGTAACCGCGCAGGGCCGCCGCCGCCACCACCTGTACCGAGTCGGAGATCTGGTAGATGGCGGCGAAGAAGAGCAGGGTGGCCGCGAGGGTGATCACCTGCAGATCTTCGGTGTAGATGGTGGCGATCTGCTCGCGCAGCAGCACGGTGAGGGCGGCGGTGGCGGCGGCCACCGTCATGCCCAGCATCAGGCCGGTGCGGGCGGCGACCCGGGCGTGATCAGGCAGCCCTTCGCCGATGCTGTGACCGACCCGGATGGTGACGCCCACCCCGATGGAGAGCGGCAGCATGAACACCAGGCTGGAGAAGTTGAGCGCTATCTGGTGACTCGCCACCGTCTCCGCGCCAAAGGGGGCCAGCATCAGGGCCACCACGGTAAACAGGGTCACCTCGCAGAAGATGGCCATGGCGATGGGGAAACCCAACCGGAACAGGCGCCAGATCCGGCTGCCGTTGGGGCGCGCGAGCTGGGCGAACAGGTTGATCTCCTTGAAGTGGCGGGAGAGCTTCACATAGACGATCATCGCCAGCAGCATGGCCCACAGCACGATGGCGGTGGCCACGCCGCAGCCGACCCCGCCCAGTTTCGGCATGCCGAACAGGCCGTGGATGAAGATGGTGTTGGCCGGGATGTTGACCGCCAGCCCCACGAAGCCGATCACCATGGTTGGCATGGTGTGAGAGAGCCCCTCGCTGAAGTTGCGCAGCACCTGGAACAGCACGAAGGCGGGCAGCCCCCACAGGATGGCGTGCAGGTAGCCGGTGGTCTTGGCGGCCATCACGGGATCCACCTCCATGAACTGCAGCGCCAGCGGGCTGAAATAGAGCGCCACCATGGCGATGGGGGTGACCATCAGCGCCAGCCAGAAGCCCTGGTGCACCGCCGGGCGCACCTCGTCCCGTTTGCGGGCGCCATTGAGCTGGGAGACGATGGGGGTGAGCGCCATGATGATGCCCTGCACCAGCAGGATCACCGGCAACCAGAAGCTGGAGGCCACCGACACGGCGGCCAGATCGACGGCGCTGACCTGTCCCGCCATCACGGTATCGACAAAGTTCATGGCGATCTGGGCCACCTGGGCGACCAGAATGGGGCTGGCTAGACGAACGAGTTGCCTCGCCTCGGACCAATAACGTTGCACTGACACCTCCGAGTGGATCAGATAAAGCGTAAAAAGAGCGGGTATCGGGAAGAGCCTTTGCACTCCGGAAGCGGGAGTGCAAAGTGCGGGGGGGTCATTCTAGCCTGAAATTCATCCGGGACGAAACGATTGGTGCGAGCTCTGGATCAGGCGTCTTCGTGATCGCTGATCAGCAGGTTGGCGGCGGCGTAGGCGGCCTGCTCGCGCAGATCCGCCGGCACCCGCTCGTCCGATGCCACGGCGTTGAGCGCCCTGATGGTGGCGGCGATGGCCTGCGGCACATAGCCCTGCTCGCCGGAGCCAATCTGGTTGTAGGCGATGCGAATGGCCTCACAGCATTGATATACCTGCATTTTTGTTTCCTTGTCAGCACTTGGTTGAATGCCGTCACTATAGCGATCGGCCGCCTGCTTGTCAGCGGTTGCGCTTGTCTGGGTCGTGCGGCGAGGTTACCCTGCCTTTTTTCGTAGCAGGAGACGAGACATGTTCACCGGCATAGTGCAGGGGACCGCCGAACTGGTGGCCATCGAAGAGCTGCCCAACTTTCGAACCCACGTGATCCGCATGCCGAGCCCGACCTGGGGCGAGGGGCTGGCGCTGGGCGCCTCCGTGGCCCACAACGGCTGCTGCCTGACCGTCACCCGGGTCGAAGGAGAGCTGGTCAGCTTCGATCTGATGCAGGAGACCCTGCGCCTCACCAACCTCGGCCAGCTGCAGTTGGGGGACAAGGTCAACGTGGAGCGGGCCGCCCGCTTTGGCGACGAGATTGGCGGCCACGCCATGTCCGGCCACATCATGGGCACCGCGCAGGTGATCTCGGTCATCGACACCCCCAACAACCGGCAGGTGTGGTATCGCCTGGCCCCAACGCTGATGAAATACGTGCTGACCAAGGGCTACATCGGCATCGATGGCATCAGCCTTACCGTGGGCGAGGTGCGCGGCTGCGAATTTTGCGTCAACCTGATCCCCGAGACCCTGGCCCGCACCAACCTCGGCTGGGTCAAGGCCGGCTGGCAGACCAACATCGAGATTGACCCCCAGACTCAGGCCATCGTCGACACGGTGGAGCGGGTGCTGGCGGCCCGCCAATAAGGCGCAGGCGCGGCCGCTTAGGCAAAAAGGAAAGCGGGGCCCAGTGGGCCCCGCTTTGTTTTGCGCTATCCCCTGTCAGGGCGACTCAGAACATCTGTTCGTCGTCAGCATCCACGAAGAGTTGCAGGCAGTCGCGCGCCTCATCCCGGTGCAGTCGCAGGTGGATGGGGTTGCAGCAGGCCATGCAATCCTCATAAAACTCCTGATCCCCCTGGCTGGCATCCAGCTCGACCCGGGTATGATGGCCACAGTGGGGGCAGACGATGCGCTTGCTGGTGTACTCGATCATGATGACCTCCTCGGGCCCGTGGGCCGCCTCTCTCCCCAGATTCTAGCTGGATCGCACCTGCCTGACCGCGAGCAAGCGCACGATTATGACCGGGATCAAGGGAGGCAGGAGGTCAGTCCGCCAGAGCGTGGCTTATTTGACCCAGCTGGCCAGCATCTCGCTATTAAGCTCGGCCAGCGAGCGCAGCTGATGGTTGGCAATGGCCAGACGCGGGTCACCCACCAGCGCCGGGTCCGGCACTATCAGCGCGGTCATGGAGGCCGCCTTGGCCGCCAGCAGACCGGTAAAGCTGTCCTCGATGGCGAGACAATGCACCGGCTCGACTCCCAGCTTCTCGGCGGCGTGGATATAGACATCCGGGTGCGGCTTGCCAAAGCGCTCCACCTCGGCAGAGTGCACCGCCAGGAAGCGATCGCGAATGCCGAGCTTGCCGAGCACGGCCTCCACCATGGCAAAGGGGGAGGAGGTGGCCAGACCGATTTTAAGGCCTTGCGCCTCGATGAGGTCGAGTGCCTCCAGCACGCCAGCCTTGGCCTGACCTTCGGAGAGGATCAGGGCGTTGACCCGATCCAGGATGCGCAGCACCACCTCTTCCTGGCTGGGGCCGCTCCAGGGGCGCAACCGATACCAGTGGGCGACCAGCTGATCGATGCGCACGCCTATGGTCGATTCGCAATCTTCCACCGTGTGGGGATGGCCCAGCTCGGAGAAGACAGCCATCTGGGCCCGTTGCCAAAAGGGTTCCGAGTCGATCAGAACACCATCCATATCGAAGATCACGGCAGTTAACATCTTGTACTCCTGACATAGGTGAAGGGGGGATTATAAACAAGGTGCCTCAATGCAAAAGGGGCATTGCCATGCCCCTTGCGCTGGATCATGCTGGCAAACGTTTGATTTCGTATGCCAAAAAGTGGGCTTAGAACAGCACCTTGACCCCGGCCGCGACCGCTTTGGCTTTTTCTACCGCCTCGTCGCACTGCTCGGCTCGCGTCAGTGCCACGCCGAGCCGGCGGCGACCGGCGATCTCCGGCTTGCCAAACAGTCGCAGCTGGGCACCCGGCACCAGGGCCAGCGCCTCGCCAATCCCCTGATAGCGGATGTTCTGGCTGTGGCCTTCGCGCAGCACCACGGCGGAGGCGCTAGGCCCGTACTGGGTGATGGTGCCGATGGGCAGCCCCAGAATGGCGCGCACGTGCAGGGCGAACTCGGAGAGATCCTGAGAGATGAGGGTCACCATCCCGGTGTCGTGGGGGCGCGGCGAGACCTCGCTGAACCACACCTCGTCACCCTTGATGAAGAGCTCGACCCCGAACAGGCCGTAGCCGCCCAGCGCCTCGACCACCTTGGCTGCGACCTCTTTGGAGCGGGCCAGTGCCAGCTCGCTCATGGCTTGCGGCTGCCAGGATTCACGGTAGTCGCCATCTTCCTGGCGATGGCCGATGGGCTCGCAGAAGTGGATGCCGTCCACCGCGCGTACCGTGAGCAGGGTGATCTCGTACTCGAAGGGGACGAAGCCCTCGACGATCACCTTGCCGCGACCGGCGCGACCGCCCTCCTGGGCATAGGTCCAGCTCTCGTCGAGTTTGGCGAGATCGCGCAGCACGCTCTGCCCCTTGCCGGACGAGCTCATTACCGGCTTCACCACGCAGGGCAGGCCGATGGAGTCAACGGCGGCGACAAACTCCTCCTTGCTCTGGGCAAAGCGGTAGGGGGAGGTGGGCAAGCCCAGCGTCTCGGCGGCGAGACGGCGGATCCCCTCCCGGTTCATGGTGAGCTGGGTGGCGCGGGCGTTTGGCACCACCTTGACCCCTTCCTGCTCCAGGGCGGCCAGGGTATCGGTGGCGATGGCTTCAAGCTCGGGGATGATCAGATCCGGTTTGACCTCGTTGACCAGGGCGCGCAGGGCGGCGCCGTCCAGCATGTCCAGCACATGGGCTCTGTGCGCCACCTGCATGGCGGGGGCATCGGCATAGCGGTCGGCGGCGATCACCTCGATGCCGAAGCGTTGCAGCTCGATGGCGACCTCCTTGCCAAGTTCGCCGGAGCCCAGCAGCAGGGCGCGGGTGGCGCCGGGGCGGGTAGCGGTTCCAAACATGTGATCTCTCCTGATGTCGTGGGTGACGGTTGATGAATGCTATTGCACGAATAGCGGGCAAAAAAAGAGGCACGCATGGCGTACCTCAGGAAACAGATTTGTGGGCGCGCTGCTCCAGATGGGTGAGCAGGGTGATGGCGCCGATGATGATGGCGGCCCCGAGCCACAATCGGCCGGGCGGCGCCCAGCCAAACACCAGCCAGCCGGCCAGCACGTTCATGGGCAGCTTGGCAAAATCAAAGGGTTGCACGAACGAGGCCTCGGCCACGCTGTAGGCGCGGGCGATGGACATCTGGGCCAGCGCCGACAGCACGCCGGAGGCGGCTACCAGCAGCCACTGGGTTTCGCTAGGCCACTGCCACTCCGGCAGCGCCAGCATGGCGTTGAACGGAGTGCTGAAGATGAGCAGATAGACGACGATGGTGTGGGACGACTCGCTCGCCGCCTGATAGCGCACCAGCAAGGAGTATCCGGCCCAAAACAGGGCTGCCGCCACCGGCAGCAGGGAAGCCCAGCTGAAATCGTCGGTCCAGGGGGCCAGGATCAGCATGGCGCCGACAAAGCCGGCCAGGGTCGCCAGAATGCGGGCCCGGCTTACCTGCTCCTTTAGAAAGAGGGCTGACCCCAGGGTGGCGAACAGCGGCGAGGTCATCAGCAGCGCGATGCCCTGCCAGATGGGAACGGGCACCGCCAGCGCCCACAGCCAGAACTGGATGCCGACCACCGCGAGGGCAACCCGCAGCAGGTGCAGCCGCAGCTGGTTGGTCATCAGCGACTGGCGCAGGCCGTGGCGAATGAGCCAGGGCAGCAGACAGACCAGGGCAATCAGATATTGATGGAAAGCGACCTGGGTCGAGGGGAGGCCGAGCTTGAAGCTGACATACTGGCTCAGGCTGTTGACGGCGGCGAAGCAGAGGCCCGCTACCATCATCCAGACTGCACCGGCAAAGGGGGAGTGCCTGCGCGAGGGTGTCATGGGATCCGGGTCGCTGAAAAAAGTGCGGCGGATCATAACGGCAATCGTTTGTTCTGCCAAGCCTTGGCAGGGCGTGAGAGAGGCGGCTGGCGAGAGAATGCACTACCATCAAAATTTTTGAATAAGTTGAGCATCTATTTTCGCTATCTGTATAGAAGCCCAATGTTTAGAGTGACCTCCATCGACAGCACCGCTGTTCAACCGACAACCTAATGGAGTTTCACCATGGCCAATATCCTCGTACTCAAGTCCAGCATCCTGGGCCAATATTCCCAATCCAACGCCCTGATCGACGGCTTCCTGGCCGACCATCAGTCCGACACCGTCACCGTGCGTGATCTGGCGGCCCTGAACCTGCCGGTACTGGATGGCGAGCTGGCGTCTGGCCTGCGCGGTGGTGAAAATCTCAACGAGCGTCAACTGGCCGTGCTGGCCCAGTCCGACGAGCTGATCGCCGAGCTCAAGGCGAGCGATCTGGTGGTGATTGCCGCCCCCATGTACAACTTCAACATCCCGACCCAGCTGAAAAACTGGATCGATCTGGTGGCCCGTGCCGGCGTGACCTTCCGTTACACCGAAACCGGTCCGGTCGGCCTGGTGGAAAACACCCGCGCCCTGGTGATCAGCCCCCGCGGCGGTATGCACGTCGGCAGCGCCACCGATCTGGTGACCCCCTACATGCGCACCGTGCTGGGCTTCATCGGCATCAAGGAGGTGGACTTCATCTATGCCGAAGGCATGGGCATGGGTCCGGATGCCCAGGCCAAGGGCATCGAGCAGGCCAAGGGCCAGCTGGAGACCCTGGCCCTCTGATCAAGAGAGCAACCAGCCATACGCCAGAAAGCAACAACGCAGCCCTCGGGCTGCGTTGTTTTTTGGTGCCTGACC
The DNA here is from genome assembly GCF_041402265.1 of Aeromonas sp. S15(2024). NCBI lineage: Bacteria > Pseudomonadati > Pseudomonadota > Gammaproteobacteria > Aeromonadales > Aeromonadaceae > Aeromonas > Aeromonas sp. S15(2024). The sequence goes on along the minus strand of NZ_JBGLQY010000003.1, from coordinate 324,479 downwards.
TGATGAAGCGGCCCGTCAGGTCAATCCCGCAGAAAGCGGCGACAGCCGCTGCCGACCATCAGGCAGACCACCACCAGGGAGCCCAGCAGCAGGGTGGTGAGCCACTGCTCGGCGCTGTCGGGCAGGCGGGGCGAGAGGAGGCTGATCATCAGCAAGGCACAGAGGGTGATCAGGCTGGCGGGACGGGTCAGAAACATCATGGGTCATCCTTGGCTACGGCTGGTGAAGAGAAGGCTAACCGCGGTCTGTGACAGCAAGATGTATCCATACCTCTTGCCGAAGGTCAGTTGACCGGGGTAGCCATCACCATAGCAGCTTTTGCCGCCGGAGCCAGCGGCATGGGCCGGGTTGTGATCCGGATCCCTATCTGAACTGCTTCTGATCTTCCTGATAGTGGAAATCGCCGCTGGCGAGCCGGGCGACCAGCGCCGCCTTGTCGAGATCCTGCGCCTTGCAGAGATCATCGAGATCATCGTAGCGATCACGCAGCTGCATGTTGACCAGGCTCAGCAGCATGTTGACGTCCATGGTGGCAAAGTTGTTCAGGTTCATGAGGGTCGCTCGTTATCCAGCAGGTGAAGTTGTTCGATGGCATCGCTGACGCTTTGCAGGTGCAGACGGATGGATTGGCGCGCCTCGGCCGGCAGGTAGTCGGTGAGGGTGTGCTGCCAGCTGCCCGCTTCGCTCTTGAGCTGCTGGAACAAGGTGAGCCCCGCCTGGGTGAAGGAGACCAGGCTGACCCGCTTGTCGTGCTCGCTGCTCTCGGTGAACAGGATCCCTTTTTCCACCAGCCGGTGAATTTCGCGGGAGATCCGTACCTTGTCCATCCCGCTTGCCTCCACCAGCTCTTTCTGGCTGATGGGGTAGTTGGGGCCGAGCACCATCATCAGGCGCCATTGAGGCACCGTCAGCTGATAGCGTTGCTGGTAAAACTGTTCGAAGGTATCGCGCACCATCTCGGCGGCGTGTACCAGCTGATAGGGGGGATAGTGGGCAAGCAGCTCTATGATCTTTGACATATGACATCCTGCTGTGACGGCTGCATCGGGTGCAGTTTCTCTTGATACTTTGACCTTGATGATACGTAACACAGGGCCGTTTGTCTGAACAAGTACCAGAGAAATGTGCGGTTGCGCACGTCATCCGCCGCAACCGGGTCTATTCGAAGCTGGTTTTACTGTCGCCGGCTCAGCCTTTGCGCAGCCAGAGCAGGGCGTTGTGCTTGAGCCAGGCCTCGCGGCTTTGCAGGGTGTAGAGCGCCGCTTCGTCACGGCTGCCCGCCTGCCAGCTGTGGGGCTCCTGTTTGGGCAGCTTGCGCTGGCCCAGCAGACAGGCCGGCACATGGGCGTTGGCCTTGATGGCGGCGGCCAGCAGCGGCTGCGCGGCCTCGGCGCCAGCGCAGACAAATGTCATCAGCGCCTTGTTGTAGAGCAGCCAGCTGGAGGCTTCATCAAAGCGCACCAGCAGAGCCTGCAGGGCCGACCAGTCCCCTTGCAGGGCATAGAGGCTGGAGAGGGGATAACGGCAACCCAGCTCGTCGGCCACGCACAGCTCGAGCAGGGCCAGATATTCGCTGCGCGCCTGTTCCAGCTGGCCGAGGCGCAGCAGGCAGTCGGCCCGCCCGGCGCGGGCGGCCAGCAGCGGGCGCGCTTCGTGGGCACTCCAGCCATGGCCGGCAATCTGCTGCCAGAAGGCGGCGTCAAACAGCGGCTCGGCGTCGGCGATCACCTTGTCAAACCAGCCGAGGCGGCTGTGCGGATCGCGGCTGGCATCGGCCAGTTCGAACCACTGCTGCCACTGCTCGGCCTGCTCGCTGTCCAGCGCCTGCTTCGTGCTCGGTACGGCCTGATACTCATCTAATTGCAGCAGCTGGTTGAGGGCGGTCTTCATGTTCTGGCGCTGACGCTTGCAGAACTCCATGAAGGGGAGGTCACTGCCAGCGGCCGCGTGCAGCATCTGCGCCATCGGCTTGTCGCGAAACAGGCTCAGCTCGGCGGCCAGGCTGAAACGGTACTGGGTGGTCGGATCGTTCAGATCCCTGGGCTTGGGCCAGGTGGCAAAGCCCTGGCTGAAGCCGTAGCACCATTGACCGAGGGGGTGGCTCTGCTCGAACACCTGCTCCGGGCTCTCGGTGGAGAGGCGGCACTGGCTCGGCAGGGCGAGCTGGGCCTCATCGGCCTGGGCTTCCAGCTCGGCGATCAGGTGGCGCAGCGCCTCGGCGCTTTTTTCATCCAGCTCGGCGTCATGGGGCAACAGACCGGCCAGCGGGGCCTGCCAGTCAGGGGCATCCGGCCCGACCAGGCGGGCACACAAAAAGCCGTGCAGCGCCGGGTAGGTCATGTCCTGCCCACTGTGGGTCTGGATCCATTGATTGAGATGACGGGTACGAGTGGATGGATTCATCGACAGTTCCTCTGGATTTTGACAGCGGCGAAGTCTACCCAAAAGTGGGGTTATTTGCAGCAAAAGGGCGGCTGACTGGCGATTATATGGACACGCCCCGGCCAAAAGGCCCTGAAAATCACCCGCGAACAGGGCAAGGGACTAGGCCCTGTTACCGCTCTTGGGGTAACATGCGCGCCCATACAGGCAATGAAAAATTGGCCATCCGGACAATGAAAGAAGAGAACACCATGCTACAGATTGGCAAGATGAACACCCTTACCGTAGTCGAGCTCGAAGATCGGGGCGCCTGGCTGGCGGCTGGCGAAGAGTACGGCGAGCTGCTGCTGCCCAAGCGTCAACTGCCGGAAGGGGTGGCGGAAGGGGACGGCGTCAAGGTCTTCCTCTATCTGGATGCCGACTGCGAGCCGGTGATCACCACCGACAAGCCGTTTGCCATGGTGGACGACATCGTCGGCCTCAAGGTGGTCAATGCCAACAAGATTGGTGCCTTCCTCGACTGGGGCATGAAGAAGGATCTGTTCGTACCAAGCCGCGAGCAGAACAAGCCGATGCAGGTGGGCCATGTCTATCTGGTGCGGCTGATGCTCGATCACGAGGGGCGCATGGTGGGCACCAGCCGCCTCGAGCGGTTCCTGCGCACCGACAAACCTCCCTTCAAGGCCGGTGACGAAGTGACTGCCCTGCCTGGCGAGCGCACGCCGCTCGGCATCAAGGCCATCGTCAATGGCGAGTACTCCGGCATGCTGTTCAAGAACGAGGTGTTCGGCCGGGTGACCACGGGTCGTCCGCTGACCGCCTGGGTCAAGCAGGTGCGTGATGACGGCAAGCTGGATCTGACCCTGCAAAAGCCGGGTGTGGCGCGGCTGGACGATGCCGGCGAGCAGATCCTGGTCCGCCTCAAGAAGCAGGGCGGCAGCCTGGCGGTGGGCGACAAGAGCGAACCCGAGCTCATCTACAAGCTGCTCGGCATGAGCAAGGGCACCTTCAAGAAGGCCATCGGCGGCCTCTACAAGCAGGGCAAGCTGGTCATCGATGACTACAGCATCACATTGACGGGCGACGATCAGCGCGAAGGCGGCGAATAAGTGCCGAGCCCCTGCGTCGGTGCGTGCCGGGCAAAAGACGGTCTCTGCCTTGGCTGTGGTCGCACTCTGACCGAGATTGGTCACTGGTCCGCCATGGCGAGCGAGGCCCAGCTGGCGGTGATGGCGCAGCTGGATGGTTCCACCAGCACCCACCGCTGCCCCGGCTGCGGTGAACCGGCCTTTTGCGCCGTGTCGGCCGGCGCGACCATCGCAGAGTGCTGGTGTAGCCAGCTGCCGGCCCTGCCCATGGGGGAGGCTGATAGCTGCTGGTGCCGGCGCTGTCTGGCGAAGGCCATCGCGGCCCGGCCTTGAGCAAAGATCACCACAAAAGAAAAAGGCGCCGAGGGCGCCTTTTTCATGCCTGTTGCTGACGGTGCCAGCGCACGTGGACATCGTGCTCATTGCTATGACGGGGCAGCAGGAAGGTGGCAAAGATCACCTCAAACTCCTCCTGATGGTCCAGCAGACCCACCCACACTTCGACCCAGCGCTCCATGTCCACCGGCACACCGAGTTCGGTTGACCAGTCGGCATTGGGCAGGGTCGCCTCGACGGCGCCACGCTGTTCGAACTCCAGGGTGATGTCGACGATTTGTTCGGGGGCCAGCATGTCTGCGGCCTGCTCAAGAAACTGATCATAGGCCCATTCGACCAGCTGATCCGGGGTACGCTGTTCCATGAAATCACTCCAGATACATCGAGGTTCGCTACTGTAACAATTATTGGCGGTGGCGGCCAGACCAGTGGGAAGGGTGCGCCAGCGCCGGGCAAGGCTGACTGGAGTTGGGTATGGTTGAAGAGGGGCAGGGCAAGGGAGAGCGGGCATGAAACGGCGGACGAGACGGCAGCAGATCAAGCGGCGGCGGGAGACCTGGTGGTGGCACTACCTGCCGCTGCATCGGGGCACGGTGGGCGGGCACCTGGGGCCCTCCACCGACGAGATCGGGCTCGCATCGTAAACAAACCCGACACCCATCAGGCATCAGTCTGTCTGATGCACCTTGTTGAGGGTTACCTGCCCCAGCTGGCCCATCTGACGGCGGATCCAGGCCGAGCGCTGCTGGACGTAGGGCGAGGGGGGCTTGACCCGGTAGCGCCAGGGGTTGGGCAGGGCTGCCGCCAGCAGTGACGCCTCGTAGCGGGTGAGACGTATCGCCGGCTTGCCAAAGTAGTGTCTGGCAGCGGCCTCGGCGCCGTAGATGCCGGGCCCGAACTCCACGATATTCAGGTACACCTCGAGGATGCGGGACTTGTCCCAGCCCAGCTCCATCAGCAGGGTGAACCAGGCCTCGATCCCCTTGCGCAGGAAGCTGCGATCGCTCCACATGAAGAGGTTCTTGGCGGTCTGCTGGCTGAGGGTGCTGGCGCCGCGCACCCGCTCACTGTGCTGATTGTGCTTGAGCGCCGAGCTGATGGCATCCATGTCGAAGCCGTTGTGCTCGGCAAAGCGCTGATCTTCGGCGGCGATCACCGCCAGCTGCAGCTCGCGGGAGATCTGCTCGAGCGGCACCCAGTCGTGCTTCACCTCGGCCACCTTGGCAGGGGGAAACAGCGCCCGCTCGATGCGCCAGGTCCACATGGGTGGATCGATGAAACGCAGCAGCGCCACCGAGACGATGGTGCTGAGCAGGGCCGCCAGCAGCAGCTTGCCGAGCCAGTTCAGCAGGCGCCGTGCCGGATTGGGCCGCACGGGCTCTGGCTCCGACTCCCAGACGTAGTGACTCGGATCATCGGGATCCGGAATTATTGGGGCAGCCATTCGATGTGGCAGAACTTCTCGTCAACACGGCGGGAGAGTAGCATGCGGGCGAACAGGTGCTCGTACTCTTCCTGCTCGTTGCCAAGGCCGATCCAGATCTCGGCGTACTCGGCGTCGCTGACCTCGAAGCCAACGTCCACTTCCCAGTCATCGGCCGGATCGGTTTCCGCCAGCAGGCCGCGGTCGTTGAACTCCTGATTGAAGCGGGCGATCTCCTGCTCCGGCAGGTTGTCGGAGGCCAGCTCCATGAAGAGTTCGAGGGCGGTGTCGAGCAGTTCCTCGACGCTGTGCATTTCGTCATTCAAAGACATAAGCGGTCTGTTCCAGCTGATAAATAAAGAAAAACACCGACGGCCCGGCCGCACGGTGGCGCGCCGTATTCTAGCCGTCCCCCACGGGCTTGGCGAGTGCAGCAGCGCTCTTGACCCGGTTGCGGCAATAAAAAACCGGATCCTGGCAGCAGGATCCGGTCTTCATTGGGGGAAAGGGTCACGCATAGGGCGTCAGGCTCATCCCTTCTTGTCGTCGGCGAAGGTGATGTTGAGCTCGAGTACCGACAGCTCATCACTCTTCTTGTCGAGCTGGACCGTGATCTTGTCAGGGTCTATCTCCACATATTTGCGGATCACGTCGAGGATATCCTGCTTGAGCTGGGGCAGGTAATCCGGCCCCCCTCTGGATGAACGCTCGTGAGCCACGATGATCTGCAACCGCTCTTTGGCCAGTTGTGCGGTGCTCTGTTTCTTGTTGGAACGAAAATAATCCAATAATGACATGCTTAACTCCCGAACAGTCGGCTAAAGAAGCCCTTCTTCTCTTCTTCCAGAAAACGAAAATCCTTGGTGTCACCCAACAGGCGGGCAACGGCGTCCTCATAGGCCTGACCGGCATCGGACTCCTTGTCCAGGATGACGGGTTCGCCGGAGTTGGAGGCGCGCAGCACCGCCTGGGACTCCGGGATCACCCCGAGCAGTTTGATGGCCAAGATCTCCTGTACGTCCTGTACGCTCAGCATGTCGCCGCGGTTGACGCGGGTCGGGCAGTAGCGGGTCAGCAGCAGGTGCTCCTTGATGGGGTCTTCGCCACGCTCGGCGCGACGGGACTTGGAGGCCAGGATGCCGAGGATGCGATCCGAGTCACGCACGGAGGAGACTTCCGGGTTGGTGGTGACAATAGCTTCATCGGCGAAGTAGAGCGCCATCAGGGCGCCGGCTTCGATCCCCGCCGGGGAGTCGCAGACGATGTAGTCGAACTGCATCTCGCTCAGCTGATCCAGGATCTTCTCGACCCCTTCGCGGGTGAGAGCATCCTTGTCCCGGGTCTGGGAGGCGGGCAGGATGAACAGGTTCTCGCAGCGCTTGTCCTTGATGAGGGCCTGGTTGAGGTTGGCCTCGCCATTGATGACGTTGACGAAGTCATACACCACGCGCCGCTCGCAGCCCATGATGAGGTCCAGGTTTCGCAGGCCAATGTCAAAATCGATGACCACAGTCTTGTGGCCACGCTGGGCTAAACCGGTACTCAGGGCCGCGCTGGTTGTGGTCTTGCCAACGCCACCTTTACCCGATGTAACGACTATGATTCGCGCCATTCTCGCTTCCTTGTAACTCTATTTGATACGGTCTATACGGAGTTGTTCGTTATCCAGCCGGACATGAACCGGCTGCTGGATGAGGCCGGCCGGCAATGCATCGCTGAGCTGGAAGGTGCCAGCGATGGAGAGCAGCTCGGCCTGCAGTTGCTGGCAATAAATCCGTGCCTGGGGGTTGCCCTTGGCGCCGGCAATGGCCCTGCCGCGCAGAGTGCCATAAATATGAATACTGTCGTCGGCGATGACTTCGGCGCCCGGGCTGACCGAGCCCAGCACCACCAGCGAGGTGCCGGCGGCATAGAGCTGCTGGCCGGAGCGAACCGGGCCCACATGCACCTTGCTCGCTATCACCGGTGCCGGCACGGGTTTCGCTTCTACGATGGGGGCCGGCGCCGGTTCTGGCTGGGGTTCGGCCTTGCGGCTCTTGCCGGAGGCCATCACCGCCAGCCCTGCCGCCTTGGCGGCCGTCTTCATCGCCTCGTTCTGGGCCCCCGTGATCCCGACCAGCACGAAGTCTTCCGATTCCACCAGCTCCTTGAGCTGTTCGAAGTCGGGGATCTCGGTGAGCCGTTCCACATTGATGACGAGGGGGGCACAATTAAAGAACTGGGGCGCCTGGGCCACTTTGGCCGCCAGCAACTGGCGGATCCGCTCAGGCTTACCATCGCTGATATGCAACACAGAAATAGTGAAGGTGGTCCCTTTCAATTCGTTATCGCGCTCAACCATGAATCTTCCCCGAGACAGAGACGGTAATCCGTTATTGTTATTCAATTCCTGATGTTATAGTTTGCCATCCTCAGAGGCAATAAACCGGTTGGATTATATCAATTTCCATGTTGTGTGCAGTCTATAAAAGTCGCAAAAAAGCCGAGACCTATCTTTTTGTTGAAAGAAGAGAGGACTTTTCCCGCGTACCCGAGGTGCTGATGAGTACATTCGGCCGTCCCGAACTGGTATTGATGACCAAACTGGACCCAGCCAAGCCCTTGGGGATCGCCTCCACCAGCCGGGTGATGGAGGCGCTGCAGAGTCAGGGCTTCTATCTGCAGATGCCCCCTCCGCCGGAAAACCTGCTGGAGCAGCACAAGGCTCAATTGAAGGCCGAACGGAAATGAAGAGGCGGCTGGCACTGCTGCTGATGGGGGGATTGTCGAGCCACCCGCTGCAGGCCAGCCCCGATTTTGACCATTATGTGACGGGCCTCAAACAGGAGGCCCTGGCCGCCGGGATCCAGCCCGCGACCATTGCTGCCGCCTTCGCCGATATTCATCTGATCGAGGTCGCCATTCGGCACGATAAAAATCAGCCGGAATTTAAACAGACCCTCGCCACTTATATTTCCAACGCGGTGCCGCAGTGGAAAGTCAATCAAGCCAAACGCCTATATCGTCAGTATTTGCCGCTGCTCACAAAAATAGGGGCGGAATATGATGTGCAACCCCGCTTTATTGTCGCCCTGTGGGGCATTGAAACCAATTTCGGCAAATTGACCGGCAAATATCCGCTGGTCTCGTCGCTGGCGACCCTGGCCTGGGAGGGGCGCCGTGAGGCCTTCTTCAAGGGGCAGCTGTTCGATGCCCTGCACATGCTGGAAGAGGAGCCGATCACCCCGGCCGAGCTCAAGGGCTCCTGGGCCGGCGCCATGGGGCAGGTGCAGTTCATGCCCTCATCCTTCCGTCAATACGCGGTCGACCAGGACGGTGACGGCAAGAAGGATCTGTGGGGGACGCCGGCGGATGTGTTTGGTTCGGCAGCCAATTATCTGCGCCAGAACGGCTGGCACGGGGATGAAACCTGGGGGCGCCGGGTGAGGGTGCCCACCGGTCTGGATCCTGCGCTGGTCGGGCTTGAAGATACCCGAACGCTGTCGGCATGGCAGGCCCTCGGGGTACGCAAAGCGGATGGCGGCGCCTTGCCCGCGGTGAAGATGCAGGCCTCGCTGGTGCAGCCCGACGGGGGAGGGGGCGCTGCCTATCTCGCCTATCCCAATTATCGAGTACTGCGCGACTGGAATCGCTCCCACTATTTCGTGGTGGCGGTGGGGACCCTGGCCGATCGCCTGGTGGAATAACGCCGAGGCGCTCTGGCCATCAATCTCGGCCGGGCTGCAGGATGGCCCCGGAAATTAGCGAGCCAGCCCCAGGGAAATGGGGCCATGCAGAAGGTGATGAGCGGGAAATAATGGGCAATAAAAAAGGCGGGAATTCCCGCCTTTTGCATTTGCCGTTATCTGCTTAGTCGCAGGCAACCTGCATCACCTTGATGGCCAGGCCACCGCGGGAGGTTTCACGGTACTTGGAGTCCATGTCCTTGCCGGTGATGTACATGGTCTCGATCACCTTGTCCAGGGAGACGCGCGGCTTGGAGGTGCGACGCAGCGCCATGCGGGAGGCGTTGACCGCCTTCATGGCGGCGATGGCGTTGCGCTCGATGCAGGGCACCTGCACCTGGCCGGCGACAGGGTCACAGGTCAGACCCAGGTTGTGCTCCATGCCGATCTCGGCGGCCTCACAGACGTGCTCGGGGCTGCCGCCCATTAGCTCGGTCAGGCCGGCGGCGGCCATGGAGCAGGAGACGCCCACCTCACCCTGGCAGCCCACTTCGGCGCCGGAGATGGAGGCGTTCATCTTGTAGAGCATGCCGACGGCAGCCGCAGCCAGATAGAAGCGGGTGTAGTCGTCACGGCCAACCGGCTGGATGAACTTGTCGTAGTAGGCCAGCACGGCCGGGATGATGCCGGCGGCGCCGTTGGTCGGCGCGGTCACCACACGGCCACCGGCCGCGTTCTCTTCACTGACCGCCAGGGCAAACATGTTGACCCAGTCGACGATGTTCATCGGATCGTTGGAGAGGTTCTCGTTGGTGGTCAGCTGGCGATAGAGCGGCGCAGCGCGGCGCGGTACGCGCAGCGGGCCGGAGAGGACGCCCTCGGTGCGGCAGCCGCGCTCGATCCCTTCACGCATGGTGGTCCAGATCTTGCCGAGCTTCTTGTAGATCTCTTCCGGGGTGTTGAAGCACTTCTCGTTCTCCATCATCAGGGCGGAGATGGAGAGGCCGGTCTGGCTGCAGTGGGCGATGAGCTCGGCCGCGCTCTTGAACGGATAGCTGACGGACATGTCGCCGCTGTCGCCCTTGCCGAAGTTCTCTTCGTCAACGATGAAACCACCGCCGATGGAGTAGTAGGTCTTGCTGTAGACGGCTTCATCTTCGATGAAGGCGGTCAGCTTCATGCCGTTTTCGTGCAGCGGCAGGGCTTCGTCATGGAACACCATGGCGTCGCGCGGGAAGCTGACGGTATGGCAGTGCAGGCCGATGGGAAGACGACCGGTCTGTTCGACGCGGGAGATGAACTCGGGGATGCCGTCGATATCGACATTTTCCGGCAGGTTGCCCGCCAGACCCATGATGATAGCGGTATCGGTGTGGTGACCTTTACCGGTCCAGGAGAGTGAGCCGTAGACATCGACCTGGATCCGGGTGATGTCACGGATCTTGCCGCCTGCACGCAGTTCATCCACGAACTGTTTGGCTGCCTTCATCGGGCCGACAGTGTGGGAAGAGGAGGGGCCAACACCGATTTTGAAGATATCAAAAACGCTGATCATGTAACAATTACCTCAGGATAGAAGGGGGCGCCATGCCCACTCGCAGAAACGGGGTGATCCATGGGACGAGGGCGTCGTCGCCGAGGTCAATGAACCAGATAACCACAGTGTAACGGCTCAAAGCCCAAAAAAAGTTGAAATAGATCTATTTTTGTTGAATCGGAGCGGCGAGTATAAAATTTATTTTGATGCTTATCCATTTTGTTAAGCGTTTGCCCATAAAAATACCCGACAATGCCGGGTATTTAGGAACCAAATGGAGCAAATTACCGATTTTTAACACTCAGTAATGTTAACCGCCAGGCCACCGCGGGCGGTTTCCTTGTATTTGGTCTTCATGTCGTTGCCGGTTTCCCACATGGTTTTGATCACCTTGTCCAGCGACACCTTGTGCTCGCCGGTGCCTCGCAGGGCGAGGCGGGCGGCGTTGATAGCCTTGACCGCCCCCATGGCATTGCGCTCGATGCAGGGCACCTGCACTTGGCCGCCCACCGGATCGCAGGTGAGCCCCAGGTTGTGCTCCATGCCTATTTCGGCGGCGTTTTCGACAATCGCCGGGCTGCCGCCCAGGATCTCGGTCAATGCCCCCGCCGCCATGGAGCAGGCCACCCCCACTTCCCCCTGGCAGCCCACTTCCGCACCCGAGAGGGAGGCGTTCTTCTTGTAGAGGATGCCGATGGCGGCGGCGGTGAGGAAGTAACTCAGCAGCAGCTCGTCATCCACCTTGCGCACGAAACGATCGTAATAGTGCAGCACGGCGGGAATGATGCCGGCGGCACCGTTGGTGGGGGCGGTCACCACCCGACCGCCGGCGGCGTTCTCCTCATTGACGGCCAGCGCGAACAGATCCACCCACTCCATCACCATCAGCGGATCCTTGTTGAAATTGGTCTCGCAGCTGAGCTGGCGATAGAGGGCCGGCGCCCGCCGTTTCACCTTGAGCCCGCCGGGCAACACCCCCTCGCTGCGACAGCCACGCTCGACGCAACCCTGCATCGCCTGCCAGATCTTGCGCAGGCCCGCCTTGATCTCGGCCTCCGTGCGAAACACCTTCTCGTTGGCCAGCATCAGGCCGGAGATGGAGAGGCCGCTCTCCTGGCAGTGGGCCAGCAGCTGGGCGCCGCTCTCGAACGGGTAGGGAACGGGGTGGGCCGCATCGAAGCGGGCGGCCTCCTCCTTGGCGTTGGCGAAGTGGCTCTCCTCGATGATGAAGCCGCCACCGATGGAGTAGTAGGTCTGCTCGAGCAGCAGCTGTTCACCGGCGAAGGCGCGCAGGGTCATGCCGTTGGAGTGGGCGGGCAGGGTCTTGCGCCGGTTGAAGATGATGGCGCCGCTGCGGGCGAACTGGCTGGGCTGCTCCCCCGCCAGCCGCAGCGACTGGCTGCGCTCCACCTCGGCCAGGAAGGCGGGAATGGCCTCGATGTCCACCGACTCGGGTTCAAAACCGGCCAGCCCCAGGATGATGGCCTTGCCGGTGCCATGGCCCTTGCCGGTCTGGCCGAGGGAGCCGTAGCACTCCACTTCTACCCGTTCGGTCCGGGGCAGCAGCCCCTGTTGCTTGAGTGCGATGACGAAGGCGTAAGAGGCGCGCATCGGCCCCACGGTATGAGAAGAAGAGGGACCGATCCCGATGGAAAACAGGTCGAAGACACTGATCATGACACCACTCCGATTATGGGTTTCGTCTAAATATTGTAAATTTTTTGTAGTCGATGGAAAGCGGGAAAACCGAGGGGTGTGATGGCGGCACGCAAATGAGGGGGTCACGGCGAAGGGTTGCCGAGAGGAGGAGGGGATCAGATGAAAAAGAGCGGACTCGGGTCCGCTCTCTTATCCACTTGGGCTGCAGCTTGTCTGCGGCTTAGTCGAGGAACTCGCACAGATAGGCGGTGGGGGTCTTCACTTCCAGCTTGAAGGAGGAGTGGCCGGCCACGTCGAAGGATTGGCCCTGCTCATAGGTGTGCCACTCATCTTCATCGGCCAGCTGGATGGTAAGGGCACCCTTGACCACCGTCATCCGCTCGGGGGCGGCGGTATTGAACTGGTAGTGACCCGCTTCCATCACACCGACGGTCGCTTTGTCCCCTTTTTGCTCGAAACCGATGGATTTTACATTTCCGTCAAAATATTCGTTAACTTTCAGCATGTTTTCATCCCTGTATGCACGTTTGCCAAGCCAAAATAGCACAATGTTTTGTCAGTTGTCATGATGAAAGCGGGAAAAATCGCCGTGTTCCTTTTGAATCTTAACCTTATTGCAAACTTATCAATAACTCCCGTTAACGATTTGGCGATTTCAAACAGCCAATAAATATGAGATAAAGCGCGCGCTCAGGAGAATGGACAGCTGTTCTTCCCCTGTTTGGTTGATTGCACTGGGAAAGTGTAAATAATTGCTACATAAAGGAACATTCTGTGTTAACAAAAGGACTCATTAAGAACGTTGGCTTCCAGGTCGTGGTTGCCATGGTGCTGGGGGCACTGGTGGGGGCGTTCATGGGTGAACAAGCCACCGTGTTCGCACCGCTCGGTACGCTCTTTATCCAGCTCATCAAGATGCTGGTGATCCCGCTGGTGGCGGTGGCCATCCTGTCGGGGGCTGCCAATCTGGGGGCCAGCCCGGCAGCAGGCAAGATTGGCGTCACCACGCTGGCCTTCTTCCTCGGCACCTCGGCGCTGGCGGTGCTGCTGGCACTGGTGATGGGGCAGATCTTCAAACCCGGGATCGGGGTCGAGTTCGGCTCCATGGCCTCCATGTTCTCCGGTGACTATTCCGACAAGGGCGCCCTGCCCGATGCGGTCGCCACCCTGCTCGGGATGATCCCGACCAACGTCTTCCAGTCGCTCAACGAAGCCAACATCCTGCAGATCCTGCTGTTCTGCATGTTCCTCGGCATCGCGCTGGCCAAGCAGCCCCGCGAGCGGGCCAAGCCGCTGGTCGATGGTTTGAACACCCTGGTGGATGCCTTCGTCTGGATGATCAACAAGGTGATGCTGATTGCGCCGCTCGGCGTGTTCGGCCTGATGGCTGACGCCATCGGCACCTACGGCTTCGACGTGCTGACCCTGGTGATCAAGCTGTTCGTGGTCTATCTGGCCGCCATCCTGATCTTCGGCTTCGTGGTCTATCCGCTGCTGGTCATGATCTTCTCCAACACCCCGGTGCGCAAGTACCTGTCTGCCATGAAGAAGCCGCAGATCGTCGCCTTCTCCACCGCCTCTTCCATGGCGACCCTGCCGGTCAACATGGAGACCTGCGAGAAAGAGCTGAAGGTGAGCAATGCCACGGCCTCCTTCGTGCTGCCGCTGGGTGCCACCATCAACATGAGCGGCAACGCCATCTATTACGGTCTGGTCGCCATCTTCTTCGCCCAGGTCTATCAGATCGATCTCTCCATGGGTGCCTGGGCTGCCATCATAGTGACCGCCACCCTGGGGGCCATCGGTCAGGCCGGCGTACCTGGCCCGAGCTTCCTGGTGGTCGCCGTGCTGCTGGCCGCCGGGATCCCCATCGAGGGACTGCCGCTGTTGTTTGCGCTGGATCGTCTGTTCGACATGATCCGTACCGCCCTCAACATCACCGGTGATGCGGCCTGCGCCGTCATCGTCGACCGCTACAGCCCGGATTACGATCCGGACCGCTGGAACAAATAATCCAGTTGCAATGAAAAGGGGCCCGCGGGCCCCTTTTTTATGCTTGTCTGTTTGCCTCAGCCGAGCTGCTCCAGCGCCTGCTGGCAGCGCTGCTCGGCGGCGTCCAGCTCCAGCAGCACCATCTTGATGTCTTCCAGCTGCTGCTGCAGGGTATCCCGCTTGTCGGCCACCAGTCCAAGCATGGTCTGCAGCTGGGTACGGCTGCTCTTGTCCGCATCGTAGAGATCGAACAGATCGCGGATGTCCGCCAGGCTGAACCCCAGTCGCTTGCCGCGCAGGGTGAGCTTGAGCCGCACTCTGTCCTGACGGCTGTAGATCCGGGTCTGCCCCTGACGAGCAGGATTCAAAAGTCCCTGATCTTCATAAAAACGAATACTTCGGGTCGTAACATCAAATTCACGGGCCAGTTCGCTGATGCTGTAGGTCCGTTTGTCATCCTTGGTTCGGTTCATGGCGCTATCTTGACTGTCAATCCTGGCTGGCACCTTACCCAAACGTCAACTGCCCCGCAAGTCTTGTTCCCGCGACGGCGGCGGCATATGTTATCTCAATGTAACAAGGAGAGTGCAATTGATGGATATCGTGATTGTTGCGGCCAAACGTACCCCCATGGGGGCCTTTCAAGGGGCCCTGGCCAACCTGAGCGCACCCGAACTGGGTGCCTGTGCCATCACCGCAGCCATGGCGCAGGCCGGGCTCAAGGGGGAGCAGATCGATGAGGCTTATCTTGGCAACGTGCTGAGTGCCGGGGTCGGCCAGGCGCCCGCCCGTCAGGCGGTATTGAAGGCGGGCCTGCCGGACAGCATCCCCTGCACCACGGTCAACAAGGTGTGCGGTTCCGGCATGAAGGCGGTGATGCTGGCGGCCGATGGGTTGCGACTCGGTGACACGAACGTGGTGATCGCCGGCGGGATGGAGAGCATGAGCCGTGCCCCTTATCTGCTCGACAAGGCGCGCAGCGGTTTTCGGATGGGGCACCAGAGCGTGCTCGATCACATGTTCCTCGACGGGCTGCAGGATGCCTACGAAGGTCAGCTGATGGGCCATTATGCCCAGCTGAGCGCCGATCGCGCCGGACTGACCCGCTCCGACATGGATGCCTTTGCCATCACCTCGCTGGAGCGGGCGCTGGCGGCCCAGCGCAGCGGCGCCTTTGCAGCGGAGCTGGCGCCGGTGAAGGCCGGAGAGACCCTGCTGCTGGCCGAGGATGAGCAGCCTGGCAAGGCGCGCCCCGAGAAGATCCCCCAGCTAAAGCCGGCTTTCAGCAAGACGGGCACCATCACGGCGGCCAATGCCAGCTCCATCTCGGACGGGGCGGCGGCGCTGATCCTGATGCGGGCCGACACCGCCGCGCAGCTCGGCGTGCCCGTGCTGGCACGGCTGGTGGGTTATCAGAGCCACGCGGCCCAGCCTGCCGAGTTTACCAGCGCGCCCATCGGGGCCATCGAGGGCTTGTTGGCCAAGGTGGGCTGGCAGGTGGGCGAGGTGGACCTGTTCGAGGTCAACGAGGCATTCGCCATGGTGAGCATGCTGGCCATGGCGGGTTGCAAGCTGCCCCATGACAAGGTGAACGTGAACGGCGGCGCCTGTGCCCTCGGTCATCCGCTGGGGGCAAGTGGCGCCAGGATCCTGGTGACCCTGATCCACGCCTTGCGCGAACGTGGCCTCAAGCGTGGGATCGCCAGTCTGTGCATCGGGGGCGGGGAGGCGACCGCGGTCGCCATCGAGCTGGGTTAATCTGTCTCCGCCATCGCCTGGAGTTGCTGGTTGACCCAGGCGGTGGCGGTCAGATAGAGCTGGCTGACCTTCTCTTCATTGAGCCCGAGCCGGGCCGTTCTGGCGGTGATCCGCTGCCAGTTCGCATTCTCGTAATCTTCGCAAAACGACAGGTAGAACCCCAGGTTTCCCTTGCGCTCTAGCAGGGCGACCCGGATCTCCTCGATCAGCGGAATGGTGCCGAGCAGCTTGTCCATCGGCTGCTCCATCAAGACGTCAAGCAGGGAGAAGAGGCCGGTGATGAAGGCCTGCTGAGCCTCCTGGGTGGGCGCATGGGTATGGGCCAGCAGCTCGCAGAAACGGGCCCGGATCATCGACATCTGATAGAGCTCGGCGCTCTTGCCCTGGCCGGCGCTGGTGGCGGCCACCAGGGTCACGAAGCGCTTGAGCTGGGTGTGGCCGAGATAGACCGCCGCCTGGCGAAAGGAGGAAATGGGGTTGGCGTGGCTCTTGAGGTGGTTGACGTAACGCAGCAGCTTGAGTGACAGGGAGATGTCCTGACTCAGCAACTGCTCGATGCGGTTGAGATCCGGCTCGGCCTGGTTGACCACGTTGAGCAACTGCATCACCACCACCTGGGCTGGCTCCATGGTGGCCTGCTTGACCATTTCGGGGCGGCTGAAGAAGAAGCCCTGGAACAGGTCGATACCGAGCCGCTTGGCCCGCTCGAACTCCGCCTTGTCTTCCACCTTCTCGGCCAGATAGGTGAGCTTGAGCTGTTGATGCTGCTGGATGAACACCTTGATCCGCAACAGGGAGGTGGTGCGCAAATCGAACTTGATGATGTGGATATAGGGGAGGAAGCGCTCCCAGTCCGGCGACAGGGTGAAGTCATCGAGTGCCAGCTGATAGCCCAGCTCGTGCAACTGCTTCACCTTGGCCAGCAGGGCGTCGTCGGGGGCGGCGTCTTCCAGGATCTCGATCACCACCTTCTCCGGCGGCAGGCATTCGGCCAGTCCTTCCAGCAGCAGGGAGTGGGGGAAGTTGATGAAGCAGGGGCGACCGCCGAGCAGCTGATCGATGTTCTGTTGCAGGAACTGTTCGGCCACCAGCCTGGCCGTGGCCTGCTGGGAGGAGATGGGAGGAAACACGTTATCCAGACTGTCGCGAAACAGCAGCTCATAGGCGTGGGTCTTCAACTCCCGATCCAGGATGGGCTGCCTTGCTACGTAGGAATACATGCATCTCTCCAGCGGGTGTACTGGATTGATTTTATTGTGAAGCAGAGCACTATGCCAGCGCGTGAAGGCCAGAAACGGTCAATAACTGGCATAGTGCTTGAATAGACGGGCCCCAGAAGGCCCGCCGGATCAGAACAGGTAGTTGAGCTGCAGGCCGGCCAGCCAGGCGTCCCCTTCCGAGGTGCCCTGGAAGGTGGAGGTAGTCTGCGGGATGCCGGGTTTGAGCTGCATGGTTTCGCTCACGTCCACCTTCTTGCCGTCGATCAGGGTGACCCCCAGATCCAGCGAGAGGTTGCGATCGAACTGATAACCCACCCCGGCGCTGTACCAGACCCGATCCGAGTCTGGGATGGAGATGGTGCGGCGATCTGCCGGCACCGGGCTGCGGTCGTAGGCAAGGCCCGAGCGCAGTGTCCATTGCGGCGCCAGCTGGTAGGTCAGACCCAGCGCATAGCGCCAGCTGTCATTCCAGTGTTCGTCCTTGATGTGCATGACGCCGTGGTGGTCGAGCTCGGACTCCAGCTGCACGAACTTGCTCCAGTTGGTCCAGTTGATGCTCGAGTGCAGTGCCAGCGCCGGCGTCAGCTGATGAAAAAGGGCCAGCTCGGCGGTGGCGGGCAGCGGCAGATCCAGGCTGCCGGTATCGGTGAAGGGCTGACCGTTCTGATCGATGCCGATGGCGTCGCCCGAGAGCTTCAGGGTCACGTCGTGACGGTAGGAGAGGCCGATGCGGGTCGCGTCCGACAGCTCCAGCAGGGTGCCCAGGTTCCAGCCCATGGCCCAGCCATCCCCTTTCAGGTGCTTGGCGATCTGGTTGTTGGAGGGGAAGGTGCCACCCACTTCTCCTTCGCCCTGAATGGCGGAGAGGCCGGCCCCGACGGACCAGACGCGGTTGACGCGATAGGCCAGCGAGGCGCCCAGATCCACGGTCTTGATGTCGGAGACGTTGCCGAAGTGGCCGGCATTGTAGTTGTCCGGCATCTTGACGCCGAGCCCGTAATAGGAGGTGGCGGCCAGCCCCAGGCGCCACTGATCGTTGAGCGGCACTATCAGGTAGGCGTTGGGCACCCAGGCATCATCGGCGATGTCGTGGGCCGCCGCATCCAGGTCGACCGGCCCTCTGGCGGTCGGCACCCGGGTGGTGCCCTCGATGTTGACATCGGGGTGCACATAGATGAAGCCACCGGAGAAGGCCATGGTATCGAAACGGGTCATGGCGGCGGCATTGCGAGAGAGCACGCTGGCATTGTCGGCGATGGCGGCTTCGCCCGCGAAGGCACGGCCCATGCCGGTGGCGGATTGCTCGGCCAGCTGGAAACCTGCCGCCTGGGCCTGGCTCGACAGCACCAGCAGGGCGATGAGAGACGGCTTCATGATGGAGTGCATTGCATTGTCCTTGAAAGTGAACCTTGGGTTCGAACGTTTTTCTGATTGGATGCAGGATTTTATATGGTACGACCAGTAAGGCAACGGGCGCGGAGGCAGGCGGTTCAAAACGGAATTAAATGCTGAAGGATGTGCTGCTAACAGCTTGATAAAAAAAGAAAAGCGTACAGTTGTTTACTACAGATGTACGCTGAAACAGGCATTGAGCATAAAAAAAGAGCGCCCGTAGGCGCTCTGGTCAATTCGCTGATGCTCAGAATTTCATGTTGAACTGAGCGGAAGCGAGGAAGGCGTTGCCGTGGGAGGTGCCTTTCCAACGCAGGGCTTCGTTGCTTTCAACCAGCTTCTCGTTGACGTCCACTTTCTTGCCGTCCAGATAGGCCATGCCGAAATCGACGCTCATGTCCTTGTCGATGTGGTAGGTGGCACCGGCGCTATACCATACGCGGTCGGAGTCCGGGATGCTCAGGCTGCGGTATTCCGGCTCGATCGGGGTGTTGTCGTAGGCAAAGCCGATACGCGCTTCCCAGGACGGGTTGACGTACCAGGTACCGCCCAGGGAGTAGCGGGTGGAGTCCTTGAACTTCTCAGGCTTGTAGAGGCAGACACCGGCACCGTCGGTGCTGTTGCACTGACCGCTGGTGGCCTTGAGCTCCTGGAAGGCGCTCCAGTCGGTCCAGTTGACGGAGTAGTGCACCGCAAACTGCTGGTTCAGACGGTGGTAACCGGCGAACTCGGCCTGGGCCGGCAGATCCAGCGGCAGTTCGCCACCGACGGTCTTGAAGCCGGAGGAGGTACCCTGGTAGTCACCCTTGAACTTCAGATCCACCTGGGAGCGGTAGGTCAGGGCGAAGCGGTTGTTTTCGTTGACTTCGAACATGGTGCCCACGTTCCAGCCGTAACCCCAGTCGTCACCCTTCAGGTGGCTGACGATGGTGTCTTTGCCGACACCCGGTACGCTGCTCAGCGGCGGCACGGCGGCCAGCACGCCGGCACGGCGGTTCAGTTCAGCCTTGGCATAGACCAGGTTCACACCGGCACCGAAAGTGAAGTGCTGGTTGACGCGGTAGGCGATGTTCGGGTTGATGTTGAAGGTCAGCAGTTCGGTGTTGCCGGCAATGGAGCCACCGTTGAAGTTCTCGGTGTACTCGGTCGACAGACCGTAGTTGGAGAACAGGCCGATACCCCAGGCCCACTGATCGTTCAGCGGCTGGATGAAGTAGGTGGCGGGCACGAAGGCGCTCGGTGCGATGCCGCTCTCGCTGGCGCCGGCCATCTTGGCGGAACCTGCATAGATGTCACCATTTACATCCACGTCCGGCTTGATGTAGGTGCCGGATACGGAGAACGCCATCTTGTCAAACTGGGTCATGGCTGCCGGGTTGCGGGACAACACGGAGGCGTTGTCTGCCACGGCGGCTTCCCCGGCGTACGCACGGCCCAGACCGGAGGCTGAGTGTTCGTTCAGCTGAAACGCGGCGGCGAAGGTTTGGGTACTGGCCAGAGTGACGGCGGCAGCGATCAGGCTCTTTTTGAAAAAGGCAGTTGTCATAGTGTTCTCTCTTGTAGGCAGATTTTCTGTCAGCATCGGGGCTTTTTTGCCTCCGTATGTGACAAGATCTGTTGTTATTTCAGCTTCTTCCCATTCAATTCTGGCGTGATTCTATGGATCTGGTAGGAGGTAAGAAATCAGACCAGTGACAGCAGAATACATAAAAGTTTCTGGAGTGTTAATCATTTGTTTGAATGTGCCGCATAAATAGTCTCTTTTACCATTTATTGGATAAAAAACACGCACATAGGGCGATCTGCATCACAAAAATATTTTTCGGCACTTGCCGTGAATGAGCCGGAAATGGCGGCAAATCGTGGGGGATAAGGGCGGAAACGGGCAGCCAAGTTGTCTGGTCTGCCCGTCGAATTGACCCGAGTTCGTTCGGGTCAGGATTGCGTTAACACCTGTTAAATCGACCAGTGCAGTCGGGATTCCAGCTGCTGCGCCACCGGTGCCAGCGGCTCCTCCATGTCACCGATCAATACCATGTTGGCCCCCTTGAGTTGCAGGATCTCCCCCTTGAGCTGGCCATCCTCGAAGGTGGGCTGCAGGGTGAGCGGCACATGCTTGGGCACCAGGAACAGGGTGACCGGGCCCATCTTGCCCTGCAGCACCATGTGCAGCGCCGGCCCCTGATAGAAGGAGCAGTGGTTGACATAGGTGATCTTCAACCCCTGCATGCCCATCAGGGTGGCGCCATATTTCTCCATCTTGGCGTTGATGGTGCGCAGGCTCACCTGCTCGTCCACATCCTTGATGAAGGGCTCCTCGCCATAGACGTGGGCCATGGCGACCTGGGCCAGCGAGAGCTCGTCCGGGGTGGCCTGCGGCCAGCTCAGCCAGCGGGTGCTCATGCCGAGCAGGAAGGCGACCGAGGCGGCCATCGCCAGCGCACGCCAGTTGTTGCGCGGGCGCACCGGCAGGGGCACCACCTGCTCCTGATCTGCTTCCAGTGCCTGCCTGAGCAGGATGCGCTCGGCCAGGCCGGCCGGCACCTCGACCTCCATCGCCCGCTGCAGGCTGCGATCGAGCTGCTTCATCTCCTCCAGATGCTTGCGGTTGGCGGGGGAGTGCTGGGCCTGCTCGAGAAACGCGGGATCCTGCTCATGTGGATGGGCTATGGCCCGACGGCGAAATTCCAGCTCATCCATTGGTGTGTCCTCTCTGTTGGGTCGTTGACTCCATGGCCTCTTTGATCTGATTGCGGGCCCGAAACAGGCGGGTCATGACGGTGTTCTTGTTCAGCCCCAGTTGCGCCGCGATCTCGTCGCCGCTGAAGCCTCCCAGCACCTGCAGCAGCAGAGGCTCCTGGTATTCTGCCGGCAGGCGGGCGATGTGGCGTCTGAGCCACTCGTTCTCCATCTCCTGTTCGCTGTGCAGCGCCTCCTGATCGCTCTGGGGGTGCTCGTCGAGATCGACGAGATCGAACTGCTTGCGCTCGAAGCGCCGGGCGTTCTCCCGCCGTAGTATGGTGATGAGCCAGGCCTTGGCGGCCTTGTCATCCACCAGGGTGTCTATCCCCTTCCAGGCGCGCAGGAAGGTCTCCTGCACCAGGTCTTCCGCCACTTGAGGATCCCGGCACAGCCAATAGGCGTAGCGGTAGATGTCCCCGTGCAGGGCATGCACCAGGGCTTCGTATTTGGTTTGTTTGTCGGCCATACCTCCATAGACCGGAGAGGTCGTGGGATCCTTTCCGACCGTGGCGCCTTTTTTTCTGAAAAATCCTAAAGCCATCGCTGGGCTTCCTTATTTGAATGAAGGCCCGGAACCACAGATCCGGGCCAGTTGCCTGAGGCCATAGGCTATCGCAAAAGTTTCCTGGCCGCATAGGGCCGCGGCAAAGCCGCGCCAGTCGTGCCCATCATTGCCAGCGGGGACGACGGCGGCAAAACAGGCTCGCTCCAGGGCGGCGAAGTGGGGCGCAAGGGCGGGATCGCGGCGACAGGGCAGGGTGTCGAGACGAAGATGGGGCAGTGGCCAGCGCAGGTAGGCCCACGCCAGCAAGCGGGCCCGGATCTGTTCGGCATCGGCCCGATACAGCGCCTGTTGCAGGCGGTAAAAGGCGTGCCAGCGCGGCCTGTGGCGCCAGCAGGCGCGCAGCAGCAGAGCCCAGATGACCCATAGCAGGCTCTCGTCGTTCGGCCCATCCCGGGTCGGTTGCCCCTGCGCCCCTGCGGTGATGTGCAAGGGGACGGCGGGCAGGCGCGCGTATTCGATGCGCCCGCGCCGGGTATTGAACCAGGCCAGCTCGATGGCGGGCAGCAGGTAGTCGCCGGGCTCGTCGACGGTCAGGGCTTGACGCCACTCGCGCTCGAAGCGCAGCGTCCCCTCGGCGAGATAGCGCTCCTGCTGCTGTTCCCCGTCCGGTCTGGCCTGCACGCCTGCGGGCAGGGTTGTGCTCCCGAGCACTCTGGAGAGGGTGAGGCGGTTGCCATCCCCCCCTTCCAGGGTGAGGGTCAGGGTGCGGATTACCGGTTCGCCCGCTCTGGCGCCGGTGGGGGGATCCAGCCGCTGGCTCAGGGTAAGCCGGCTCGCCACCGGTTGCAGCGGGGGCTCGTCGATCTGCACGAACAGGGTGGCGGCCCGGGCCGAGAGGGGGTCGCTGCCGCCGTCATCCTGCGGCAGGCGCCCCTGAAAGCGGGGGGACTCCAGCGGATGGCGCCCGGCCTCCCTGGCCTGCAACAGCCAGCTGCGGGTCAGCCGGCCCGGCAGGCCGGGGCTCGCCGGGGGCTGCCACTGATCGTTGCCGAGACGGCGGATGGTGAAGGCATCGCTGGCCGGCTCGGTGAGGTTGGGGGCCTCCATGTTGGCGGGCAGCCAGAGGCTGAGCTGATAGACAAAGGGCTGGCCTGGGTAGAGCGGCCCCTGTTGCAGCACTCGGGCCTGCAACTCGATGGGGGAGATGGCAGGGGCTGGCACCAGGCTGCCGCTCTCGGAGCGCGGCGGAAAGGGGATGGACGGGGTCTGCTCCGTTCCTAGCGACAGGGCCGGCACCTGCTGCTCTGCGTCGTCCAGCAGGTGCAGGGGGATCTGCCAGCGGGTCAGGTTTTGCTGCGGGGCTGTGACCCGGCTCATGGTCACCTTGCCCACCGCAAAGCGGCGCAGCAGGGGGGTGATGGCGAGTTCATCGCTCTGGCGCTCGCCGTCCGCTTCGATGATCAGCAGCCAGTCGCGGCGATCGGCACCTGGCAGCAGCTCGGCCCGGGGCGGGGCGGCAAAGAGCTGCGCCGGCAGCAGCCAGAGCAGCAGAAGGCAGAGCGCATGGCAAGGGGCAGAGAGGCGCGTCACCAGGGATCCTCCCCTCTTGTGGGGAGAAGGCCCTTGTCGGCCTCCTGCTCGCGCCTGCGCTGATCCTCCTTGCGCAGCCGCTGCTCCAGCAGCAGTACGGGGGGAGATGGAGGCAGCGGGACATCCGGGGTAGCGGCCTGCTCGGGGGTATCGACAGGCTTGGGATCCTGCGCCTCTGGTGCTGCCGCGGGCGGCTGGGCGCGCAGCAGCGCCAGGTTGTAAAGCGCGTCTTCATGGTTGGGAACCAGTGCCAGCGCCGCCAGATAGGCCTGCTCGGCGGCGGCCAGCTGGCCCAGCTGTACCAGGGCGTTGCCCCGGTTGTAGTGGGCGGTAGCGTTGTTGGCCCGGCCGTAGGCGGCAACGGCCCGGGCGTAGTCGCCGGCCCGATACCAGGCATTGCCCTGCCAGACGGGATCGGTAAAGGCGCGGGCCGCCTCCTGATAGCGCCCCTGCAAGAAGGCCTGCCAGGCCAGGTTGTCCCCGAGCGGGGGCGTGCTGGCAAGCGCCGGATTGGCCTGCAGGGAGGGGGGCGTCAGCAAGAGTGTCCCCATCATCACCAGCCAGAGGCTGCCGATGCGGGCCAGCAGTGCCAGCGGCAGCAGGGGCAGCAGCAGCCAGGGGCCGAGATCCTGCGCCTGGTGCGCGCCTGTGGTCTGACTCATGGGCAGGGGGGCAAAGCGCGGCAATCCCTGCTGCAGCCACTGCAGCTGACCGCCGAGATCGGTTGCCAGCTGCTGCAGCGTCGCCACATCCGGGGCGGGCAGCTCGCGGCCAAGGCCGCCGCCCAGGGTGGCGGGCAGTTGACTGGCCTGGCCTGCGTTGACCAGCAGGATATCGAGACGGGCTTGCACTTCGGGGTGGCAAAAGAGGTTGCCCTGGCAGGGCCAGCTCGCCTTGATCCGCTCGGCCTGACGGGCGGTCAGGTCATCGGTGATCAGCAGCAGGCGGGCCTGCCGGCCGGCGGGGATCTGCTTGAGCGCCAGTGCCACGGCGCGCTCGGGCGCACTGCCCTGTCTTGGCATGATGGCCGGGCGCAGGTCGGGTAGCAGCAGGGCGATGGCCTGCTGATCCCGGGTGGGCGGCATGGCGAGGTAGGCATCCCCGGCAAACAGAATGAGGGCGATGGGATGGGCTGCTTCCTGCCGCTCCCTGTCGACCAGCAGATCCTGCAGCAGCACCCGCACCCGGGTGGCCCGATCCGGCAGCAGGTCGGTGGCCAGCATGGAGCGGGAGAGATCCAGCAGCCAGATGTCGAGGGCGGGGCTTGGCACGCTCAGGCTCTGCTGGCGCAGGGCCGGGCCGCTCAAGGCCAGGATCACTGGCAGGCAGGCCAGCCAGAGCCAGGGGCGCTGGCGCCGCTGCCCCGGCAGCAGATAGGCCTGCATGGCGGGGGCCAGCAGCGGGGCCTGGCGGCGACGGCGCCACCCCTGCCACAGCCAGGGCAGCAGGGCCAGCAACCAGAGTGGGCGCAGCAGGGTGAGCTCCATCATGGGGCGCCTCGGGACGGCTGATCAGGCTGGGCCTTGCGAGTCAGCCGCACCGGCCAGCGCAACCGGGCTGGCCAGCTCAGCAGCAGCCAGGCCAGCGCCAGCGGCCAGGGGTAGAGCTCCACGTTGGGGCGATAACGGGTTTGCGCGGTGGCGACGGGTTCCAGGGTATCCAGCGCCTGATTGATGGCCTCGAGATCCCCCTGGGTGCGCGCGCGGAAGTAACGGCCATGGCCCACCTCGGCCAGTTGCTGCAAGAGGGCCTCGTCCAGCTCGGCGCTGGGATCGCTCTGGGCCGGGGCCAGCGCGGGGGCCATCGCCTCGGCAAAGGTATCCGGATCGGCGCCCACCCCCAGGGTATAGAGGCGAATGCCTGCGGCGGCGGCTCGTTTGGCTTCGCTCAGGGGATCGGCGCTGCCGGCGGTGTTGCGCCCGTCGGTGACCAGCAAGAGGGCGGTGGAGCGGTTGGGAGCCTTGTGCTGGCGAGCAAGCAGGATGGCCTCGCCCAGCGCGGTGGTGCGCCCCACCAGCTCGAAATCGAGCTCGCGGGTGAGGCCGAGCAGGGCGTTGGTCTCCTGGGTCAGGGGCGAGAGCAGGTAGGCGTGGTCGGCGAACACGATGAGGGCGATGCGATCGCCGGGGCGGGCGGCGATGAGCCTGTCTATCTGCTGGCGCACCGCGCTGAGCCGGTCTTTTTGCTCCCCGTCGTCCAGCATGTCCTGGGTGCGCATGCTGTCGGAGAGATCCACCGCCAGGATGAGATCCCGGCTGCTCTGATAGCTCACCTGAGGCGGCTCCTGCCACTGGGGGCGGCAGAGCGCCAGCACCAGGGCGCACCAGCACAGCGCCATTCGCCACAGGGGCTGGCCAGCATGGGGGCGCAGCAGAGGAAAGCCGGCATGGTTCAGTACACCGGGGTCGTGTGCGCCGCTGGGGCGGGGCGGCAGACCAAAGCGCACCAGCAGCGGCAGCACCAGCGCCAGGGCAAACCAGGGCCAGGCGAGGATCATGATTGCCTCCGGATGTGCGCATCTCTTGTAAGGCTTGGCCCGCGCCGCCAGCGAGTGCGCAGCGCCAGCAAACAGGCTGGCGGGCAGATGCAGTGACGTCCCCAGGCGAGGTAGGCCCGGCGCAGCGCCTGGCGCTGCTGCGCATCCGGGCTTTGACCGCCGTAGAGCCAGGCAGACCAGTGCGGGGCCAGCTCGCGAAAGCGGCTGCCTCCCAGAGAATCGAGCCCCAAAGAATCAAGAAAGACAAGCCAGGGCTCGCCCTGCAGGGAGGCAGCCTCGGGCCAGCGCGGCAGCACGGCCTCGCGCATCACGGCCTGCAACCTGGGCACCAGATCGGGGGCCTGCCAGTCGAGCTGCCGCCGCCAGCGGCGATAACGCAGCAGGCTCTGTACGCCGAGGATGATCAAGGTGCCGACCAGCAGGGCGATCAGCAGCCACCACCAGCCCAGCAGGCGAGGATCAGAGGCGAGCTGCAGCGGTGGGCCTGGGTGGATGTCGCGCAGCTGCGCCGCCAGCGGGGAGGTGGGCACATTGCTGCCCGGCACGGCGCTGGCAAGCCAGTTCAGAATTGGCGACATGCCCCCTCCTGCCACTGGCGTTGCAGCGGCTGGCCGTTGTCGAGCCGGTAGAGGCGCTGCACCAGCGGCAGCAGTTGCTGATGGCTCTGGCGGGCCAGTTGCTCGGCGGCTGCTTGATAGCGCAAGGCAAACCCCGGTTCGCCGGCCTCGAGCCAGCCGCTCTGCTGGCCGGCACGCACCGCCAGACGGCCCTGGGTGGGCAGGGCCGCCTCCAGCGGATCGCGGATCTGCCAGCAATGAATGTCGTGGCGCCGACCGAGCAGCTGCAGCTGGCGGCAGAGCGCCTCATCGAGAGGGCTGTGATCGGTGATCAGGGTCAATCTGGCGCCGTGGGGCAAATTGAGCCGGGCCAGGGTATGGGCCAGGGCGTGGAGTGGCGGTGTGCGTGCCAGCCCCAGCCGGTAGTGGTGGCAGAGGGCCTCCAGCAGCGGCACCAGAGAGCCGCGCTGATGTTGCAGGTGTGTCTCCACGCCGTGGCAGATCAGGGTGTTGGCCTGCTTTTCCCCTTGCCAGAGCAGGGCGGCGGCCAGCTCGCAGCCCAGGCGTGCCTTGAGCTGGTGGCGTGAGCCGAAGTACATGGCCGGGGAGAGGTCGAGCAGCAGCCAGTGGGCCTGATCCTGCTCTTCGCTGTAGAGGCGGGTATAGGGGCGACCGAGGCGGGCGGTCACCCGCCAGTCGATGTGGCGCACCTCGTCACCGGCCTGATAGGCGCGCAGCTCGCGAAAGGTGAGCCCCGGCGTGCGGCCAAGCCGCCCCTGTGCCACCGGTTGAATGGACGAGCGTGGCCCCTGCCGGGCCCACAGCCTGATCGCCAGCAACCTGGCAAGCGGCAGGGCGATATCGGGATGGGCGAGGGGATCGGCGGCGCCCGTCATGACAGCAGGGCCTGCGCAGAGGGTGCGAGCGCGCTCAGGGGCATGGGATCGCATCCAGCAGCAGGGTGATGAGCGCCTCGTTGTCGAGGTTGTCCGCCAGCGCCTGATAACTGGGGATGAGGCGATGGCGCAACACGGCCGGCGCCAGCTGCTGAATGTCTTCGGGCAGCACGAAATCCCGCCCGGCCAGCCAGGCCCTGGCGCGAGCCGCTCTGGCCAGACCTATGCTGGCCCTGGGGCTGGCGCCAACAGCGACCAGGGGTTCGAGCTCCGGACAGAGGCCGCTGCCAGGGCGGGTGGCGCAGACCAGCTGCACCAGATAGTGTTCGAGGCGCCCCTGCATCTGCACCGCCTGCACCGCGCTGCGGGCCGCCAGCAGATCGGCCTGGCTCAGGGTGAGCGGCGGCGCCGGCAGGGTGTCGCCGCGAGCGTTTAACTGGAGGATGGCGAGCTCCATGGCGGGGCTCGGGTAGTCCACCAGCAGCTTGAGCAGGAAGCGATCGAGCTGGGCCTCCGGCAGGGGATAGGTCCCTTCCTGTTCTATCGGGTTTTGCGTGGCGGCCACCATAAATAGGGGTGGCAGGCGCCAGCTCTTCTTGCCCACGGTGATCTGATGCTCGGCCATCGCTTCCAAGAGGGCGGATTGCACCTTGGCCGGCGCCCGGTTGATCTCGTCCGCCAGCACTAGGTGGTTGAAGAGGGGGCCGGGCTGAAACACGAAGCTTGCATCCTGGGGATGAAACACCTCGCTGCCGGTGAGATCGGCGGGCAGCAGGTCGGGGGTGAACTGGATGCGGGCGAAGCGCCCCTCCACCGCGCCGGCCAGCGCCTTGACGGCCCGGGTCTTGGCAAGACCGGGGGCGCCCTCGATCAACACATGTCCTTCACATAACAGGGCGATCAGCAGCCCCTCGATGAGGGGGCCCTGTCCCAGAATCTGACTACCAAGATAGTCCCCAAGCTGTCTGAACTCGGCCGCTGCCATGCAATAAACCCGTTGTTTTCATAGAAGTTGATCTTTTTATACTCCAGTTGGCGCACAAGGGCGAGGGAGGGGGCCAAGATGGCGGCAATTTAGTTTCAATCAGCCGTATGAAATTTGTGAGTGGATTGTTAAGATGTGGCGCAATGAGGTCAGACCTCTCCCTTTAGTCTTCTCGTTTAACCAAGGAGCCAGGATGAAAGAGCCATTGAAACTGACGACTCGCCAGGGCGAACGGATTGCCGTCGTGGCGGGTTTGCGCACCCCCTTTGCCAAGCAGGCCACCGCCTTTCACGGCGTACCTGCGGTGGATCTGGGCAAACTGGTGGTGAGCGAGATGCTCGCTCGCACCGATCTCGATCCCAAGCTCATCGACCAGCTGGTGTTCGGCCAGGTGGTACAGATGCCGGAAGCCCCCAACATTGCCCGCGAGATCGTGCTCGGCACCGGCATGAGCGTCAGCACCGATGCCTATAGCGTGTCGCGCGCCTGCGCCACCAGTTTCCAGGCCGTCGCCAACGTCACCGAATCCATCATGGCCGGCACGGTGGACATCGCCATCGCCGGCGGTGCCGACTCCTCCTCCGTGCTGCCCATCGGGGTGAGCAAGAAGCTGGCCCGCGCCCTGGTGGATCTCAACAAGGCGCGCAATCTGCAGCAGCGCTTCAACATTTTGCGCCAGCTGCGGGTCAAGGATCTGCTGCCGGTGCCACCCGCCGTGGCCGAGTACTCCACCGGCCTCTCCATGGGCCAGACCGCCGAGCAGATGGCCAAGAGCCACCAGATCAGCCGCGAGGCGCAAGATGCGCTGGCACACCGCTCCCACACCCTGGCCGCTCAGGCCTGGGCCGATGGCAAGTTGAGTGGCGAGGTGTTCACCGCTCACGTGCCTCCTTACAAGGCGCCGCTGGAGCGAGACAACAACATCCGCGAAAGCTCGGATCTGGCGAGCTACGCCAAGCTCAAGCCGGTGTTTGACCGGCTGCATGGATCTGTCACCGCCGCCAACGCCACCCCGCTCACCGACGGCGCCGCCGCCGTGCTGCTGATGCGCGAAGGGCGAGCCCGCGAGCTCGGTCTCGAGCCGCTCGGCTATATCCGCAGTTTCGCGTTTTCTGCCATCGATGTGTGGCAGGACATGCTGATGGGCCCCTCCTACGCCACCCCGCTGGCGCTGGACCGCGCCGGCATCACGCTCAGCGATCTCACCCTGATCGACATGCACGAAGCCTTTGCCGCCCAGACCCTGGCCAACCTCAAGATGTTTGCCAGCCACGAGTTTGCCCAGAGCAAGCTGGGGCGCGATCAGGCCATCGGCGAAGTGGACATGGACAAATTCAACGTCCTCGGTGGCTCGCTGGCCTATGGTCACCCCTTTGCCGCGACCGGTGCGCGCATGATCACCCAGACCCTGCACGAACTGCGGCGTCGGGGAGGAGGATTGGGGCTGAACACCGCCTGTGCGGCGGGCGGTCTCGGCGTGGCCATGGTGCTGGAGGTAGAGTGATGAGCGAGAAGACTTTTTCCCTGGCGGTGCGCCAGGATGGCATCGGCATTCTCACCATGGATGTGCCGGGCGAGAGCATGAATACCCTCAAAGCCGCCTTCGTGGACGAGATCCGCGCGGTGCTGGCCGAGGTGAAAGCCAATAAAGAGCTGATCGGCCTGGTGGTGGTCTCCGGCAAGAAGGACTCCTTCAT
This sequence comes from Aeromonas sp. S15(2024), assembly GCF_041402265.1. Classification (NCBI taxonomy): domain Bacteria; kingdom Pseudomonadati; phylum Pseudomonadota; class Gammaproteobacteria; order Aeromonadales; family Aeromonadaceae; genus Aeromonas; species Aeromonas sp. S15(2024). The sequence continues at coordinate 294,558 of NZ_JBGLQY010000003.1, read as the reverse complement.
CGCCGGCGCCGACATCAGCATGCTGGCGGCTTGTACCAGCGTCAAGGATGCCGAGACGCTGTCGCGGGAAGGGCAGGTGATCTTCGCCGAGATCGAGTCGCTGCCCATCCCGGTGATCGCCGCCATTCACGGCCCCTGCCTCGGCGGTGGGTTGGAGCTGGCGTTGGCCTGTCATGGCCGGGTGGTCACCGATCACGGCAAGACGGTGCTCGGCCTGCCCGAGGTGCAACTGGGCTTGCTGCCGGGCTCCGGCGGGACCCAGCGTCTGCCGCGCCTCATCGGGGTGGCCAAGGCGCTCGATCTGATGTTGACCGGCAAGCAGGTGCGGGCCAAGCAGGCCAAGAAACTGGGGCTGGTGGACGATGTGGTGCCCCCCTCCATCCTGCTGGAGGCTGCCATCAAGCTGGCCAAGAAGGGCAAACCCCGCCACGAGCTCAAGCGAGATCTGCAGGGCAAACTGCTGGAGACCAACAAGCTTGGCCGCAAGGTGCTGTTCGATCAGGCCCGCAAGGGGGTGAAGGCGAAGACCCGTGGCAACTACCCGGCTCCTGAGCTGATCCTGGAGGTGGTGCGCATCGGGGTGGAAGAGGGGATGCAGGCCGGCCTTGCCGCCGAATCCCGCCACTTTGGCGAGCTGGTGATGACCAGCGAATCCGCCGCCCTGCGCTCCATCTTCTTTGCCACCACAGAGATGAAGAAGGAGGTCGCCTATCAGGGGGCCGAGCCGCGCAAGGTGGGCCATGCCGCCGTGCTGGGCGGTGGTCTGATGGGGGGCGGCATCGCCTTCGTCACAGCTACCAAGGCGGGGGTACCGGTGCGGATCAAGGACGTGGCCAGTGCCGGCATTGGCAATGCCATGCGCTACAGCTACGACATCCTGGCCAAGAAGCTCAAGCGTCGTCATATCCTGCGCAGCGAGCTTGAGAAACAGATGAGCCTGCTGACTGGCACCCTCGACTACTCCGGCTTCCACCGGGTCGACATGGTGGTGGAGGCGGTGTTCGAAGATCTCGCCCTCAAGCACCAGATGGTGAAGGATGTGGAGCGCGAGTGCGGCGAGCACACAGTGTTTGCCTCCAACACCTCCTCCCTGCCTATCCACCAGATCGCCTCGGCGGCGGCACACCCGGAGCGGGTGGTGGGGCTGCACTACTTCAGCCCGGTGGACAAGATGCCGCTGGCGGAAATCATCCCCCACGCCGGTACCAGTGCCGAGACGGTCGCCACCACCCTGGCCTTCGCCCGGGCCCAGGGCAAGACCCCCATCGTCGTCAAGGACGAGGCGGGCTTCTACGTCAACCGCATCCTGGCCCCCTACATGAACGAGGCGGCGCGCCTGGTGCTGGAAGGGGAGCCGGTGGAGGTGCTGGACGGTGCCCTGCTCGATTTCGGCTTCCCGGTGGGCCCCATCACCCTGCTGGACGAGGTGGGGATCGACGTTGGGGCCAAGATCTCCCCGATCCTCGAGAAAGAGCTGGGGGGCGAGCGCTTCCAGGCGCCGGCGGCGTTTGACAAGCTGCTGCAAAACGATCGCAAGGGGCGCAAGAACGGCAAGGGCTTCTACCTCTACGGCAAAGCCGCCAAGGGCAAGAAGAAGGTGGACGACAGCGTCTATGGCGTCTTGGGCGTCAGCCCCCAAGCCAAACAGGCCAAGGCGGAGATCGCCGAGCGCTGCGTGCTGATGATGCTCAACGAAGCGGCCATGGCGCTCGACAGCGGCGTGGTGGCCTCGGCCCGCGATGGCGACATCGGCGCCATCTTCGGCATCGGCTTCCCGCCGTTCCTGGGCGGCCCGTTCCGCTACATGGACAGCCTTGGCATCGAGCACCTGGTGGCGCGTCTTGAGCACTACCAGAAGCGCCATGGCGACCGGTTCGCCCCCTGCGATCGCCTCAAGGCGATGGCTGCCGAGCAGCAGCGCTTCTATTGAGGGTGCGCCGCTCGCGGCAACAGCCCAACCGACAAGGAGGCGACCCCAGGGTCGCCTCCTTCTTTTTGGTGCAGCAATGGGAGAGGAGAGGGCCGCAGGCTGACAACGGGTTGAATTGCGTCCATATTTTTCCTCGGCAAGGGATAAATTGTTGATCCAACGCAAAGTAGCCCCCTATTTATTACTTTGGTGGCATAGGACTCAGGCGCTGGTTGGGGTCAAATAGCATCATCAGGAACGGGGAATAACCCCGTCACGAAAGGGACACCCATTTCACTGGATGAAGGACACATAATGAGTCTGCTTGAACAAACCATCTGGACTGTATTGGGATACGGGGCCATGCCCTTTATCTTCCTGAGCGGGTTTGTAGCGGTGGCAGTGACCTGCTGCTTGCTGCTCAATGCCTTCGGGGTCAAGTCCGCCGAGAAGTGATCCGCTTCTTTCGTTCATACCGCCAAATGCCAGTCTTCGGACTGGCATTTGTTTTTGGAGCCTCTGCAGGCTGTTATCTGCGCGAGCCGGGCCAAATCTGTGCTGCTTGAGGTCGAACCTGCCGCCGATTTTGATTACACTGGCGCGCAGTTTTTCGTTTCGGCCCGCTTCCCAAGGTATTCAAGGTTTTCTATGGCTCTCAAGGCAACCGTATTCAAGGCTCAGCTCAGCCTGTCCGACATGGATCGCAATCTCTATCAGGGCTTTTCTCTCACCCTGGCCCGTCACCCCTCCGAGACCGACGAGCGGATGATGATCCGGCTGGCGGCCTTCGCCTGGCACGCCGCCGAGCGACTGGAGTTCACCAAGGGCCTCTCTGCCGATGATGAGCCCGAGCTCTGGCGCAAGAACTATTCCGACGAGATTGAACTCTGGATCGAACTCGGTCAGCCCGACGAGCGCCGTCTCAAGAAGGCGTGCAACCGCTCCCACCATGTGGTGCTCTACCTCTACGGCGGCCGTGGCACCAGCGTCTGGTGGAAGCAGAACCAGGGCAAGCTCAGCCTGCACGACAACCTCACCGTGATTGAGCTCTCCGACAGCCAGACCCTGCCGCTGACCGAGATGGTCGAGCGCACCATGCAGCTCACCTGTACCATCTCCGATGGCCAGCTCTGGGTGAGCAACGGCCGCCAGGAAGTGACCCTGGATCCCGTGCTGCTGATGGGAACCCCCGCCCGCGAACTGTAAAGGACTCGCCCATGTTCAGCGCGCTGCTCAATATCGTCATTCCGGTGTTTGCGGTGGTGGGGCTTGGCGCCCTCTACGGCCGGTTGCGTCCGGGCGGCGCGCTGGGTTACGTCAACCGGGCCAATATCGAGCTGTTCACCCCGGCGCTGGTGTTCTCGGCGCTGGTCAAATACCCGCTGGATCTGATGGCTCACCTCTCGCTCATCGCGGCGGGGGCTCTGGTGATCCTGCTGCCTGGGCTGCTGCTCTCTCTGCTCAGGCTTAGCAGCATCAGCCGACCGGCCCTGATCCTGCCCGCCATGTTTCGCAACACCGGCAACCTCGGCATTCCGCTGATGGTGCTGGCCTTCGGCGAGCAGCAGCTAGGCGCCATCATCATCCTCTTCGTGCTCTCCAACCTGCTCCACTTCTCGGTGGGCATGTTCATCCTCTCGGCCAACACCTCCCGCTGGCTCTGGCTGAAAAGCCCTGTGCTGTGGGCCGCCCTGGCGGGCCTGCTGGTGGCCAATCTGCACATTCCGCTGCCCGAGTACCTGGTGACCAGCGCCTCCCTGCTCGGCCAGATCTCGGTACCGCTGATGCTGTTTGCCCTCGGTATCCGGCTGATGGAGGGGGAGCTGGATCACCTGGGGCTCGCCCTCAAGTGCAACCTGCTCTATCTGCTGGCTGGCGGCATCTCCCTGGGGCTGGCGGTCTGGCTGCTGCCGCTGCAACCGGCCTGGATCCCGCTCCTGATGCTGTCGGTGGCACTGCCGCCGGCGGTGCTCAACTACATGCTGTGCGAGCAGTACCAGTGCCAGCCCGAGAAGGTGGCCAGTATCGTGCTCGGCGGCAATGCGCTCTCGGTCCTGGTGATCCCGCTGGCAGTCTGGCTGGCCCTGCATCTGGGCAGTTGATCCGGCTGTTCTCACCGTTTTCGCGTACCCCAGATGATGTCTGCGGCCTGCTCCTTGGCTTTTCTCTTCCCCAGCCTGCGCCAGCTCTCACTCCCGGTAGTGGGGCGGGTGCAAGTTCCCTTTTCGTGATCCTCGGCGAAGTCGCTGCCATCGAATTGGCATAGTATCTGGCCAGCATGAATCCCACCCGGGGTGGGAGCCAGGGGATTTACAACATGATGTCCGTCAGTAACCAATGTTTGTTGATGCAGATCCAGCCCACCATTTTGCGCTTTGCCAAGATGCTGGCCAGCGTGCTGCAACTGGAAGTGGAAATCGTGGACGCCAACATGGTGCGGGTGGCGGGAACCGGCCCTTACGGCAAGTTCTTCGGTCGCCAGCTGGAGGGGGACTCCCGCCTGTTGCGCTACGTCATCGAGCATCAGCGCGAGAAGATCGTCACCCACACCAGCGATGATCCGGTCTGCGAGGGGTGCAGCTGCAAGGAGAGCTGCCGGGAGCGGGCCTTTCTCGGGGTGCCCATCATGGTGGAGGAGAACTGCATCGGGGTGATCAGCCTGGTGGCCTTCAATCCGGAGCAGCAGGCCCGCCTCAACAACAACCTGCAGGAGGTGTGCGATTATGTGCAGCACATCTCCAGCATCTTCGTGGCCAAGCTGCTCGACTCGCGCGGCCTGTCGGACGGGGTCAACAAGGTCTTCCTGAGCCTGATGAACCACATGGATCAGGGCTGCCTGCTGCTCGATGAGAAGAGCCAGCTGCTTTACGCCAACGAGGTGGCGCTCAAGCAGCTCAACTGCCAGCAGGAGGCGCTGCTGGGCTGCGAGATAGGGCTGCGGCCGCTCACCTTTGCCCAGCAGGGGTTGACCGGTCACCTGCAGCATATCGTCACCCTGGGGGATCGTCAGGAGCTGATCATCGGCCAGCTGCACCACGTACAAGGCCAGCAGCTGTTTCTGATGGCGTTTCACCAGTCCCACGGTACGCCGAGTCAGCCGCTGGAACCCGACGAGGGAGTCAGCATGCTGATCGGAGAGAGCAAGCCGATGCGGGCCCTGAAAAAGCTGCTCCATCGCATCGCCCTGAGCCCCTCCAGCGTGCTGGTGTGCGGCGAGAGCGGCACCGGCAAGGAGGTGGTGGCCCGCGCCATCCACCGGCTCAGCCCGCGCCGCGACAAGCCTTTCATCGCCATCAACTGCGCCGCCATCCCCGAGCAGCTGCTCGAGAGCGAGCTGTTCGGCTACGTGAAGGGGGCCTTCACCGGCGCCTCCAGCACCGGCAAGCAGGGGCTGATCCAGGCTGCCCAGCAGGGCACCCTGTTTCTCGACGAGATAGGGGACATGCCGCTCACTATGCAGGCCAAGCTGCTGCGGGTGCTGGAGCTGCGGGAGGTGACCCCCATCGGCGCCAGCCGGCCGGTGCCGGTGGACATCCGTATCATAGCCGCGACCCATCAGCATCTGGAGCAGTACATCGCCGAGGGCAAGTTTCGCGAGGATCTCTTCTATCGCCTCAACGTCATTCCCATCCACCTGCCGCCCCTGCGTGAGCGGGAGGGGGACGTGGCGCTGCTGACCCACTACTTCCTCAACCTGCACACCAGCCGCATCGGTCTGCTGTATCCGGGACTGAGCCCGGAGGTGATGGCGCTGCTCGAGGGCTACCGCTGGCCCGGCAACGTGCGCGAGCTCAGCAACCTCATCGAGTACCTGGTGAACGTGGTGCAGGCGGGGGAGGTGATCGAGAGCATCCTGTTGCCCCCCAATATCCTGCGCAACCAGCGCAGTGGGGCGGACGAGCCGCCACGCAGCACGGTGCAAATCGCGCCCATACCGCTCTCGCCCGACCCTTATCCCCATGGCGTGCTGGCCGATCCTGCGCTCAGCCCTGCCGCTGGCAACCCGGCATCGGCTACGGGGGCGCCCTGGTCATCGCCAGAGGCAAGCCTGCCAGATCCGGCCGCCGGTCAGGTCGAGCGCGGGTTGGCGCTGCCACTTGGTGAAAACGGGCTGGAGAACATGGAAAAGCAGATGATAGAGGAGACCCTGCTGCGCCTTGGCAACAAGAAGCTGGCCGCCCAGGCACTCGGGATCGGCATCGCCACCCTCTATCGCAAGATAAAGAAGTACGAGATAGCCGTGCAGGCCTGATCCCGCAGCGGGTCGCCTGACGGCTCCGCTTCACCGCGCCGCGACCGACAATCGCGGCGTTATCATTATGAGAATGTGGCCCCGCTTTCTATCAATTGGCAGGCTGTGGTGATAGCCGGACTGATAATTATCAGGGCCGGCTTCGTTTCTTCTCGCACTATTCTCGCGCTATTTCAGTGGCACTCAGCCATCCGCTTGAAAATAAGTCGGCTCACCTGCCTTGGCGGGGCGCCATATAGCCTCAGGCTGTGCGCCGGCTCACATTCAAGACGCCTTTTCTGGTTATTTCCCGCTTATTTATGCGTTGGCACGCTTATTGATTGCCCTTATTTGACGCTGACCGATGAACTCACCCAATGGCCCTTGTTTCGGTGACCTGTGAGTGGAAGGGGAGCAATGCATTTCTCATCAACAGATTGGGGCTAACGATGAAAGCAGTGAACCAGTTAATCAAAGAGATCAATGAACTCAAGTCCAACCTGCATGAAAAAGATTTCCTGCTGACCTGGGAGCAGACCCCTCAGGAGCTGGCGCTGGTGCTCAAACTGGCCGAGGCCCTCAAGGGACTGCGCGCCGAAAACATCGCCACCAAGCTGTTCAATACCGGTCTTGGCATCTCGGTGTTTCGCGACAACTCCACCCGTACCCGTTTCTCCTACGCCTCCGCCCTCAACCTGCTCGGCCTGACCCAGCAGGATCTGGACGAGGGCAAGTCCCAGATAGCCCACGGCGAGACCGTCCGTGAAACCGCCAACATGATCTCCTTCTGCGCCGACGCCATCGGCATTCGCGACGACATGTACCTGGGGGCCGGCAACGCCTACATGCGTGAAGTGGGCGCTGCGCTCGACGAAGGGTTCGAGAAGGGAGTGCTGCCCCAGCGCCCGGCGCTGGTCAACCTTCAGTGCGACATTGATCACCCGACCCAGTCCATGGCTGATCTTGCCTGGTTGCAGGAGCACTTCGGCAGCCTGGAAAACCTCAAGGGCAAGAAGATTGCCATGACCTGGGCCTACTCGCCGAGCTACGGCAAGCCGCTTTCCGTGCCGCAGGGCATCATCGGCCTGATGACCCGCTTTGGCATGGATGTGACCCTGGCCCATCCAGAGGGGTATGACCTGATCCCGGACGTGATCGAAGTGGCCAAGGAGAATGCCAAGGCATCCGGCGGCAGCTTCCGTCAGGTCACCTCCATGGAAGAGGCGTTCAAGGATGCCGACATCGTCTATCCCAAGTCCTGGGCGCCCTACCAGGTGATGGAGCAGCGCACCGAGCTGCTGCGGGCCAACGATCACGCGGGCCTCAAGGCGCTGGAGCAGCATTGTCTGGCGCAAAACGCCAAGCACAAGGATTGGCACTGCACCGAAGAGATGATGGCCCTCACCAAGGGGGGCGAGGCGCTCTATATGCACTGCCTGCCGGCGGATATTTCCGGCGTCTCCTGCAAGGAAGGGGAAGTGAGTGAAGGGGTATTCGAGAAATACCGCATCGCCACTTATAAAGAGGCGAGCTGGAAGCCCTATATTATCGCCGCCATGATTGTCGCCCGTAAATTCTCGGCACCGGGCGCCGCCCTCGAAGGCTTGATAAAAGAGGCGCAAAAACGCGTCAAATAATGGCCTGGCCGGGCGGGAAATAATGCCCGGCCGTCGTCATCACGCAATGATTGTCATGGGTTCTCTCCCCGGGGCGCTTTTCACTCGATGATCCCCGGCGAGATGACTCTTTGCGAGGTATTCATGTCCCAATTTTCCCTGAAGATGGAGATTGCCGATAACCGTTTCTTTACCGGTGAGTCGCTGCCCCTGTTTTCCCGTATCGAGGCGCAAAAGGCCCGCGCCTTTCATAAAAAACTGGCCGGTTATGAGCCCACCCCCCTGTGCGATCTGAAAGCGCTCGCCGCCTATATCGGGGTGAAGAACATCCTGGTGAAGGATGAGTCCAAACGCTTTGGCCTCAACGCCTTCAAGATGCTGGGGGGCGTCTACGCCATCGCCAACCTGCTCTGTGAAAAATACGGGGTGGCGGTGGAAGATTTCACCTTCGATCTCATCAAGCGCACCATCAAGGAGCCGATGACCTTCGCCACTACCACCGACGGCAACCACGGTCGTGGCGTCGCCTGGGCCGCCAAGCAGGTGGGCCAGCATGCGGTGGTCTACATGCCCAAGGGCTCGGCCCAGGAGCGGGTGGACCACATTCTGGCGCTGGGGGCCGAGTGCATCGTCACCGACATGAACTACGACGACACCGTGCGCCTGACCATGAAGATGGCCGAGGAGCGCGGCTGGTACATAGTGCAGGACACCGCCTGGGAGGGGTACACCAAGATCCCGACCTGGATCATGCAGGGCTACGCCACCCTGGCCGACGAAGCGGTCGAGCAGATGCAGGCCATGGGCATCAAACAGCCCACCCACGTGCTGCTGCAGGCCGGGGTCGGGGCGCTGGCGGGCGGCGTGCTCGGCTATCTGGTGGACTGCTTCGGGGCGAAGAACCTGCACAGCATAGTCGTCGAGCCGGATCAGGCCGACTGCATCTACCGCTCCGGCGTGGCGGGGGAGATGGTCAACGTGGGGGGCGACATGCGCACCATCATGGCCGGTCTCGCCTGCGGTGAACCCAATCCCCTCGGCTGGCCGGTGTTGCGCGGCTGCACTACCCAGTTCATCTCCTGTCACGACAAGGTCTCGGCGCTCGGCATGCGAGTGCTCGGCAACCCCCTTGGCGATGATCCCCGCATCATCTCCGGCGAATCCGGCTCGGTCGGCACCGGCGTGCTGGCGGCGGTGCGCCACCACCCGGATCGCGCGGCGCTGATGGCCCGGCTGGGGCTCGATGAGCAGTCGGTGGTGCTGGTGATCAACACCGAAGGGGACACCGACGTGGCCCATTACCGGGAAGTGGTGTGGGAAGGCAAGCACCCTGCCTGCGGGTAATCCCGCCTGCAAATGAAAGAGGCACGAATTGAAACAGGATGGTGCCCGGCGGGTGCCATGACGAGTAGCGGGCGGGAGGCGTACTCCCGTACCCCCAGGTTGGTTATGGAGAGACACAATGAGCAAGCAAATTCCGTTTGAAATGGTGTTGGAGAAGGCCTACCAGTACAAGGCCGATATGACTCAGTTCCTACGCGACATGATCGCCATCCCGAGCGAGAGCTGCGATGAAGAGCGGGTGGTGCTGCGCATCAAGCAGGAGATGGAGAAGGTCGGCTTCGACAAGGTGGAGATCGACCCCATGGGCAACGTGCTGGGCTATATCGGCCACGGCCCGCACCTGATCGCCATGGATGCCCACATCGATACCGTGGGCGTAGGCAACATGGCCAACTGGACCTTCGACCCCTATGAGGGGATGGAGGATCACGAGATCATCGGTGGTCGCGGCGCCTCCGATCAGGAAGGGGGTATGGCCTCCATGGTCTACGCCGGCAAGATCATCAAGGATCTGGGACTGGAAGACGAGTACACCCTGCTGGTGACCGGCACCGTGCAGGAGGAGGACTGCGACGGTCTGTGCTGGCAGTACATCATCGAGCAGAACAAGATCCGCCCCGAATTCGTGGTCAGTACCGAGCCGACCGACTGCCAGATCTACCGTGGCCAGCGTGGCCGCATGGAGATCCGCGTGGAGGTGCAGGGGGTGAGCTGCCACGGCTCCGCGCCGGAGCGCGGTGACAACGCCATCTTCAAGATGGGCCCGATCCTCGGTGAATTGCAGGAGCTCAGCCACAACCTCGGCAATGACGACTTCCTCGGCAAGGGCACCCTGACCGTCTCCGAGATCTTTTTCACTTCGCCAAGCCGCTGCGCGGTGGCGGACAGCTGCGCCGTCTCCATCGATCGTCGTCTCACCTGGGGCGAGACCTGGCAAGGGGCGCTCGACGAGATCCGCGCCCTGCCTGCAGTGCAAGCCGCCGGTGCCGAGGTCTCCATGTACCAGTACGACCGTCCGGCCTACACCGGCCTGGTCTACCCGACCGAGTGCTACTTCCCGACCTGGAAGGTGGAAGAAGATCACATCACGGTCAAAACCCTCTCCAAGGCGTACACCCAGCTGTTCAACAAGGCGCCGGTGGTGGACAAGTGGACCTTCTCGACCAACGGGGTCTCCATCATGGGTCGCCACGGCATTCCGGTCATCGGCTTTGGCCCGGGCAAAGAGCCGGAAGCCCACGCGCCGAACGAGAAAACCTGGAAGGAGCATCTGGTCAAGTGCGCCGCCATGTACGCCGTGATCCCCATGCTCTATCTGGCCGAGCTGGACAAGTAAGAGCGCAGGGCAGGGAGGCTGGCATCCCTGTCCACCATGATCAGCCCCGCTCAGGCGGGGCTTGCTGCGTGAAGGGCAACAGGAGCTGAGGGGGAGTGGATGAAACGGCTGATCAAGAACGGCGTGCTGGTCGATGCGCAGGGTGAATATCGTCAGGATCTGCTGATCGAGAACGGGGTGATCCTTGCGCGCGCCGCCGCTATCGAGCCCGATGGCGAGACCGAGCTGATCGATGCCAGCGGCTGCTACGTGATGCCGGGCGGCATCGACGTCCATACCCACTTCAACATCGATGTGGGGATTGCCCGCAGTTGCGATGATTTTTTCAGCGGTACCCGTGCCGCCGCCTGTGGTGGCACCACCACCATCGTCGATCACATGGGATTTGGCCCGGCAGGGTGCAATCTGCATCACCAGCTGGCCCGCTATCACGACTATGCCGCCGATCAGGCCGTGGTCGACTACAGCTTTCACGGCGTTGTCCAGCATGTGGATGACGCCATCCTCCACGAGATGGCCGCCATGGTGCAGGAGGAGGGGATCAGCAGCTTCAAGCTCTATCTCACCTACCAGTACAAGCTGGGTGATCACGACGTGCTGCGTGCGCTGGCCCGCCTCAAGGAGGTGGGGGCGCTCGCCACCGTCCACCCCGAGAACGACGCCGCCATCGCGGCGCGCCGTGTGGCCCTGCTGGCCGCGGGTCACCATGAACCCTGGTATCACCCACAGAGTCGCCCGCTGGAGTGCGAAGCCGAGGCGGTGGCCCGGATGATCAATCTGGCGGGGCTCGCTGGCAATGCGCCGCTCTATATCGTCCACCTCTCCAATGGCTTGGGACTGGAGTATCTGAAACTGGCGCGTCGTCAGGGGCAGCCTGTCTGGGTGGAGACCTGCCCGCAATATCTGCTGCTCGATGAGCAGTGTTATTACAAGGAGAACGGGGTCGACTATCTGCTGAGCCCGCCGCTGCGCTCACGCCGCGAGCAGGACAAGCTGTGGGTCGGCATCGCAGCTGGCGATATCGACACCGTCGCGACCGATCACTGCAACTTCTCCCACGTCCAGCGCATGACCCTCTCGGGGGGCGATTTCAGCCGCTGCCCCAACGGCTTGCCCGGGGTCGAAAACCGGATGCTGCTGCTCTTTGCCCACGGGGTATTGGGCGGGCGCATCTCGCCGTCCCGCTTCGTGGCCCTCACCAGCGCCAACCCGGCGCGCCTGTTTGGCCTCTGGCCGCGCAAGGGCAACCTGCAACCGGGGTCTGACGCTGATCTGGTGCTGATGGATCCCCGCGGTGACACCCTGATTTCTCACCCACTGCTGCATGACAACGGCGACTACAGCCCCTACGAGGGGATGTGCTGCCCCGGCCGGATCAGGATGACCCTGAGCCGTGGCGAGATAGTCGCTCGCGATGGCGGGTTTCTGGGGCGGCGTGGTCACGGCCGTTTTCTGGCCAGAGCGCCCTTTGACCCGGCGTTGGCGCCGGAGCTGCACTCGCCTTGCCCCACAGTGGCAGGCTGACAATCCGTTCGAAATACGCAAATCAACAAGGTTATGTGAACAACGAAAGGTGGGCCGGTATTGCGCCGGCTTGTCCCATCACTGGAGATAACAAGATGAAACAGAGAATCGTACTGGCCCTTGGTGGCAATGCGCTGGGCAACAACCTGCCCGAGCAGATGAAGGCGGTGCAGAGCACGGCAGGCACCATTGCCGACCTGATCGCCCAAGGGCACGAGGTGGTGGTCACCCACGGCAACGGGCCGCAGGTGGGGATGATCCAGCAGGCGTTCGAGGTGGCGGCACGCCACGAGCCAAAATCCCCCCATCTGCCGATGTCGGTCTGCGTGGCCCTGAGTCAGGGCTACATCGGCTATGACCTGCAAAACGCCCTGCGCGAGGCCCTGCTGGAACGCGGCATCCACAAGCCGGTTGCTACTCTGGTGACCCAGGTGGAGGTGGATAAAAACGATCCCGCCTTCCTCGACCCAAGCAAGCCCATCGGCGGCTTCTTCAGCAAGGAGGAGGCCGAGGCGCTGATGGCCAAGGGCGAGCGGCTCAAAGAGGATGCCGGCCGTGGCTATCGCCGGGTAGTGGCATCCCCCAAACCCGTCGATATCATCGAGAAAGAGACCGTCTCTGCCATACTGGCTGCCGGTCAGGTGGTGATCACCGTCGGGGGCGGCGGTATTCCGGTGCTGCGCGAGGGCAATCACCTGCGCGGTGCCAGCGCGGTGATCGACAAGGATTGGGCCAGTGCCAGGCTGGCGGAGCTTATCGACGCCGACATGCTGATCATCCTTACCGCGGTAGAGAAGGTCGCCATCAACTTCGGCAAGCCCGATGTGCAGTGGCTCGATACCCTGAGCGTGGCAGATGCCAACAGCTTTATTGCACAGGGGCAGTTTGCCAAGGGATCCATGCTGCCCAAGGTGGAGGCGGCGCTCTCGTTCGCCACCTCCATGGTGGGGCGCAGATCCCTGATCACCCTGCTGGAGAAGGCCGCCGACGGCATTGCCGGCAAGACCGGCACCCTGATAAGCCTGTAGCCTCGTCTTTGATGGTTGCAAACAGGGGGCCCAAGGCCCCCTTTCTGTTGGCCGGCGTCAGGGATTGGCTGAGGGAAGCATGGGCCGGCCAGCTCTTATCCGCAGTGGGCAGGGGGGCGGCAGAGGAGTAAGATGGCGCCCCGAATGGCGGACGTACCGGCCGCAGCAACAAGGCAGCACAATGAATAGCAAGTTGAACATGGCGGCGCTGGGGGGATTGGTCCTGCTCACCGCCATCTGGAGTTACAGCTGGATCGTGATGAAGCAGGTGATGCTCTACGCGGGGGCGTTCGAGTTCACCGCTCTGCGCTGCCTGTGCGGATCCCTGGTGTTGCTGCTGGTGCAGTGCCTGCGCGGCCGCCGTTATCTCAGGCCCACCCCGTTTCGCTATACCCTCGCCATCGCCCTGTTCCAGACCTGCGGCATGGTGGGGCTGGCCCAGTGGGCACTCATCAGCGGCGGGGCGGGCAAGGTGGCCATTCTGAGTTACACCATGCCGTTCTGGGTGGTGATCTTCGCGGCGCTCTTTTTAGGTGAGCGGATGCGCAAGCTCCACTATCTGGCGGTCGGGGTAGCCGCCTGCGGCCTGCTGCTGGTGATCGAGCCCTGGCAGTTGCACCTGGATTCCATGAAGAGCGCGCTGCTGGGCATTGCCTCCGGCATCTGCTGGGGGATCAGCGCCATCATTGCCAAGCGGATGTATGCCCGCCACCCCGCGGTGGATCTGATGTCCCTCACCACCTGGCAGATGATCTACGCCACCCTGGTGATGGCACTGGTGGCGGCGCTGGTGCCGGAGCGCCCCATCGACTGGCAGCCCTATGTGTTTGGTGCGCTTGCCTACAGCGCCATCTTCGCCACCGCGCTGGCCTGGAGCCTCTGGCTGTTCGTGCTGAAAAAGCTGCCGGCGGGGATCGCCGGGCTCAGTACCCTGGCGGTGCCGGTGAGCGGCGTGCTGCTCTCCTGGTGGCTGCTCGGTGAAAACCCGGGGCCGGTGGAGGGGAGCGGTATCGCCCTGATCGTACTGGCGCTTATCGTTATCAGCCGCAAGGGCAAGCGTTCTGTGGTGTCGGTGGCGGGGGAGACCCGGGTCAAGCAGGGCTAAGCTGATTAGAGGAACGAGAATGGAAAAGGGCCCGCCATCATGGCGGGCCCTTCTGGTTTTAAGAACACTCTCTTATCTGCGCTGGGCCAGATGCATCATAGCCTCCAGCACGGCGCCGCCGATCGCCCGCGCCTTGTCAGAGACGGTAGTGGGATCGGCCCGCTCGCCCCTGGGGTCGATATCACCGATCTTGAAGCCGATGGTCACCTCGATGCCATCGCTGAGCAGCCCCCGCACCATGCCGGAGAGCGGCGCGATAATGGGGGCGTCCCCCACGTGGGCGATCACGTCCCCCTCCTGCACCAGATCGCCGAGCTTGATCAGGCTCTTCATCACCCCGGCGACGGGGGCGCGCACCACCCGGCGGGCGGAGTGCCCCTCGATCACCCCGGGAATGCCGGTATTGGGCTGGGCAGGGCCCTGGTAGATGACCCGCCCCAGATGGTGGCCACGGTTGGTCTCGATCACCGCATCGCAGTCGCGCCCCGCCTCAAAACCCGGGCCGAGGGCCACCGTGATGGGGGCCATCTCCCTGTGGGTGCCGAGATTCTGCTTGGCGAGGATGGCATCCACCAGATAGCGGGGCTTGAGTTCGGCAAGGGTCGTGCAGTCGGGGTCAACCAGTAGCGGTATGACACCCCGATCCAGCTGCTCGAACGCCTGCTCGACGCTTTCGACCCGCTTGGCGCACACCCCCTCGACACTGGTCTCACCGTCGAACATCCCCTGGGCAAAGGCGACAGTGCGGCGGATCACCGTTGGTTTGTCGAGATCCAGCATCACCACCTTGAAGCCTGCATGGTAGAGACGCAGCGCCACCCCGGTGGCGATATCGCCGGAGCCGCGCATCACCACCAGCTGATCCCGCTTGAGGCGCACATCATCCTGCATCAGGCCACCCGCTTTACCGTTTTTAACCTGCAGCAGCTCGGCGAGGATGCTGATGGCGATCTCCTCGGGGGTCTCGGCACCTATGTTGTAGCCGATAGGGGCGTGCAGCCGCTGCAGTTGGGCCTGACTCACCCCTTGCTGGCGCAGGGCCTGGGTGAAGGTCTGCACCTTGCGCTTGCTGGCGAGCAGCCCCAGGTAGGCGAGGGGACGGCTGATGAGTCGATCCAGCGCCTCCTTGTCCTGGTGGTTGGTGGCGATGATGACGAAGTTGGCGGGCTCGATGGCAAGCTGCTCGATCACCGCGCTGATGGTGTCGGCCTGCTGCAGATGGGTGCCAGCCGGGAAGCGATCTGGGCTGAGGCTCCCCTCGAAGCAATCCCCTACATGGATGTCAAAGCCGAGCGGCGCGGCGGCATGGGCCAGTGCCCGGTTGACGTGGCCGGCGCCGATCAATACCAGGCGGGGGCGCAGGCCGTAGACGTCGATATAGACCGACATGGCGCCGCCGCAATCCGAGCCCACCGCATGTTCGCCGTTGCGGGCCATCCGGCCGTGGAAGATGCGCGGTTTGCGCTCGGCAATGGCGGCCATGGCTTCCTCGATCACCAGCCGCTCGATCATGCCGCCGCCGATGGTGCCGAGGATCCGGCCATCGGCCATCACCAGCATCTGGGCCTGATGGCGCGGGGTGGAGCCCCGGCTCTCGATGATCTGGGCCATGGCAAAGGGAGTGTTCTCCTGCTCCAGTCGGGCAGCGTGTGCAAACAGATTCATAAGGTACCTCGTATCATCCTTAACGGGTCAGTGACTGCGCGGCTTCGGAGGCAGGCCGACAGCAAACATGGTGAATGGCGCCGGGTTCACGCACGGCCCCCTGCCAGATGGCGTGGAGCTCGGGGTGGCGCTGCAGCAGGTTTATCAGGGCGGGCAGCCACTGCTGCTCATTTTGATAATCGCCATTGATAAACCAGACTCGGCGCGCCCCGGGCGGGGTGCCTTTGAACGCCCCCTCGGGGTGGGCGATGAGCCGGTCAAACAGGGCCCAGTCGAGCCGTTCACCGGCTGCAATCCCGCACAGGGCCTGGAACTCGGCCCAGCGGTGGATCTGCGCCGGGTCGGCGCTGGCACCCACCATGGCGCCGCCTACCAGGGCGATCACCCAATCACTGTGCCGAGGAATGCAAGGTTCGTGCAAAGCGGGCGCTTTCAATAACTTGTGATGGGCGCCGTCCGCCTCCACCAGGATGATGTCGAAGCGTTGCTGCCCCTTGAGCAGATCGATCTGCTGAGGGCTCGGCCCCACCGCCTTGCCGCTGGCCCGATCGAGGTGGCTGAACAGCACCAGCTGCATCGGTTCATCGGGCAGCGCCTGACAGCGGGTCAGCTGCCGGATGGGGTCGGCCTCGATCAGCAGGGTGCGCCGAGGGGAGGGGGCGGGCAGAAACATCCGGGTGCTGGTGGTGAGCAGCACCTTCTTGCCCTGTTGATGGAAATAGTCGGCCAGCCAGAAGAGGGTGCTGGTTTTCCCCCCGGCGCCGCAAAGACTAATTAAAGTGGTACGTCCATCAATATTTTCGGTGAACGGGTTTAATACACTCTCGATATTTGGCGAGGTGAGCAAAATGGGTGATGAAATAGCCATGGCGACGACCGATGAAAATAGAGGCGCGGTCAGTGAGAAGCACTGGCATTCGCGCGAGCGGTGTGACTGCCTAATTACGGCAGCCGGGCTCTCATCGCGAATGGGCGCGTGGAAATTGATGCTACCGTATCGCCAGAGCACGATTCTTGATGAGAGTCTCAAAAATGCCCTGGTGCTGTGTGACCGGGTCATTCTGGTGGTGGGGCACCGCGCCGATGAGCTGATCAGCCGCTACGCCAATCACCCCCGTATCCGGCTGGTACACAACCATGATTATGCACAGGGGCTCGGCAGCTCCATCCGCGCGGGGCTCGCCGCCTGTAGCAGCGATCACCTCTTCATAAGCCACGGCGATCTGCCTTGCATCCCCCCCGAGGTGTACCGCACGCTCTGGCAGGCGCGGGGGGACGAGACCCTCTTTCCCTTCTATCAGGGGGAGGCGGGCCACCCCGTGCTGTTGCCCGCCGCCCTTGCCAGGGTGCTGGCAGCAGCGCCGGTGCAGGGGTCGATGCGCCGCTGGCTGCTGGCACATCCCCACCGATTCATCGAGGTACAGAGCGCCGCCATCCTGCAGGATGTGGACACCCCGGAGCGCTATCAGGCGCTGCTGGCAAGCGAAGCATTCGAGCGCTGAAGTGGTCGGCTGGCAGAGGTTTGCCCGGCCTTGCTTTGCATATTTATCCCCTTGTCTAACCCGTTATCAGGGGCCGACAGCGACCGTTATCATCCTGGCCGGCCTGATAATGGCGATGGCCGCACTCTTTATCAAACTGATAGCGCGCCGCGCCAAAGTGAGATCATTTTCAGCAACGAGGGCGGCGTTTTCATTATTTAAATTTGGTGTTGATAGCCACTCTCATTGTCGAAACTGGTATCGGCTTTCGATGTTTTATTAATTGGAGGTGCCTCACGTTTTTATGGCTGAAAAATAAAAAGATCCGGCGCTGGCCTGATTGTTGCTCTTGTCAGTTTCAAGGGGCTTTTTATGCGTGGTTGTGGATGGGCCCCATTTATTCACCCTGTCAATGAGCAGTGCCGCTGCAAGGAGATCAACATGGGCGATATTATGCGACCCGTTCCCTTCAAGAACCTTCTGGTCCGTATCTTCTCGGAATATAAAGCGAGTCAATCCATCTTCGGCATTCCCGCCGCGCAATTCTATCGCAAGCAGGACGAGCGCAAGATCAAGGTGTTCGGTGAAACCTGCGAGACCCCCATTGGCCCGGCAGCCGGCCCCCATACCCAGCTGGCCCAGAACATCGTCACCTCCTGGCTGACCGGCGGGCGCTTTATCGAGCTCAAGACGGTGCAGATCCTGGACCGTCTCGAACTGGAAAAGCCCTGCATCGATGCCGAAGACGAGTGCTTCAACACCGAATGGTCCACCGAGTTCACCCTGCCCAAGGCGTTTGACGAGTACCTGAAAGCCTGGTTTGCCCTCTACCTGCTGGAGGAGGTGTTCGACCCGCGCCTCGACGGAGAGGCCAAGTCCTTCATCTTCAACATGAGCGTGGGGTACAACCTCGATGGCATCAAACAGCCGCCGATGCAGCAGTTCATCCACAGCCTGATGGATGCAAGCCAAAGTCCGAAATTTGCCGAGTACCAGCAGGTGGTACGCGAGCTGGTGGCCGACGAGCAGTTTATCGCCGAGCTGGGACTGGGGGCGCGCCGCGATCGCCTGCAACAGCTGGTAGATCGTATCCCGGCCAATCTGGTGCACGGCGTTACCCTCTCCACCATGCACGGCTGCCCGCCCAACGAAATTGAGGCCATCTGCCGCTACATGCTGGAAGAGAAGGGGCTCAACACTTTCGTCAAACTGAACCCGACCCTGCTGGGCTACCCGCGGGTGCGCGAGATCCTCGATACCTGCGGCTTTGATTACATTGGTCTGAGCGAAGCGTCGTTCGATCACGATCTCAAACTGGATCAGGCCAAGGCCATGCTGACCCGCTTGATGGCGCTGGGAGCCGAGAAGGGGCTCACCTTCGGGGTGAAGCTCACCAACACCCTCGGCACCATCAACCGCAAGGGGGCGCTGCCGGGTGATGAGATGTACATGTCCGGCCGGGCGCTGTTCCCGCTCTCCATCAACGTGGCCGCCGTGCTGTCTCGTGCCTTCGATGGCAAGCTGCCCATCTCCTACTCCGGTGGTGCCAGCAAGTTCAACATCAGCGATATCTTCGAGACCGGCATTCGTCCCATAACCATGGCCACCGACCTGCTCAAACCGGGTGGCTACCTGCGCCAGCTGGAGTGCCTCAAAGAGATCGACGCCTCCGATAGCTGGGCCATGGCTCAGGTGGATGTTGCGAAGCTGGAGGCCCTTGCCGCCAAGGCCCTCACCATGGATTACACCCAGAAGGAGTGGAAGTCCGACGATCGCATTGAGGTGGGTGGCGGCCTGCCGCTGACCGACTGCTACGTGGCGCCCTGCGTCACCGCCTGCGCCGTGCATCAGGATATCCCCGAGTACATTCGCCTGATGGGCGAGGGGGAGTATGTGGCAGCCCTTGAGCTGATTTATCAGCGCAACGCCTTGCCCGCCATCACAGGTCACATCTGCGATCACCAGTGCCAGTACAACTGCACCCGTCTCGACTACGACAGCGCGCTCAATATCCGCGAACTCAAGAAGGTCGCGCTGGAGCGCGGCTGGGAAGGGTACAAGGCGCGCTGGCACAAACCGGCAGGCAGCGGTGACAAGCACCCGGTGGCGGTCATTGGCGCCGGCCCGGCCGGTCTCTCCGCCGGTTACTTCCTGGCCCGCGCCGGTCACCCGGTCACCCTGTTCGAGCGCGAAGCGGATGCCGGTGGCGTGGTCAAACACATCATCCCCGAGTTCCGCATTCCGGCCGAGCTTATCCAGCACGACATCGACTTTGTCGCCGCCCACGGGGTCAAGTTCGAGTTCGGCTGCGATCCGGCGCTCACCGTCGACAAGCTGCAGGAGCAGGGCTTTAGCTATGTCTTCGTCGGCATCGGTGCCGACAAGAACGGTGGCATGCGCCTTGAGGGGGGACACGAGCGGATTTACAAATCCTTCCACTTCCTGCGCAGCTTCAATCAGGGCAAACCGCTGCCGCTGGGCCGCCATGTGGCTGTGGTTGGTGCCGGCAACACCGCCATGGACTGCGCCCGAGCCGCCCTCAAGGTGCCCGGTGTCAGCGATGTGACCGTTATCTACCGTCGCAGCGAAAAAGAGATGCCCGCCTATCGCGAGGAGTATCTGGAAGCGGTGGAGGATGGGGTGCATTTTTGCTTCCTCACCAATCCGGAGCGCTTTGACAAAGATGGCAAGCTCACAGTTCGGATGATGGCGTTGGGGGAACCCGACGAGCAGGGCCGCCGCCGTCCTGTGCCCACCGAGCAGACCGAAGTGATGCAGATGGATGCGCTGATCACCGCCATCGGCGAGCAGCCTGACTGCGAGGTATTGAAAGCCATGGGCATTCCCCTTGGTAGCGATGGCTGGCCCGAGGTGGATGGCCAGAGCGGCGAAACCAGCCGTCGCAACGTCTTCCTGATTGGCGACGTGCAGAGCGGCCCGTCCTCCATCGTCGGTGCCATCGGTGGTGCCCGTCGCGCCGCGGATCTGGTGCTCTCTCGCGAGCATATCGCCAGCCAGCAGCGTGACGTGGCCATCCAGCCGTCGGGCAAGGATGAGATCTACCGCCGCAAGGGGAGCATCGCCGTCACCCTGGTGGACAAGGGCGAGCGGGAGGCCTTCGTGGCACAAGAGGCGCACCGTTGCCTCGAGTGCAACTACCTCTGCAGCAAGTGCGTGGATGTCTGCCCCAACCGGGCCAACGTCGCTATCGCGGTGCCGGGCTTCAAGGACCAGTTCCAGACCTTGCATCTGGATGCCTACTGCAACGAATGCGGCAACTGCGCCCAGTTCTGCCCCTGGCAGGGCAAGCCCTATCAGGACAAGGTCACCATCTTCAGCCTGCCCGAGGACTTCGACAACAGCCGCAACCCCGGTTTCTATTTGGCTGACGGTGGCGAACTGCGGGTGCGTCAGGATGGCGAGATCTATCGCCTGACCATAGACGCCCAGAGCCAGATTTTGGAGGCGCCAGCGGCCCTTGGCGACATGTGCCGCATCATCAGCCATGTCCACGCCCATCACCACTACCTGCTGGGGGCCGTCGAGGCCTGAGCGAACCACGAATAAGCGAAGGAGCCAACCATGTTTATTCTGAAGAACGTCACCGCCGTCCAGCTGGAACCGACCCTGGTGCTGGAAGGGGTGGATATCGCCATCGAAGGATCGCTCATCAAAGCGGTGGGGCCCAATCTGCGGGCCCTCTACCCAGAGGCCACCTATCGGGAGATGGGTGGCAAGCTGGTGATGCCGGGCATCGTCTGTGCCCACAACCACTTCTACTCCGGCCTGTCGCGGGGGATCATGGCCAATATCGCCCCCTGCCCGGACTTTATCTCCACCCTGAAAAACCTCTGGTGGCGGCTGGATCGGGCGCTCGATGAAGAGTCCCTCTACTACAGCGGCCTCATCTGCTCGCTGGAAGCGATCAAGAGCGGCTGCAGTGCGGTGATCGACCACCACGCTTCGCCCAACTTCATCAAGGGCTCCCTGAATGTGCTGCGCAAAGGGTTTGTGGAGGCGGGTCTGCGCGGCATGACCTGCTTCGAGACCACGGATCGCAACGGCGGCCTCACCGAGCTGCAGGCCGGGGTGGAGGAGAACATCCAGTTCGCGCAAGCCATCGATGCCGCCAAGGCCAAGGGGGACGAACCCTATCTGGTGGAGGCTCATATCGGTGCCCACGCCCCCTTCACCGTGCCCGACGAAGGGCTGGCCATGCTGCGCGAAGCGGTGCAGGTCACCGGTCGCGGGCTGCATATCCATGTGGCGGAAGACAGATACGACATGGCTCACGGCCACCACCACCATGGCAAGGAGCCCATCGCCCGGCTGGACGAGTTTGATCTTATCGACAGCAAGACCCTGATCGCCCACGGCATCTACCTGAGCCCGGCCGACATCGAGCTGCTCAACAGCCGCGATGCCTTCCTGGTGCACAACGCCCGCTCCAACATGAACAACCACGTGGGCTACAACCTGCACCTGCCGGAATACCGCAACCTGGCGCTCGGCACCGACGGTATCGGCTCCGACATGCTCGAAGAGCTCAAGTTCGCCTACTTCAAACACAAGGATGCCGGTGGTGCCCTGTGGCCCGACAGCTTTGCCCGGTTCCTGTGGAACGGCAACACCTTGCTGGAGCGCAACTTCGGCGCCAAATTTGGCCGCCTGGAGCCGGGTTACAAGGCCGACCTCACCATTTGCGACTACGCCGCACCGACTCCGCTGGCACCGCGCAATCTCGGTGGCCATCTCGCCTTCGGCATGGGCTCATCCTCGGTCAACAGCGTGATGGTGGAGGGGCGCATGGTCTATCAGGATCGCGAGTTCGCCTTTGACGTCGAGCCCCTTTATGAGCAGGCCAGCAAGGTGGCGAGCCGCCTGTGGCAACGAATGGACGCGCTGGCCTAAGGCCACCCTCCGCACGTTTGGACTGGATTGCCCGCCCTGTGGACCTTCCCGGCGGCGGGCAGCAAGAGTAAGGACGACACATGATTGAGCAATTCTTCCGACCCGAGCAACTGGGTCAGGCGCTGGCCCTCAAGGCCCAGTTTGGCAACGACGCTGTCTACATGGGGGGCGGCAGCAAGCTCAACGCCGCGCCGACCCGCACCGACAAGAAGGTCGCCATCTCGCTGGCCAAGCTCGGACTTGGCCAGATCGAGCAGCAGCACGGTCAGCTCCACATCGGCGCCACCGTTACCCTGCAAGCCCTCAAAGACGACCCCCGTACCCCGGCCGCCCTGTGCGAGGCGCTGGGGTTTGTCTACTCCCGCCATCTGCGCAATCAGGCCACCCTCGGCGGCGAGCTTGCCTGCCAGCAGCAGGACTCCCCGCTGCTGCCGGTGCTGCTGGTGCTCGAAGCGGTGGTGGTGCTGGAGAACAACCAGCTGCAACCCATCGATGCCTATCTGGCCGGCCAGCGCAAGGAGCTGGTGCTGGGGGTGGTGCTGCCGGAGCCCGAGCTGCGCTGCGCCACTCGCCGCATCAGCCGCAACGCCGACGGCCTGGCGGTGATGACAGCCGCGGTGGCCCTCGACGCCCTTGGCGAGATGCGGGTCGCCCTGGCGGGCGTCACACCGCAGCCGATGCGCCTGCGGGACGTGGAGCGTCATGAGCTGCGGGATGCAGCGCTGGAGGCGGCGGTGAGCGCACTGATTGCGCCGCGCGCGGATCTCGGTGGCAGCGTGGCCTACAAGCGCTATATCAGCGGCGTGGTGGTGGCAGATCTGCTGGTGGAGTGCCAGCAGCAGGAGGTACAGGCATGATGGAACTCAACTTTACCCTGAACGGTGCCCTGCGCACCGTCATCGCCCCGGCTGGCGAGAATGCCCAGCGGGTGCTGTTCAACCAGTGCCGGATGCACTCGGTGCGCAACAGTGACGACGGTTTCGGCTTTGCCGGCTCCGACGCGATCCTCTTCAACGGCAAGGTGATCAACGCCTCCCTGCTGATCGCCGCCCAACTGGAGGGCGCGCAGGTGCGCACCGCCGAGTCGCTGGGCAGCTGGAACCAGCTCAGTCTGGTGCAGCAGGCCATGGTGGACGTGGGCGTGGTGCAGTCCGGCTACAACGATCCGGCCGCGGCGCTCATCGTCACCGACCTGCTTGATCGCCACCCCAGCCCCAACCGTGATCAAATCGACGACGCGCTCTCGGGCCTGTTTCACCGCGATGGCGGCTACCAGCAGTTCTATCAGGCCATCGAGCTTGCCAGCTCGCGCCTCAAGGATCCCGATTACCTGTGCCAGATTGCCCCCGAGTTTCGTGACGACCTGCGCCACATCGGCAAGAGCTGCCCGAAAGTGGACGCCGCCAAGATGGTGCAGGCCAAGCCCTGCTACGTGGAGGATCGGGTCACCGAGGATGCGCTGGTCATCAAGATGCTGCGAAGCCCCCATCCCCATGCGGTGATCACCAAACTCGACGTGAGCCGCGCCGAAGCCATGCCGGGGGTGGTGCACGTCATCACTCACCTCAACTGCCCGGATGTCTACTACACCCCGGGTGGCCAGAGCGCCCCCGAGCCGTCACCGCTCGATCGCCGCATGTTTGGCCGCAAGCTGCGTCACGTCGGTGATCGGGTGGCCGCCGTGGTGGCCGAGAGTGAAGCCATCGCCTTGGCGGCGCTGAAACTCATCGACGTCGAGTATCAGGTGCTGCCGGCGGTCATGAACATAGACGAGGCGATGGCCCCCAATGCGCCGCTGGTGCATGACGAGCCCATCGTCTACATGGCCGGGGCGCCTGCGGATCTCGAGCAGCAGAACGCCTGCTCGGTGCGCCGCGGCGACGAGCACATGATCATCAACTTCCCCATCGGCTCCCGTCCCCACGAGAACCTGGCCGCCAGCGTCCATGGCCAGATTGGCGATGTGGCCAAGGGCTTTGCCGAGGCGGACGAGATTGTCGAGCGCACCTACGAGTCGACCCAGGCCCAGCAGTGCCCGACCGAGCCGCACATCTGCTTCACCTACATGGATGGCGATCGGCTGGTCATTCACGCATCAACTCAGGTGCCCTGGCACGTGCGCCGTCAGGTGGCGCGCATCGTCGGCATGAAGCAGCACCAGGTGCACGTGATCAAGGAGCGGGTAGGGGGCGGCTTTGGCTCCAAGCAGGATATCCTGCTGGAAGAGGTGTGCGCCTGGGCGACCAAGGTCACCGGCCGTCCGGTCACCTTCCGCTACACCCGTGAAGAGGAGTTCATCAGCAACACCTCCCGCCACGTGGCCAAGGTGAAGGTGAAAGTGGGGGCCAAAAAAGATGGCACCATCACCGCCATCGAGATGGATTTTCGTGCCAACACCGGCCCTTACGGCAACCACTCATTGACGGTGCCGAGCAACGGCCCGGCGCTCTCCCTGCCGCTCTATCCGTGCGAGAACGTGCGCTTTACCGTCAATACCTACTACAGCAACATCTGCCCGACCGGTGCCTATCAGGGCTACGGTGCGCCCAAGGGTAACTTCGCGCTGACCATGGCGATTGCGGAACTGGCCGAGAAACTCGGCATCGATCAGCTCGACATGGTGGAGCACAACCGGGTGCACGAGGGGGACATCCTCAAGGTGCTCGGTGCCATCGGCGAGGGCAAGATGCCTACTTCGGTGCCCCACGCGGCCAGCTGTGCCCTTGAGCCCATCCTCAAGCAGGGCCGCGAGCTGATCGCCTGGGACAGCCCCAAACCCGCTGACGGGGATTGGCGCATCGGTCGTGGTGTCGCCATCATCATGCAAAAATCGGGGATCCCGGACATCGATCAGGCCAACTGCATGGTCAAGCTGGAATCGGACGGCACCTTTATCGTCCACTCCGGTGGCGCCGATATCGGCACCGGCCTCGATACCGTGGTGGCCAAGCTGACTGCCGAAGTGCTGCACTGCCCGCTCGGGGATGTGCACGTCATCTCCGGTGACACCGACCACGCCCTGTTCGACAAGGGGGCCTACGCCTCGTCGGGCACCTGCTTCTCCGGTAACGCGGCCAAGAAGGCGGCCGAGAACCTCAAGGAGAAGATCCTGCTGCACGGCGCCGCCATGCTGGGTGAGCCGGTAGCCGATGTTGAGCTGGCGTTTCCGGGCCTGGTGCGCGGCAAGCTGGGGGAGGTAAGCCTCGCCAAGCTGGCCCACAAGGCGGAGACGGGTACCGGCTTCGGTATCTTGGTGGGCACCGCCAGCTACATCACCTCGGAGCTTGCCTTCCCGTACGGGGCCAACTTCGCCGAGGTGGCGGTCAACGTCAGAACCGGCCAGATCCGGCTCGACAAGTTCTACGCCTTGCTCGACTGCGGCACCCCCATCAACCCGGAACTGGCGCTCGGCCAGATCTACGGGGCGACCATGCGGGCCATCGGCCACTCATTGACCGAGGAGATCTGCTACGACGGCAAGGGCATCCCGCTCACCCGGGATCTGAAGAGCTATGGCGCGCCCAAGATTGGCGACATCCCGCGCGATTTTCGGGCTTTCCTGGTACCGAGTGACGACAAGGTCGGCCCCTACGGCGCCAAGTCCATCTCGGAGATCGGGGTCAACGGCGCCGCGCCCGCCATCGCCACCGCCATCCACGACGCCTGCGGTGTCTGGCTGCGCAAGTGGCACTTCACGCCGGAGCAGATCCTGCGCGAACTGGGCAAGCTGGAGCAACAAGCGTCGGCATAAGAAAAGGTGAGGGGCGGGCGCAGGCTCGCCCCCAGCACCTGACAGCGGAATGAGTACTCCGCCCATATTCTGTGTGATGGGACAATCAAGATGTCTAAAACAACACGCAAGCACTCGGACCTGATTTACGCGCTCGAAGACAAACCTCCCTTTTACCAAACCCTGATGGGGGCCGTGACCCACCTGCTGGCCATCTTCGTGCCCATGGTGACGCCGGCCCTGATCGTGGGCGGGGCCCTTGGCCTCTCCACCGAGACCACCGCCTATCTGGTCTCCATGGCGATGATCGCCTCCGGCATCGGCACCTGGCTGCAGGTGAACCGCTACGGCCCCATCGGCTCGGGGCTGCTCTCCATCCAGTCGGTCAACTTCTCCTTCGTCACCGTGATGATTGCGCTTGGCAGCGCCATGAAAAAAGATGGCCTGCACGAGGAGCTGATCGTCTCGACCCTGCTCGGGGTCTCCTTCGTCGGGGCCTTCCTGGTGATGGGCTCCTCCTTCGTGCTGCCCTACCTCAAGCGGGTGATCACCCCCACCGTGAGCGGGGTGGTGGTGCTGATGATTGGCCTGAGCCTCATCAAGGTGGGGATCATCGACTTTGGCGGCGGCTTCTCCGCCATGAGCAGCGGCACCTTCGGCAAATACGAGAACATCGGCCTGGGACTGTTGGTGCTCTGCGTCATCGTCGCCTTCAACTGCAGCAAGAGCCCCTTGCTTCGCATGAGCGGCATCGCCATCGGCCTGCTGGTGGGCTATGCGGTAGCCCTGATGCTCGGCATGGTGGATTTCTCCGCCCTTGAGAACCTGCCACTCATCACAGTACCCATCCCGTTCAAGTACGGTTTTTCCTTCGATCTGCACGCCTTCGTGCTGGCCGGCACCATCTATCTGTTGAGCGTGCTGGAGGCGGTGGGGGACATCACCGCCACCGCCATGGTCTCCCACCGGCAGATCCAGGGCCCCGAGTTTCAAAAACGGCTCTCCGGCGGCGTGCTGGCGGACGGCCTGGTGTCGGTGATCGCCTCGGCGCTCGGCTCCCTGCCGCTCACCACCTTTGCCCAGAACAACGGCGTCATCCAGATGACCGGGGTGGCCTCGCGCCACGTGGGCAAGTTCATCGCCGTCATCCTGGTGCTGCTCGGCCTCTTCCCGGTGGTGGGGCGCTTCTTCACCACCATACCGTCACCGGTGATGGGGGGGGCCATGGTCATCATGTTCTCCATGATCGCCATCGCCGGCGGACGCATCATCATCAGTCACGGCTTCGATCGACGCGAGACCCTGATCGTCGCCACCTCGCTCGGGCTGGGGCTCGGCGTCTCCTACGACCCGAACGTCTTCAAGGTGTTGCCGGCGGGGATCTACATGCTGGTGGAGAACCCCATCTGCGCCGGCGGCATCACCGCCATCATCATGAACCTGGTGCTGCCGCAAAGCCGCAGACGCAAGGTGGCCGCCAATGCCGCCGAGGCGGTGGAGCTGATCCAGTTGAGCGACAAGCCCGACACCCGTTTTGCCACCCGACCCGCTCCGTCGGCCACTGCCCGCCAACAGGGGCTGGCGACGGACGAGGCCCAGGTGTGCGCCCCGCAAGTGGATCGCGGCTAACGAACAACAAGAGGGAATTGAGAGATGAAAAACGACAACTCCGTCAAGGCGGTGCGCGGCAGCTTCTTCGACATCACCCGGGTGGTGAGCCAGCCCGAGGAGATAGAGCCCAATGCCCGCCTCATCGAAGACGGCCTGCTGATCATCCGCAACGGCTGCATCGACTGGTTCGGCCAGTGGGAGGAGGGCCGTGATCGCATTCCGGCCCAGGTGCGGGTGCGGGATTATCGCGGCAAGATGATAGTGCCCGGCTTTGTCGACACCCACATCCACTACCCGCAAAGCGAGATGGTGGGGGCCTATGGCGAGCAGCTGCTGGAGTGGCTCAACCGCCACACCTTCCCGGCCGAGCGGCGCTACAACGATCTCGAGTACGCCCGCGAGATGTCCACCTTCTTCATCAAGCAGCTGCTGCGAAACGGCACCACCACGGCGCTGGTGTTTGGCACCGTCCACCCCGAGTCGGTGGATGCCCTGTTCGAGGCGGCCAGTCGCATCAACATGCGAATGATCGCCGGCAAGGTGATGATGGATCGCAACGCGCCAGATTATCTGCTCGATACCGCCGAGAGCAGCTATGCGCAGAGCAAGGCGCTTATCGAGCGCTGGCACGGCAACGGCCGCTTGCTCTACGCCATCACGCCGCGCTTTGCCCCCACCTCGACCCCGGCGCAGCTGGCGATGGCGAGACGGCTGCGCGAAGAGTACCCGACCACCTATCTGCACACCCACCTGTGCGAGAACAAGGACGAGATAGCCTGGGTGAAATCCCTTTTCCCGGCGCATCAGGGCTATCTCGACGTCTATCACCAGCACGGGCTCACCGGCCACAACTGCGTGTTTGCCCACTGCGTCCATCTGGAAGAGCAGGAGTGGGATTGCCTGAAGGAGACCGGCTCCACCATCGCGTTTTGTCCCACCTCCAATCTGTATCTGGGCAGTGGCCTCTTCAAGCTGCACAAGGCGTGGCACAAGCAGGTGAAGGTGGGGATGGGCACCGACATTGGCGCCGGCACCACCTTCAACATGCTGCAGACCCTCAACGAGGCCTACAAGGTGATGCAGTTGCAGGGCGAGCGCCTCTCGGCCTATCAGGCCTTCTATCTCGCCACCCTGGGCGGCGCCCATGCGCTCGGGCTGGACGAGCGGATCGGCAGCTTCGCGGTGGGCAAGGAGGCGGATTTCGTGGTGCTCGACCCGGTCGCCACCCCGCTGCAGCAGCTGCGCTACGACAACTCCACCACCTTGCGCGACAAGCTGTTCGTGCTGCTGACCCTGGGGGATGACAGATCCATCTACCGCACCTATGTGGATGGTCAGCTGGTGCACGAGCGGGGCTGATCCGCTTTTCAAAGCAGAGGGGCGGGTATGCTCGCCCCGGGAACACGGCAGCAGGGGCCAGCGTGGTACCTGCGCCGCACGACAGGCGGGGCGTTTGCCCCGCCACAGCAGGTGAAATGGCCCGGTTTTTTAGATGGCAAGTCAAACGTTTGCCTTGCCTGCCAACCCCATGATGCCGGCGACCGTGGCAGCAGAGATCCACGGCACCGACCGCCATTTCGTCACGACACATTCAGGGATGCAGGAAGGAGTCGGCCATGAGCCAGACAAACAGGATAAACGAGATGGACGGGGCAGTTGCGGACAAGGGGGCGGCGGCGGGACGACAGCCCGCCGGCGGCGCGCTCGATCGCTACTTCATGATCAGCGAGCGGGGCAGCAATGTGCGCCAGGAGGTGCTGGCGGGGCT
This sequence comes from Aeromonas sp. S15(2024), assembly GCF_041402265.1. Classification (NCBI taxonomy): domain Bacteria; kingdom Pseudomonadati; phylum Pseudomonadota; class Gammaproteobacteria; order Aeromonadales; family Aeromonadaceae; genus Aeromonas; species Aeromonas sp. S15(2024). The sequence goes on along the minus strand of NZ_JBGLQY010000003.1, from coordinate 265,299 downwards.
CACCACCTTCCTCGCCATGGTCTATTCGGTGATCGTGGTGCCCAGCATGCTCGGCAAGGCGGGCTTTCCCCCCGGCGCCGTGTTCGTGGCCACCTGTCTGGTGGCGGGCTTTGGTTCGCTGCTGATGGGGCTCTGGGCCAAGCTGCCGATGGCCATCGGCTGCGCCATCTCGCTCACCGCCTTTACCGCCTTCAGCCTGGTGCTGGGGCAGCAGATCGCCATCCCGGTGGCGCTCGGCGCCGTCTTTCTGATGGGGGTGCTGTTTACCGCCATCTCGGTGACCGGGGTGCGCAGCTGGATCCTCGACAACCTGCCGATGGGGATCGCCCACGGCACCGGCATCGGCATCGGGCTCTTCCTCCTGCTGATCGCCGCCAACGGGGTAGGGCTGGTGATCAAGAACCCGCTGGAGGGGCTGCCGGTGGCGCTGGGGGCCTTTACCTCCATGCCGGTCATCATGTCCCTTATCGGGCTGGCGGTCATCGTCGGGCTGGAGAAGCTTAAAGTTCCGGGCGGGATCCTCTTGGTGATCATCGCCATCTCCATTTTCGGCCTCATCTTCGATCCGGCGGTCAAGTACCAGGGGCTGTTCGCCATGCCGAGCCTCGCCGACGAGCAGGGCAACTCCCTCATCTTCAGCCTGGACGTGATGGGGGCGCTCTCGCCGCTGGTGCTGCCAAGCGTGCTGGCGCTGGTGATGACGGCGGTGTTTGATGCCACCGGCACCATTCGCGCCGTGGCGGGGCAGGCCAACCTGCTGGACAAGGATGGTCACATCATCAACAGCGGCAAGGCGCTCAGTGCCGACTCCATCAGCAGTATCTTCTCCGGTCTGGTGGGGGCCGCGCCGGCCGCCGTCTACATCGAATCGGCGGCGGGCACGGCGGCAGGTGGCAAGACCGGCCTTACCGCCACCGTGGTGGGGGTCTTGTTCCTGCTGATGCTGTTCCTCTCGCCGCTCTCCTACCTGGTGCCGGCCTATGCCACCGCACCGGCGCTGATGTACGTGGGGCTGCTGATGCTGAGCAACGTCGCCCGGCTCGACTTCGATGACTTTGTCGGGGCCATGTCCGGCCTGCTGTGCGCCGTCTTCATCGTGCTCACCTGCAACATCGTCACCGGCATCATGCTGGGCTTCAGCGCCCTGGTGATCGGTCGTATCTGCTCGAAGGAGTGGCGCAAGCTCAACGTCGGCACCGTCATCATCGCCCTGGCGCTGGTGCTCTTCTACGCTGGCGGCTGGGCCATCTAGTCCGCATCGCGTCCTTCTTTATCGCGGGGCCAGCCTCTCTTGGCCGGCCTCGCCCTGCAAATCGAACTCATACCATTTTGATAACGGGGCTTACCAGATTGATAACGCCGCCCGGCAATTGCGCTGCCGAGCCCTCCATGGGCTGCTGCTGCGGGACTGGCCACGGCCATGACGGAGCGCCTGATGGGCGCCGGATGGGATCTTCTTCACACTTCTTCCCTTTGCTCGCCGCCTTTGCCCCCCGGTTGGCCCGAGGTGCCGGAAACGGGCGCATATCTTGCTGTTTTTTATACCGGTTCTGATTTTTCTGCCTGACAAAGGACTTGCATATGTCCATAGGATTACCGCTCAAGCGGGTGGATGCCGAGGCCAAGGTGACCGGCAGCGCCCGCTACACCGACGACAACATCATGCTCGGCATGCGCCACGCCAAATACGTGCGAAGCAACATCGCCCACGGCAAGGTGCTCACCATCGACGCCAGCGAGGCGCTGGCCCTGCACGGGGTCGAAGCCGTGTTCACCCACGAGGATGTGCCCACCACCTGCTTTCGTACCGCCGGTCACGCCTGGTCCCTTGATGAGACCAAGCGGGATGTGAAAGACCGCCGTCTGCTCACTGACCATGTGCGTCACTTCGGCGATGGGGTCGCCATAGTCGTGGCCCGCGATCCGCTGGTCGCCGAAAAAGCGGCAGCACTGGTCAAGGTGACCTACGAGCCGCTGCCGGTGATGACGGATGCGGCCAGCGCCCTGGCCGAGGGGGCCTATCCCATCCACCCGACCGGCAACCTGCTGCGCCAGAGTCAGATCCGGGCGGGAGAGCCGGAGCAGGCCATCGCCGCCGCCGACTTGCAGTTCAAGGGGCACTACCAGACGCCGGTGGTGCAGCACTGTCATCTGGAGACGGTGACCTGCTACGCCTACATGGATCAGCCGGACCATATCATCGTCGTCACCAGCACCCAGATCCCCCAGATAGTGCGCAGCCGGGTCGCCAAATCCCTCGGCCTGCCCTGGTCGAGCGTGCGGGTGATCAAGCCCTACATGGGCGGCGGTTTTGGCAACAAGCAGGATGTGCTGGAAGAGCCGATGGCGGCATTTTTGAGCTACAAGCTTGGCGGCGTGCCGGTCAAGGTTTCCTTGAGCCGGGAGGAGTGTTTCTTTGCTTCCCGCACCCGCCACGGCTTTGCCATCGACGGCACCCTCGGCATCAACCGGGATGGCACCCTCAAGGGGTATCAGCTCGATGTGCTCTCCAACACCGGCGGCTATGCCTCCCACGGCCACTCCATCGCCAGTGCCGGCGCCAACAAGATAAGCTACCTCTATCCGCGCAGCGCCTTTGGCTACGACGCCAAAACCTTCTACAGCAACCTGCCCACCGCCGGCGCCATGCGCGGTTACGGCGCGCCCCAGGTGGTGTTTGCCCTCGAATGCATGCTGGATGACGCCTGCGCCGAGCTGGGGCTCGACCCGCTCGAAGTTCGCATCGCCAACGTGGCCCGCGAGGGGGATGTCAATCAGGTCAACCAGAAGACCATCTACAGCGCAGGGCTCCCCGAGTGTCTGCGCCGGGGCGGCGAGCAGTTCCAGTGGGAGCGGCTCAAGGCCGAATGTCTGGCACAGGATCCGGCGAGTCGGGTGCGCCGTGGCATCGGGGTGGCCTGCTTTAGCTACGGCTCCAACACCTATCCGGTGGGGGTGGAGATCGCCGGCGCCCGCATGCTGCTCAATCAGGATGGCACCGTCAATCTGCAGATCGGCGCCACCGAGATTGGGCAGGGGTCGGACACCGTCTTTGCCCAGATGGCGGCCCAGACCTTAGGCATTCCGTTTGAGCAGATCCGGGTCATCTCGACCCAGGATACCGACATCACCGCCTACGATCCTGGCTCGTTTGCCTCGCGCCAGAGCTATGTGGCGGCCCCCGCCATCCATCAGGCGGCGCTGCAGTTGCGGGCCCGCATTTTGTCGCTGGCATCCCAGCTCTGCCATCAGGATGTGGGATCGCTCACCCTGATCGACGGCTACGTGGTACTGGCCGGTGCGCCGGACAAGGTGCTGATAAGCGTCGCCGAGGTGTCGGTCAACGCCTACTACCACCTCACCATCGGCGGCCAGATCACCTCGGAGGTCTCCCACAAGACCACCACCAACCCACCGAGCTTTGGCTGCACCTTTGTCGATCTCAGTGTCGACATCGATCTCTGCAAGGTGACCATCAATCGCATCCTCAACTTGCACGATGCGGGCAAGATCCTCAACCCACAGCTGGCAGAGGGGCAGGTGCACGGCGGCATGGGAATGGGGATCGGCTGGTCCCTGTTCGAGGAGATGATCATCGACGCCAAAACCGGCGTGGTGCGCAACCCCAACCTGCTCGACTACAAGTTCCCCACCATGCTGGATTTGCCCGAGCTCGAATGCGACTTCGTGCAGACCTACGAGCCCCAGTCGGTCTATGGCCACAAATCCCTGGGGGAACCGCCCATTATCTCGCCGGGCCCGGCGATCCGTAACGCCATTCGCATGGCGACCGGGGTCGCCATCAACGAGCTGCCCATCACCCCCAAGACCCTGTTCAGGGCGTTTGTCGCAGCGGGTTTGATTGGCGAGGGAGCAGGGGAGGAGCAACGCCATGTTTGATATTGCCCGTTACTACAAGGCCCACAGCGTGGCCGAGGCCGTTGCCCTGCGCCAGGCCGATCCCGAGGCGCGCCTCTTGGCCGGTGGCACCGATGTGATGATCCAGCTCCATCACCTCAACGCCGCCTATCGTCATATCGTCGATATTCACGACTTGCCCGAGCTCAAAGGGGTGAGTGAGCTGCCTGATGGGTCGATCCGTATCGGCTCTGGCACCACCTTTACCGAGCTCATCGAAAACGAACTGGTGCAGCGCCGCCTGCCGATGCTGGCGGAGGCCGCTGCCACCATCGCCGGGCCGCAGATCCGCAACGTCGCCACCTATGGCGGCAACATCTGCAACGGCGCCACCAGTGCCGACTCGGCGGCGCCCACGGTCGCGCTGGAAGCAGAGCTGGAGATCGCCGGCCCCGATGGCACGCGCCGCATCCCCATCGCCGGTTTTCACACCGGCCCCGGCAAGGTGGCGCTGCAACCGGCGGAGATCCTGGTGGCATTCCACTTTGCCCCGGACGCGCACTCCCAGGTGGGCTCCCACTACTTCAAGTACGCCATGCGGGGTGCCATGGACATCGCCACCATCGGCTGCGCCGCCTACTGCCAGATTGAGGATGGCCACTTCAAGCGCCTGCGGCTGGCCTACGGGGTGGCGGCCCCGACGCCGGTGCGCACCCCGCACGCCGAAGCGGCGGCCGAGGGGCAACCGCTGACTCGGGCAACCCTTGCAGCCATTGCCGAGGCGGTGGTGGCCGATGTGACGCCGCGCTCCTCCTGGCGGGCAGAAAAGGAGTTTCGCCTGCACCTGATCAAAACCCTGGCGCAGCGGGTGATCACCTGCGCCGTCGAACGTGCCGGAGGCAAGATCCTATGATGCAACCGCAAAGCTGTGCTGCCGTAGAAATCCAGTGCGAGATCAACGGCAAGCCTTACTCCTATGCGGTGCCGCCCACCATGTCGCTGCTCCACTTCCTGCGCGGGCAGGGGCTTATCAGCGTGAAAGAGGGGTGCAGCGTCGGTGAGTGCGGCGCCTGTACCGTGCGGGTCGATGGCGTGGCCATCGACAGCTGCCTCTATCTGGCGGTATGGGCCGATGGCAAATCCATTCGCACCGTGGAGGGGGAGCGGCAGGGCAATGAGCTCTCCGACGTGCAGCAGGCCTTTATCGACGAGGGGGCGGTGCAGTGCGGTTTTTGCACCCCGGGCCTCGTGATGGCAAGCGCCGCCCTGCTCGACAAGACAGATCGCCGACCCTTGACCGAGGCGGAGATCCGCCGCGGGCTGTCGGGGAATCTGTGCCGCTGCACCGGTTATCAGAACGTGGTGCGGGCGGTGAAAAAGTGCTGCAAGGGGTGATGGGTTAGCCCCTCGATTAGCCTCTCAAACCGTCGTTCGGCAGCGAGGTAGCAGCGTCTGAAATATGCCGGGAGGGTTATTTTTACCCCGCCGCTCAAGCACGCATCCCGTTATTTCAGGCGGGCACTGGGGAACAGGCATACTGCACTGCCCAGCTATCAGCACAAATAATGAACAGCCTGGTCCGCGCAGCGACCTGGAAATGGCAAGCGACTGTTTTTACGCACTATGTCAACTAGTGTCGCCATCTTGTGCGCCTCTTTTGCCTATTGGCGGCAGCAAATACCGGTGGGCGGGAAATAACGGAAAATAACGGCAAGGGGGCGGAAAAAAAGCCCCTTTTTCGTCACGTGACCGCAACATTTTTCTGTAATTGTTAGCCAGCTCGCGGCGGCCCTGCGCCGAAACGGGCAGAGTAGGCGCCGTGGTTGGCCGAGGCCACCATGATGCTCAATCAGAATCGTAACAAGGTGCTGCGGCCCGCCTGGCGGGGCGCAAAACATAACGTCAAAAAGAAAAGGAAACTGGCATGTCAGGAAGACACTCTCTGGTAGCGCTGGCCGTCGGGCTGGCGCTGGCGGGACAGGCACAGGCACAACTGCTCATCAGCGAATACCTGGAAGGCTCGGGCAACAACAAGGCGGTGGAGCTGAGCAACCTCGGCAGCGACGCCGTCGATCTCTCCCAATACCGGTTGGCGCTCTACGCCAACGGCAAACCCATCAGCGAATCCCCCACCAACAGCCTGGCGCTGCAAGGCACCCTGGCCCCGGGGGCCACTTTGGTGCTGGCCAACCCCTCTGCAAATGCCGAGATCCTGGCCAAGGCCAACCGCACCAGCGGCAACCTGGTGTTCAACGGTGACGATGCCCTGGTGCTCTATCGCGGCAGCGAGATAATCGACAGCTTCGGCCAGGTGGGGGTGGATCCGGGTACGGCCTGGGTGTCGGGCAACGTCTCGACCCTGGACATGACCCTGCGCCGCAAGGCCACCGTCACCACGGGTCGGACTGATGCAACCGCCCCCTTCGATCCGGCGCTCGAATATGTGGCCGCCCCGAAAGATGACGCCAGTGGCCTGGGTTGCAGCGGCGATGGCCCCTGCGATGGTACCCAGCCGCCCGCCTTCGTCTGCCCGGTGGACAGCCTGGTGCCGGTGCCCGCCATTCAGGGCCCCGGCAACAGCAGCCCGCTGGTGCCGGCCGGCAAGTTCGAGTCTGAGCAGGCCTATGCCACCCGCGGTGTGGTGACCCAGGTGGTGAGCGGCCTCTACAAGGGCTTCTTCATCCAGGATGAACAGGGGGACGGCGATCCGGCCACCTCCGACGGCCTCTTCGTCTACAGCACCAAGGCCAACGCTGCCATCGTGCCGGGGGCCGAGGTGTGCGTCTCGGGCAAGGTGAAAGAGTATTTCAACCAGACCCAGATCAACGCCGACGAGCTGGTAGTGACCCGGCCTGCTGGGGCCGTGCCGGCGGCGGTGGATCTGGTGCCGGTGGCGGGGGAGAGCCTGAGCCAGCTGCTGGAACGTCACGAGGGGATGCAGGTGCGGCTGGTGCCTGAATCCAGCCTGGTAGTGACCCGCAACTTCAGCTTCGACTACGACGGCAAGCGCAACAACCTGGTGCTGGCTTATGGCGCGCCGCTCATCAAGTCGACCCAGAAGTTTGCCGCCATGAGTCAGGAGGCGAGCAATTGGGCCCTTCGCAACCAGCAGAACCAGCTGGTGGTGGAGACCGACGCCAAGGCGCCGGACGGTGTGCTGCCCTGGTTCCCCGGCTTCAACGCCGAGGACGGTTACCTGCGCATCGGCGACAAGCTCAACGGGCTGGAGGGGGCGCTTGGCTACTCCTACAACCTGTTCCGACTGGTGGCCAGCAACCGCATCGACGCCAGCCAGATAGATCACAGCGGCTGGGATCGGGTGGAAACGCCGGAACTCGCCGAGGCGGGGGATCTGCGGGTCGCGAGCTTCAATGTGCTCAACTTCTTCACCACTGTCGTGGGGGGCGATGCCAACCCCACCGGCAGCAACCGGGGCGCCCTGACGGTGGCGGAGTTCGAGCTGCAGCGCACCAAGATCGTGAGCGCCATCACCCGTCTCAATGCCGACGTGGTGGGGCTGATGGAGATAGAGAACAACGGCTACGGCGATAACTCCGCCATCGCCAACCTGGTGGGGGCCCTCAACGCCGCCCAGCCGGACGAGGCGGATCACTACCGCTGGATTGCCTCGCCGGATGGCAAGCCCATCGGCACCGACGCCATCACGGTGGGCCTCATCTACCGACCCGCCAAGGTGACCCCGGAGGGAGCCGCCAGCCTCATCGCGCTGCCGGTGCAGCAGGCCGAGGCGCAGGATGCCAGCGGCAAGCCGGTGACCATCAACCAGGGGATGCGCGAGTCGCTGGTGCAGCGTTTCAGCTCGCCCAAGGGGGATGCGCCCCTGACCCTGGTGGTCAACCACCTCAAGTCCAAGGGCTCCGCCTGCTTCGAGGATTACCCCGACTACGCCACCGCCGATCCCCTGGATGGCCAGGGCCACTGCAACGCGCTGCGGGTCTCCGCCGCCAAGGTGCTGGGGGAACAGCTCAAGGGGGTGAGCGGGGATCTGCTGCTTATCGGCGACATGAACGCCTACGGCATGGAGGATCCCATCCGGGTGCTGACCGACTATGATCCGGCCGCTCAGTCGCGCCAGATCATGAGCGCCTCCTTCACCACATTGGCGGGCCAGCCCTTCGAGGAGAGCGGCAGCGCCCTGGGCAAGGGATATGGCCTTATCAACCTCAACACCCGCTTCCACGGCACCGACACCTACTCCTACAGCTATGAAGGGGAGCTCGGCAACCTGGATCACGCCCTGGCCAATCCGAGCCTCGCGGCCAAGGTGATCGGCATCGAGGATTGGCACATCAACTCCGCCGAGAGCAACTTCTTCGAGTACGGCAGCAAGTACAGCGGCCAGCTGGCGAAATCCGAAGGGCCCTTCAGCGCCTCGGATCACGACCCCGTGCTGGTGGCCATCCAGTATCCGCTGCCCCCCGCCGGGGTGTTGAGCCTCGAGAGCGCCGCCGCGAATGTGGAGGAGGGCAACACCCTGTCCCTGACCGTCAGCCGCAGCGATGGCAGCCATGGGGAGGCCAGCGTGAGTTATCGCATCGCCTACGGCAGCGCCGATGCCAACGACGTGGCGCCGCTCACCGGCACCCTGCACTGGGGGGCGGGCGAGAGCGACAGCCAGACCATCAGCATCCCGGTGAAGAGCGACACCCTGCGCGAGGGGGACGAGACCTTTACCCTGGAGCTGTTTGATGCGAGCGGCGCGACCCTGGGCGAGCAGCACCAGACCCTGGTGACCATCAAGGACAAGCTGGCGCCGTCCACCATTTCGCTGGCGCGTGCCAGCATGACGGTGAACGAGGGGCAGTGGTTTGCCGAGATCCCGCTGGTGCGCAGCGGCGATCTGAGCAAGCCGGCCCGGGCCCGGGTGGCCCTTGACGGGGTCACGGCGCGCTGGGGGCTGGATTTCCTGCCCTGGTTCAGCCAGACCGTGAGCTGGGCCGCGGGCGAGGGGGGCAGCAAGTCGGTCAAGGTGCTGATCATCGATGACTGGTTTGTCGAGCCCACCGAGCAGTTCAAGGTGAGTCTGGCCGCGCTGCAGGGTGGCCAGCCGGGCAACCTGCAGGAGACCCGGGTCGACATTCTGGACAACGACAAGTCCTGGTGGCCCTTCGGTCGCCACTGAGGATGACTTCTCAATATAAAAAGGGGCCTGCGGGCCCCTTTCTGTTGTTGGCCACCTTGCGGTTGCAGGCCAACGTGCCGAAAACAACGAGGCCCATCACCAGGATGGGCCTCTGAGCTGGACACGCTGACGGGATCAGCTGCCGCTCTGGGGGCCGTCGATCACCAGCTTGCCATCCTTGACCGGGATGGTGGCGCCGGGGGCCTTGTTCATGCGGATCACCCCTTCCTGACCGGCGAGGCGGTAGGTGACGTCATAGCCCAGGGTACGGGTGCTGCTCTCCTGCACCGTCTTGCAGCGCTGCTCTGTGGTGGTGTAGGTATCACCGGCCTGCATGTTGCCCTGCACCTGGTTGCCGGCATAGCCACCGGCCACGGCGCCCGCAGCGGTCGCCACCTTCTTGCCGTTGCCGCCACCAAACTGGTTGCCAAGCACGCCGCCCAGCGCCGCGCCGACCACGGTACCCAGGATCTTGTGCTCGTCCTGCACCGGTTTGCGGTGGGTCACGGTGACGTTGCGACACTCCTGACGGGGGGTCTTGATGGTCTCGGTCACCGCTTTGCTGGCCAGCACTTCGGCGAACTGAGGCTGTGATGAAAACAGGGATCCGCTGGCGGCGGCTGACAAGGCCAGCGCAGAAGCCACACCGATCCCGACTCCTGCCAACATGGATTTGTTCATTTTCTCTTCTCCTCAAATGCATCACGGGATGCGTCTCTTGCTTGCGCTCATCTTGGCACAAGGGCAAGGAGGCACAAGGCAAAGCCCGTGCGGGCACGACAGCCCCTGACTGCACCGAAAAGCGTCTCGTCAAAAAGGTGTCGGGCTTTGGCGACAAAGGGCGGCTGAGGGCAGCAAAAGTGATCTGCGAGTGGCATTTTGCGATTCAGCTGGGCCTATTTTCCCATTTTGCGCCAAGCTTCTGCCGCTGCCGACTGGCGCAGTGGCAAACAAGGGGGGCCTAGTCGTCAACAAGGGCCAGTCTGGGCACGCCAACCGCTTGATAAATCACTGTTGCGGGGAGGATTGGCGGCCGATAACAGATCACGGCAAGCATTATGCTTGCTCTGTTGGCAGAGAGGATCAATCGCGTGTCTCTGGCGGCCCGCAGCAATGTGAGCCGGCAGGCGCCACCCGCAGTCAGGCCAGATTGGCTGCGGTCATCCGGTCAGCAAGGGGGTTCATATGTCGATGCTGCCAATATGGATACAACCGGCCGTGCAGGCCGGCATCATCACCCGGGAACAAGCCCAGCGGCTGCTGGACTCCCTCTATCAACCCCTCTGCGAGACGGCGCAGGAGCTGCCCGCCGACCTTGCCGACATCAGCCTCAAGCTCTTCTGTTTTCGCCAGCAGCACAGGGTGCGCCACTAGGCTCCGGATCTGCGCCGCAGTTTAAGCCTGACCCCGCCGGGGTCAGGGGCTAGAGCATCATCACCTGCGCCACCAGCATCAGGGCGCCGAAGCCCAGCACGAAGCCCACCATGGGCAGCACGAACCTGACCCACTGGTTGAACTGGATGCCGAGCATCTGCAGGGTGACCAGCACCAGCCCGGTGGGGGCCAGGAACAGCATGGCGTATTGCCCCCAGTTGTAGGCCGACACCACGATATAGCGCGGGATCATCACGGTATCCGCCAGCGGCGCCATGATGGGCATGGAGAGCACCGCCAGCCCCGAAGAGGAGGGCACCACCAGCCCCAACAGGGTGAACACCAGCATCTGGGCCACCGCAAACACGGCGCCGTGCATGCCGGCCACCAGACTGGAGGCATAGGCCAAAATGGTGTCCGAGATCATCCCCTGATCCAGCACCAGGTTGACCCCCCGCGCCAGCCCGATGATGAGCGAGACCGCCACCAGCTCGGACGCCCCCTGAGTGAAGGCTTCGACCGCCTCTTTCTCCTTGAGGCCGGAGATAAAGATGATGACGATGGCGACGGCAAGGAAGGAAGCCGCCATCTGCGGGAACCACCAGCCAGCCATGGAGACGCCCCACACCATCAGGGGGAAGGCGAGGATGAACAGGGTCAGGATGATCTTGCGGCGCAGGGTGAAGGTGACCCCTTCATCAAGGGAGCTCTCTTTCAGGAAGCGGGCCCGAAAGCTCTCTCTGTCCTCATAGGTGTAGGAGAAGGCGGGGTTGGCCTTGATCTTCTTGCAGTACCAGTAGAGATAACCGATCACCACCAGGGTGCCCACCAGACAGCCGACGGCGCGAAAGCTCAGCCCCTCGGTAAAGGGAATGCCGGCGGCGTTGGAGGCGATCACCACCGAGAAGGGGTTGATGGTGGAGAAGGTGGTGCCCATGGAGGCGGCAAGGAAGATGGCCCCCACGCAGACGATGGCGTCATAGCCGAGCGCCAGAAAGATGGGCACCAGGATGGGATAGAAGGCGACCGCCTCCTCCTCCAGTCCGCAGGTGGTGCCCCCCAGAGCCATCACAAAGCAGACCAGCGCCACAAACATAAACTCGTTGCCGCGGGTCTTGCGCGACAGCGCCACCAGTCCGGCATTGAAGGCGCCGGTCTTGTTGATGACGCCGATAAGCCCCCCCAGCACCAGGATGAAGACGATGATGTCGGCCCCCTCTATGGTGCCCTTGACCATGCTCACTGCCACGTCGGAGAGCCCCTTCGGCGCCTGGGCCAGCCGCTCATAGGTACCGGGGATGGCGATGGGCTTGCGGATGGTGCCGTTGACGAACTGCTCCACCCCGATATTGATATCGAGTCTGGTCAGCTCATCCTGAGTGGCGGGCACTCGCCGGGTTTCCCCTTGCGGCGTGTTGATGGTCAGCATATGGCTGGCGGTATTATAAGAGAGCTTGGCATAGGCGCCCGCCGGAATTATCCAGGTGAGGGCGATGGCCAACAACATGATCAAAAACAAGATGGTAAACGCGGTGGGAAATTGTCTGCGGGTCTGGGTATTCGGCTCGGCACACATAGAATGCTCCTCGATAAAGCAGGTTCGGGCTCGGCGGAATATCGGGTCGATAGGGTTCCTTCGTCATGCAGCGAGAGTGCGCAAACTCACTGGTTGTAGCGCATCGTATGGCGAGAAATCTGGCCTGATATTGAACATCCGGTAGATTGTTTCACAAAGAAACCATAACCCGCCGAGGGGAAGCATGAACAGCGCTGCGGGCCTGCTTTATGGATGCCGTCACAAAATATATTTCATGAGGAATCTGTCATTAATTTATTGGCAATAAACCGATGCGCTTGCTTATGCCATAAATATCCAGCTGGCATTGTTTGTAAATATATCGATATCGGCAAGCCTGCAACCAGATATGACCAGCTTGCATGCAAGCATCAGCATATTCATTATTTGCCGGGTTTTATGCTGAGGATATTGGCCGTCGATATTTGTCGCTGAAAAAACAGGCATCAGCATGCAGCTTAGTCAGATTCGCGTTGCCGGCGCAGCGCCTCTAAGACGTTTTGCTAATACCTGTGGCCATCGCCTCGCGCTAGGCTGTGATCCCCGATACGAGCACCCTCTGGCAGGACGCCAGACGATGGTTGCCGGCGCTCCCGGGAGCGCACCGCTTTTGCTACCTGCGAGGAAGGAACCCGATGACAGAGCAGAACATCTATCAGCGCGATCTGGAAAAAAATCCCGCCAATTATGAGGCGCTGACCCCCATCAGCTTTCTGGGACGGGCCGCCCGGGTCTATCCCGACTATCCGGCGCTGATCCACGGCCCCCTGCGCCAGAGCTGGGCCCAGACCGAGCGACGCTGCCGCCAGTTGGCCTCGGCCCTTCGCCGCCATGGCATCGGCGAGGGGGATACCGTCTCCATCGTCGCCCCCAATACCCCGGCCATGTTCGAGGCCCACTTCGGGGTGCCCATGAGCGGCGCCGTGCTCAACACCATCAACACCCGGCTCGATGCCGAGTCGATGGCCTTTATCTTCCAGCATGCCCAGAGCAAGGTGGTGCTGGTGGACCGGGAGTTTGGCTCCGTGGTGCGCAAGGCGCTGGCATTGATTGAACACTCGCCGCTGCTCATCGCCATCGACGATCCCCTCTATCGGGAAGGGGAGCTAGTCAGCGAGCTCACCTATGAGGGGTTTCTTGCCGAGGGGAGCGGGGATGAGCCCGGCTGGTTGCCGCAAGATGAGTGGCAGGCGATCTCGCTTAACTACACCTCCGGCACCACCGGCAACCCCAAGGGGGTGGTCTATCACCATCGCGGCGCCCACCTCAATGCAGTCAACAACGTGCTCTCCTGGGAGCTGCCCAAGCACAGCGTCTATCTCTGGACCCTGCCGATGTTTCACTGCAACGGCTGGTGTTTCCCCTGGACCCTGGCGGCGACGGCCGGGGTGAGCGTCTGCCTGCGCCATGTGCAGGCGGCGGCCATCTATGAGGCGCTGCACGAGCACAAGGTGACCCATTTTTGCGCCGCGCCCATCGTACTCAACATGCTCAACAACGCCGATCCGGCCCTCAAACGCGGGCTCGACCACCCCATCAAGGCGATGACGGCAGGCGCGGCGCCCCCTGCCACCGTGATCGCCGGCATGGAGGCGATGGGGATCGCCGTGACCCACGTCTATGGCCTCACCGAAACCTATGGCCCCTGCGTGCTGTGCGAGCCGCAAAAAAGCTGGCAGGGGCAGGATGCCACCACGCTGTCGCGTCTGAAAGCACGCCAGGGAGTGGCCTCACCGCTGCAGGGAGAGATGCGGGTCATCAATCCGGTCAGCGGCGAGGCTGTCCCTCAGGATGGCAAGACCATGGGCGAAATCGTGCTGCGCGGTAATGTGGTGATGAAGGGCTATCTCAAGAACCCCTCCGCCAGCGCCGAGGCGATGGCGGAGGGGTGGTTTCGAAGCGGCGATCTGGCGGTGTGGCACCCGGACGGTTATGTGGAGATCAAGGACAGATCCAAGGACATCATCATCTCGGGCGGGGAGAACATCTCCAGTCTGGAGGTGGAGGACGTGCTCTATCGCCACCCCGATGTGGACGAGGTGGCGGTGATCGCCATGCCGGACGAGAAGTGGGGGGAGGTGCCCTGCGCCTTCGTCAAGCTCAAGGAGGGGCGTGAACTCACCCAGGCCGAACTCATTGCGTTTTGCCGCGAGCAGATGGCCCATTTCAAGGCCCCCAAGCGGATCATCTTCACCCCGCTGCCGAAAACCTCCACCGGCAAGGTGCAGAAATTTATGCTGCGCCAGCAGCTCGGGTGACTCTGACGAGAGCGCCAAGTCAATCAACGGGCCTGCGGGCCCGTTTTGCTTTACGAGATGCAGGAAGCAAGGCCTCGCCGGTAGCGGTTGCCAGCCAACAATACGTGCCTTTCGGGCCGGTCCCGGCTTACTATGCCTGTCATCTCCTGCCAGCCTGAGGATGTCCGTGAGAAAATCGGATCGACTGTTTCAATTGACCAACCTGCTGCGGGCTCACCAGCCTCTGACCGCCCGCGAGCTGGCAACGCGCCTGTGTGTCTCGGAGCGCACCATCTACCGCTATATGGACGATCTCTCTCTGGCTGGCATTCCCGTTTATGGTGAAGCCGGGCTGGGCTATCGGCTGAGTGAGGGGTTCGAGATGGCCCCCTTGCAGTTGAGCGCAGCCGAGCTGGAGGCCCTTATCACCGGGGTGAACCTGGTGGCGGTACTGACCGGCAAGGGGATGGCCGATCCGGCCCGGGCCCTGCTCGCCAAGATAGAGGCCGCTTTGCCGGCTCAGGGCATTCAGGCGGACCGCGACCCCGTGGTGCGGGTACCGGACTATCGCACGGCGCATCCGGTATACGCCCGCTGGGATCAGTTGCACGAGGCCATCACCGCCGGCCGCTGGCTGGAAATAGGTTATCAGGATGCCAAAGCCTGCAAGACGGGCCGCCACATCTATCCCCTCGGACTCTTTTACTGGGGCGGATGCTGGACGCTCGGCGCCTGGTGTGCGCTGCGTCAGGCCTACCGGGATTTCAGAGTGGATCGCATCGATACCCTGGCACTGTGCCGTCAGGGAGAAGGGGCGCCCCCTGGAGTGACCCTGGCCGATTACCTCGCCCTGCGGCAGTCGGACGAGTTCACTCATGCGCGCAGTGGTGCCGAAACGGCAATTCAGGACTGACACAAGGCTGTCAGTAGCCCTTCGTTATGCTGTTTTCTCCAGACCATCCACAACGGAGAGAACAAGATGATCATCAAGGGCGACATGCAAGGGGCAGGGGGCGTCGAGTTTGCCACTTTCAGACTCAGGGAAGGGGTGACGGAGGCGGATTTGCTCGCCCTGGCACACAGGGTCGAGTCCGAATTTCTTGTCCAGCAGTCCGAGCTCATTGTGCACTGCCTGCTGCGCGGCGCCGACGGTATCTATGCCGATCTGGTGATGGCCCCCAGCCAGTCACTGGTCGAAGCCTATTGCCAGCAGTGGTTGCACAATGCCGTGGCAGGGGAGTACCTGACTCTGCTGGATCCTGATTCGGTGAACATGAGCTTTTGGACCCGTATCGGCTGAAAGAGTGTGCGGCCTGCCGGCTCTCGTGCCGGTGCTGGCCATTAAATGAAACGGGCCCATCAGGGCCCGTTTGTGCTTCACCGGCTGGTCATCACTTGGTGTGGCGCTCATAAAGCCGCTGCACCACATCCTTCAAACCCAGTCCCTCGTTTTGCAGCAAGACGGTCAGGTGGTAGAGCAGATCGGCGGATTCGTTGATAAGTTCCTGCCGATCCTTGGCCATGGCGGCCAGCGCCACTTCGACACCCTCTTCACCCACCTTCTGGGCGATGCGCTTGGTGCCCTTGCCATAGAGGCTGGCGGTGTAGCTGGTGGCCGGATCCGCGCCTTTGCGTGCGGCCAGGATCTGCTCGAGCTCGGCCAGGAAGCCGAGCGGTGGCACGGGGTGGCCGTCGAAGCAGGAGGGATTGCCCAGATGGCAGGTGGGGCCGACGGGGTTGGCGGCGATCAGCAGGGAGTCCTGATCGCAGTCGGTAGTGATGGCGACCAGCTGGAGCACATGGCCCGAGCTCTCCCCCTTGGTCCAGAGGCGCTGCTTGCTGCGGCTGAAGAAGGTGACCTGGCCAGTCGCCAGGGTTTTATCCAGGGCTTCCCGGGTCATGAATCCCTGCATCAGCACCTCGCCGCTGGCGGTATGCTGGACGATGGCGGGGATCATGCCGTCACATTTCGCCCAGTCCAGGCGCTCAGCCAGCGATGCGTCGTT
Organism: Aeromonas sp. S15(2024); assembly: GCF_041402265.1. Lineage (NCBI taxonomy): Bacteria > Pseudomonadati > Pseudomonadota > Gammaproteobacteria > Aeromonadales > Aeromonadaceae > Aeromonas > Aeromonas sp. S15(2024). Next base: position 249,105 of record NZ_JBGLQY010000003.1, on the reverse strand, counting down.
GTTTACTGCTTGATTATTCACGGATGGCGACTCCTTCGGTTTTCAGCCAGCGTTTCAGTTCGGGAATGGGGATAAGGCCTTTGTGGAACACGGAGGCGGCCAGCGCCCCGTCCACGTCGGCGAGGGTGAAGGCATCGCGAAAGTGCTCCATGGCACCGGCGCCGCCGGAGGCGATGAGCGGCACCTTGCAGACGGCGCGCACCAGCTTGAGCTGCTCGAGATCATAGCCCTGGCGCATGCCGTCCTGGTTCATCACGTTCAGCACGATTTCACCGGCGCCACGCTTTTGCGCCTCCTCGACCCAGTCGAGGGTATGCCAGGCGGTGGTGCGGGTGCGGCTCTCGTCGCCGGTAAACTGCTTGACCTGATAGTGACCGCTTTGCGCATCAAAATAGGAGTCGATGCCCACCACCACGCACTGCACGCCGAAGCGCTCGGCCAGGCGGGTGATGAGGGTGGGATCGGCCAGTGCCGGCGAGTTGATGGAGACCTTGTCGGCCCCGAATTCCAGGATCTGGCGGGCATCCTCGACACTCTTGATGCCACCGGCGACGCAGAAGGGGATGTCGATGACCTCGGCCACCCGGCTCACCCAGCTCTTGTCCACCACCCGCTCATCGCTCGAGGCGGTGATGTCGTAAAACACCAGCTCGTCGGCCCCCTCGCTGGCGTAGCGGCGGGCCAGCTCGACGATGCCACCCATCACCTCGTGATTACGAAACTGCACTCCCTTGACCACCACGCCATCTTTGACGTCGAGACAGGGGATAATACGCTTTGACAACATGCTCGTTGCTCCATGTAAAGCACTGTTAAAACTAACGTTGTTGCCTACGGGCCCGAGAGCCCGGTGGCGAGTGAAAAAATGTCAATGGCATGCTTTAACAGCGGGTTCCTGTACGGGAAAAAAGACCGGATCCGGACGGTGTTTTCACGCGGGGGAACACCACTATATGCACGACTTTATTCAGTGATTCAACCCTTTATCCGCCCTGTTGGCTCCCTGGGATCCCTTGCTGCCATCGGGCTGGCGTGCCAGTAGTTCCCCATGAGCATCATCCGTTGCCAGCAGTGCCCGCAGAGTGAGCAGGGCCCCATCAAAGTCGAACACCTTGAGCTGGCGTGCCAGCGTCTCGCCCCGGGCGCCCAGCGTGAGCATCAGGGGGGCGGCATACTGCTCGAACAGCGGCAGCACGGCGGTGTCGCTTTGCAGCAGCAGCTCTTCCATCTGACGCAGCAGCGGTTGTTGCCACTGGCCGCCAAGGGGGGCCGAGGTGGCGGGGACCAGGCGCTCCTCCTCTCCCAGCAGGTTGAGCAGCTCAGAGAGGTGGCGCTCGATGGGCATCATCAGCTCGGCCGTGGCCGGGTTCCCTTTGGCAAGGGCCTGCTCCAGCTGCTGACAGAGCGCGGCCAGTTCGACCAGCCCCAGGGTGCTGGCCACCCCGCGCAGGGTGTGCACCAGCCGGGTGGCAGCGGGCTTGTCACCGGTTTGCAGCTGAGCGGCCAGCTGCTGCATGTCCAGACTGTGTTCGCTGGCGAAGTGGCGCAGCAGGGTCACGTACTTGTTCTGGTTGCCCTGCAACACCGCCAGCCCCTGTTGCAGGTCGAGCCCGGGCACCCCTTGCAGGCGGGCGAGGGGGCCGATCAGCAGATCGTTGGCCCGGCGCTGATAACCAGGTTTGGCGGCTGAGCTGTTGGGCAGCCACTGTTGCAGCGCTGCAAACAGGCGGGTCGGGGTGACCGGTTTGGCGATAAAGTCGTTCATGCCGGCGGACTCGCAGGCCCTTCTGTCCTCTTCGAAGGCACTGGCGGTAAGCGCCAGAATGGGCACCTTATCCCAACCCGGCAGTGCCCGGATGGCGCGGGTGGCGCTGTAGCCATCCATCAGCGGCATCTGTATGTCCATCAGGATGAGATCGAAGGGGTGCAGACTGACGCGCGCCAGCGCCTCCTGGCCGTTCACCGCCGTCTCTATGACCAGGCCGCTGTTGCCGAGCAATTCCAGCACCACCTCGCGGTTGATGGCGTTGTCCTCCACCAGCAGCACCCTGGCGTGGTTGGCGAAAAAGAGGGCCTGCTGCACCGTCTGCTCCAGCCGGGCGGGCTGTTGCGGCTCGCCCTGGCCTGCCGACAGGCGGGCGGTAAACCAGAAGCAGCTGCCCTTGCCAAGGGTGCTGCTGACCCCCACATCCCCGCCCATCAGGGTGGCGAGCCGGCTGGTGATGGCGAGCCCCAGCCCGGTGCCGCCATATTTGCGGGTGGTGGAGACGTCCGCCTGTTCGAAGGCCTGGAACAGCTTCTCGGTCTGTTCCGGGCTGATGCCGATGCCGGTGTCCTCCACCTCGAAGCGCAGCAGATAGTCGCTGCCAAGCTGGCGCTCCGGTCGTACCCGCAGGGTGACCGAGCCCTGTTCGGTGAACTTGATGGCGTTGGCCGTGTAGTTGAGCAGCGCCTGGCGCAGACGGGTGATGTCGCCGTGCACCCAGGCCGGGGTGTCGCCGATGTCGACTATGATGGTGAGCCCCTTGGCGCGGGCCTGCTCGCTCATCAGGGCGCTGACGTTGTCCAGCATGGCGGTGAGGGAGAAGTCGCTCTGCTCCAGCGCCATCTTGCCGGCATCGATTTTGGAGAGATCGAGAATGTCGTTGATGATGGTGAGCAGGTGCTGGGCGGCGTTGTCGATCTTCTCCAGTCGCTCCTGCTGGGTGTGATCCGGCGTGTCGCGTTTGAGCAAATAGGTGAGCCCCAGAATGGCGTTCATGGGGGTGCGGATCTCGTGGCTCATGTTGGCCAGAAACGCGCTCTTGGCGCGGTTGGCGCTCTCCGCCCGCTGGTGGGCCTGGGCCAGTTGCAGGGTGCGCTCGTCAACCATCTCCTCCAGATGATAGCGGTATTGATCCAGCTCCTCGCCGAGCTGCTTCTTCTCGGTGATGTCGGCCTGTACCGTCACGTAGTGGGTCACGACCCCGTTCTCCTGGCGGATGGGGGAGACGGTGGCCAGCACATGGTAGTGGGAGCCGTCCTTGCGTTTGTTGATGAACTCGCCGTGCCAGCGCTGGCCGCGCTTGATGGCGTCCCACAGGGCGATATAGGTGGCCCTGGGGGTGAGGCCGGAGCGCAGCAGGGTCGGGGTCTGGCCGATCACTTCGCTCTGCTGGTAGCCGCTGGTGGTCAGGAAGGCGACGTTGACATACTCGATGCGGGCCTGGGTATCGGTGATGAAGACGCCGTCCGGGCTCTGCTCCAGCGCGAGCGACAGCTGGCGCAGCTGCTGCTCTGCCAGTTTGCGCTCCGTGATGTCCAGATGGATGCCGAGCAGGCGCAGCGGGCGCTGCTGGGCATCCCGATAGACGCTGCCCTTGCTGCTGAGCCAGCGCACCTCGCCATTGGGCAGCAGGATCCGGAACTCGAGTTCGACCGGCTTGCCGCCGGCGGGGAGGTCTGCCAGCAGCTTGTCGATGCGTGGCTTGTCGTCCGGGTGCAGGCAGCGCTGCCAGGTGTGGATCTCGCCGAGCTGCTCGGCGCTGCGGCCATAGAGGCGGGCGCACTCGGGGGAGAAGTAGAGGCGACCACTCTGGATGTTCCACTCCCAGATCCCGATGTGCGCCCCCTCCTGGGCCAGCAGCAACCGTTGTTCACTCTCGCGCAGGGCGCTGCTGGTGGTCTCGGCGCGGATGCGGGCGCTGATGGCGTCATCCATCAGATTGAGCGCCGCCAGCCTGGCGCGGCGCTGGGTATCGAGGGCCACCTGCTGGTTGTGCAGCAACTGCTGCTCTGCCAGTTTGCGCTCCGTGATGTCCTGTACCGTGCCATAAAGCTCGACTATGGTCCCCTCGCTGTCTCGAAGCGCCGCCCCCCGGGCGATGATCCAGGCGGGGTCGCCATGTTCGTGATACACCTCGGCATCGCACTCGTAGGGCAGGCCATCCTGCAGGCAGCGCTCGACCGACTGGGCGATGGTTCGCCACCCCTCCTGGGTGAAATACTTCTTCACTTCGGGATAGATGGCGGGGGGCAGGGAGGGATCGCGGCCATAGATGCGGTAGATCTCCGGCGACCAGAAGTGGCTGTCATCGGCGATGTGCCAGCGCCAGTTGCCGATCTTGGCCAGGTGCTGGGATTCACGCAGGATCCCCTCGTTGCGGCGCAGGGCCTCCTCCGCCTCCTTGCGTTGCTGGTTGTCCTCGATCACCGAGATAAAGTAGTCGGGCTCCCCCTTGAGGTTTTTGACCAGTGCCACCGTCAGGGTGATCCAGAGGATCTCGCCTCCCTTGCGCAGGTAGCGCTTCTCCAGGGTGTACTGCTGGCGTTCGCCGGCCAGCATCTGGGTCACATAGGTCTGGTCGATGAAGAGATCGTCCGGGTGGGTGATCTGCTGAAAGGTCATTCCCATCAGCTCGTCGGCCTGGTAGCCCACCATGTCGCACAGCCGCTGGTTGACCCGAAGCCACTTGCCGTCGGGGGCGACCAGAGCAATGCCGACCGCAGCCTGTTCGAAGGTGGCCTGGAAGCGGGTTTCACTCTGTTGCAGACGGGACTGGATGCTGGCCAGCTCTTGCCAACGCTGGGTCTCCCGGCTGCGGGAGTGGTGCACCGCGGCGCTCAGCAGGCTGATGAGGATGCCGTTGACCTCCAGAATGCCCCACTGCACCAGATCCTGGCCGGAGCCGATGCGCAGCTCGTGGACCGGGAGCAACACGAAGTAGGCCGTGAGCAGGCCGCTCATCAGGGTGCAGAGCAGACCGGGCAGCAGGCCGCCCAGCAGGGCACAGACGATGATGGGCAGCATGAACAGCACCAGCAGAGGGCGCTCGCCAAAGGCGATGGGCAGCTGGACCCGGATCTGCAGCATCAGGACGGGCAGCAGCAGTGCCAGCAGGCAGACGCTCCAGCGCTGTTTGGTGGGGCGCATATGCCACAGCGAAGACCAGTTCATCATAGGGACTCTTCCGGCGGAGTGGGGGCCTGCGGGTAGGGGGGCTGCTCTCCGAGCTGGAGCGACAACTCATTGATCTTGTGCTTGAGGGCCAGCATGGCGAGCTCTCTGTCCACCATCACCTTGTTGAACCGCTCCAGCTCGTTGTTTTGCTGGCGCAGTTCGCTCGCCTGACGGGTCAGGGCCTGTTCGACCTGCTCCCGCTCCGTGATGTCCAGCAAGAGGCCGAGCACGGCGGGCTGGCCACGGTAGTCGACGCGCCGGCCGTACAGCTCCATCTCGATGTTCTGGTGATCGTGATGCAGGGCGGTGAAGCGGGTGTGGATCTCGCTGTCTTCCTGCTCGCAGCGCTGCAACTGTTCGGCCACTCTGGCGCTGTCCTTGGCACTGGCCAGGGCAGGCAGGGAGCCAATCTTCAGCAGCGCCGCGGTCGAGCCGTAGCCGAACAGGCGGGCAAAACCGGGGTTGATGTAGCAGAGTTGACCCTGCTGGATGATGTAGATGCCGGCCAGGGATTGCTCCACCAGGGCGCGGAACAATCCTTCACGCTCGCGCAGGCCCGCCTCGGCTCGCTTGAAGTCGGTGATGTCGCGGGAGATGCCAAAGATACCGATCACCTCGCCATCGCTGCCCTGCAGCGGCCCCTTGGTGGCGAGAAACACCCGCTCGCCGCCTGGCAGGGTCAGAAACTCCTCCTGGGTCTGCACCCGGTTGCTGGCAATCACCTGGCGGCCAATCTCCATCAGCATGCGCGCCTGATCGGGGGGAAAGATGGCCGTGTCATCCTGGCCCAGCATCTCGCTGGCCGACTTGCCGACAAACTGGCTGGCGGCGCGGTTGAACAGAATGTATTTGCCCTCCAGATCCTTGGCGAAGATGGCGTCTTCCGAGCTGTCGGCGATGGCGGAGAGCAGTTGCAGCGCCTGCAGCCGGCCGGCCTGGGACTGGCGAACCTGCTCGGCCATCTGCAGCCGGGTGTGCTGGCGCAGCAGTACTATGCCCGCATTGGTAATGAAGAGGGCAAGCAGGCCGATGAGCCCGATCCAGATGCTCTCTTTCAATACCGCGCGGTTGAGCTCCGCCTCGTCTATCTTGGCCAGCAGGTACCAGTCGGTGCCCAGCACCGGACGGGCGGTGCCAAACACCGGCACGTTGCGATAGTCCCGGCCAAAGAAGATCGCTTTGTCCTGGGCGTCGTGATCATGGCGCAGGTACTGGGCCGCCAGCAGCTCCTTGCTGCTGGCCGGCAACTGCAGGCTGAGGGCCGAGTCCGGACGATAGCGGACGTCATTGATGAACTGGATCTGCTCGCCGTTGCGGCGAAACAGCAAAGCCTCCCCGCTGCTGTCCGGTACCGGCCAGGTCTTGAGAATGCTGTTGAGGGGATCGCTGCTGCTGATCTGCAGCACGATCAGGGGGGGCTTGCCGTCGGTCACCGGCAGGGGAGCGATGAAATCGAGCCGGGCATGCCCTTGCTCGTCCAGGTAGGGGCCCACCCGGGTGATACGCCCGGCGCTGACACTGGCCAGGACATTGCGCAGCGCGCGGTTGAGCCCGCTGGCCCCCTGCGTCTGCCACAGCACCTCGCCACCCGGCGCCAGCACGGTGGCGGCGCTGAAACGGCGGATGGAGAGAAACTCATCGAGTCTGGCCATCAGGTCGGCCTGGCCGGCATGGCTGGTCTGGGCTTCGCGATAGAGGGCGCCATAGAGCGGGTTTTCGAGCAGGATGTGGGCGTCGAATTCGCGGGAGTTGAGCCACTCGGTGATGCGCTTGCCTTTAAGGTCGGCAATGGTCTCGAGCCGGGTCGCCTCCTTGTCCTGGGTCAGATTGATGTTCTGGGCGATGGCCATGGCGGTCAGGGCAATGATGAGGCCATTGAACAGCACGAAGGGAAGCAGTTGGCGCCTTGATGGCGTGCTGCTGACGGTGGGCTGATCGATGCGCCGGCGCAGCATGGCGTAGAGCAGGGTGGCGGTGATGACAATGAACAGCCACCCCTTGATGGTACTGGCCAGTGCGAACTGCGCCGGGGTGCTGAACAGCCACTCCACCGCCTTGTCGGAGAGCAGGATCCACAGGCTCGCCACGGCGGCATAGGTGAGCACCACATTGAGTACATGGGCCCGGGTCAAGGGCGGCCGTTCAGCCATGAGGGACCTCGTTGTCGTCCTTGTAGCGCTCGGCGATGGCGATGAACTCGTCGAAGTGGCTGTCAAAGGCGGTCACCACGTCCGGGTCGAAATGCTGGCCGCTGCCGGAGAGGATCAGGGCGCGCGCCTCGTCATAGGGCATGGCCGCCTTGTAGACCCGCACGTTGATGAGGGCGTCGAACACATCCGCCAATGCCATCAAGCGGGCCGAGAGTGGAATGGCGTCTCCCTTCAGACCGTCCGGATAGCCGCTGCCGTCCCACTTCTCGTGGTGCCAGTGGGCGATCTCCTTGGCCAGGGTGAGAAATACCAGTGGCTGATCGATGTCCCGTTCTGCCTCCTCGATGGCATCGCTGCCGAGCTTGGCGTGGGTGCGCATGATCTGCCACTCCTCGGGCGTCAGCTTGCCCGGTTTTAGCAGGATCTGATCCGGTATGCCCACCTTGCCGATGTCGTGCAGCGGGGCCGAGCGGCTCAGCAGGTCGATGTAGCGGGGGGTCAGGGTCTCGGCAAAGCGGGGATGGGTCGACAGCGCGCTGGCCAGTTGTCTGACATAGCCCTGGGTGCGCAGGATGTGATTGCCGGTTTCGGGATCGCGGATCTCCGCCAGATGGGCGAGGGCGCGGATGGAGACCTGCTGGGTCAGATCATTTTCCGCCATGCGCCGTGCCACTTCGGCCTCCAGCGCGGCATTCTGGTTTTGCAGACCGTCACGGGCCTGCTTGGCCTCCAGCTGGGTGCGCACCCTGGCCTGGACGATGGCGGGTTTGATGGGTTTGGTGATGTAGTCGGCGGCTCCCAGCGACAGGCCGTACTCTTCGCTCTGGGGGTCGGCGAGGGCGGTGAGCAACACGACCGGGATGCGGCTGGTTTGCCCGTTGAGACGCAGCTGCTTGAGCACCTCGTAGCCGTCCATGCCAGGCATCATCACATCCAGCAGAATGAGGTCCGGTGTGATCTTGCCGGTAGCGATGCGCAGGCACTTCTCTCCGCTCTGGGCCGCGAGCACCCGGTAGGTGGAGGAGAGCAGGTCGGTCAGCACCATCAGATTCTCGGGGGAATCGTCGACAATCAGGATGGTGGCGGAGTGAGATGTAAACATAGATCCTCCGTGACGTTGTCTCAGTGAGTTCGAGTATAGAGTCAATTGTTACCAAGTAATAAGGACTTACCCCGATTTACCCCTTGCTGGAGAGGGCCCGGCAGGCGGGCCTTCACCAGTCAACGTCAGGAGGTTGTCTGCTGTGGCGGGATCAGCCGGCGCTGCCGTGGCTGCCCCAGCAGGCGATGGCGTCCCCCACCGAGAACTTGCCCTCCAGCAGGGCGCGACCGAGGATGATCCCCTTGACCCCGGAGCCCTTGAGCGCCTCGATATCCTCGATGCCGCCAATGCCGCCGGAGGCCTGGAAACCGACGCTCGGGTAGCAGGCGCAGAGATCCCGGTAGAGCTCGACGTTGGTACCGGCCAGGGTGCCGTCACGGCTGATGTCGGTGCAGAGCACGTGCTTGAGCCCGGCGGGCAGGAAGCGCTCGATCAACGCCTCTATGGTCACCCCGCTATTCTCCTGCCAGCCGGCCACCGCGATGTGACGGTTGCCCTGGGTGTCGATATTGACGTCCAGCGCCAGCACGATGCGCTCGGGGCCGTACTTCTCCATCCAGCTGGCCACCAGATCCGGCGATTTGACGGCGGTAGAGCCGATCACCACCCGGCTGGCGCCGGCGGCCAGCAGATCCGCCACATCCTGCTCGCTACGCACACCGCCCCCTACCTGCACCGGCGCCTCGGTCGCCGACAGCAGCTGGGCGATGAGGGGGAGCTGGCGCGCTCTGGCGTCCTTGGCACCGTCCAGATCCACCAGGTGCAGCTGCACCGCCCCCTGGGAGACATATTCATCGAAACGGGCCTGCGGGCTGTCGCTGTAGGCGGTCTTCTGGCCGTAGTCGCCCTGATAGAGCCTCACGACTTGGCCGTTAATCAGATCAATGGCTGGGATAATCATCCTTGTTACAGCTCCAAAAAGTTTTGCAGTAGGCGGGCTCCGGCCGCGCCGGAGCGCTCCGGGTGGAATTGGGCGCCAAAGAAGTTGTCACGACCGACGATGGCGGTAAACGGCTGGCCGTAGTCGCAGGTGGCGATGGTGGCGTCGGTCACCTCCAGGGCATAGGAGTGGACGAAGTAGAAGTAGCTGCCGCTTGGAATGCCCTTCAGCAGCGGGTGGCTCTCGTCGTGCTCCACCTGATTCCAGCCCATGTGAGGCAGGCGCAGGTTGCCCACCTCCATCAGCCGGATCTTGCCAGGGACTATGCCAAGGCAGTCGATCAGCCCGCCCTTGTCTTCGCCCTCACTCATGATCTCTTCGGAGGCCTCCGCCAGCATCTGCATGCCGAGGCAAAAGCCCAGCAGCGGCTGTTTGGCGGCACGAATAAGGGGCACCAGATTGCGCTCGTTGAGGTTCTTCATGGCGGCCACGGCGGTGCCGACCCCGGGCAGGATCAGCTTGTCGGCCGCTTCAATGTCGGCCGCCTCGCGGGAGACTCGAGGCGCCGCGCCGAGGCGCTCGAACGCCATCCTGACCGAGGCCAGATTGGCACACCCCGTATCGATGATGACCAGCTTCTGTTTGCTCACATCCATCACAGCACCCCCTTGCTGGAGGGGAGTTCGCTCCCTTCCACCCGAATGGCCTGGCGCAGGGCACGGCCAAAGCCCTTGAACAGCGCCTCCACCTGATGGTGGGTGTTGCCGCTGCCCACCTTCATCTGCAATGTGATGGCCATGGCATCAGAAAGTGAGCGGAAGAAGTGGGGCACCATTTCGGTGGCCATCTCGCCCACGTTGTCGCGGCCAAAACCGCTCGGGCAGTCGAACACGAAGTAGGGGCGGCCGCTCAAATCCAGCGCGGTGGCCACCTCCTGCTCGGTGAGCGGGGTCTCTTCATCCGCACGCGGGCGGCCATCGATCACCGCCTGTACCTCGTCCATCGCCAGCACGAAGCCGAAGCGGCCGATGCCGCGCTTGTTGCCAAGGGCCTGGCGCAGGGCCTGACCGAGGGCGAGGCCGACATCTTCCACCGTGTGGTGATCGTCGATGTGCAGATCGCCGCTCACCTTGAGCTTGAGCCTGAAACCGGCGTGGGTCGCTATCTGATCCAGCATGTGATCAAAAAAGCCGATGCCGGTTTCAATCTGGTTGCCGCCGCTCTTGTCTAAATCCACTGCCACCTGGATGCGGGTCTCCTTGGTATAGCGCTCCACCTCGGCAACTCGTCCTTTGGAGAGCAGCTGATCACGAATGGCGAGCCAGTCGTGATCTTGCGGGTGGTAGCGAATACCGCCAATGCCCATGTTCTCGGCAAGCTGCAGATCGGTCTGTCTGTCACCAATCACGAAGGAGTTGGCAAAGTCGATGCGACCCGAGGCGAGATACTCCTTCACCAGGCCGAGGTGGGGTTTGCGGCAGCTGCAGCCGTCGGTGGGGAAGTGAGGGCAGATCAGCACCTTTTCCCAGCTCACTCCTTGCGATTCGAACAGGTGCATCATCAGATCGTGGGGCGGCTGGAAGTTCTCCAGCGGCAGGCTGGCGGTGCCCAGCCCATCCTGGTTGGTCACCATCACCAGCACGTAACCGGCGGCCTGCAGCTCGCGCAGTACCGGGATCACCATGGGTTCGAAGCGCAGCTTGGCGAGGCTGTCCACCTGCTTGTCGGTCACCGGCTCTTCAATCAGGGTGCCGTCGCGGTCGATAAACAAAAACGGGGTCTTCATCGCTACATCCTTGTCTTACAAAGTGGGAGAGGGCAGGTCACGCAACACTGCCAGCACGGCGTCCATCTCGCCCTGATAGCCGATGGTGACGCGAATGCTGTTATCAAGGCCTGGCTTTGTCGAGAAGTCCCGCAAGATGATGCCGGCGGCCTTCATGGCGGCAAACACGCTGGCGCCATCCACAAAGCGCACCAGCACAAAGTTGCCCTTGTCCTCGAACACTTCCTTCACGCAGGCAAATCCTGCCAGCTCTGCCTTGAAGGCGGCCTTTTGCTTGTTGAGCTCCACCACTCGCTCGCGCATCAGCTCGAGCCCCATGGGGGAGAGGGCCTGCGCCGCTATCTGGGCGATGGGCTCGGGAATGGGATAGGGGGCGATCACCTTGGCCAGCATGGCGATCACCTCGGGGGTTGCCAGCGTAAAGCCGCAGCGGATCCCCGCCAGGGCGAAGGCCTTGGAGAGGGTGCGGGTCACCACCAGATTGGGGAAGCGAGCCAGCAGGTCTACCACGGACGCCTCGGGGCAGAACTCGATATAGGCCTCGTCCACCACCACGATGGCGCGATCCTGCGCCTTCTCCAGCAAGGCGATAAGCCCGTCGTGACCCACCAGATCCCCGGTGGGGTTGTTGGGGGAGCAAAGAAACACCAGCTTCACGTCGCCGAGGCGATCGGCGATGGCGGGCCAGTCCGGCTGGCGGCTGGCGGTGAGCGGCTGTTCGACGATGCCGACACCACAGGTCTCGGCGCTGATGGCGTACATGCCGTAGGTGGGCGGGCAGATGAGGATCTGATCCTGTCCCGCCTCGCAGAAGGTGCGGATCAAGAGCTCGATGGCCTCGTCGGCACCGCGGCTCACCAGCACCTGGTCGGGATTGACCGCGGCGTAGGCGGCATAGCCGTTCACCACCTCGGCCGGTTGGCACTCGGGGTAGCGGTTGAGACGGCTCCCCTCGACGGTGAAGGGGTAGGCTTGTGGGGCCTCGTTGGCGTTGAGCCAGACATGACCCTTGCCACCGATGCGACGGGCAGATTGGTAGGGCGTGAGGGCACGCACCACGCGGCGCGCCAGATTGGCAATGCTCATGACAAATCCTTTTGCTGTGAACCGGTTTGGGTGGCGCCCGCGAGGGCTTGCAATCTCAGGGTGACGGCATTTTTGTGGCCATCGAGCCCCTCGGCCTGGGCGATGCGCTCGACGATTGGACCAAGGCCGCGGATGCCGCTCTCGCTTAGCTCCTGCACCGTGTAGCGGCGCTGATAATCGGCCAGTCCCAGGCTGGAGCAGGTGCGGGCATAGCCGTAGGTGGGCAAAGTGTGGTTGGTGCCGCTGGCGTAATCCCCGACGGATTCCGGTGTCCATGCCCCAAGGAAGATGGAGCCGGCATTCTCGAGTCGGTCCAGCAGCTCGCGGGGGGCACGGGTCTGCACGATGAGGTGTTCCGGTGCGTAGGCGTTGGAGATGGCACACGCCTCGTCCAAGTTATCGCAGAGGATCACCAAGCTTGAACCCAGCGCCTTGGCGGCGATGTCGCGGCGAGTGAGCTTGGCCAGTTGGCCCTTGAGCTCGGCGCCGATGGCATCGGCCAGCAGGGGCGAGGTGGTCACCAGCACCACCTGGCTGTCCGGGCCGTGCTCGGCCTGGGAGAGCAGATCTGCCGCCACGAAGGCCGGGTTGGCGCTCTCGTCGGCGATCACCAGCACCTCGGAGGGGCCGGCGGGCATGTCGATGGCGGCGCCGCGCCAGTCGCGGGACACCTGCCCCTTGGCTTCGGTCACATAGGCGTTGCCCGGGCCGAAGATCTTGTCCACCTTGGGAATGCTTTCGGTGCCGTAAGCCATGGCGGCGATGGCCTGGGCACCGCCGATGGCGAACATCTTCTCGACCCCGCAGGCACGGGCGGCAAACAGGATCTCGTCGCTGGCCGGGGACGGGGTGCAGAGCACCACTTCACGGCAACCGGCGATCGCTGCCGGAATGGCCAGCATCATCACGGTGGAGGGTAGCGGCGCGCTGCCACCCGGCACGTAGAGGCCGACCCGGCTGATGGGCTGGGTGCGCAGCTCGCACACCACACCGGGCTGGGTTTCCACCCGCACCACCGGCTGCGCTTGCGCGGCGTGGAAGGTGCGAATGTTGGCGATGGCCGCCTCGATGGCGCCCTTGATGTCGTCATCGAGGCGCTCGCAGGCGGCCTCGATTTCGGCGTTGCTTACCTGCAGTTGCTGGCGCGGGGCACGTTCGAAACGCTGGCTCAGCTCGCGCAGGGCCTCATCGCCCCGGCTGCGTACCGAGCCGATGATCTCCCGTACCACGGCGCCGATGTCGGCTTCGTCACTCAGGGCGGGCCGGGTCAGCACGTCGGCCTGCTGGGCGGGGGAGAGGGTCTTCCAGATCAGGGTCTGCATGATATCCCTTCCTTATTCCATCATCTTCTCGATGGGCAGCACCAGAATGGAGCTGGCACCCAGGGCCTTGAGCTGTTCCATGGTTTCCCAGAACAGGGTCTCGCTGGAGACGACGTGCAGCGCCACCTGATTGGTTTCGCCCGCCAGCTGCATGATGGTGGGACGTTCGGCCCCCGGCAGCAGATCGGTGATGGCATCGAGCTTGTCCTTGGGGGCGTGCAGCATGATGTACTTGCTCTCGCGCGCCTGCTGCATCCCCTGAATGCGGGGCAGCAGGGTGTCGATGATCTTCTGCTTGGCATCGGACAAGGGGTTGGGTGCTTGTACCAGTACCGCCTTGGAGCGGTAGATCACCTCCACCTCTTTGAGGCCGTTGGCCTCTAGAGTCGCGCCGGTGGAGACCAGATCGCAGATGGCGTCGGCCAGGCCCGCGCGCGGCGCCACTTCCACCGAGCCGCCCAGCATCACGCTCTTGAAGGCGAGCCCCTTCTCGTCGAAGAAGCGCTTGAGCAGCCCAGGGTAGGAGGTGGCGATGCGCTTGCCGGCGAGGCTCTCTGGCCCGGTGTAGTTGACGTCGTCCGGCACCGCCAGGGAGAGGCGGCAGCCGCCGAAGTCGAGCTGTTTGAGGGTCTTGACCGCAAAGGGTTGGCCCTGGGAGGCGCGGATGAGCTGCACCTCTTCCAGCACGTTTTCGCCGATGATGCCAAGGTCGACCACCCCTTCCATCACCAGCCCCGGGATGTCGTCATCACGCACCCGCAGGATGTCGATGGGCATGTTCTCGACATGGGCGATGAGGCGCTGCTCGCGCAGGTTGATCTTGAGGCCGCAGCTCTTGAACAGGGCCTGGGAGTCCTGGCTCAGACGACCGGATTTTTGCATGGCGATGCGCAGACGTTGTGTTTCCATTGCTCGATTTCCTTCTAGTCAAAAACGAAAAAACCCTCGGAAGTGGGTGCTTCCGAGGGTTTATGAATCTTGCGGTCCTTTTGGAAGTCACCAGTTAAGTGTCTTCCAGCAGTCAACCTCCTGAAAGACTATTCGGGATGATGATGGTGGTGATGAGTCTTCAGGCTGGTGAACGGCATGTAATCAATCCTTTACAAATAAGATGTCGTAGTTGACGCCCGATTTAAACTACCCGCCTTGACGGAAAAAGCAACCGGAAAATGTGATTTGGTCGATTAAAGTTGAGAAAACGGTTTTATGGTCGATAACTAGACAAGGTGAGCCAGAGGAGGCGACATCATGCCCAGCCAGGACCTGTTATTCCCCATTCTGCCCAGGGCGCCGGCCGCGCCGAGCAGTGACGACATCAAGCGGGAAGTAACCCAGATCAGCCAGAAGCATCAGCTGCGCAAGACCAGCACCGACAACGGTGACTCCCAGCAGCGCCAGCAGCCTTACCCCTCGGCCAAGCGTGATCAGGAAAAGCCTGAAGAGGACGATCACAAGCCGGATCCCGATCACCAGATCGATCTCTTCGTCTAGGGACAGAAGTCAGTCCCGCTTTTGCCACCTTTTTGGCATAATGCCCCCTTTTGTTGCAGCGGGACGCCCCTTTGACCATCCAGACCCTGTTCAAGCCAGACGGCCCTCTGGCCAGCCATATCGACGGTTTTGTCGCCCGCGCCCCGCAACTGGCGATGGCCGAAGCGGTGGCCAACGCCATCAAGTCACACGGTCGCTTGCTGGTGGAGGCGGGTACAGGTACCGGCAAAACCTACGCCTATCTGGTGCCGGCGCTGGAATCCGGCAAGCGGGTGGTGATCAGCACCGGCTCCAAAAACCTGCAGGAGCAGCTCTTCTATCGAGACCTGCCGACCATCACCGGCGCACTCTCCTATACCCCGCCGGTGGCTCTGCTCAAGGGGCGCAGCAACTATCTTTGCATCGAGCGGATGAACCGGCTGCTCAGCGAATCCCACCTGCAAAAGCCCGAAGTGCTCAACGACCTGGTCAAGGTGAAGTCCTGGTCCACCGCCACCGACAACGGTGACGTGGGGGATATTCCGGGGCTGCAGGAGAACGCCGAGATCCTCGCGCACGTCACCAGCACCAATGAAAACTGCCTCGGCCGCGATTGCCCCTATTACGACGACTGCCATCTGGTGGTGGCCCGCCGCCGCGCCATGGATGCCCAGGTGGTGGTGATCAACCATCACCTCTTCTTCGCCGACATGGCGGTCAAGGACACCGGATTTGGCGAGCTGGTGCCAGAAGCGCAGGTCTATGTGTTTGACGAAGCGCACCAGCTGCCCGAGATCGCCACCAACTACTTCGGCAAGTCGGTGGGCAGCCGCACCATCCAGGATCTGGCGCAGGATATCCAGCTTGCCTATCGGGCCGAGGCCCACGACATGGGTCAGCTTGGCAAGGCGGCAGACAGGCTCGCCATCGCGAGCCAGGACTTGCGGCTCGCCTTCGGGGTGGACGGCGGTCGTGGCAACACCCGCGACATGTTGCGCCAACCGCTCTGGGGCCAGGCGCTGGCCCGCCTCAACGATGCCCTCGGCCTGTGTTACGAGGTGCTGAAGCTGGCGCTGGGGCGAGGGGAGCAGCTTGACCACTGTTTCGAGCGCATCAGTGAGCTGCGCACTCGCCTTGGCGAGGTGCTGGCGGTCAATCAGACCGGTTTCTCCTACTGGTATGACTGCTCGCGGCTCCATTTCACCCTCAATCTGACCCCGCTGTCGGTGGCCGAGCGCTTTGGCGCCGAGGTGCTGCGCTCCGAGGTGGCCTGGGTGTTTACCTCGGCCACGCTGACAGTGGACATGCGCTTTGATCACTTCAAGGCGGAGTTGGGGCTGGCCGGCAGCGCCGAGCTTATCCTCGACAGCCCGTTCGACTATGGCGAGCAGGCGCGCCTGTGTGTGCCGCGCTTCCTGCCCGAGCCCAATGCCTTTGGTCGGGGCGAGCAGCTGGCCAACCTGATGATCCCGCTTATCAACAAGACGCCGGGGGGCTGTTTCTTCCTCTGTACCAGTCATCAGGTGATGCGCCAGGTGGCTGAGGTGCTGCGCCGGGAGATCGGTCGCACCGTGTTGCTGCAGGGGGAGGACAACAAGCAGCGGCTGCTCAAGGAGTTTGTCGAGAATGGCCGCGCCGTGCTGGTGGCGACCAGCAGCTTCTGGGAGGGGATCGACGTGCGTGGTGCCGCGCTCTCCTGTGTTATCATCGACAAGCTGCCGTTTGCCAGCCCCGACGATCCGCTGCTCAAGGCGCGGGTGGATGATTGCAAGCTCAGGGGCGGTGATCCCTTCGCCGATATCCAGCTGCCCAAGGCGGTGATTGCCTTGAAGCAGGGGGTGGGGCGGCTCATTCGTGATCGCAGTGATCACGGCGTACTGGTCATCTGTGATCCCCGCATGGTCAACAAACCCTACGGCGCGACCTTCATCAAGAGCCTGCCCGCGATTCCTCGGACCCGGGAGCTGGCCACCCTGGGCGGTTTTTTCGATCGCAAGGGCTGAATCTACCGAAGATGCTGCGCACCCGTGCACTGGCGAGGCGGCCACGCTGCCGATAGGGGACGAGGTGGCCCGCAATGCGCGCACCAGAATGTGAAAACTGCTGGCAGAGCCTGCTTGCAGATTATGTAATTGACTGATTTTATAGAGATTGGAAAGCATGAACGAGTTGAAGATCCTGGCCGTAGATACCGCCACCGAAGCCTGCTCCGCCGCCTTGTTGGTGGGGGAAAAGGTATTCTCCCGTTGGGAAGAGGCGCCGCGGGATCACACCCGTAAAATCCTGCCCATGGTTCAGGCTGTGTTGGACGAGGCCGGGGTAACCTTGGACGAGCTCGATGCCATCGCCTTCGGCCGCGGTCCCGGCTCCTTTACCGGGGTACGGATCGGCATCGGCGTGGCACAGGGGCTGGCGCTGGGCGCAGGTGTACCGCTGATCGGCATCTCCACCCTGGCCGCCATGGCGCAGGGGGCTCATCGCCTGGACGGGGCGGAGCGGGTGTTGACCGCCATTGATGCGCGAATGGACGAGGTCTACTTCGGCCAATATGAACTCATCGATGGCCGCGCCCAGCTGGTGGGCGAAGAGGTGGTGAGCGGCCCCGCCGCACTGGTGGCGTCCCGCGGCACGCTGCCGGGCAGCTTTACCCGCGTCGGTACCGGATTTGAGACCTATGGTGAGACCCTCGCTGCGCTGGCCGACGAGCAGGTGGCGAGCCAGGTACGCTTCCCGGCGGCAGAGGACATGCTGCCGCTGGCCCGCAGCGCCTGGCTGGCCGGCGAGGCGGTGGCGGTCGAGCAGGCGACCCCGGTATATTTGCGTGACAAGGTGACCTGGAAGAAGCTGCCGGGTCGCGAATAAGGGCAGGAGTGGCAGACTTGTCGCTCATGCCGGTCGACACAGGCCCCATGCGGGCGGTTGAGAGGTCGGGCCCAGCCCGACTCAAGGAGAGTGACATGTTGAAGCGTGCAATGGTGATGGGGGCCGCCGGCCTTCTGCTCGGTGCCTGCAGCTCGGTCCCGCAAGAGCTGGCCTATGAGCCCGCCAACCAGCTGGTGGCCTACCAGCCGGCGCTTGCCGGCCTGGAAGGCAAGCCGGCCCGCTGGAGCGGCGTCATCTCGTCGGTACACAACAAGGCGGATCAGAGCGTCATCGAGGTGGTCTATCTACCGCTCAAGTCCAACGGGGTGCCGGAGCAGACCGAACAGAGCCCGGGCCGTTTTCTGGCCATCATGCAGGGTTTTGTCGACCCGACCCTCTATGCCAAGGGGCGCAGCCTGACGGTGCTCGGCACCATAGCTCAGCCGGTGGACAGCCAGATTGGCGAGCATAAATATCGCTTCTCGGTGCTCAAGGTGACGGGCAGCAAGCTGTGGCCGCCGGTTAAGGAGGTGGAGATCCGCTACATGGATCCCTACTTCTACGACCCCTTCTATGATCCCTACTGGCCGAGACGGCCGCTGCGCCGCTAGGAGCTAGGCATGAACACCTTGCTGCAAGAGCGCTTCCTGACCCTGGCCGACGGCCGCCGGGTTGCCTTGCTCGAGAGCCCGCCGGCGCAGGGAGAGCAGGGGGACAAACCGCTGCTGCTTGCCCTGCATGGCTGGCTCGACAACAGCGCAAGCTTTGTGCCCCTGGCCCCCTTTCTGACTCACTTTCACCTCGTTTGTGTCGATCTGCCGGGGCACGGTCGCTCGGATCACAAGAACACGCCCTATGTCTTTGTCGACTGGCTGGACGATCTCTATCAGATCACCCAGGCCGCCGGCTGGTCGCGTTTTGTGCTGCTGGGCCACTCCCTGGGGGCGCTGATTGCCTCCGCCTATGCTGGGGTCTTCCCCGAGCAGGTGGAGCGGCTCATTCTGCTGGAGGGACTCGGACCCCTCAGTCAGCCGGACGACGCCGTGCCGGAGCAGCTGCGCCGAGCCATCCTCAACCGCAGCAGAACCCGCGAGCGAGCCTCCCAGGGCTTTGCCTCCATCGACGAGGCGGTGGCGGCGCGTTGCAAGGTGGCGGACATCACCCCGAGTGCGGCACGCCTTATCTGCGAGCGGCAGTTGGAAGCGCGGGCAGGGCGCTGGCACTGGCGCAGCGATCCCCGTTTGCGGGATCTCTCCCCCATGCGCATGAGCGAGGGGCAGGCCCAGTCCCTGATCCGGGCCATTGCCTGTCCCGTGCTGTTTATCGCCGGCGCAGAGGGCTTTGCCAGCCTGCAGGCACAGTGGCAACAGCGTCATGCCGCCTTTACGCGCATTGAGCGGGTCGTTTTGGCGGGAAACCACCATTTTCATATGGAAAATTCGGCAGAGACCGCGGTTTGTATCGAAAAATTTTGTCAAATTCGGTAGAATCGACGGCTTTCAATAATTCCAGGTTTGTCTTCCCCCTCACATTTTTCTGTTGTTAATTCGCTGTTAATTGATGTTGCCCTATGTAAATATGGGCGGCATTAGAGTATGAGCTTAAAACAACTGCTTGAAATGGATGTGAACAGGGACGGAGGCAACACAGTGAGCGCACAGGTGCTAGTTATGCAGGAGAAGTTCGTGGAAAAAGTCTGGCTGAAGCGTTATCCAGAAGGGGTGCCCGCCGAGATCAATCCAGACCAATACAGCTCCCTGGTCGAGATGTTTGAAGAGTCGGTGAACGAGTTCGCCGACCAGCCTGCCTTCGTCAACATGGGGCAGACCATTACCTATCGTCGTCTCGAGGAGCAGTCCCGCGCCTTTGCCGCCTACCTGCAAAACGAGCTCAAGCTGAGTCAGGGTGACCGGGTCGCCGTGATGATGCCCAACCTGCTGCAGTATCCCATCGCCGTGTTCGGCATCCTGCGTGCCGGCATGATAGTGGTCAACGTCAACCCGCTCTATACCCCGCGCGAGCTGGAGCACCAGCTCAAGGACTCCGGCGCCAAGGCCATCGTCATCGTCTCCAACTTTGCCCACACCCTGGAAAAAGTGGTCTATGACACCCCGGTCAAGCACGTGATCTTGACCCGGATGGGGGACAACCTGGGACTGGCCAAGGGAACCCTGGTCAACTTCGTGGTGAAATACGTCAAGAAGCTGGTGCCCAAGTACAATCTGCCCCACGCCAGCACCATGCGTCAGGCGCTGGCCAAGGGGCGCTATCTGCAGTACATCAAGCCCGAGATCAACAACGACGATCTCGCCTTCCTGCAGTACACCGGCGGCACCACCGGCCTCTCCAAGGGGGCCATGCTGACCCACCGCAACATGATCGCCAACGTGGAGCAGTGCCTCGGCGTCTATGGTCCCATGCTGGAGCGAGGCAAGGAGTTCGTGGTCACCGCACTGCCGCTCTACCACGTCTTCGCGCTGACCGTGAACTGCCTGCTGTTCATGCGTCTGGGTGGCTACAACCTGCTGATCAGCAACCCGCGTGACATCCCGGGCTTTGTCAAAGAGATCAAGAAGTACCCCTTCACCTGCATCACCGGGGTCAACACCCTGTTCAACGCGCTGGTCAACAATGGCGAGTTCCAGAGCATGCCCTTTGACAAGCTCAAGCTCACCATCGGCGGCGGCATGGCGGTGCAGCGGGCGGTGGCCGAGCAGTGGAAGGCGTTGACCGACACCCCGCTGCTGGAAGGTTACGGCCTGACCGAGTGTTCACCCCTGGTGAGCGTCTGTCCTTACGATCTGGTGGATTACAACGGCTCCATCGGCCTGCCGGTCTGCTCCACCGACATCCGGCTGGTGGATGACAACGGCCAGGTGATCCACGAACTCGGCAAACCGGGGGAGATGCAGGTACGCGGTCCGCAGGTGATGAGCGGTTACTGGCAGCGACCGGAAGCCACCGCCGAGGTGATGCAGGATGGCTGGCTCTGTACCGGCGATATCGCGGTGTGCGACGAGCAGGGCTTCTTCAAGATCGTCGATCGCAAGAAAGACATGATCCTGGTCTCCGGTTTCAACGTCTATCCGAACGAAATTGAAGACGTGGTGGCGCTCCACCCGAAAGTGCTGGAAGTGGCCGCCGTCGGCGTGCCGCACAAGGTTTCCGGCGAGCTGGTGAAGATCTTCGTGGTGAAGAAAGATCCAAAGCTGCTGGAAGACGAGATTATTGCGCACTGCCGCAAACATCTGACTGCCTATAAGGTCCCGAAACTGGTAGAATTTCGTGACGAACTTCCCAAGACCAATGTGGGCAAGATCCTGCGCCGCGTGCTGCGCGACGAGGAGATTGCCAAGCAGTAACCGGCGTGGCGCTGCCAAGCAGCATGCCGTCGTTATGCAAAACCGTGGGTCAGCCCACGGTTTTTTCTTTTGGCCCTGATCAACGCGCAGGCACAGATGCATTATCAACTCATTTCACAGCAAGCCGAACTGGATCAGTATCTCGCCTCCCTGGCCGACGTTCCCCTGGCCATCGATACTGAATTCGTCCGCACCCGTACCTATTACCCCCAGCTGGGCCTGTTCCAGATCTATGACGGCCACCAGCTGGCGCTGCTGGATCCCTTGACGCTGGATCTCTCCTCCCTCTGGCAGCGACTCGGTCGGGCAGGGCAGATCGCCATTTTGCACGCCTCCGGCGAAGATCTGGAGCTCATCCAGCATCAGGCGGGCCATCTGCCCAACCAGATGCACGATACCCAGCTGGCGGCAGCCTTTCTGGGCCACGGGGTCTCGGTGGGCTTCGGCGCCCTGGTCAACGAGTTTCTCGGCGTGACCCTGGAAAAGGATCAGGCGCGCACCGACTGGCTGGCGCGCCCGCTCACCCCCCGTCAGCTCGAATATGCGGCGGCCGACGTCTTCTATCTGCTGCCTCTCTACGACAAGGTGATGGCAGCGCTGCGTGAAAGCGGCAAGTTCGCCTGGTTCGAGCAGGAGTGTCAGAACCACTCTGCCCGCAAGACCCAGAGCAGCGATCCCCGTCAGGCCTATCTCGACATCGTCAACGCCTGGCAGCTGGGGCGCCGCGAGCTGGCGATCCTGCGCGAGCTGGCCGCCTGGCGTCAGCAGGAGGCGGTGCGCCGGGATCTGGCCCTCAACTTCGTGGTCAAGGAGCTGCACCTGTTCAAGGTGGCGGAGCGCAAGCCCACCTCCCTGCGCGATCTCAACGAGCTGGGGCTGGCCCCCATCGAGATCAAGATCCACGGCAAGCGGATGCTGGATATCGTGGCCGCCGCCCAGCAGAGCGATCCCGCCGGCTGGCCCGAGCCCATTCGCCGGCTGGTGGATTACCCCCAATACAAGGCCGAGCTCAAGCGCATCAAGGGGATGGTGGAGGAGAAGGCCAAGGCCAGCAATATTCCGCCCGAACTGGTGGCGAGCAAGAAGATCATTCACCAGTACTTCACCTGGAGCTGGCGCATGAGCGACGAAGAGCGGGCCCGGGCCGACAAGCCCATGCTACTGCAGGGCTGGCGCTTTGAGCTGGTTGGCCATCTGTTGGCTCAATGAGATAGCGCACAAGAGAACGGGCCCACTTGGCCCGTTTTTTTCATCTGATGGGCGGCAACTGATAACGATAGCGGGCCAGGATCTGGGTGTATTCCGGGCTGGTGAGCAGCGCCTGGATGGCCTCGTCCAGCCGGTGCAGCTGGGCTGGCGTGGTGGTGCGCCGGCTCAGCATCAGATGTACCGGTGTGCGCTGGATATTGAGCAGGGGGGTGAGGTCATCGAGCGGGATACCGGCCAGGTTCATCTCCTGCAGCCCCATGGGATCGATGACCACCCCCTGAATGCGACCGGCCAGCAGCAGCTTGAGCAAGGGCTCCATCCGCAGGCGGGCCAGCAGCCGATCCTGCATCTGGGGCGATTGCATGAAGGTGCGAAAATCGGTGCCGTAATCAAAATCACGCATCATCCCTATGGTGAAATCCTGCCGTGGCAGCAGGTCCGAGAGCTGGGTGATCCCTTGCCAGCGAGCCCTGTCCTGACGGCGCACCAGCAGCACTGTCTCTTCGTTGCGATAGGGCAGGCTGAAGCGGGCGTACCGCTCGCGCTCGGCGGTCTGGTTGGCGGACATGGTGAGCTGGATGGTGCCGAACTCCAGCTCGCGCAGTACGCGAGCCCAGGGCATCTCGCTGTAGTTGGCGCTGAAGCCGGCCCGGCTGAAGATGGCTTGCAGCAGGTCGATGTCCAGCCCCTGTAGCTGCTGCTGTTCGTCGCGAAAGCTGAACGGGTGCCAGCTGGCCCAGCCCACCTGCAGTGACTCCTGCGCCCAGGCGGCGGTGCACAAACACCATAACAACAAGACTCTGTACACGGAGCTATCCCTGTTCAGCGTGGTTGTTGTTGATTATTGAATAGAAATGTCGGGCTGACCAGCCCGGGGGAAAGGATGCACGAAGGTGCATCCCTCAGAGCTCGTGGGCGTGGAATCCCTTGCGATAGCGGGCTTCGCAGCGCGGGCAGCGTTGCAGGGTCGGGTCCTGCTCCAGCGATTCGATGGCCAGCGGCTCCTCGCAGTCGGAGCAGAGGCCATAGAGGCCGAGATCCATCTGGCAAAGCGCCGCATCGATCCGCTTGAGCCGGGCCACGCTCTGCTCCACCTTGGGCAAGTCGAGGCGGCTGGTGAGATCGACCAGCTGATCCCGCTCGCAGTGATCCACCTGCTCCGCCCACTCGTCACGCCGACAGGCTTTGAGCTGACCGATCAGCTCTTCTCTTACTTGCGCCCAGTCAGTCAGCAGGCGATCACGCCACACGGCCAACTGAGCTTGCGTCATTTCACACACACTAGCCCCCAACGGACGAATAACAAATTGTGGGCAGTATAGGGAAGCGACAGGATTATCAAGATGATATGCGTCAAGTAAAGAACGGTTAGATCACAGTTTTCGCGGCCTGCAGCAGGGCGTCCCGAATGGGATGGGTCTCCTTGAGTACCCGGATCTCCTGAAACAGCTGGTCTGCCTCGGGATACTCCCGCTTGAGGTAGCTGAACCACTGCTTGATGCGACTCGGGTAGTAGTCGGCCTTCTCGCTGGCCAAATCCTGCTCGGTGTAGCTCACCATCAACTGCAGCACCTCGGCCCAGCTCATGTGGGCACAGCCGGTCTTCATCACGTTGGCCAGGTTGGGCAACGAGATGGCGCCGCGGCCCACCATCAGGGCATCGCAGCCGGACACCCGGGCACAGGTGAGGGCATCGGCATGATTCCAGATCTCGCCGTTGGCGGTGACCGGGATGGGCAGTGCGCGGCGAATGGCGTCCACATACTCCCAGTGAGCCGGCGCCTTGTAGCCTTCGCGCTTGGTGCGGGCGTGCACGGCCAGCTCGTTGGCCCCGGCCTGATGAACCGCCAGGGCGTTCTCCAGATAGAGATCCTTGTCATCGTAGCCGAGGCGGATCTTGGCGCTCACCGGCAGATGGGCCGGCACCGCTTCGCGCACCGCCTTGACGATGCGATAGATGGTCTCGGGCTCCTTGAGCAGCACGGCCCCTCCCTTGCTCTTGTTGACCGTGGGGGCGGGGCAGCCAAAGTTGAGATCGACGCCGGGGGAGCCAAGCTCGATGGCGCGCAGTGCGTTCTCGGCCAGCCATTCGGGGTGTTGGCCCAGCAGTTGCACCCGTACCGGGGTTCCGGCCCGGGTCTTGCCATCCTGTTTCAGCTCGGGGCAGAGGCGATGGAACACCTTGGCCGGCAGCAGCTGATCGACCACCCGGATGAATTCGCTGACGCAGAGGTCGTAGTCGTTGACGGAGGTGAGCACCTCCCGCATCAAGTGATCCAGCACCCCCTGCATGGGGGCCAAAATAACGCGCATAACCGGTTCCGCAGGGCAAACAGAGAAAAAAGAGCGCAGATTGTAGTGGCAATTGCCGGGATTGTCAGCCGTTTGGCCACTCGATGAACCCAATCGACGGCCACCGCCTGGGCCAGGCTGTCAGCTTCCAGGCCAACTCTGTTAGGCTAAAGGCAGAGATACATTCAGAGGAGTACCCATGAAACGCTGGTGTCTGATAGCCCTGGGCTGGCTTGCCTTCGCCACCGGGATAGTCGGGATAGTCCTGCCCCTGCTGCCGACCACGCCCTTCATGCTGCTGGCGGCGGCGCTGTTTGCCCGCTCGTCCCCCCGCTTTCATGGCTGGTTGCTGGCGCACCCCTGGTTCGGCCCCCCCATCCAGGACTGGCAGCAGTATCGCGGCATTCGCCGCCATGCCAGGCGGCGCGCCATTGTCTTTATTCTGCTCTCCTTTTCGGTGTCGCTGGCGGTGGTGCCCATGATGTGGGTCAGGCTGCTGCTCATTGCCATAATGGTGATCCTGCTCACCTGGTTAATGCGCCTGCCGGTGCTGGAGCCAGTTGCAATGGAGAAGTGAAGTCCCTAAGCTATTGCGGCAATAATGCTATGGAGTCGGCCCGTCATTTTTGCGTGACGGGCCTTTTTATTTCCCGCTGGCGGGAAGCTGAGAGAAACGACCATCTGCGTCGAAAAACAAACGGTCAAACCATGAATCCGGAAACCCTGAAATTTATCGAAGCGAGCATCAAGACCATTCCCGACTATCCGAAGCCGGGCATTCTGTTTCGCGACATCACCAGCCTGATCGAGAATGCCGACGCCTTCAAGGCCACCATCGATCTGCTGGCCAATCACTACCGTGATCAAGGGATCACCAAGATTGTCGGTACCGAAGCGCGCGGCTTCATCTTCGGCGCGCCGGTTGCCTTCGCCATGGGTCTGGGCTTCGTGCCGGTTCGCAAGCCGGGCAAGCTGCCCCGCGCCGTCATCGAGGAGTCCTACGCCCTCGAATATGGCACCGACACCCTGCAACTGCACACCGACGCCATCGTGCCCGGTGACAAGGTGCTGGTGGTGGACGATCTGCTGGCCACCGGCGGCACCGTCGATGCCACCGTCAAGCTGATCCGCCGTGCCGGCGGTGAAGTGGCCGATGCCGCCTTCATCATCTCCCTGCCGTCGCTGGGTGGTGATGCCCGCCTGACCGCAGCCGGCGTCAAGGTGGTCTCCCTGGTCGAACTGCCGGGCGAATAAGCCGCCAGTCCGATCACGCAGACGGGCCTCGTCAGCCCGTTGCCTGCGTCCAAACCGGTGCCCGAGCGGGCATCGGTTTGAAATTCAAGCGATCCCTCCCGCCTCGGCCGATAGCCGATACAGCCCGCCCCGCATTTGTGTTAGCATCCAGCCTCAATGCCTTGTCATCCCTGCATCGAGATCTATGAGCTATCAGGTTCTGGCGCGTAAATGGCGCCCCCATACGTTTGAACAAGTGGTAGGCCAGCATCATGTGCTGACCGCCTTGACCAACGCCCTGGATCAGGGACGGCTGCATCACGCCTATCTGCTGAGCGGTACTCGCGGGGTCGGCAAGACCACCATTGCGCGCATCCTGGCCAAGAGCCTCAACTGCGAGCAGGGGATCAGCAGCCATCCGTGCGGCATGTGCGACACCTGCCGCGAGATCGATCAGGGCAACTTCGTCGATCTGCTGGAAATCGATGCGGCGTCACGCACCAAGGTGGAAGATACCCGCGAGCTGCTCGACAACGTGCAGTACCGACCGGCCCGTGGCCGCTTCAAGGTCTATCTCATCGACGAAGTGCACATGTTGTCGCGCCACAGCTTCAACGCGCTGCTGAAAACCCTGGAAGAGCCTCCCCCCTATGTGAAGTTCCTGCTGGCTACCACGGATCCGCAGAAGCTGCCCATCACCATCTTGTCGCGCTGCCTGCAGTTTCATCTGAAGAGTCTGGATCAGGCCCAGATCGCCAAGCAGCTCGAATGGGTGCTGGATCAGGAGGGACAACCCTTCGAGCCGCGCGCCCTGCTGGCCCTGGCCAAGGCGGCGGACGGCAGCATGCGCGATGCCCTGAGCCTGACCGATCAGGCGCTGGCACACGGCAATGGCAGCGTGCGCACCGACAGTGTGCTGGCCATGCTGGGGACCCTGGATCACCGCCATCTGCATCAACTGCTGGAAGCTGTGCTGCGCCAGGATGCACCCGCCACCATGGCAAAGATCACCGAGATAGCGACCCTGGGCCCCGACTTTGATCAGCTCCATGCCGAGCTGGAAGGGCTGCTCCATCGCATCGCCATGGCGCAGCTGTTGCCCGCCACCGTGCAGGAGCAGGGGGCGGATGCCGATGCCCTGCTGCAGCTGGCCCAGGCCATGAGCCCGGAAGAGGTGCAGCTCTGCTATCAGATCGTGCTGGGTGGCCGCAAGGATCTGCCATGGGCCCCCGATGGCCGCACCGCACTGGAGATGACCTGCCTGCGGATGCTGGCCTTCTCGCCCCGGCGCGAGGTGCTGCACCCCGCCAGCCTGACGGCGCTGCCTCCGGCACTCGGTGGCCTGCCCGCCGCCGGCGCGAGGAGCACGCCCCCCGCCTTGGGAAAGCCCGAGGGGGTTGAGCCACCCCCGGCCACCGGCATGATGCCGCAGGCTCCGTCAGCCGACGCCGCGAACTCGCCTGCGCCGGTTACTTCTTTTGCACCTGCCGAGCACCAAGGGACGCAGGAGGCCGGACAGGCCGCCCAGCCTCACCCACAGGTGGCTGACATGGCGGAGCCGGAAGGCGGCGCCGCGCTGGATCCGCTGTTTGCCGAGCAGGCGGAGTTGCTGCGTGAAGCCGAGCAGATGGGCTATGAGGCTGTGTCCGAACCTATTGCGCCCGCGCCTCAACCCGCGTCCTCCGTACAAAGCTCCGCACCAACGAATATGACCGACGAAGTGGCTGACAGCGGGGAGGGGAGTGTCTCTTCAACGGTGGCCAGCATGCAAAGTCTGCTGGGCAAGCGCAATCTTCTGCGAAGCCGCCTGCGCGGCGAGCCGAGCGGCAATGCGGCGCCAGCCCGGGCGACGCCGGTCAAACCGATGGCGGCCGCCAAACCTGCACCGGTGGCGCAGGCTGCGGCCATGCCGGCCTCGGCGCCCCACTCCCCGAGTGAGACTCGGGGGTCGGCACCAACTCAAGTGACCCAGTCAGGTTACGATGAATTGCCGCCGCTCGATGCCTATGAAGAGAGCGGCAGCGACTACGAAGAGTATCTGAATCAAGGTTTCAACGATGCGTTCGCCAGCGCCCCCTTGCCGGAGCGAACTACCCAGGTGACGCCGACTGCGCCCGCCGCGCGTCCCCAGGCGGATGATCTGCCGCCCTGGGATCTGGATGGCAGTGCCGGCCGGCAGACGGTCGCTGCGCCGAGTGCCCCGGCCGCCGTTGCAACGCCCCCTGAGGCGACCATCAGCGAGTCTGCCGCCTCGGTCATGGAAACCATCGACTGGAACGAGCTGGAGAGCGACAACCAGCCGCAAGGAAGCGAGGAGGCGGCCAGATTGATCCCCTCTTCGCTGCTGGCCAATTGCGGCGACCATTGGGCCGAACTGATTGCCCGCACCGGTGTGGGCGGCCGCCTGCGCCAGCTGGCCATCAATTCGGTGATGGAGCAGCAGGGTGACAAGGTGCTGCTGACTCTCAAACCCGAGCAACGCCATCTGGTGAGCGACAGGGCGCGCGCCGATCTGGCCGAGATCATCGGCCCCGAGCTGGGGTTGGCGGTACAGGTGGACGTCACCCTGGGGGTCGTGCCAGAGCGGGAAACCCCGCTCGAGATTGAGCACCGCCTCTATCTCGGGGTGCGGGAGCAGGTCACCCGGGATCTGGAGCAGGATCCCAACGTGCAATTCTTGCAACAGCGGTTTGGCGCCATGCTGCACCACGACAGCATAGAGCCGCTGAGCAACTGATCACACCATCCGGGCCTGGTGCCCGGTTGAAAAACGGTTTGGCCGTCCCCACTTAGGACGGGTAAACCCACGGCCCGGCGCTGGATGCCGGATTTCAAGACGAGAGACGACATATGTTTGGTAAAGGTGGAATGGGGAACCTGATGAAACAGGCCCAACAGATGCAAGAGCGCATGCAGAAGATGCAAGAGCAGCTTGCCCAGATGGAAGTAGTCGGTGAAGCCGGCGCTGGCATGGTCAAGGTCACCATGGCCGGCAGCCACAGCGTGCGTCGCATCGAAATAGACCCGAGCCTGATGGAAGATGACAAAGAGATGCTGGAAGATCTGGTGGCTGCGGCCGTCAACGATGCCGTGCGTCGCGTCGAAGAGCAGAACAAGGCCAAGATGGGCGAGCTGACCGGCGGCATGCAACTGCCTCCCGGCTTCAAGATGCCGTTCTAAGGGTTTTATTCCTTTAAAATTAAATGCTTATGCTTTGTTGTTTTGCCTGTGGGTCGTATATGGGGCATTTTGCCCCAGCTTCTCTGCCAACTCGCTCCGGTAACGCCGGGCTGTCGTTGCCGACCCATGGGCTAGGATGGGGCAGGTGATTCCCTCCCGTTGTCAGCCAGTGGCGTGTGCAACGATTCAAGGCCTTCACCATCCGGATGCATAGCGAGTAGTCATGACGCAGCTGACACTTTTTCCTCGTGTCAGCTGCGTTTTTATGAGTAGGGGTCCACGTCTGTCACGCCGCCCACCACATCGAACCGGTGCAGGGGCTGTGCTCTCTGCTTGTATTCCTTCCGCCCCCTCTTGCTTCACTATTTTTCCGCTCTCCAGTCCCCCGTTAGTGAGGGGAGGCCGATGCACCGCCGCTGGCTGCGCGTGCCGACAAAAAAGAACGCCAGCCTCGCGGCTGGCGTTATTTCTACGGACCTGGCGGATTATTTCAGGTCGAAACGGTCGTTATTCATCACCTTGACCCAGGCCTTGACGAAGTCGCGCACGAACTTCTCCTTGCCATCTTGCTGGGCATAGACCTCGGCGTAGGCACGCAGCACCGAGTTGGAGCCAAACACCAGGTCAACCCGGGTGGCGGTCCACTTCACTGCGCCGCTCTGACGATCCACGATCTGGTAGCTGTTGCGGCCAGTCGGCTGCCAGCTATAGGCCATGTCGGTCAGGTTGACGAAGAAGTCGTTGCTGAGCACCCCGACCCGGTCGGTAAAGACGCCGTGGGCCAAGCCGCCATGGTTGGTGCCAAGCACCCGCATGCCGCCGACCAGCACTGTCATCTCGCGAGCGGTCAGCCCCAGCAACTGGGCGCGGTCGAGCAGCATCTCTTCCGGCTGCACCTGATAGTGCCCCTTCTGCCAGTTGCGAAAACCATCGTGCACCGGCTCGAGGAAAGCAAAGGACTCGGCATCGGTTTGCACGGCGCTGGCATCGCCCCGGCCCGGTGCAAAGGGAACGACGATATCAACGCCGGCCAGCTTGGCCGCCTGCTCTACCGCTGCGCTGCCGCCCAGCACAATCAGGTCGGCGATGCTGACCGGCTTGTTCAGGGTGGCCTGCAGGGTAGTCAGGGCGTTGAGCACCTTCTCGAGGCGAGCGGGCTCGTTGCCTTCCCACGCCTTCATCGGCGCAAGGCGGATACGGGCACCGTTGGCTCCGCCGCGATAATCGGAGCCGCGGAAGGTGCGGGCACTGTCCCAGGCGGTGGCGATCAAATCGGCTGGCGCCACGCCACAGGCCAGCAACTTGGCCTTGAGCTCGCTCACCTCTTTGTCAGAGAGCTGGTAATCCACAGCCGGCACCGGATCCTGCCACACCATGACTTCGCTCGGCACTTCCGGCCCCAGGTAGCGGCTGCGCGGCCCCATGTCGCGGTGGGTCAGCTTGAACCAGGCGCGGGCAAAGGCATCGGAGAAGAGGTCTTGATCCGCGGCGAAGCGCTCGGAGATCTCCCGGTAGACGGGGTCAAAGCGCAGTGCCATGTCTGCGTCCGTCATGATGGGGTTGCAGCGCAGGGAAGGGTCTTCCACGTCCACCGGGCGATCTTCCTCTTGGATGGCGACGGGCTCCCACTGCCAGGCACCGGCCGGGCTCTTCTTGAGCCACCAGTCATGACCCAGCAGCATCTTGAAGTAGCCATTGTCCCAGCGAGTCGGGTTGCTGGTCCAGGCGCCCTCGATCCCGCTAGTGACCGTGTCGCGGCCGATGCCACGGCTTTCGTGGTTCATCCACCCCAGTCCCTGCTCGTGCAGCTCGGCGCCCTCCGGGGCCGGCCCCAGCTTGGCAGCGCTGCCGTTACCGTGGGCCTTGCCGACAGTGTGGCCACCTGCGGTGAGGGCGACGGTCTCTTCGTCATTCATCCCCATGCGGGCAAAGGTGACGCGCATGTCGTGGGCGGTTTTCAGGGGATCAGGGTTGCCATCCACCCCTTCAGGGTTGACGTAAATAAGCCCCATCATCACCGCGGCCAGCGGGTTCTCCAGATCCCGTTCACCACTGTAACGGCTCCCTTCACTGCCGCTCGGCGCCAGCCACTCCTTCTCGGAGCCCCAGTAGACATCTTTTTCCGGATGCCAGATGTCCTCGCGGCCACCGGCAAAACCGAAGGTCTTGAGCCCCATGGATTCATAAGCGACGTTGCCCGCCAGGATCATCAGGTCGGCCCAGGAGATCTTGTTGCCGTATTTCTGTTTGATCGGCCACAGCAGGCGGCGCGCCTTGTCGAGGTTGCCGTTGTCTGGCCAGCTGTTGAGGGGGGCGAAGCGCTGGTTGCCGGTGTTGGCGCCGCCACGGCCGTCGGTGGCGCGATAGCTGCCTGCGGAGTGCCAGGCCATGCGGATCATCAGGCCGCCGTAGTGACCCCAGTCGGCCGGCCACCAGGGCTGGCTGTCGGTCATCAGGGCATGGAGGTCGGCCTTGAGGGCGTCGTAATCGAGGCTGCTGAAGGCATCAGCATAATTGAAAGACTCATCCATCGGATTGGTCTTGCGGTCATGTTGGTGCAGGATGTCGAGGTTGAGGGCATTGGGCCACCAAACTTGAGGCTCCTGGCCGGCGGAAGTATTGGCTCCGTGTGCAAAAGGGCATTGACCGGCCCCATGAGTGTGTTTGTCCATTCACTATGTCCTCTTATTAACGTTATGACGGTGAAACAGTGCTCTTCGTTCCTAAGATCAATCTAACTCTGAAATAGCGTTACTGAACATAAGGTTAAAACTCTGACATTCATCGGCAATGACGATTGAAGATCCGCTTTCATGCGACAATTTCTGCTTGAACCACCCGGCTCCCCTTGCATACGAGAGCGCCGGCGTGCAGACATGCGCGTCATCTCTGGCTGCCTGTCAGTATGATCAAATCGTGGAGACATAGATGATAGTTGAGCGTCGAACCGGCGCCTTGCCTCAGCCCGGTCATGGATGAGTGGGGGAAGAGTCTGCGCCTTATCGCAGGCCTCGGATCACATGACTCACTGTTGAACCGAGGGCACCTGGTTGAATCGAATTGATGGCGGAGGGAGCTCTTCATTAAAAAGCCGGTCATGTTGATAGCCCGGGCAAGCCATCATGGCCGGGTTTTTGGCTGCGACTCTTATCTGAAGGACATAGGCAAGGGAATATCGTGCAGGCGTGTCATGTTGACAGGTGTTGAGCATGGATAAGCGCGTAAAAAGCAAAGAAGCCAGGAGTGGGATAGTCCTGGCTTCTTTGCTTTATGCGGTCTGGTCTGCTGATGCAGGAGCAGGCTGTTCAGCCAGCGTTGGCAAATTGACTGGCCACCTTGAGCCGGTCTTGGCCATGATTCCTCATCCTCCATTTGGTGAGGAACAGGAAAGCGTCAACATGAGCCAGTTTCAATTTCAATGGCCTTTCCCCAATAGGGTCTATCTCCGTGTAATTCATCAATGGTCGCAGCGCCCCTTGACCCAGTAGATGGCGCGGGCATCTCTGTCCACTCTGGGGTGTCCCGTGGCCAGCAACCGGTAGGTATGCCCGGCCAGCAAGCTGGCCAGCTGGAAGTTCTTGTCGTCCTGATTGATGAGCAGGCTGGTGAAGATGGGGTCACGGCAAGTCAAGATGTCATGAAGCCGCGCCGTGTCGACGTTTTTGATCTGCCAGTCGCCGTACACCGAAAAGAGTCCCCGCTCGGTTTCACCAAAGTTCCAGCCGGCAATCCGGGCGCGCTGCTCGATGGGGATCTTCAGCAAGAGACGCTCTGTATCGCCTTTCATCGCTTTGGCGGCATCAATGGCGGGGTAGGCCAGGGTAAATGCCAGCAAGAACATGATGCCGGATGCACTGGCCAGCAGGGTGGCTCCCTCAATTTCACGCCAACGCCATAACTGTTCAGCCGCGAAAATAAGCAATACCGCCGCCAGCACATGACGCCAGCCGAGGGTGCTGATGACGCCAAGAGTCTGGTCGGGGATCTCCACCGGCAACAGCGGCAGGTAGAAAGGGGCCATGAGCAGGGCCAGAGCGAACAGGAACATGAACAGGGTCCAGCCACGGCCATAGCCATTCAGCCAGCGAGGCCAGCTGAGGCTCAGTTGCCCGACCATCAGGGCAAAGACCGGCATCAGCGGAAAGAGGTAGAGGGTCCGTTTGGTGGAGGCTACGCTGAGCAACAGCAGGGTGCCCACTGTCCAGATGAGCAGGAACAGGCGGGAGGCGCTCCACTGTTTCTGCCTGATGGTTTGCCAGCCCCAATAGAACACGAGGGGCAGCCAGGGCAGGGTGTATTCAGCCAGACCGGCAAGGTAGAAGAAGTATTCGCCGGACTTGATGTGGCCCAGTTCGGCGGCGCTGCCTGTCAACCTGCCCACCTGATTTTGCCAAAACCACTGTTGCCAGAGCGCGTCTCCCTCGGGATGTTGCCACAGGGCCAGCAGCCAGCCTGCAATGGGCATGACGAACAGCAGGCTCATGCCGAGGTGCTGCATCACGAAACGGCCTCCCTCGTTAGCGGCAAGATGACGCCTGAGTGCCGGGATGAAGAGCGCCAGCCAGCCAAAGAAGAGGGTGATGGGGCCGATGGGCCCCTTGACCAGAAAACAGAGGGAGAGACCGAGCCCTGCGCACCAGAGCATCCGTGATCGACCACCCAGGTACCATTCGGCGAATGCCCACATGGTGAAGGCGACGAAAAAGGCGAGGCTGGTGTCTACCCGGATCCAGTGGCTGTTCATGATGAAGCCCTCCATGGTTCCCAGTGCAATGACCGACCAGAGCGCCGCAGTGCCTGAACCCAATACCCGCTTGGCCAGCAGGCCGGTGAACAGCAGTGTGCCCAGGGCCCAGAGGGCCCCCACCAGGCGCAGTGTTACCGTGATACCCAGGGTATCGTGCAACAGGGCCAGCAAGGGGATGGCCAGAATGTAATAGAGCGGGGGTTTTTCGATAAAGCTGCTGCCGGCCAGGGTCGGGATGGCCAGCTCACGGCTGTTGAACATCTCCCAGGCGATGGCGGCTTCGCGAGGTTCGTCTGGCGTCCATAGCTGGTGGCCAAACTGACCCATCAGCACGATGACGAAGACCATGAGGAGCAAGGCACCGAGATGAGTCTCGACTGCGGGTCTAGAGGGCAGCATGGGACCCTCCTGACCGCATGAATTGCGGTTGCCTGTCGACCCTGTCGAAAAATGCATGGCGATGATGTGTCATGACAATATCCATATTTAATCTGTGTCACCAAAAATAAGAGATCGGCAGTCAACTGTAGTATCACAGCCATGGGGGAATGATAATGAGGAAGTTGTTACCAAATATTGCCTGCAAAATAAGAAATGGAAAACAGCTGTTCTGCTGTCTGGTTGGTTCATCAACCTAAAAGACGGCTGCATGGAAGCCAGCTGCGGGGCTGAAGTAGCTGTCACCGTGAGCCTACTGGTGACATGACAGGCCTGATTCAAGACTTGCCTTGGTCACGCTCGCCATATGTTTTTTAAATGGATTTCTATTGTTTATAAATTTTTCAAGCGGCCATCATGTGCCTGACCCATTGTTGTTCATTATTGGTGATGCTCAGACTGTATCAGTTTGATGATCGTGAATGGGCTGGCCATGTATTATTTTCAGTGTTGGAGAGGGGGCCGGTAAATTAAATAAACAGGGAGGCTTGCCTCCCTGTTTAGTGTTTCAGCCAACGTGCTGATGCGTGAGCCTCTTTGATCCTTCAAGCCAGCCGAGTGCGATGGCAAGGCGGCC
Organism: Aeromonas sp. S15(2024); assembly: GCF_041402265.1. Classification (NCBI taxonomy): domain Bacteria; kingdom Pseudomonadati; phylum Pseudomonadota; class Gammaproteobacteria; order Aeromonadales; family Aeromonadaceae; genus Aeromonas; species Aeromonas sp. S15(2024). Next base: position 214,470 of record NZ_JBGLQY010000003.1, on the reverse strand, counting down.
ACAAAGCGTAGCCAGCACAATGCCAAGCAGGGTACGCAGCAGCCAGATCACCACCAGTTGTCCCACACTTACCGGGATCCGGGTGGCCAGGATGCAGGGGATGGAGGCCGAGAAAAAGAGCACCGAGCTGACCGAGACCACGGCCGCGACATAGCGCACCAGCAGCTCTGCATCCTTGAGCAGGATGGCCGGCAGGAACATCTCTGCCAGGCCGGCCGAGAGTGCCTTGGCGGTAGCCAGCGGCTCTCCCAGATCGAGCAGCCAGGTGAGCGGCCAGAGCAGCCAGCCAATCAGATCGAACAGGGGGGTGTGCTGGGCCAGCAGCAGGCCCAGCAAACCGACCGACAGTATGGTCGGCACCACGGCGGCAGCCATGTGAAGACCGTCCCTGAGGTTGTCCCGCAGTTGGATCAGCAAGGGCTCGGCCTGACTGGATTGGGCGAGCCCGGCGGCCATGGCCGCTTGCCAGCGGCGTTGGCCGGCAGGCAAGGGTTCGTCGGTGTCGCCTTCATGAGCCATGGTGGCGATGGGCGGCACCCGCGCAAGGATGGCGGTGATGATGAAGGTGATGACCAGGGTGGACCAGAAGTAGAAATTCCACTGCGCCATCAGGCCAAGGGTCTTGGCCACGATGATCATGAAGGCGGCCGACACGGTGGAGAAGCCGGTGGCGATGATGACGGCTTCGCGCACCGTGTACTTGCCTGCCAGGAAAACCCGGTTGGTAATGAGCAGACCCACCGAGTAGCTGCCGACGAACGAGGCCACGGCATCGATGGCGGAGTGGCCTGGCGTGCGCCAGAGGGGTCGCATCACGGGCTGCATCAATACGCCGATAAGCTCCAGCAGACCGAAGCCGAGCAAAAAGGTGAGGGCCATGGCGCCGATGGGCACGATGAGGCCCACCGACATGGCCAGCTTGTCGAACAGAAAAGGCAGTCGATCCGGGGTCATCAGCCAGGCCGGCCCGATCCCGGTGACATAGATCAAGGCCACACCCAGCCCCAGCAGCTTGAACAGGCTCAATACCCTGTCGATGGGGCGCGCACGCCAGCGGCCATCGAGCAAGGGCATCACGGCTCCATACCCGATCAGCAGCAGGATGAGGCCGGTTGCCAGGGAGCGTTGGGCCATCACCAGGCCGGCCAGATGATCCACCACTATGGTGCTGCGCCCCCCCAGCTCGACCGGAATGAAGAAGATGGCGATGCCCAGCAGGCTGGTCAGCAGCAGCTTGATACCCGCGCCTGGCTTCATGGGGGTTAACAGTAGGTTGTCCGATTCCATACCTGCTCCTTGCGGTGGGTGTCAGTCCGTGTGTTGGGTTATTATTTGTATATACATTAAGTGTTTCAAGAGTGAATTAAACACAAAATTAACCAAAATGAAACACCTTGAGTGGCGACGACAGCGAGTAAGCGATGAGGTTGGCGGCAAAGGGAGTCGGTTGGATTTGATAAATGATCAGGGAAGCAGAGATCGGTCGGGCAGGGGGCCTGCATGGCCGAGGGCGAGAGGTGGCAGGCGCTTAGGCGTGGAGAGGCCCAGAATAACCAGGTCTGTGGAGTGACATAGTCGCGTTGATTGGTACCCCTGGGCAACTTGTCGCAGCAAATGGCACGAGAGGGCTGCTTTGTTGCACCATTGTCGCGTCGACAGTGTCTGTGGCTTGCCACAGACAAGCACAACATCAGCGACAAAAATCATAAAAAACATTAACTTGGATTTAAGATTTTCGCTTTCGAGCGCTCTTATGTCGTTTCATCATTACTATTTATGGATCAGTTATAAAACCTTTGTTCATTTGACTACTTTTCGCGTTTCTCATTGCAGAGTAAGATGCCACTTCAATAAAAATAAGAAATTAGGAGTTCGGGTGTGAAGGCATTAGTAAAAGAAAGGGTATCGCCCTATATAAGCCAGTTATATGAGTGCGGTATTAATGATTCTGACATTAAGTTGGTGGTGGATCAGTTCCGCTCCGACGTATCAGGCAGCTCGTCGCTGTTCTTGTTGCGGGATGACGACAAGAGCGACGGCATCAAGCTCTTTTCCAGTGGTTTGACCGAAGCCCAGCAGCAGTTTTATGTCCAGCACCATCGCCAGGATGTGTGGTTCAATCACTATCTGGACAAGGGCTGCCAGGGGATCGTCAGTGCCAACAGCCTCTCCAATTCGGCGGGTTTGCTGGCCAGTTTCGGCGCCCAGTTTGCGGCCGGCGGTGTCTGCCGGGTGAAGGGGCGGGGGCTGAGCAGCCTGTCTACCTATCGTGCGGCGACGCAGGATGATTTTAGCGCGCAGGAAATTTCTTCCCTTGGCGAAGTTTATTCTGGCCTGGCGGCCTGGAGCCAACATTATTGGAACTTGCTGGCCCTGGAAACCCAGAACTATCAGCTGCAACAGCTGGTAAAAAACCATAATAAACCCAGCGCCATCGTCGATGACAAAGGGCATATCCATTATTCCAACGTGGCCTTCAATCGTATTGCCGACGAGAACGTGGAACTGCGAGCGGGCAATGGTATTTTCTCGCTGCAAAATAAGGAGCAGCAGCGCCAGTTCAAAGAGATATTGAATGGCTTCGCCTATCTGCTGCCCGGCGCCAGCGCCTATATGTCCATTCCTCGTCAGCCCAATCTACGGCCGTTGCTGATCCAGTGCACCCTGATGAGCGGTCTCAATCGCTTCGAGCGGTATGTGGAGGTGGTGCTGCGGGATCCCGAACACTCCTTCAACCCCGACATCGAAGCGCTGGCCAGCCTCTATCCGCTCACCATCGGCGAGAAAGAGCTGCTGGTGCTGATGAGCAAGGGCTACAGCAGCAACGACATCGCCGAGCTGCGTGGCGTCAAGGTGGAAACCGTGCGCTCGACCCTGAAAGGGGTGTTCAAGAAGACCGACTGCCACAGCCAGAACGAGCTGCTGCTGTTGCTGCAATCCATCTCCTGATCCATGCGAGCTATGCTTGGAGTGAGCTGGACATAGTGCCCGGCTCGCGCCTCCCGCCCGGGAGGCAGGTTGGGGGAACGCACAATGGAATCACTCAAGGCAAAGGATTACATGCAGACTCGTCCCATCACCTTCAGCGCGGAGATGATGGTGCAGGCGGCGGTGGAAAAGTTTCTCAACAGTCGCCAGCTTGGCGGTCCCGTGGTGGACGAACGGGGTCACCTGGTGGGTTGGGTCTCCGAGCAGGACTGTATCGCCGTCATGTTGAAAGAGGCCTATCACTGTGAACAGGTGGCCCAGGTCAGGGATGTGATGCGCAAGGAGGTGCTGGCCGTCGGCCCCGACACCAGCATCCTCGAGCTGGCCGAGATGATGATGGGACAAAAGCCCAAGATCTATCCGGTCGTGGAGGAGGGGCATCTGCTCGGGGTCATCAGCCGCCACGACGTGATGCAGGCCATCCACGCCCAGCTGGGGACCTGTTTCGTACACAAGGCTCGTGCCTGAGGACGCTGTTTTCACCTCGTCAGCACGTTGGCAGCACAGAGCAGGCACCATGCCTGCTCTATTTATTGCCGCATGGGGAATGCCGATGCCCGCTGTGATACAGGCCTCATCCCCCTCGGCGCCGCTTTAAGGCTTGCACCGTCCAGCCTCGCTCTTTAGGATCTCCCCCAGCTATCGATATGGCCCTTGATGGGCACTCTTTTAAGGAATTCGTACCTTGTCTCTCTCTATCGAGGCGCTGCGCCGCCGTCTATCTGCCTGCATGAACCTCGACGCCCGCCGTCTCTCCAGCCGTCTGCACGGGGCCAAGAAGCTGCCGGAAGCCAAGCAGGCCGCCGTGCTCGAGACCATCGCTGCCGATCTGGATGTAGCCGAGGCGCGCTATCAATCCCGTCTGGCCGGTGTGCCCAGGGTCACCTACCCGGACAATCTGCCGGTCAGCCAGAAGCAGGCGGAGATCGCCAAAGCCATTGAAGAGCATCAAGTGGTGATCATCGCCGGCGAAACCGGCTCGGGCAAAACCACCCAGATCCCCAAGATCTGTCTGGCGCTGGGGCGCGGGGTGAAGGGCTTTATCGGCCACACCCAGCCGCGCCGTCTGGCGGCCCGTACAGTGGCGGCCCGTATCGCCGAGGAGATGGAATCCGAGCTTGGCCACTACGTGGGTTACAAGGTGCGCTTTACCGATCAGGTGAGCGAGCAGACCCACATCAAGCTGATGACCGACGGTATCCTGCTGGCGGAGATCCAGAACGACCGGATGCTCACCCAGTACGACACCATCATCATCGACGAGGCCCACGAGCGCAGCCTCAACATCGACTTCATCCTGGGTTACTTGAAGCAGCTGCTGCCGAGGCGCCCCGATCTGAAGGTCATCATCACCTCGGCCACCATAGACCCGCAGCGTTTCTCCCGCCATTTCAACAAGGCGCCGGTGATCGAGGTCTCCGGGCGCACCTACCCGGTGGAGGTACGCTACCGCCCACTGTTTGTTGATAAAAAGAGCAGTGACAAGAGCGAGGGGCTGGAGGAGCGCGACGAGCTGCAGGGGATCTTCGATGCAGTCGAAGAGCTGGCCCGTGAAGGGCTGGGGGACATCCTCATCTTCATGAACGGCGAACGGGAGATCCGCGATACCGCCGATGCCCTGCGCAAGCTCAACCTGCGCGACACCGAGGTACTGCCGCTCTACGCCCGCCTCTCCAACGCCGAGCAGAACAAGGTGTTTCAGCCCCACGCCGGACGGCGCATCGTGCTCGCCACCAACGTGGCGGAGACCTCGTTGACGGTGCCAGGCATTCGTTACGTCATTGACCCGGGCACTGCCCGTATCAGTCGCTACTCTTGGCGCACCAAGGTGCAGCGCCTGCCCATCGAGCCGGTTTCCCAGGCCAGTGCCAACCAGCGTAAGGGTCGTTGCGGCCGGGTGGCGGACGGTATCTGTATCCGCCTCTACTCCGAGGAAGACTTCAACGGCCGTCCGGCCTTTACCGACCCCGAGATCCTGCGCACCAACCTGGCTTCCGTCATCCTGCAGATGCTGGCGCTCGGCCTTGGCAACATGGAGGCGTTCCCCTTCGTCGAGCCGCCGGAATCGCGCCATATCAAGGATGGTCTGACCCTCTTGAAAGAGCTGGAGGCGGTGCGCGAGCTGCCTGCCACCGGCGATCGCGAAGCCAAGCTTCAGCTGACCGAGACCGGTCGCCAGCTCTCGCGCATCCCCCTTGATCCCCGCCTGGCGAAGATGGTGATCAGCGCCGCGCAAACCGGCTGTTTGAGCGAGGTGATGGTGATCACCGCCGCCCTCAGCATTCAGGATCCTCGCGAGCGGCCCATGGAGAAGAAGCAGGCCGCCGACGAGCAGCACAGACGCTTTGAAGACAAGGAGTCCGACTTCCTCGCCTTCGTCAATCTGTGGAACTACCTGAAAGAGCAGCAGGATGCCCTTGGCAGCAACCCGTTCCGGCGCATGTGTCAGAAGGAGTTTCTCTCCTATCTGCGGGTGCGCGAGTGGCAGGACATTCACTTCCAATTGCGTCAGACGGTGAAAGAGCTAGGCTTCAAGGCCAATGCAGAGCCGGCGGATTTCAAGACGGTGCACTGTGCGCTCTTGACAGGCCTCTTGAGCCATATCGGCAACAAGGATCTGGAGAAGCCGGAGTTTCTTGGTGCCCGCAACGGCCGTTTCCATCTGTTCCCGGCCTCGGGCCTGTTCAAGAAGCCGCCCAAGTGGGTGATGGCCGCAGAGTTGGTTGAGACCTCGCGTCTCTACGCTCGCATCAACGCCAAGATTGAACCCGAGTGGGTGGAGCCGCTGGCGGGCCACCTCATCAAACTGCACCACAGCGACCCCCACTGGTCGAAGAAAAATGGCGCCGTCATGGCCAAGGAGAAGGTGACCCTCTACGGCCTGACTTTGGTCAACGAGCGCACCATCAACTTCAGCCGCATCGATCCGGCCCTGTGCCGCGAGCTGTTTATCCGCCGCGCCCTGGTGGAGGGGGATTTCGAGACCCGCCACCGCTTCTTCAGTGACAACCGCAAGCTCCTGGCCGAGGTGGAGGCGCTGGAGCACAAATCCCGTCGGCGCGACATCCTGGTGGATGACGAGGACTTGTTCCGCTTCTACGATGCCCGCCTGCCGGAAGAAATTATCTCTGCCCGTCACTTTGACAAGTGGTGGAAGGAGGCGCAGAAGCAGGATCCCGAGCTGCTCAACTTCGAAAAAGAGATGCTGATGAAGGGGGATGCGGCCCACATCAGCGATCTCGACTATCCCAACTTCTGGCAGCAGGGGCGCCTCAAGCTCAAGTTGACCTATCAGTTTGAGCCGGGGGAGGCCGCCGATGGCGTGACCCTGCATATTCCGCTGCCGCTCCTGAACCAGGTGGAGGTGAAGGGGTTCGAGTGGCTGATCCCGGGGCTGCGTCACGAGCTCTTGGTGGCCCTTATCAAGTCGATGCCAAAGCCGATGCGCAAGAACTTCGTACCAGCCCCCAACTATGCCGATGCCCTGCTCGCCAGCATCAACCCCGAGCAGGGGCCGCTGCTGGATGAGATGGAGCGCCAGCTGCGGCGCATGACCGGCGTGGCCGTACCCCGCGAATCCTGGGATTGGACTGCGGTGCCCGATCACCTGAAACTTACCTTCCGGGTGGTGGACGACAAACACAAGAAAGTGGCGGAAGGCAAGGACCTGGAGGCATTGAAAGAGTCCCTGCGCGGCAAGGTGCAGGAGACGTTGTCACAAGTGGCGGACGACGATATCGAGCAGTCCGGCCTCACCCTGTGGAGCTTTGGCGAGCTGCCGAAGGAGTACAGCCAAAAGCGCAGCGGTTTCGAGGTGAAGGCCTATCCGGCGTTGGTGGATCAGAAGGATTCGGTCGCCATCCAGCTGGTGGAGAGCCCGGTGGTACAACAGCAGCTGATGTGGGCCGGTCAGCGCCGGCTGGTGCTGCTCAACGTACCATCTCCCATAAAGTACCTGCAGGAGAAGCTGCCCAACAAGGCCAAACTGGGGCTCTATTTCAACCCCTTTGGCAAGGTGGCCGAGCTGATTGACGACTGCATCGCCTGCGGCTGCGACAAGCTCATCGAGCAGCACGGCGGCATGGCCTGGGACGAAGCGGGTTTCGAGGCGCTCAAGGAGTATGTCCGCGCCGAGCTCAACGACGCCGTGGTGGAAGTGGCCAAGCAGGTGGAAGCCGTGCTGACCCTTTCCCATGAGGTCAAGAAGCGGCTCAAGGGCAAGATGCAGCTCGACACCGCCTTTGCCATGTCCGACATCCAGCAGCAGCTCGGCAACCTCATTCACAAGGGGTTCGTGACCGAGACCGGCTGGCAGCGGCTGCCGGATCTCTTGCGCTACCTGCGCGCCATCGAGCGGCGCCTGGAGAAGCTCGCCATCGATCCCAACCGGGATAGGGTCTACATGCTAAAGGTGCACAGCGTTGAGTCGGAATACAAGGCGCTGCTGGCCAAGATCCCGAAATCCCAGCTGGTGCCCACCGAAGTGGCCAACATCCGCTGGATGATCGAGGAGCTGCGGGTGTCGTTCTTTGCCCAGAATCTGGGGACCCCCTATCCGGTCTCCGATAAACGGGTGCTAAACGCCATCGCCCAGTGCTAATCTGCTGAAGAGAAAGGCTGCGGGTGCGCTACCGGCTGCCTGGACGCTAACGGAGGAGCAAGGATGCTTGGATTCTGGTTAGGGATGGCGATGGTCAACATCAGTGGCTATCAGCCCATTGCCGAGCAAACCTGGGTACAGTTGAACCCGGAGTACTACCCGCTGCATCGCACCCCGCCCGCCATGTTCGTGGCCTGGCGGGGCAATCAATTTCCCACCCTCGAGCTCAAGAAGAAGAAGGGACGCTGGCAGGTGCTGTTTCCGGCACGGCTGGTGCCTCCCTTCGATCTGTTCGAGGGGGAGGCCGAGCTTTCCAAAGCTTATCTGGCAAGATTGCGGCGCATCGACGAAGCGGCCTACGGGCTGGTACCCATTACCCCGGCGGCCTATCAACCTCATCCGACACAAGAGGTGGCGACCCTGGCCGTGCCCTTCATGGCGGAGTTTGCCGTGCCACCATCACCAGGCCAACCCAAGGCAAGTGAGCAAGGGGAACCCCTGCTGGCTGCCTTGTTGCAGCAGGCCAGCTGGCAGGCGCCTGCTACCCGGTTGGCGCAATTTGTGTCATCGCAGGGGAATGGGCAGGGGATGATGGTGCCTGTCAGCAACACGCTGACGCTGGCGGCGCCAGCGGCTGGGGGCAAGCGGGTCTGTCATCAGGTCGCCGCAGGGGAGACCCTCTGGCGCATCGCCGCCATGCTGGCCCAGAACGGGACCGTGACCGGGGTGGCGGGGGATACCTACAGCTATTTGCTGGCCATCGTCGACGACAACCAGGCGCTGATGGGTCAGGGCATCAAGGTGAAGACGGGAGATACTCTCTACTGCCCGGCGCCGCAGACGCTGGCCCGTTTCGATGCCCTGAGCCCGGCCCAGCGATTGCAGCGTTTTGCCAGATTGGAGCAGGGACGCTGAGGTCTCTTGTCACTGCTCGGGGCCCGTGATAGTATTCGCGCTCGTTTTGCGAGGTGCCGACCGGTCGCAGTCTGCACCATAAATTCATCTAAAAGAGATACATACTATGTCTTTCGTATTCCAAGCTGAAGTCCGTTCTGACCTGGGGAAAGGTGCGAGCCGCCGCCTGCGTCACGCTGACCAAGTTCCTGCCATCGTTTACGGTGCAGGTAAAGAAGCCGTGTCCATCACCGTTGACCACAAGAAATTCATCCTGGCCCAAGAAAAGCCGGAATTCTATGAGTCCGTACTGACTCTGGTTATCAACGGCGAAGAAGTTAACGTAAAAGTGAAAGCTATCCAGCGTCACCCGGTACGTTACAAGCTGCTGCACCTGGACTTCGTTCGCGTCTAATCGACCACGAACGTTCCTGTGAAGAGGCCACCCAATCGGGTGGCCTCTTTGTTTTTACGGCATTTTTTCCCGATAAAAATAAAATACTCAACTAGTGCTGTTAGTCTTTACTTGTAGGCATGATTGACAGCAGGACACCAATTGTGGTGCTCTGACATATATAAAGTATTCGAACAAGTCCAATCACGGGGTGGTGTTGACCGTCATGAAGGGAATCATACGGGGATATTTCCTGCTGTTCTCACCCATTCTGGTGCTGGTCCTGGTGGGGGGATACCTGCTGGGGGACGCACTGGTGGAGCGCGAGCTCTATCGTGTTCGCAGTGATGAGAGCACCTTTCTGGCGCTCGCCAGCAGTCGTCTCGATGACGAGCTGGCGGTGCCGTTGCGCCATGTGCGCAGCATGTCTGAAGAGCCCATTCTGCTTGAAGCGGCGAGCCGCGGCGAGCGTGACACCATGGCTGCCCAGTTTACCGTTCTGATGAACCGCAATCCCGACTATGCTCAGGTGCGCTGGTTGGCGCCGGACGGGATGGAGCGGGTGCGTATCGATCGTCAGGGTCAGCATCTGCAGCGAGTGGCCGACGACCAGCTGCAAAACAAAGGGGAGCGTTACTATTTTCGCGATGCCATGGCGCTGCCCTGGGAGCGGGTTTACGTCTCGCCGCTCGATCTCAACGTCGAACACGGGGTGATCGATCGCCCCTTCAATCCCATGATCCGCATCGCCAAGCGCATGCGTCTGGGGGGCCGCGATCTGGGCTTGCTGCTTATCAACGTGCAGGCCGCTCGTATGCTCAAGGAGTTCACCAACAGCAGTGGCAAGGCCGCCGATCACACCATGCTGCTCAACCAGGACGGTTATTGGCTGCGCAGCCCGGATCCGGCACAAGAGTGGGGGTTCATGCTCGAGCGCCCTAACCTCACCTTGAAGCAATCTTCTCCCCAGGCCTGGCAGGCATTCTGGGGCGCCTCGAGCGGCCAGGTTGAACTGGCCGACGGGCTGTGGAGCTGGACCACCCTGTACCCGGCACTCAATCACGATCAGCTGATCTGGAAAGCCGCTTCCATGGTGCCACGCAGCGAGCTGCTGGCCATTCGCACTCATATCTGGGGGCTTATCTCGGCCAGCTGCGGCACCTTGCTGTTGCTGTTCGGTGCCGGGGTGGCCTCGCTGGTGCACAGTCGGCATCGAGAGCAGTTGGCGCAGCAGGAGGCGGCCAGGCTCGCGCGGGTCAAAGGGGATTTCATCGCCAACATGAGCCACGAGATCCGTACCCCCATGAACGCCATCATGGGGCTGACCTACCTGCTCGAGCAGGGAGGGCTTGACGATGGCCAGCGGGCCCTGGTGCGCAAGATCCACCAGGCCGGGCAGGCACTGCTCGGGATCATCAACGACATCCTCGATTTCTCCAAGATTGAGTCGGGCCGGCTCGAGCTCGAGCAGGTGCCATTCAGTCTGGAAGAGGTACTCGATCACGTGGCGGCCATCATGTCCACCTGCGTGGGCGAAAAACACCTCGAGCTGGTGGTGAGCAGTGCCCCCGAGCGGGCCACTCACCTGGTTGGGGATGCCCTGCGCCTCGAACAGGTGTTGCTCAACCTGACCGGCAACGCCATCAAGTTTACCGAGCGCGGGGAGGTGGAGGTCAAGGTCGAGCTGGAGGCTGAGCAAGATGGCACGGCTACCTTGCTGTTTCGGGTGCGCGACACCGGGATCGGCATTCCGCCCGAGCAGCAGGCCAACATCTTCAATGCCTTCTCCCAGGCCGACTCCTCCACCAGCCGCCGTTTTGGCGGAACCGGGCTTGGCCTGACCATCAGCCGCCGTCTGGTGAGCCTGATGGGGGGCGACATCGGTGTCACCAGCGAACTGGGCAAGGGGAGCGAATTCTGGTTCCGTGTCCGTCTGGCTCAGGTAGAGCGACCCGAAGTCTTCCACGAGCGGCTGCAGCACGTTTCGCTGCTTATCGCCGACGACAACCAGGTGACCCGCGATACCCTGTCGATGACGGTGGGCTCCCTCGGCTGGCAGTCACGGGTGGTGGAGTCGGGCGAGCAGGCCTTGCACCATCTGCTGCGCCAGGGGGAGCGTTTCGACGTGATCCTGCTCGACTGGATGATGCCGGGCATGGACGGGCTCGAGACCTGCGTGGCCATTCGCCGTGCCTTCGAACAGCAGGATCGCTCGCCGATCATCATCATGGCGACCGCTTATTCCCAGGAAGAGTTGATGCGCCGCCCCGGTTCGGAGCAGGTGGATCTGGTGCTGCACAAGCCGGTCACCGGCTCCAGTCTCTACAACGCGGTGGCGCGCCTCATTCACGAGAAGCGCGAACATGTGGAGCCGCTGGAAAGCGGTCAGCGCCATCAGCGCCTGCCGGACGTGCACATACTGCTGGTCGATGACAGCGACATCAACCTGGAGGTGGCAACCCGCTTGCTGCAGCGGGAGGGGGCCGTGGTGATCACCGCCATCGACGGGGAGCGGGCTCTGGCCTGCCTTGCCGACTCGGCGCAGCGCATCGATCTGGTGCTCATGGACGTGCAGATGCCGGTGATGGATGGCTACGAGGCGACCCGTCGTCTGCGCCAGCTGCCGGGACGGGAGGATATCCCCGTGCTGGCACTCACCGCCGGGGTGTTCAAGGATCAACGCGAAGCAGCGCTGGCCTCTGGCATGAACGACTTTATCGCCAAGCCGCTCGACGTGGAGCAGCTCATCGCAACCCTGCTGCGCTACCTGCCCGACAGTGTGGCACCTATCACGGTCAGCGACGCGCCGCCATCCCAGGAGCCGGTGGCCGGCATCGACATCGATACCGGACTGCGCAACTGGGGCGAGGCGTCGGTTTATCTCAAATACCTGCGGCGTTTTCGCGATGACTACATGACGGTCGGTACCGTGCTGCCGGGTTACATCGCCCAGCACGAGACGGACGCGGCCGCGAGCCTGACCCACAAGCTCAAGGGGGTGGCGGGCAGCCTGTCGCTCACCGATGTGGCGCGCATCAGTGCGGAATTGAACGAGGCCATCGAACAGGGGGGAGACACCAGTCAGCTCATCGCCCCCTTGCTCGAGGCGCTGGAGCGGGCGCAGCAGGCTATCGACATCTATGCCGGGCGTGAGCCAGGTGCTGTCAGCTCCCCGCTGGCGCAGGGGGAGGCGCAGGAGGTGTGCCTGCACGCTCTGCGTCAGGCCCTCATGAGCGAGGATCTGGAGCTGATCGAGCCTGCGCTGGGTCAGGCCAAGAGCTACTTGCCCGCTGAGCTGGTGAGCGAGATCAGTGCGGCCCTGGAGCTGTTCGACATCCAGCTTGCCACCTGCAAGCTGGAGGATTATCTGGAGAATCGGGAGGCACCTGGATCATGAATCGACCGCGTGTGCTGATCATCGACGACGAGCCGAGCAACCTCGGGCTGCTGCGACAAATCCTCAAGGAGGAGTACAGCCTCTTCTTCGCCAAGGGAGGCGAGGAGGGGCTGGCCGCCGTGGCGCGCCACGAACCTGCCCTGATCCTGCTTGACGTGCGCATGCCAGACATGGATGGCTACGAGGTGTGCCGCCGACTCAAGGCCGATCCGGCCCACGCCGGGATCCCGGTGCTGTTTATCACGGCGAGCGACAACGCAGACAGCGAGAGCCAGGGGTTCGAGGCGGGTGGGGTGGATTACATCTACAAGCCGGTCTGTCCGAGCACGGTACGCGCCCGGGTGCGCAACCACCTCTCTCTGGTGCGCCTCGATCAGCTCGAGCACAGCTACCGCACCGCCATCGTGATGCTGAGCGAAGCGGGTCACTACAACGACACCGACACCGGGGTGCATATCTGGCGCATGGCCGCCTACGCCCGCGCGCTGGCCAGCGCGGCGGGCTGGAGTCCGGAGCAGTCGGAGCTGCTGGAGCTGGCGGCCCCCATGCACGACATGGGCAAGATTGGGATCCCCGATCACATCCTCAAGAAGCCCGGTCCTCTCACCGAAGAGGAGTGGGTCATCATGCGCACCCACCCGCGCATCGGCTACGAGATCTTGAGCCGCTCAGACGCCCCCATCTTTCGGATGGCGGCGGAGATAGCCCTGCATCACCACGAGAAGTGGGATGGTTCGGGTTACCCCGCAGGGGAGACCGGCGAAGGGATCCCCGAGGCGTCGCGGATCGTGGCCATCGCCGATGTGTTTGATGCCCTGAGCGTGCGTCGCCCTTACAAGGAGCCCTGGCCGCTGGAGCAGGTGCTGGCCACGCTGCGTGACGGTGCTGGCCAGCATTTCGATCCCCGGCTGCTCGCACGTTTTCTCGAGATCATGCCGGAGATCTTGCGTCTCAAGAGCCAGTGGGACACCCGCGAGGAGCGGGAGATCACCAGATAGGTTGCATCAGGTAGGGATTGCTTGCCTTCTCGCGGCCGAACGTCGAGCTGGGGCCGTGCCCCGGAATGAAGACGATGTCGTCCCCCAGCGGCAGCAGAGTCTCGGTGATCGACTTGATCAGCGTCCCGTGATCCCCGCGCGGGAAGTCGGTCCGACCTATGCTGCCGGCAAACAGCACATCGCCCACCCAGGCGAGCCGCTCGGCCTGGCTGAGCAGCACGATATGACCCGGAGTGTGACCCGGGCAGAAATAAACCTCCAGCTCGCTCTTGCCAACCTGCACCTTGTCACCCTGTTCGAGCCAGCTATCCGGTGTAAAGGCCGGAGTATGGGCAAAGCCGAACATCTGGCTCTGCTGGGGCAGCATGTCGAGCCAGAAGGCATCTTCCCTGTGGGGGCCTGTGATGGTGACGCCGGTTCTGTCGCGCAGCTCGGCGGCGGCGCCCACGTGATCCAGATGACCGTGGGTCAGCAGAATGTGGGTGAGGGTCAGCCCCCGTTTGGCGATGGCGGCCAGCAGCTTGTCCGCCTCTCCGCCCGGATCGATGAGGGCGGCCTGATGGGTCTCGTCGCACCAGATGAGGGAGCAGTTCTGGGCAAACTGGGTGACCGGGATCACCTCGAATTTCAACATATGGGGTCCTCTTGTACGGTGAAGATCAGGCACGCTGTTGGGCAAAGAAGTCGAGGCAGGCCTGCTTGTCACCCTGGAAGATGACGCGCTCGCGCTTGTTGCCAAGCTGGTAGAGATACATGGGGTCGTAGTAGCGGGTCAGCAGCAGGGTGATCCAGGCCAGGTGCAGCTCGGTGTGGCCACTGCGGCCTTGCTCTTCGAGTGCCACTTGCATCAACTGATCCAGCTCGCGATGGGCCTGATCGCCGAGCCGGCGCTTGAGTCTGGCCAGGGCATCGGTGAGGTAGGCGGCAAACAGCGGCCAGCCCTCTTCGGCGCCGAAACGCTCCTCATAACGCAGCCAGAGATCGTGTACATAGTCCTGGCGGATCTGCTCGGCGCGCTCCTCTTGCGGCACCTCGACCACCACCAGCGGGGCCTGGCTCATGGTGTCAAACAGCGAATTGGGCAGGCAGCAGCGGCCGATGAGGCGGCTTTCGTCTTCCACCACGAAACGCTGCTCCCCTTGCTGCCTACGTTTGAGCAGCTCGATGGCCATGTTGTTTTCAAAGTTGATGTTGCTGGGCTGGCCGCCGGGCAGCTGGCCAAACGACGACCCCCTGTGGTGGGCGTGCCCCTCCAGATCCAGCGCCTGGGCCACCTTGGCCAGCATGTGGGTCTTGCCGGAGCCGGTCATGCCCGTCAGCACGCTCCAGTGGCACTCGGCCGCCGCTCCGTCGAGCGTGTCGATGAGAAAGCGACGCAGATCCTTGTAGCCACCGGCCACCCGCGGACGGGTGACTCCCGCCTCATGCAGCCACTGCTGCACCGTTTGCGAGCGCAGACCGCCGCGAAAGCAGTAGAGCACGGCATCCGGCTGCCGGCGCAGCTGGGCCAGCCAGCCCTCGAGGCGTTCGGCCCGCACCGCGCCACCGACCAGTTGATGACCCAGCGCGATGGCGGCCGCCTGACCCTGCTGCTTGAAGCAGGTACCGATCTGGGCCCGCTCATCATCCGTCATCAAGGGCAGATTGGTCGAGCAGGGGAAGGCCCCCTCCTTGAACTCGATGGGGGCGCGCAGGTCGATGAGCGGAACGTCATCCAGAAAAATCCGGGCGTAATCCGTGGCCAGTGGCAGAGAACTCATTGGACAACCTCGATGAACTGGTTGCCGGTGCGGGCCTGCAGCTGGCCGATGGGGGAGAGGGTCAGCCCTGCCTGTGCGGCAATGGCGAGGAGCTCGGCTTCACTTTCTTTACCGACGGCTACCAGCAGGCCGCCGCTGGTCTGCGGGTCGCACAGGATGTTGCGGGTGCGGTCATCCATGGCGTCCAGCTTGTTGCCATAGGAGTCGAAGTTGCGCAGGGTACCGCCCGGTACGCAGCCCTCACTCAGGTAGTAATCCACCTCGTCCAGCAGTGGCAGCGCCTTGAAGTCCAGGCGGGCACTGACGCCAGAACCTTCGCACATCTCCAGCAGATGGCCAGCCAGACCAAAGCCGGTCACGTCGGTCATGGCGTGCACGCCGGGCAGTTCGGCAAAGCGCTGGCCAATCTTGTTGAGGGTGCACATGGCGTTGGGGGCCAGCTGCTCGTGCTCGGGCTTGAGCTTGCCCTTTTTCTGGGCGGTGGTGAGGATGCCGATGCCAAGCGGTTTGGTCAGATAGAGGGTGTCACCCACCTTGGCGGTGTCGTTCTGCTTGATGGCGTTGAGCGGCACGATACCTGTCACCGCGAGGCCGAAGATGGGCTCGGGGGCATCGATGCTGTGGCCGCCGGCCAGAGAAATACCCGCTTCGTGACACACCTGACGGCCGCCGTCGATCACCTGCTGGGCCACTTCGGCTGGCAGGGTGTTGATGGGCCAGCCGAGGATGGCGATGGCGACGATGGGTTTGCCGCCCATGGCGTAGATGTCGCTGATGGCGTTGGTGGCGGCGATGCGGCCAAAGGTGAAGGGGTCATCGACGATGGGCATGAAGAAGTCGGTGGTGGAGACGATGCCCTGACCGTTGCCGATATCGACTACGGCCGCGTCATCCTTGCTGCTGTTGCCGACCACCAGGGTCGGGTCGTCAAAGCCCGGGATCTGGCTCTTGAGAATGGTGTCGAGCACCTTGGGAGAGATTTTGCAGCCGCAGCCAGCGCCGTGGCTGTATTGGGTCAGACGAATGGAAGACATACTTTCCCCTTGTGTGTGCAAACGTGCGTGTACAAATAAGTGCAGCGGCTCTATGACGCCGTCAAATGGGTGCGCATGCGCGCGAAACTTGGGTGGCCCAGGCTGGCTGTGTGCGCAGCGATGCAAGGCTTGCCGTGCAAGACAGCCAGGCAGGACGGGGGAGGAGGGGCGACATCGCGCCGGCGCAGCCCCGCCAAGGGCCACAGGACGGGCCATTATGCCACAAATGGCCGCTCTGGTTCGAACTGGAATTCACACAAAGCACAGGGAATTGGCGGGTTCAAAGGGAGGGGGCAGCCTTCGCCATGACGTTGGCAAGGCCTCCCCTGGTATCGCCCCGAAGGCAAGCCATGCTGCCATCGGGGCCATCTTGGTGGGGGACTTAGCCGGCTTGCTCCATCACCGGCTGGCGAGCCTTGCCGAGCCGGCGCAGGCGCCGTTGCAGCGGCCGCTCCAGCAGGGTGTAGCTCAGCGCCGAGAGACCGATCAGCACCGCCAGCATCAACAAGGTGGCCAGCACCCCCAGCAAGGGGTTGGTCTGGGCATACCACCACGCAGTGAGCCCCGGCGCCAGATAGTGGGCAAGCTCGCAGCCGGTGAGCAGTACCAGGGCGTGGAGCAGGTAGATGGAGTAGGAGAGATCCCCCAGCCAGTTGGTGAAGCGGTTATCCAGGAGGCGCAGCAGCGGGCTCTGGCGATCGCCCTGGCAGGCGGCAATCCAGATCAGCAACACGTAGGCGCTGATCAGCAGCAGGGTCAGCTGCTGCGTCATGGTGAACTGCATCAGCGCGAAGGGGAGCAGAAAGGCGAGCAGCAGCGGCAGATCTTGCTGCATCATGGGCCACTGGCGGGCGGCCTTGACCTTCGGCAGCAGCCAGAGACCGAGCACGAATTCACTCACCCCGCGCCCGATGGCCAGTGCCCCGCTGGTGACATCCAGGGTACCCCGGCTGTGCACGATAAAGGCCAGCACAGTCAGGGCCAGCAAGGGGGCGAGGTTGCTCCAGCGGCTGCGGGTGACGGCGAGCGGAATGAGCAGCGGAAACAGCAGATAGCTGATCCACTCCACGCTCAGCGACCAGGCGGCGAAGTTCCAGGTCAACCCCTGATCGGTCACCACCTGCAGCAGCAACAGGCTGCTTGGCAGCGCCTCGGCCGGGGTAAAAGGGGAGCCGAAGGGGGGCATCCCTTCCCACTCCCACATCTTGAACAGGGGGCCGGCGTAGAAGCCAATCCCATGGTGGGCCTTGTAGAGCTCCCAGCCCACCAGCAGCAGCAGGGTCACCAGGTAGAGGGGATAAACCCGGGTCAGTCGCAGCCAGAGGAAGCGGCCATAACTTATGGTGCGGGGCGTGTGGGCGAACGCCTCCCCGTAGACATGGGCCAGCACCAGCCCGCTCAAAATAAAGAACAGATCGACCCAGAGGTAGCCGTTCTCGATGAGTTGGGTGTGGCCGGCGATGGGCTCCATCCACTGGGGAAAGAGCAGCAAGCGGGCGTGGAACAGCACCACCATCAGGGCAGCGATGCCCCGCAGCGGTGTCAACAGCGGCAATGATTGATTCATGACGGGATCCTTGATGATGTTCAGCTTGGCCTGACATCGATTTTTGTTGTGGTGCCGCTCATCAATGAGTCGACTGCCCTGGCTTGGCGGCCACAGGCGGGATCACCCTACCTAAAAGAGAGCCATACGGGTGTGATTTTCGTCATGAATGCGCATTTATCATCCAAAAACCAGCAAGGGATGAGCGCGGCATTGAAGATGAAGAGGGGATCTAGACTTGGAAAGTCATCCGCAAGAGTGCCAGGAGCATCCCGATGAAACTCTATGCCCATCCTTTCTCGTCCTACAGCCAGAAGGTGTTGATCGCTCTCTACGAGAATGCCACCCCGTTCGAGTACCGGAATCTGGAAGAGCCGGCGGCTAACGCCGAGCTTGCCGCCCTCTGGCCGCTCAAGCGCTTCCCGGTGCTGCTGGATGACGGTCGCTGCATCCTCGAGAGCAGCACCATAGTCGCCCATCTGCAGGCGCACCACCCGGGCCCCGTCTGCCTGATCCCGCCTGGCGATGCGGGCTTGGAAGTGCATATGCTGGATCGCGTCTTCGACAACTATGTGATGACGCCGATGCAAAAAGTGGTGCTGGATATGCTGCGCCCGGCCGCTGAGCGTGACCGCTATGGCGTAGTGGAGGCCCGCGAGCTGCTCGATCAGATCTACCCCTGGCTCGATCAGCGGCTGGAAGGGCGCCACTGGATTGCCGGCGCAGACTTCACGCTGGCCGATTGCGCCGCCGCGCCCTCGCTCTTCTACGCCGACTGGGCCCACGAGATCCCCGCTAGCCATGGCTGCCTGCGTGCCTATCGCGCCCGTCTACTCAGCTGTCCCTCCATCGTGCGGGTGGTGGAGGAGGCCAGACCATTTCGGAACTACTTCCCGTTGGGGGCGCCAGCGCGTGACTGAATGGAATGATGCATTCCTACCGACCTGGTGCTTTGACGAGCCGGGAGAGGCAGGGTGTGACCAACCACAGGGGAAAACAACAATATTCATTCAGGTGAGTGAGTATGCGTTTATGGCCGATATTTTCCCGAGTAATTTTTAATGTTGGTGCGTAACATTTCATGTTTTTGCATAAAAAAAATGCCGGGCAGTCCCTGCTGGTGGGCTGTGTATGCCATGCCAAGGGTGAAAGAGGCATGAGAAGCGGGCTAACGATGGGGCAATTCCAGATTGAGGATGGCTGCAGTCAGTCGAAGAGGAGAGATGGGGGTACCCATCGCCGCTGGAGGAGAAGCAAAGGAGCAATCTCTTCGGCGGCGCATATAAAAAGCCCGCTACAATAGCGGGCTTTTTGATGGCTTGCCGAACCACTGCCCGGATCTGGAACCGGGGACAAGGGGGGCAGCGCTGGTCTGCTCGGCTTAGCGGGCGCGCACCACCA
Source organism: Aeromonas sp. S15(2024) (assembly GCF_041402265.1). Lineage (NCBI taxonomy): Bacteria > Pseudomonadati > Pseudomonadota > Gammaproteobacteria > Aeromonadales > Aeromonadaceae > Aeromonas > Aeromonas sp. S15(2024). The sequence goes on along the minus strand of NZ_JBGLQY010000003.1, from coordinate 195,458 downwards.
GTCCCTTGAGGTAGAAGCCTTCCGGATAGGCGGTACCGATGGGGTGATCGGAGGCCTGGGACAAGAGCTCCAAGATCTGGGTGTCGCGGCCGGCATCGAGCGCTGCGTCGGCGACGATCTTCTGGAACAGGCTCTGCTCCATCAGGCCGGAGCAGGAGTAGGTCAGCAGCACGCCACCCGGCGCCAACAGCTGGAACGCCAGCATGTTGATGTCCTTGTAGCCGCGGCAGGCACCCAGCAGCTGGGCCTTGCTCTCGGCAAACTTGGGCGGATCCAGCACGATGACGTCAAACTTCTCGCCCTTCTCGCGGTATTCACGCAGCAGCTTGAACACGTCGTGACGGACGAACTGGGTGTTGCTGGTATCGAGACCGTTCAGTTCGGCATTCTGGCGGGCGATGTCCAGCGCATTCTGGGAGAGATCGACGTTGACCACCTCCTTGGCGCCGCCCTTGAGGGCATAAACGCCAAAACCACCGGTGTAGCAGAAGCAGTTGAGCACCCGCTTGCCTTCGGTGTACTTGGCGGCGGCCTGGCGGTTGTCACGCTGATCCAGATAGAAGCCGGTCTTGTGGCCGTTGCGAATGTCCACCAGGATCTTGACGCCGCCGTTCTCCTCGATCACCACCGGCTCGTTCGGGGTCTCACCATAGATGACGCCGGTGCGCTCTTTCAGCCCTTCCTTCTTACGCACCGCAACGTCGGAGCGCTCATAGATGCTGCACTCGGGGTAGAGGGTGCGCAGTGCCTGGGTGATCAGCTCACGCTGGAACTCGGCACCGGCGGAGAGAATTTGGCACACCAGAAAATCGGCGTAGCGGTCGATGGTCAAGCCCGGCAGACCGTCGGACTCGGCGGCGCACAGACGATAGCCGGTGAGGCCCTGACGCTTGATGAGGCCGTCTCGGGACTCCTGGGCGTATTTCAGGCGGCGTATGAAGAAGTCGAGGTCGACGGTTTCATCCTTGTCGAAGGTCCAGACCCGGGCGCGGATCTGGGAGCTGCCGGACCAGGCGCCACGGGCGAGCCACTTGCCGTCATGGGTGAGGATCTCGACGGTATCGCCGTCAATGGGGTTGCCCTGAACCCGCTCGATCCCCTTGGAGAAGATCCAGGGGTGGCGACGCAGCAGGGATTTTTCGCGGCCTTTGACGAGATAGATGGAAGCGCTCATGGGAGTTGCCAGATGGTCAAAAGAAAAGGGGCCACATTCTATGTGGCCCGCTGGCAAAACTCAAACAACCTTGGCAGATAGCGTCAGGCTCTGGGCGCTTGTTGTTAAAAAATCAGATCTTTAGCCCTTTCAATGCCTGGGCCAGCTCGGTGGCGGTGGCCTTGAGGCCGGCAGTGCCGGCCACCGAGGCGCTGGCGGACGCTTCCACCTGGCCCGCTTCATGGCGCACCTGATCCAGATTGCGGGTGATCTCTTCGGCCACCGAGCTCTGCTGTTCGCTCGAAGTGGCGATCTGGGTGCTCATCTCCAGCACAGCATCGCTGTGGTTGCTGAGCTTGTCGATGTCTAGCCCCACCTCGCTGATGAGCTGCTGACTGCTGGCCGCCCGCTCCACCGTCTTCTCCATGATGTCGTTCAGTGCCCCGGTGCCGGCCTGCAGCTCTTCAATCATCTGCTGGATCTCTACCGTGGCCTGCTGGGTACGGCTGGCCAGGGTGCGAACCTCGTCGGCCACCACCGCGAAGCCACGGCCCTGCTCGCCGGCGCGGGCCGCTTCTATGGCAGCGTTGAGGGCCAGCAGGTTGGTCTGCTGGGAGATGGCGTTGATGACGTTGACCACTTCGTTGATGCGATTGGCATTGTGGGTCAGCCGCTCCACCGCGCCGGAGGCGTTGCCGATCTCGTCGGCCAGGGTGCGGATGGCGGTGATAGTGCGCGATACTCGGGAGGCGCCATTGGCCGCCTCTTCGCTCGACTGGCGGGTCTGCTGCAGGGTGTCGTTGGCGTTGCGGGCCACCTCGCGAATGGCGGCGGACATCTGCTCCATGGCGGCGGCCAGGGAGTCCATGTGCTGGCGCTGGGAGCGGGCCATGGTTTCGCCTTCGCTGGCATGATCGCGAAACTCGTCGGCCGCCATGGTCAGCGCCTCGGCGGACTCTTCCACCAGCTGTACTATCTTGTGCTGGCGGTCGGTGAAGCGGTCGATGCTGCCGGCCAGAATGGAGAACTCGTCGCGCACCGGGAAGAAGTTGAGGCGGAAGGTGAGATCGCCATCCGCCACTGTCTGCAGCGCCTTGTTGGTGGAGTAGAGCGCCCCCGACACGAAGGTCATCAGGTAGTGGGTCACCAGGGCCAGCAGGGCGGCCAGCACGGCGATGATGGTGAGGGTGGTTCCTTGGCCATCCCACAGGGAGTAGCGGGAGGCATCCAGGGTCCCGGTGACGACCCCGGCCTGACCGGCGCTGGCGCCGTATCGATAGATGTCGTCCTGCTGGGTCAACCCTGTGCTGCCAGTCGGGCTCAGCGTGAGCTCGGCGGGCAGGGTCAGATCGGCGTGCTGGCTGGCCAGCTGGGCGCTCAGTTCGACCCGCTGCTTGAGCTGATCCAGGCGCAGTTGCATCTCCTGCTGATGGCCGTCTGCCAGCAGGTACCAGCTGATAAAGGCGATGAACAGCAGCGGGCACCAGAAGGTGATGAGAAATTTTTCGCTGATCGTGAGGTGAATGAGATAACGGTCAACCCACCGAAACTTTACTTCTTTCATAATGGTATTGCGTCCTGCAAGGGGATGAGAGTGTCGCGCTCATTATCGCCTTGGAGGGAAATTTCTTAAGGGGAAGGTGTGAGAAATGGGAGAGCAATCGTTTGTCGTGCGAGTGTGGGGCCTGGTGCAGGGGGTGGGGTTTCGTTACTTCACCCGGGAGCGGGCGCTGCAACTGGGGCTGCGGGGCCATGCCTACAACCTGGAAGATGGCTCGGTGGAGATCCTCATCTGCGGGCCGGAGCAGAGCGTGCAAATGATGCTGGGCTGGTTGGAGCGCGGCCCGCGCACCGCCGAGGTGACCCGGATGGAGTATGAAGCGGCGCCGCCACCCAAGGGGAGCGGCTTTCATACCAATTGAGCGCCCTGCCACGCCAATGATACCGAACAACCATGAAAAACGGGAGCCTTGCGGGCTCCCGTTTGCATTGAGGGTTTCTTGTCCGCAGATCAGCCAGCCTGAGCGGCGTCGGCGATGGCCTGGGTCTTGGCCAGCACCGCCTGCAGGGCGGGGCGCTTGGCCAGGCGATCCCGATAGGCCGCGAGTTTGGGTGGAATGGTCTGCTCGAAGCGGGTGGCCCACATCAGGGTATGGGCCAGCAGCAGATCGGCGATGGTTACCTGCTCACCCAGCAGGTAACCCTGCTCGGGCACCCAGGATTCGGCGATGGCCGCTGCCTTGTCGAACTCCCACTTGGCGGTGGGGAAGATGGCCGGCAGACGCTGGGCCTCGGGCAGGGCGAAGCGGTGTTTGCCGATGGTCCACAGCGGCTGCTCCAGCTCGCAGGTGATGAAACTGACCCACTGGGCGTGCAACGCCGAGGCCTGGGTCCCTCTGGCCGGCAGCCAGTTCGGGCCATACACCTCGGCCAGGTACTGCATGATGGCGGCGGACTCGGTCAACACGAACTCCCCGTCCTTGAGCACCGGCATCTTGCCGCTCGGGTTGAGGGTCAAAAACCAGTCGCTGCGGTTCTCGCCCTTGGCGAAGTCGAGAAACTGGAACTGCCATGCCACGTCCAGCTCTTCCAGTAACCAGGATACGCGCAGGGCACGGCTGACGGGGGTGCCATATAAGGTGATCATGCTTGCTCCTTGCCTGATGAATGGGCCATGGGCCCGAAGTGAATCGCCAGTCTAGGCAAATTGATCGGGAGCAACAAGCACCCAAGGGGGGAGGCAAAGCACAAAACGGCGCAATCAGCGGGAGAGGGGGAGGAGGAAAGAGAGAAAATAAAAGGGAGGCCCCAGGCCTCCCTCGTTGCTAGCGGCTGCGGCAGCGCTTATTTGACGCGCATGCCAGGCTGGGCACCTTCCTGTGGCTCCAGGATCCAGAGATCTTTGCCACCCGGGCCGGCGGCCAGCACCATGCCTTCAGACATGCCAAAGCGCATCTTGCGCGGGGCCAGGTTGGCCACCATCACGGTCAGCTTGCCTTCCAGATCTTCCGGGTTGTAGGCGGACTTGATGCCGGCAAACACCTGACGGGTCTCGCCACCGATGTCCAGTTGCAGCTTGAGCAGCTTGTCCGCTTCCGGCACCGCTTCGGCCTTGGTGATCAGCGCCACGCGCAGGTCAATCTTGGCGAAGTCATCGTAGGCGATGGTTTCGCTGATGGGGTCATCAACCAGCGGGCCGGTTGCTTTCGGTGCCTGCTCCTTGGCCAGATCCTCCTTGGAGGCCTCGATCATGGCGTCAATCTTGGCCGGCTCGATACGGGAGAAGAGCGCCTTGAACGGGGCGACGGTGTGGTCGACCAGCGGGGTGGCGATACCATCCCAGCTGAGGGTCTCGGCCAGGAAGGCCTCGGCACGTTCGGCCAGCAGCGGCATGACGGGCTTGAGGTAGGCCATCAGCACGCGGAACAGGTTGATGCCGACGGAGCAGACCGCTTGCAGCTCGGCATCCGCCCCTTCCTGCTTGGCGATGACCCAGGGGGCCTTGTCGTCCACGTAGCGGTTGGCTTTGTCGGCCAGTGCCATGATCTCGCGGATGGCGCGGCTGAACTCGCGGCTCTCGTAGGCCTCGGCGATGGCGGTGCGGGCGTTGGCGAACTCGGCGTAGAGCTCAGGCTCGGCGCAGGTGGCGGCCAGCTTGCCGTCGAAGCGCTTGGCGATGAAGCCGGCGTTACGGGAAGCGAGGTTGACCAGCTTGTTGACCACGTCGGCGTTGACGCGCTGCACGAAGTCTTCGAGGTTCAAGTCCAGATCGTCGATGCGGCTGTTGAGCTTGGCGGCGTAGTAGTAACGCAGGCACTCCGGATCCAGGTGATTGAGATAGGTGGAGGCCTTGATGAAGGTGCCCTTGGACTTGGACATCTTGGCGCCGTTGACGGTCACGTAGCCGTGCACGTTGACCTTGGTCGGCTTGCGGAAGCCCGCGCCTTCCAGCATGGACGGCCAGAACAGGCAGTGGAAGTAGGCGATGTCCTTGCCGATGAAGTGGTAGAGCTCGGCGTCGGAGTCCGCTTTCCAGTAACTGTCAAAATCGATGTCGCCGCGCTTGTTGCACAGGTTCTTGAACGACGCCATGTAACCGATGGGGGCATCCAGCCAGACGTAGAAGTACTTGCCCGGGGCGCCCGGAATTTCGAACCCGAAGTAGGGAGCGTCGCGAGTGATGTCCCACTGCTGCAGGCCGCTTTCGAACCACTCCTGCATCTTGTTGGCCATCTCTTCCTGAATGGCGCCGGAGCCGCGCACCCAGTCGGCCAGCCAGGTTTCAAACTGCGGCAGGTCGAAGAAGAAGTGCTCGGAGTCCTTCATCACCGGGGTGGCGCCGGAGACGGCAGATTTCGGGTCGATGAGCTCAGTTGGGCTGTAGGTGGCGCCGCAGCTGTCACAGTTGTCGCCATACTGCTCCGGGGACTTGCACTTGGGGCAGGTGCCCTTGACGAAACGATCCGGCAGGAACATGGATTTTTCCGGATCGAACAGCTGGGAGATGGTGCGGCTCTTGATCTTGCCGCCGGCCTGCAGACGACCGTAGATCAGCTCCGCCAGCTCGCGGTTCTCGTCGCTGTGGGTGGAGTGATAGTTGTCAAAGCTGATGTTGAAGCCGGCGAAGTCGGCCTGGTGCTCCTGGGAGACGGCCGCGATCATCTCTTCCGGGGTGATCCCCAGCTGTTGGGCCTTGAGCATGATCGGGGTGCCGTGGGCATCGTCGGCACAGACAAAGTGCACCTGGTGACCGCGCATTCGCTGATAACGAACCCAGATATCGGCCTGGATGTGTTCCAGCATGTGGCCAAGATGGATGGAGCCATTGGCATAGGGAAGGGCGCAGGTTACCAGCATTGTACGAGGATCAGTTGCCATATAGTCGTTCTTGATGTGCTTGTTGGGATGATAGAGTGCCGTGCATGTTACCCGAATTGGGGGTAGCCTGCCTAGGGTTGTGGCTCGTCCTGCCCGCCGGCGCACGCCGGTCGGCAAGCAGGCAAGCCACTGATTTGTGTGCGGTAACCGTTCACCTCAAGATAATGACAAGATAATGAGGAGTTAATGGTGATTGATTCAGTAAAACAGATCCTAGCCGAATTTAAGCCGACAGGGTGGGGCAAGGATCTGGTGGCTGCCGGCTTCGTACGCAGCATCGACAAACAGGGTTCGGCGCTCACCATCAAGCTGGTGTTGCCTTTCGCCGGCCACTCCCTGTTCGAGCAGATCCAGCAGGACTTCGATGCCCGGCTGCGCAGCGTTACCGGTGCGACCCGTATCGACTGGGTGGGCGAGATCGAGGTGGCCAGCATGCCGCGGGCGCAGGGGCTGGCGGCGGTGCAGGGCATTCGCAACATCATCGTGGTCGCCTCCGGCAAGGGCGGGGTGGGCAAGTCCACCACCGCCGTCAACCTGGCGCTGGCACTGCAAAAGGAGGGGGCGCGGGTCGCCATTCTGGATGCGGATATCTACGGTCCCTCCATTCCGACCATGACCGGAACCCTCAAGGAGCGCCCCGTCAGCCATGACGGCAAGCTGATGGAGCCTGTGATGGCCTGTGGCCTCAAGAGCAACAGCATCGGCTATCTGGTCTCCGAGCAGGATGCCACCATCTGGCGCGGCCCCATGGCGAGCAAGGCGCTGGCCCAGATCCTCCACGAGACCCGCTGGGGCGAGGTGGACTACCTGGTGGTGGACATGCCGCCGGGCACCGGCGACATCCAGCTCACCCTGGCCCAGCAGGTACCGACCACGGCAGCGGTGATCGTCACCACTCCTCAGGATGTGGCGCTGGCGGATGCGCGCAAGGGGGTGGCCATGTTCAACAAGGTCAATGTGCCCGTGCTCGGCATCGTCGAGAACATGAGTTATCACGTCTGCAGCGCCTGTGGTCATCATGAGGCGCTGTTCGGTACTGGTGGTGGTCAGAAGATGGCCGAGCAGTATCAGGTGGCCCTGCTGGGTCAGTTGCCACTGCACATCGACATCCGCAAACACATGGACGATGGCTGCCCGACCGTGTTCGGCGCACCGAAAGGGGAGCTGGCAGAGGCCTATCTGAAACTGGCCCGTCGGGTGGGGGCTGAACTCTATTTCAGCGGAAAACCGATTGCGACCCCCCTCTATGCCATGGCGCTGGATGAATAATCGGCGGTCGGCCGTTTGGGGTGGATTTGAGGGTGGGCAGGGCTCACCCTTTTTTATATAATGGATCGGTTTAAACAATCCCCACTGCTCTTCTCTTTAGGTATTTTTCAATGTCTGATACTCAACATTCGTGTGTGATCATCGGTATTGCTGGTGCATCCGCGTCCGGCAAAAGTCTTATAGCCCAAACCATCTATGAAGAGCTGGTGGCCGAGCTGGGAGCCGGTCAAATTGGCGTGATCACCGAGGATTGCTACTATCGCGATCAGACCCACCTGACCATGGAAGAGCGGGTCAAGACCAACTATGACCACCCCAACGCACTGGATCACGACCTGCTGGTACAACACTTGAGCCAGCTGGTGCAGGGGGATGCCGTCAACATACCCCAGTACTCCTATACCGAACACACCCGCATGAGCGATGTGACCCCCTTTGCCCCGCGCCGGGTGATCATTCTGGAAGGGATCCTGCTGCTGACCGACAGCCGCTTGCGCGATCTGATGGATGCCTCCATCTTCATGGATACCCCGCTCGACATCTGCCTGCTGCGCCGCCTGGTGCGCGACGTGCAGGAGCGCGGCCGGACCATGGATTCGGTGCTCAAGCAGTACCAGAAGACGGTGCGTCCCATGTTCCTGCAGTTTATCGAGCCTTCCAAGCAGTACGCGGACGTGATCGTGCCCCGTGGCGGCAAGAACCGCATCGCCATCGACATGCTCAAGGCGCGGATCCGCCATATGTTGATCGGTTGAGAGATATCAAGCCGGGTGATGCCCGGCTTTTTTAAATGAACAATTTGTCAGGAGAGTCGCCCAATGCGTCTTTGTGATACCGATATCGAACGTCATCTGGATGAAGGCAAGATCGTCATTGAGCCAAGACCCGGTATTGAACGGATCAGTGGCGTCAGCGTCGACGTGCTGCTGGGCAACGAGTTTCGGGTCTTTCGCGATCACACCGCCCCCTATATTGATCTGAGCGGGCCGAGCAGCGAGATGGCCGATGCCATCGATCGGGTGATGAGCGACGAAATCCACATTCCCGATGGGGAAGCCTTCTATCTGCACCCGGGCCAGTTGGCGCTGGCGGTCACTTATGAATCGGTTACCCTGCCGGCAGATATCGTCGGCTGGCTTGACGGCCGCTCCTCCCTGGCCCGCCTGGGCCTCATGGTACATGTGACCGCACACCGCATCGATCCGGGCTGGTCCGGTCGCATCGTGCTGGAGTTCTACAACGGTGGCAAGCTGCCGCTGGCGCTGCGCCCCAAGATGAAGATAGGTGCGCTGAACTTCGAGATGCTCTCCGGTGTGGCGGCGCGTCCCTACAACAAGCGGGAAAACGCCAAGTACAAGAGCCAGCAGGGCGCCGTGGCCAGCCGCATCAACCAGGACTGATCTGGCCTGCGTGATCCTTGGCCGTCGACAAGAGACAACATGCTAAAGAAGGGCGCCTGCAACGGCGCCCTTATCCATGGTGGTGGCAACCTGCGTCGGCAGGGAAGTTGTCGGTTCCTTGTGCAATTTTCCCTTTTGGATCGGTCCAAGATTGACGCAACGCGCACCTGTGGAGGGGGATTGGAGTGGCCAGAAATGATGAATTGTTCCCGTTTGGGGACTGTTTTTGTCAGGCAAGGTCTGTTTAATTAATCCAAGACAAGCCGCATGGTGACTGGCACTAAGCTATTTTTTGGCTGAATGCTCTTTTTTTTTCTTACTGAAATATTTCAACAACGGGTATGGCGTTACCAGCCTTCTGGCATAATCCGCCGCAACTCATAAACAGGTTCGTTTTTTATGTTTGAAATGTTTAGTGGTTTGGGTTTGTGGTGGTCAATCGGTTTGGTATTGGCCGTTTTTTTTGTGTTGGCTTATGAGTTCATCAATGGCTTTCACGATACCGCCAACGCGGTAGCAACGGTCATCTATACCAAGGCGATGCCGGCACATACGGCCGTGGTGGCCTCCGGTCTGTTCAACTTTGCCGGGGTCATGATGGGCGGCTTGGGGGTGGCCTATGCCATTGTTCACCTGCTGCCCATCGATCTGCTGCTCGGAATGGACTCTACCCAGGGTCTTATCATGGTGTTCTCCCTGCTGTTTTCCGCCATCGTGTGGAACCTGGGCACCTGGTTCTTCGGGATCCCCGCATCCAGCTCGCACACGTTGATCGGCTCCATCCTGGGGGTAGGCGGCGCCTATGCCTGGATCAACCATCAACCGCTGCAGGAAGGCATCAACGTCGGCAAAGCCATCGATATCATGCTCTCCCTCATCATCTCTCCTACCGTCGGTTTCATCATCGCGGCCATACTGCTGTTTGCCATGAAACGAGTCTGGCAGGGCAGCAAGATCCACAAAACACCGGAAGAGCGCCTGCTGGTGGATGGCAAGAAGCATCCGCCGTTCTGGGCTCGCCTCACGCTGGTAGCTTCTGCCATGGGGGTCAGCTTCGTGCACGGCTCCAACGATGGCCAGAAGGGTATCGGTCTGGTGATGCTGGTGCTGATCTGCATGGCGCCGGCCTACTTCGCGCTGGACATGAACAGCCGCTCCTACGATCTGGATCGCACCCAGGATGCCAACCAGCGCATCATGGAGATCTATCAGCGCAACCATGAGCAGGTTTCCAAGGTGGTGGACTTCAAGGTGCCGGCCCAGGCCCAGGAAGAGCTGATGACCCACTGCGCCGCCTCCGGTGCACTGCAGGCCATGGCCACCCTGGACAATCGTCTTGCCCAGGTGCGTACCTATGAAGAGATGGACCTGACCGATCGTCGTGAAGTACGTCGCCTGCTGCTGTGCATCGACGATACAGCCCGCAAGGTCTCCAAGCTGCCGCTGCCGGCCAAGGAGCTGACCGATCTGGCCAAATGGCGCAAGGATCTGACCGCGACCGCCGAATACGCGCCGACCTGGGTTATCGTCTCCATCGCCCTGGCGCTTGGTTGCGGTACCATGGTGGGCTGGCGTCGTATCGTCTACACAGTAGGCGAGAAGATCGGCTCCTCCGGCATGACCTATAGCCAGGGGATCGCAGCCCAGATCACGGCAGCTGCCTCCATCGGTATCGCCAGTTTGACCGGCATGCCGGTGTCCACCACCCATATTCTCTCCTCTGCGGTAGCGGGGACCATGGTGGCCAACAAGTCGGGTCTGCAGAGCCAGACCATCAAAACCATTCTGATGGCCTGGGTGCTGACCCTGCCGCTCACCATGCTGCTCTCCGGTGGTCTGTTCCTGATCAGCAACCATCTGTTCAGTTGAACCAGTTCCATCTGATTGTCAAAAGGGCCCCAAGGGCCCTTTTTTCATGTCTTCAAAACAAACACTCAGCCATACCTTCGTAGTTGACGAGGATGCCAATGCTCTCGTTATATGCCATCAAACTAAATATTTGAAAACAATGTAAAAGACTCGTCACTGATCTCACCCATATCACGACCTTAAAAGAAACCCGTCTACAAAGCGAGGGGATTTGACATCAACAAAAATGTGGCCCGTTAGACCAGTCACTCAAGTCATGGGGAGGCCAATCGGCGCGAGCAGCAGAGTTCAGATGATGTAACGAGGCAGTCAGATGTGCGTTGGTGAATATCCGATAGAAGAAATGGACAGTGTGCAACGCCATGAGCAATGTTCTGCTCCGCTATCACAGCTTCACTGCTTGGAAAGCCGGCGGGAATGGGGGGGAGCAAGGCGTGTTAATCGCGGTTTCAACTGACCATGTCTACTGTCGTAAAACGACCGGGGTTTCAGATCATATGGATGTATCAGAAGCGTGAAGCCTGGATAGTGAGGTAGGGAAGCATGACGGGTAACCATCAGCAGTGCGAGAAGCCAGGGTTAGGTTTGCACAGAGTGGCATAAAGAAGATGAGCAGACGGTAATGGACCGGGTTGCAGGCGCTGCTCCTGGGTCAATACGAGCTACATAGAGAGATAAAAAAAGAGCCACACACTGTGTGGCTCTTTTATCAGGCTAGCGGGTCAATCAGGGACGACCGGCCGGGCTGGTTGCAACGTTGACGGCGGCAGTACTGCCACCATGACGGCCGGAAGTGGTCACTTCGCTGCGCACCAAGGGTGCATACTCGACCGGCTCGCGTGCCGGCAGGGCAGGGGCGGCGGCCGGAGTTGCCATCGGGGCAGAGGCCTTGCGGGCACCAGCCAGCAGGCTGCCACCGCGCTTGACCTGCTTGGCAGCCGGGGCTGTGGTTGCGGGTTCAACCTTGGCAGTCTCTGCAACGACAACAGGTTCGGCCACAGCGGCAACCGGTTCAACGGTCGGTGCGGCAACGACGTCTGCAACTGCCGGAGTGGTTTCTACGGTCGCTTCCACAACCGGTTTGGTCTCGACAACCGGAGTCTCAACAGCCTGTACGGGCTCAACGACCGCCTCTGCCACGGTTTCCACTGCAACAGGCGCAGCTTCAACAGCAGCAATGACCGGTTCGGCCACCACGGGGGCGGTTTCGACGACGGTTGCTACCGGTTCAGCGGCGACAACGGCTTCGGCCTGCTCGCGGGCTTCTTCGGCGACGGCCTCGGCAACCACGTGCTCGGTCAGGGCGGAGGAGGCCTGCAGGGCAGCAGCAACGGCTTCAGCGCTCGGAATGGTGATCACGGGCACGGCCGGCTCTTCCACTTTGACCTGGGCTGCATCGGCTTGCGCGGCGGCAGTCAGAGTCGGTGCAGCGACTTCGGCAGTCTGCTCTTCATCGTCACGCTGGCTGCGAGCTTCTTCGTTGATGCGCTTGCGGCGTTGGCCTTCGATACGCTGATTGCGCGGAGTACGGCGGGAACGACGCTGGCCTTCTGCCTGCTCATCCTGCTGTTCAGTCGCGTCAACGGCATCGACGGTGGCAACCGGCGCTACATCGGCAGCATGGGCAACAGCGGCGTCATCGGCAGGCGCATCGACGCGGATTTGCTTGCGCAGTTGGCGGCGTTCGCGGCGCTCGGCCACTTTCTGCTCTTTTTCCTGACGCTGTTCCACGTTGGTGGCAACGGCTTCTACGCTGTCCAGCGTGTCGACCACTACCTCGGCACGCGGTTCACGCGGAGCGCGGGGCTCACGAGCCTGACGTGGGGCACGGGGTTCGCGCTCCTGACGCGGCTCACGAGCCTCGCGAGGTTCACGTTCCATGCGCTGTTCGCGCACGTCACCACGGGCTTCACGTTCCTGACGCGGCTCACGCTCTTTGCGTGGGCGACGGTTGCGGCCTTCGCCGTTCTCGCGGCTGGCCACGCCTTCGCGCTTCTCGCCGGCATCGCCGTTGCGGCTGCTGCGGTTGTCGTCACGACGACCACGTTGACCACGGCTGCGGGATTCATCGCGCTGATGACGGTGACCGTCCTCTTTGCGAGCCTCGCGCGTTGCCGGTTTCTCGGCAGGCGCGGTGACCTCGGCGCTGTCAGCATTGCCGCCGAACAGGTTGGAGAGGCTCTTGAACAGCTTGCCGAACAGGCCCGGCTCTTCGGCAACCGGGGCTGCAACAGGGGCGGGGGCCGCCGGCGCAGCCGGTTGCGGTGCCTGGACGAAGCCTTGCAGCAGGGGCTGCTCGCGCTCGATGGTCTGGGCCTGTTTCGGCTGGTAGACCGGCTTGGCAATTTCGGTTTTCAGCTCGTAGCTGGCCGCTTCCGGGATCTCGTTCTGACGGATGCGGGTCACTTCGTAGTGCGGGGTTTCCAGGTGCTGGTTCGGAATGATGTAGACACGCACATCATTGCGTTGTTCCAGGCTGGCGATGGAGCTGCGCTTCTCGTTGAGCAGATAGGCGGCGACATCGACCGGCACCTGAGCATGCACCTGCTCGGTGTTGTCCTTCATCGCCTCTTCTTCGATGAGACGCAGGATGGACAGGGCCAGTGATTCGTTGTCACGGATCACGCCCTGACCCTGGCAACGGGGGCAGATATGGCTGCTGGACTCGTTGAGGGAGGGACGCAGACGCTGACGAGACATCTCCAGCAGACCGAAACGGGAGATCCGGCCGAGCTGGATGCGGGCACGGTCCTGATGCACGGCTTCACGCAGACGGTTTTCCACTTCGCGCTGATGGCGAACCGGCGTCATGTCGATGAAGTCGATGACAATCAGACCACCCAGGTCACGCAGACGCAATTGACGGGCAATCTCGTCGGCCGCTTCCAGGTTGGTCTGCAGCGCAGTCTCTTCGATATCGCCGCCCTTGGTGGCGCGGGAGGAGTTGATATCGATGGAGGTCAGCGCTTCGGTCGGATCGATCACGATGCTGCCGCCGGAGGGCAGGCGCACTTCACGCTGGAAGGCAGACTCGATCTGGCTCTCAATCTGGAAGTGGTTGAACAGGGCAACTTCACCCTTGTACAGCTTCACGCGGTTGAGGAAATCGGGACGTACCAGCTCGATGTGCGACTTGGCTCGTTCGAAAATGACCGGGTTGTCGATCAGGATCTCGCCCACATCGCGGCGCAGGTAATCACGGATGGCACGCACGATGACGTTGCTTTCCTGATGGATCAGCACCGGCGCGGAGCGGCTCTGTGACGCCTTGTGGATGGAGTCCCAGTGGTTGAGCAGAACGTTCAGATCCCATTCCAGCTCTTCCGGGGACTTGCCCACACCGGCGGTACGCACGATGAGGCCCATGCCGTCCGGCACGGTCAGGCCGCTCAGGGCTTCTTTCAGTTCAGTCCGTTCATCGCCCTCGATGCGACGGGAGATACCGCCGGCACGGGGGTTGTTCGGCATCAGCACCAGGTAGCTGCCGGCCAGACTGATGAAGGTGGTGAGGGCTGCACCCTTGGTGCCACGCTCTTCCTTGTCGATCTGGACGATGACTTCCTGGCCTTCGCGGACCACTTCTTTGATGTTGGGACGACCCTGATAGGAGTAACCGGAGGGGAAGTAATTGCGGGCGATTTCCTTTAACGGCAGGAAACCGTGGCGCTCGGCGCCATAGTCGACAAAAGCAGCTTCGAGACTGGGTTCTACGCGGGTGATTTTGCCCTTGTAAATGTTCGCTTTCTTCTGCTCGTGTCCCGGACTTTCAATATCCAGATCGTAGAGCTGTTGTCCGTCAACCAGCGCTACGCGCAACTCTTCTTCCTGAGTCGCGTTGATTAGCATTCTTTTCATTGAGTTCTCGTTATTTTGTCATTTTGATTTCCTCCACAGGATCCTGCCGGCGCCGGCCTCGGGTCTTCAGCATACTGGGGCAACCTCCCGGTTGGGGTATGCATGAGGCGCAAACTAAGGGCACTCTGGTTCAGCCTTCTCGAGAAGGCATGAAAAGGATACCGGTGTGGAGACAAATAGGCGGTTCTGTTTGCGTTCTCCATGCGCTGTACCTCGCACCCGGGAACCGTCATGTTCTTGTATACACGGTGTTTCGGGATTGGGTGGCATAATTTTTGGCCACTTAGTACAAGGCTTGAACACAATGACAAAACCTTGTTTATTATCCCATTTAAATCACTTTTATAGCAAGGCGCCATTTTTCAACAAAGCATGCAGCCAAGGACCGTCGGCAGTGTTAAAATCCGCGCCATGACACAGATACAACAACAAGTGCAGCTGCTCACCATCGAAGCTGAGCATGACGGGCAGCGCATCGACAATTTTCTCAAGACTCAGCTAAAGGGCGTCCCCAAGAGCCTGATCTATCGCATCCTTCGCAAGGGGGAAGTGCGCGTCAACAAAAAGCGCATCAAACCGGAGTACAAACTCTGCGCCGGGGACGAGGTACGGGTGCCCCCCGTGCGAGTCGCCGAAAAGAACGAATTGCCCTCGGCCAACCTTGGCAGCATCCAGCGTCTGGAGAGCCAGATCCTGTTTGAAGACGACGCCATGATCGTGCTCAACAAGCCGTCCGGCATGGCCGTTCACGGCGGCAGCGGGTTGAGCTTCGGGGTCATCGAAGGGCTGCGCGCCCTGCGCCCGGAAGCCCGTTTTCTCGAACTGGTGCATCGTCTCGATCGCGACACCTCCGGTGTGCTGCTGGTCGCCAAGAAGCGCAGCGCCCTGCGTAGTCTGCACGAGCAGCTGCGGGTCAAGACCATGCGCAAACAGTACCTGGCACTGGTGCGTGGCCAATGGCAACCCCACGTCAAGGTGGTCAATGCGCCGCTGCGCAAGAATGATCTGCAATCCGGCGAGCGGGTCGTGCGGGTCAGTGCCGATGGCAAGCCGTCTGAAACCCGGTTTCGCATTGCCCGTCAATTCGCCGAAGCAACCCTGGTCGAGTGCAGCCCGATCTCCGGCCGTACCCACCAGATCCGGGTGCATACCCTGCATGCCGGCCACCCCATCGCGTGTGACGACAAGTATGGAGAAGCGGCATTTGACGAGAAAATGCGCAGCCAAGGCCTGAAACGGCTCTTCTTGCATGCCTGGCGGCTGACCTTTACCCATCCGGCCGATGGTCGCGAGATGCAGGTCGAAGCGCCCCTGTCGCCCGAACTCGAGACCTTCCTCAACGGATTGGCGCGCTGATGCCACAGATCCGGCTCGCCATTTTCGACTGGGACGGTACCCTGATGGACTCGGTGGGCCGGATAGTGGCCTGCGTGGCTGCCGCCGCCCGTGACTGTGCCGAGCTGGTGCCCACCGCCACCGACACTCACCAGATCATCGGCCTCAGTCTGGAGGTCGGCATCCCCCGGCTGTTTTCCCTGGAGCAGGGCGGTGAGCGAGCCAATGCCCTGATCGCCCGCTATCGCCACCACTACCTGCACGATGCCACTCCCAGCCCCCTGTTTGCCGGGGCGAGGGAGCTGCTGCACGGCTGGCACGAGCAGGGGATTGCGCTGGCGGTGGCGACCGGCAAGTCACGGCGGGGATTGGACAGGGTACTGGATGAAACCGGATTGCGGCCACTCTTTGCCGCCACGCGCGGAGCAGATGAGGCCAATTCCAAGCCTGATCCGCTGATGCTGACCCAGATCCTGACCGAGCTGGCGCTGATCCCGTCACAGGCGGTGATGATCGGTGACTCCATCCACGACATGGCGATGGCCGAGGCGCTGGCCATGCCGCGCATCGGCGTAAGCTGGGGCGTGCACGACCGGGGGCGCCTGCAGGCCCACCATCCGCTGGCGGTGGTCGATACCATGGCGGAGCTGAGGGCGCTGCTGGGTTGATGACAAGCACCGGGATGCAATAAAAAACGGAAGCCAAGGCTTCCGTTTTTTATTGCCAACATTCTGCCTTCATCAGGGCAGAGAGAGGCCGTGGCGCTCCAGCAGTTCGATCAGTCCGATCAGCGGCAAGCCGATCAGCGCATTGGGATCGCGCCCTTCCAGAGCCTTGAACAGCACGATACCCATGCCTTCACACTTGAAGCTGCCGGCGCAGTCGAGGGGACGTTCGGCCTCCACATAGCGGCGGATGGCAGCCTCATCCAGCTGGCGAAAATGGACGGTGAAAGGCTCAACCAGCTGCTCGACCCGGCCGGAGGCCGCATCCAGTACGCACAGGCCGGTATAAAAGGTGACGCTGCGCCCCTGGGCCGCCATCAGCTGGGCTACCGCTTGTTCGACCGTTCCCGGTTTCCCCAGGATCCGGCCATCGCAGACGCACACCTGATCAGAACCGATGAGCAGCCCTTGATCATGAAGGCCGGCAATGGCGCTGGCCTTGGCATGGGCAAGGCGGGCCACCAGCGCTTGTGCCTCTTCACCTGGCAGCACAGATTCATCGACTTCGGGCGCGGCGCACTCAAAGGGGAGGCCCAGCTTTTCCAGCAAGGCTTTGCGGTAACGGGAGGTGGAAGCGAGGATCAGGGGGCGCGACATGGCAATCAGGTATCCAGGTTCAGAAACGGGCAGGCGCCGATAGTATCGCCATCGTGCGGCGCGGGCAAATGTCGCCGCGCTCGCAAGCAGGTGTGCCTGCTCGATGCGCTGGCCTTGCTCAGAACACAGTGCGCGTCGGCTACATCTGGCTGATGGAGTGGCTTGGTTGTGCTCCCAGTTCGCTGACTGTCTCTGTCCCGTCCGAAAACGGCTATAAGCATAAGAACGGGGTAACGGGGCGATGAGATGAACAAGCTGGGGGCATGGTTGTTGTGGCTACTCTGTCTGCCGGTCTGGGGACAGAGCTGGCACCTGCAGGCAGGGGAGGAGGGCATACTGCTGTGGACCCGCCCTCATCCACCCAGCGCCTTTCTGGCCTTGCGACTGGAGATGTATGTGGCAGCGCCCCCTGCGGCGCTGCTCGCGGTGCTGCGTGATACCGGTCGACATCAGGAGTGGCTGCCCCAAAGCCTGGAGGTGAGGGTGTTGGCCAAGCCCGCCCCCGATGAGGATATTGTTTATACCCGCCTCGCTGCCCCCTGGCCCGTACAGGACCGGGAGCTGATCACCCACTCCCGCCTGCAACTGCTGCCAGATTGCGGCCTGGTGTTGAGCGTCTGGGCGGCCCCCGATGCTTTGCCGCCTTATCCCGGCCGGGTGCGGATCCGCACCAGTGAAGGACGCTGGGAGGCGCTGCCTCAGCTGAACGGCACGACGCTGGTGCGCCTCGAAACCTATACCAACCCGGGCGACACGCTGCCAGCTTGGCTCGTCAATCCCATGGCTGCCGACGCTGCGCTGCAGAGTTTTCGCGCCATTCGCCGCCTGATGGAGGCCGCCCCGGTGGAGATCTGTGCCTGTCTTCATCAGCGACATGGTGGAAAGCATGGTGCTTGTGGCGCCACCCCTTGATTGCAGCAGGGTGGGGAAGGCAGGGCGAACTGGACAAGCAGCGACGGCGGGACGGTCTGACAACTGCCTGGGGCCTGACGCGCCAGCAAATCCGACCAGGATCCGGTGTCGGATCCGCTGGTTTGTGGCATAATCAGGCACCGGTGAGCGCAAGTTCCGCCATGTGCGGGGGTTGTGAGGTTAAAATCATCGGCGGTAAGGACTTTTTCCTTTGACTATCAGTTGTTGGACCTATAATATTCGCGCCCTATGCAAAAGGTGAAGTTGCCCGTAAAGGTTGATCCAGTCCGTAGTGCCTCGAAGCTGCTCGATTATGTCGGGATAGTGGAAAAGTCGCAGATGCCCAGGCTGGAGGAATCAACCGCAGGCTTGCGGAGTGATATCGATGTATCGCTGCACTTTGGCAAAGATGTCCAGAAGTTGACCGTTATGAAAGGCACTGCCCATGCCAAGGTTGACCTGGTTTGCCAGCGTTGTGGAGAGACATTCGAGCATCTCTGTGAAGCTGAATTTATCTACACTCCGCTGTTCGAAAGAACAAACGAGGAAGAACTGCCGGAAGCTTATGAGCCCATTGAGTTGGACGAAAACGGCGAGATGGATCTTCATCAAATCCTGGAGGATGAACTCATCCTCTCGTTGCCGCAGGTGGCCATGCATCCCATGGATGCTTGCCCGCGCGGTAACATGGAGATGACCTGGGGTGAAATCGAACCTGCTGATGAGCGGCCGAATCCCTTTGCAGTTCTTGAAGAGCTTAAACGTAAGTGAATTTAGGAGTTAGCCTACAATGGCCGTACAACAGAACCGTAAAACCCGTGCCAAGCGTGGCATGCGTCGTTCCCACGATGCGCTGACCACCGCTGCCCTGACTGTTGATCAGACCAGTGGCGAAATCCATCGTCGTCACCACGTGACTGCCGATGGTTTCTACCGCGGTAAAAAGGTAATCGCTTAAGGATTGCCTTTGTCTACGCAAACTGTCGCGCTAGACATCATGGGGGGAGATATTGGCCCCTCGGAAACAGTGCCTGCCGCCGTGCAGGCACTGTCTCTTTTACCCCAGCTGAAATTGATCCTGGTCGGTGATCAGCACCAGACCACCCCCCTCCTGCAGCAACATGGCTTGCTCAATCACCCTCGCGTCCGTTTTGTACATGCCTCCCAGGTCGTTGGGATGGGCGACAAACCGATCGTGGCACTGCGCACCCTGAAAGACTCCTCCATGCGAGTCGTACTCAATCTGGTCAAGGGC
Source organism: Aeromonas sp. S15(2024) (assembly GCF_041402265.1). Lineage (NCBI taxonomy): Bacteria > Pseudomonadati > Pseudomonadota > Gammaproteobacteria > Aeromonadales > Aeromonadaceae > Aeromonas > Aeromonas sp. S15(2024). The sequence continues at coordinate 176,210 of NZ_JBGLQY010000003.1, read as the reverse complement.
GGCGAAGCCGATGCCTGCGTCAGCGCCGGCAACACAGGTGCACTGATGGCCATGGCCAAATGCGTGCTCAAATCCCTGCCCGGCGTCGACCGACCCGCCCTCATCAAGGCGCTGCCCACCCTGTCCGGCAAACGCACCGTGATGCTGGATCTCGGTGCCAACGTCAGCTGCGATGCCGACACCCTGCTGCAGTTTGCCGTGATGGGGTCAGTGGTGGCTGAAAAGGTGGAGGGGGTTGCCACTCCCAGGGTGGCCCTGCTCAACGTGGGGGAGGAGGAGATCAAGGGCAACGATCTGGTGCGCCACAGTGCCGAATTGCTGCGCCAGTGCCAGGCGCTCAACTTCGTCGGCTTTGTCGAAGGGGATCGAATTTTCAGTGGCGAGTGCGACGTTATCGTCTGCGACGGTTTTGTCGGCAATGTCGCCCTCAAGACGGCGGAGGGGGTGGTGCGGATGATGGCCCAACTGGCCGGATATCCCCGCAAGAAACGCAGTTTTCTTGGCCGTATCGCCGGATTTATGTTCAAACGACGTTTTTCTTACCTGAACCCCGACCAGTATAACGGTGCAAGTCTGTTAGGATTGCGCGGCATTGTGGTAAAAAGCCATGGGCGGGCCGAACGTCGCGCCCTGTGTAACGCGATCCTGCTGGCCGCACAAGAGGCCAAGCATCAACTTCCATTGCAAATCGCAGATCGCCTTGAATCTGTCTTTTCCGACAGGGATCTATAAGAACTCTATGCATAGCAAAATTTTGGGTACTGGCAGCTATCTGCCGCACTCAGTACGCACCAACGCCGACCTCGAACAGATGGTAGAGACCAGTGACGAGTGGATTGTTGAGCGTACCGGGATCCGTGAACGCCGCATTGCCGGTGCCGATGAAACCGTTGCAACCCTGTCTCACCAGGCAGCCCTGCGCGCACTGGAGGCCGCGGGTCTGACGGCCGCCGATCTCGACATGATAGTGTTGGCCACCACCAGCGCCGAAAACGCCTTTCCGGCCGCCGCCTGTGAACTGCAGGGGCTGCTCGGAGCGCAAGGGATCCCGGCCTTCGACGTGGCTGCCGCCTGCGCCGGCTTTACCTACGCGCTCTCCATTGCCGATCAGTTTGTCAAATCCGGTGCCGCCCGCCACGTGCTGGTCGTCGGCGCCGATGTGCTGTCGCGCATGTGCGATCCCGAGGATCGTGGCACCATCATCCTGTTCGGGGATGGGGCAGGGGCCGTGGTGATCGGTGCGAGTGACACCCCCGGCATCCTCTCCACCCATCTGCATGCGGATGGTCGTTATGGCGAGCTGCTCAAGCTGCCGCAGCCCCGTCGCGGCATGCCGGGGGCCGAGCTCGAAGCCTACATGTACATGAAGGGCAATGATGTCTTCAAAGTCGCGGTCACCCGTCTGAGCGAGATCGTCACCGAGACCCTGGCAGCCGCCGGCATCGAGCCGAGCGAGCTGGACTGGCTGGTGCCCCATCAGGCCAACTTCCGCATCATCAGCGCCACCGCCAAGAAGCTTGGCATGGGGCTGGACAAGGTGGTGCTGACCCTCGACAAACACGGCAACACCTCTGCCGCCTCCGTGCCCATCGCCTTCGATGAAGGGGTGCGTGACGGCCGGATCAAACCGGGCCAGCTGGTCTTGCTGGAAGCCTTCGGCGGCGGTTTTGCCTGGGGCTCGGCGCTGGTTCGCCTCTGATCGTCAGCGGGATGGGGCGAGCGTTTCATCCTGCCGTTCTCATTTTTCTCTTATTTAAAGGAATCAATGATGACCCAATTTGCCATTGCCTTCCCGGGACAGGGCTCCCAAACCGTCGGCATGTTAGCCGAGCTGGCCGAACAACATGCCGTGATCAAGGAGACCTTCGCCGAGGCGAGCCAAGTGCTGGGTTATGACCTGTTTGCCCTGGTCATGGAAGGTCCGGCCGAAGAGCTGAACAAGACCTGGCGCACCCAACCTGCGCTGCTGACCGCTTCTGTCGCGCTGTGGCGCCTGTGGCAACAGCAGGGTGGGGCGACCCCCGCCGTGATGGCAGGCCACAGTCTGGGTGAGTATTCAGCCCTGGTCTGCAGCGGCGCGCTGGCCTTTACCGATGCGGTCAAACTGGTTGAGCTGCGTGGTCTGGCCATGCAGGAAGCCGTGCCGGAAGGCACCGGTGCCATGGCCGCCATCATCGGCCTGGACAACGACGCCATCGCCGCCAACTGCGAGAAAGCGGCTGAAGGGCAGGTGGTCTCTCCGGTCAACTTCAACTCCCCGGGCCAGGTGGTCATCGCCGGTCACAAAGAGGCCGTCGAGCGCGCCAACGTGCTGATGAAAGAGTCCGGTGCCAAGCGTGCGCTGCCGCTGCCGGTCTCCGTGCCCTCCCACTGCGCGCTGATGAAACCTGCCGCCGAAAAACTGGCAGCTGCGCTGGACGGGATCGAGATCAAGGTTCCTGCCATCGCCGTCATCAATAATGTCGACGTATCCTGTGAGCAGGATCCGGCCGCCATCAAGCAGGCATTGGTGCGTCAGTTGTTCAGCCCGGTTCGTTGGACCGAGACTGTCGAACGGATGGCCAACGAGGGGGTCACCCTCGAGATCGAAATGGGACCGGGCAAGGTACTGACCGGGCTCGCCAAGCGCATCGACAAGCGCGTGGAAGGTGTTCATGCCAACGATGCCGCCTCTTTCGAGCAGGCGCTGGCCCAGATCAAGTAAACAGGAGCAATGAATGAGCTTTACCGATAAGGTTGTGTTGGTGACCGGTGCCAGTCGTGGCATCGGCCGTGCGATCGCTGAAACTTTTGCGGCCCGTGGCGCCAAGGTAGTCGGCACAGCGACCAGCGAGAGCGGCGCCGAGGCAATCAGCGCCTATCTGGGTGAACAGGGTTGCGGCATGGCACTGAACGTGACCAGCCAGGAATCCATCGAAGCCGTCTTTACCGCTATCAAGGCGCGTTTTGGCGACATCGACATCCTGATCAACAACGCAGGGATCACCCGTGACAACCTGCTGATGCGGATGAAGGATGATGAGTGGAACGAGATCATCGACACCAACCTCACCTCCCTGTACCGTCTGAGCAAGCCGGTGCTGCGCGCCATGATGAAGAAGCGCAATGGCCGCATCATCAGTATCGGTTCCGTGGTCGGCACCATGGGCAACGCCGGTCAGGTCAACTACGCGGCCGCCAAGGCGGGCCTGGTGGGGTTCACCAAATCGCTGGCTCGTGAAGTGGCCTCCCGCGGCATTACCGTGAACGCGGTTGCCCCCGGTTTCATCGAGACCGATATGACCAAGGCGCTCAATGAAGAGCAGCGTGCCGGCATCATGAGCCAGGTACCTGCCGCTCGTCTGGGCGATCCAAAAGAAATTGCCGCTGCTGTGGTATTCTTGGCATCGGATGATGCCGCCTACATCACTGGCGAAACCCTGCATGTTAATGGCGGGATGTACATGGTGTAATCAATTTGTCGTGAGATCTGTTCAAATTTGCGATAGTACGCCGAAGTTTGGCGAATTTCGTGGTTTGACCAGCGGCAAGCTACTTGCAAACTCACGTCAATTGAATAAACTACCCCAACCAGACGCAATAGCGTATTTTTAAAGGAAAATTCAGGTCATGAGCAACATCGAAGAACGCGTAAAGAAAATCATCATCGAACAACTGGGTGTTAAAGAAGAAGACGTTAAGAACGCTGCCTCCTTCGTCGACGACCTGGGCGCTGACTCTTTGGATACCGTTGAACTGGTAATGGCGCTGGAAGAAGAATTCGATACCGAAATTCCTGATGAAGAAGCCGAGAAGATCACCACTGTTCAAGCGGCTATCGACTACATCACCGCTAATCAGGAATAAGTTCCTGTTCTGAAAGAAGCGGCCCAAGGGCCGCTTCTTTTATGTTTACTCCTTTTCAAAACACCTCTCGGAGACTACCTCAGTGTCAAAACGCAGAGTCGTGGTGACCGGCTTGGGGATGCTTTCCCCGGTAGGCAACACTGCCGAATCCAGCTGGCAAGCCCTGCTCAACGGGCAGAGCGGCATTTCTCCCATCGAACACTTTGACGCCAGCGAGTTTGCGACCCGCTTCGCAGGCCAGGTCAAGGATTTCGATCCCGAGCAGTACGGTATCAACCGCAAAGAAGCTCGCAAGATGGATCTCTTCATCCAGTACGGCATCGCCGCAGGCGTGCAGGCGCTGGATGATGCCGGTCTCGTCATCAACGAGGAGAATGCCGAGCGTGTCGGTGTGGCGATCGGTTCCGGCATCGGTGGTCTGGGTCTGATTGAGCAGAACCACAGCAGCCTGGTCAACGGCGGTCCCCGCAAGCTGAGCCCCTTCTTCGTACCGTCCACCATCATCAATATGGTGTCCGGTCATCTCTCTATCATGAGAGGCCTGCAGGGCCCCAACATCGCCGTCACCACCGCCTGTACCACAGGCACTCATGCCATCGGCATGGCCGGTCGCATGATCGCCTACGGCGATGCGGACGTGATGGTGGCCGGTGGTGCCGAGAAGGCATCCACCCCGATGGGGATGGGCGGTTTTGCCGCCGCCAAGGCGCTCTCCAACCGCAACGACGAGCCCACCAAGGCCAGCCGTCCGTGGGATAAAGATCGCGACGGTTTCGTACTGGGTGATGGTGCCGGGGTGCTGGTGCTGGAAGAGTACGAACACGCCAAGGCCCGCGGTGCCAAGATCTATGCCGAGCTGGTCGGCTTTGGCATGAGCGGTGATGCCTACCACATGACGGCGCCTCCCGCTGACGGCAACGGTGGCGCTCGCGCCATGCAAAATGCCATCAAGGATGCCGGTATCGCCCCCGAGCAGGTGGGATACATCAATGCCCACGGCACCTCCACCCCGCTGGGTGACGTCGCCGAGCTGCGCGGCATGAAGGCCGTATTTGGCGAACATGCCAAATCCCTGATGGTCAGCTCCACCAAATCGATGACCGGTCACCTGCTGGGTGCCGCCGGTGCCATCGAGGCGATCATCACGGTACTGGCGCTGCGCGATCAGATGGCGCCGCCCACCATCAACCTGGACAACCCGGATGATGAGTGCGATCTGGATCTGGTGCCTCATGTTGCCAAGGCCGGCAACTTCGAATATGCCCTCTCCAATTCCTTCGGTTTTGGCGGCACCAATGGCTCACTGATCTTCAAACGCGTATAATTCGCCCTGGGCGGATAGTATGGGCCCGATACGTCAGTATCGGGCCTTTTTTATCGGAGGGATCCTTTTGCTGATCAATGGAATACCGACAGACAGCGTATCCGCCATGGATCGTGGTCTGGCCTATGGGGATGGTCATTTCACCACCCTGTTGGTCAAGGATGGCCAACCCGTCTGGTGGCCGGCACACCTGGCAAGGTTGCAGCAAGCGAGCGCCAGACTCGGCCTTGCCGAGCTGGACTGGCAACAACTCGGCGACGAAGTGGCACAATTGGCCCGCGATCAAGCGCTGGCGGTGATCAAGGTGATGCTGACCCGCGGCAGCGGGGGCCGGGGCTATGATGGCACAGCCTGCCATGCACCGACCCGGATCCTGTCGCTGGCCGCTTACCCGGCTCACTACCCGACATGGCAGCAAGATGGCATTCCACTCTTGGTATGCCGGCAGCGGTTGGGGGATGCCCCCATGCTGGCAGGCCTCAAGACCCTCAACCGGCTGGAGCAGGTGCTGCTGAAAAGCGAACTTGCGGCCCGTTCCGGGGTCGAAGGTATAGTCTTGAACAGTCGGGGATTTCTGGTAGAAGGGGTCAGTGCCAATCTGTTTTGGCGACGTGGTAGAACGGTGTTTACACCGGATCTCTCCCACTGCGGCATAGACGGCATCATGCGGCGCCATGTGATGGCGATGCTAAAACAGATGAGCATTGAACTGCGTGTCGTGGAGGCTCCGCTGGAGTCACTGTGGCAGGCCGAAGAGGTATGGCTGACCAATACCCTGATGGGCATAGTGCCGGTCACCGGCATCGGGGAGACCCAATATGCCAGTCAGGAATTGATCCGCCGTTTACAGGAGCGTTTGGTCATTGAAGTTTAATCGGCTTTACACCCTGCTCGCGGGCGCGGCGCTGACTGTCGCCGCTGCCGGGGGCTATGTACATTACAAGTGGCAACAGGTGGAGACGCTCACCAACAAGGGACCGACCCGTCTCTTTACCGTCGAGAAGGGAGCCCATGCGGCGCGTCTGATCGCCGAACTGGGGGAGGGGGACACCAGCCCCTGGGCGGTGCGACTCTGGTTGCGCGGTCATCCCGAGCTGGTTGCCATCAAGTCCGGTACCTATGAGATCAAGGAAGGGGCACCGCTCAAGGATACCCTCTCCCTGTTTGCTTCCGGCAAGGAGTTTCACTTCAGCCTGACCTTCGTCGAAGGTTCCCGTTTCGAGGATTGGTTGAAGCAGCTGGCCAGCGCCCCTTATCTGGAGCGGCTGACCGTCGAGTTGCCCGAGACCGATCTGGCTCAGGAGCTTGGCATCGAAAACGGCAAGCTGGAGGGGTGGTTCCTGCCGGAGACCTACGCCTATACCACTCATGCCAGCGATCTCTCCATTTTGCGCCGTGCCCATCAGGACATGGAGACCTTCCTGCAGCAGAGCTGGGAGAAGCGTCAGGCCAATCTGCCCTACAAGACTCCCTACGAGGCGCTGATCATGGCCTCGATCATCGAAAAAGAGACGGGGATGCCGGAAGAGCGGGCGCGGATCGCCTCGGTGTTTGTCAATCGTCTGCGCCTTGGCATGAAATTGCAGACTGATCCCACCGTCATCTACGGGGTGAAGGACAGGTATGACGGTAATATCCGCCGCAGCGACCTGACCGACGTGAACCCCTACAACACCTATGTGATCGACGGCTTGCCGCCCACCCCCATCGCCATGCCGGGCAAGGCCTCCATCGAGGCGGCGCTCAATCCCCTGTCGACCGACTATCTCTATTTCGTCGCTAAGGGGGGCGGAGCCCACTATTTTTCCAAGACCCTCGATGAACACAATCGGGCGGTGCGTGAATACATTTTGAAGAAACCCTAATGTCTAAATTTATCGTGATTGAAGGACTGGAAGGAGCAGGAAAGAGCTCCGCGGTGCGTTACGTGACCGACTATCTGCATGCCCACGGCGTGACGCGGATCGAGTGTACCCGTGAACCGGGCGGCACGCCGTTGGCGGAGCGGATGCGGGCCATCGTCAAGGAGGTGCACGACGAGCGGCTCACCATCGAAGCCGAATTGCTGCTGATGTACGCCTCCCGGGTACAACTGGTGGAGACACGCATCAAGCCGGCGCTGGCTGACGGCGTCTGGGTGGTGGGCGATCGCCACGATCTCTCCTCCCAGGCCTACCAGGGCGGTGGCCGTGGCATCGATGCCAACCTCATCGGCGCCATCAAGCGGGCCGTGCTCGGCGATTTCAAGCCGGATCTGACCCTCTATCTCGACATCGATCCCGCCATCGGCCTGCAACGGGCTCGTCATCGCGGTGAGCTGGACCGGATCGAGCTTGAGCAGCTCAGCTTCTTCGAGCGTACCCGCCAGCGTTATCTGGAACTGGCTGCCGCCGATGCGTCAGTCAAGGTGATCGACGCCGGCCAAGCGCCGGAGCAGGTCAAGGCGGCCATCGAGTCGGTCTTGTCCCACTACCTGAAAGACGAGTCCTCATGTATCCCTGGTTGATCCCGGACTGGCATGCCTTGAGTCAGACTGCCGCCGCCGGTCGGCTCGGTCACGCCTGGCTGCTGCTGGGTGATCCCGGTCTTGGCAAGGAGCAACTTGCACAGCAGCTGGCCCGCCTGCACCTGTGCCATCAGCCTGATCGGGGCGAGCCTTGTGGTCAGTGCCACTCCTGCCAGCTGTTTGAAAAGGGTCATCACCCGGATCTGGGCACACTCACCACTGAGGGCAAGACCATAGGGGTCGAGGCCATCCGCGAGATCTGTGCGCGCCTACAAAACTCGGCCCAGCTTGGCCGGGGCAAGGTGGTGATCATCCCGGATACGGAGCGCATGACCGAATCGGCCGCCAACGCGCTGCTCAAAACCCTGGAGGAGCCGGCCGGCGACAGCTTGTTGCTGCTGATCGCCTCCCAGGTTTCCCGCCTGCTGCCCACCATTCTCAGCCGTTGCCACAAGCATGTCTGCCAGTTGCCGGCGGAAGGGGAGACCCTGGCCTGGCTCGCCGAGCAGGGTCATCAGGCCACCCAGGCTCAGGTGCGGATCTGCCAGGGGGCTCCGCTGCGAGTGCTGGATTACTTGATGCAGCAGCAGGACACGGATCGCCGTGATCTGCTTGAGAGTTTTCTCGCCCTCTCGCAAACGCCCACCCGGACCAACCATGTGTGCAGCCTGCTGGCAAGCGATACCCAGGTCAGACTGCACTGGGTGCAGCTGTTCTTGTGCGATGCGCTCAAGACGCAGGCCGGTTGTGGCCATCACCAGCTGGCCATGCCGGATCTGGCCGCGCTCAGTCAACAACTGGCGGAGCGTCACTCCAGTGAAAAGCTGCTGGAGGCGGAGCAGCAGCTCGTTGGGCTCAAGGCGGCCTGCCAGCCCGGGCAGCTCTCCAACCCCACCATTCATTTGATGAACTGGCTCACTCGCTGGTTATAGATCCCAAAAGGTTTTGTATGTTACTCGTTGATTCCCATTGCCATCTCGATCGTCTGAGTTATGGCAGCAAGCAGACCGACATGGCCGATGTGCTGGCCAAGGCGGCCAGGCAGGACGTGGGATATTTTCTCTGTGTGAGTGTGACCCAGGCACAGTTCCCGACCATGCTGGAGGCGATCGCCCCTTACCCTCAGGTGTTTGCCTCCTGCGGCGTGCATCCCCTCAACCAGGAACCTGGCGTCGATGCCGATTTGTTGTTGACTCAGGCGGCGGATAAAAGGGTGGTGGCCATCGGCGAGACCGGGCTCGACTACTTCTATTCGCCGGAGAACAAGGAAGTACAGCAGGCTTCCTTCCGGGAGCATATCCGAGTGGCCCGTGCCCTGAACAAGCCCCTCATCATTCACACTCGCGATGCCCAGCAGGATACCCTGCAGATCATGCGTGAGGAGGGGGCAGATAAGGTAGGCGGGGTGCTGCACTGTTTCACCGAGTCACTCGAAATGGCAGAGGCGGCCATGGCGATGGGCTTTTATATCTCCATCTCCGGCATCGCTACTTTCAAGAACGCGGCTGCGCTGCAATCTGTAGTCAAGGCGTTGCCACTGGAACGACTGCTGGTTGAAACCGACTCTCCCTATCTGGCGCCGGTTCCGCACCGGGGCAGGGAGAACGAGCCGGCCTTCGTACGCGACGTGGCCCAGTTCATCGCGGATCTGCGGCAAATGCCGCTAGCCGAATTGGCGCAAGCGACCAGTCACAACTTCTTTGAATTGTTCAAGTTGGCAAAGCGATAACAAACAACGCCCCGCATAGCGGGGCGTTTTACTATAACAGTCTGCACTATCCATGCATTGTGGTTCGTTATCTCTCACTTCGTGTGGTGGATGCTGATGAGGCAAAGCGCTCAACCCTGATAAAACGAAGCAAGAAGAACAGTGTGCTTGAGGAATAAATGAGGTGGCTGAAATAGGTTAAAGCACTCTTCATAAGTATCGATAATATTCATTATCGATACTTGATAGATCTGCAAGATCCTGTAAGATCCAACGAAACTCCGCATTAAATCATAGAGTTAAGTGAACTACCCACGCATTTCAAGCCCAGTTCAGCAGCCCTTGCAAAGCGTCTTCGATCCTCAGCTGAACAGCAGGGCCAGACGTTTCTTGCGCAGCGCCAAAGCCGACTCTACCCTCAATGCATACCAGGCCGATACCCGCATCTTCGTGTTCTGGTGCCAGCTGCATGGGCTCGATCCGTTGCAAACCACCCATCATGACATCATGAACTTCCTGGCGGATCAGGCCGACGGCATCCTGGCCGATTGGGTCTGGCTGGACAAGGAAGAGGGGAAGGGGGAGCTTCGCAACGGCGATCCCCGCAAGCCAGCCACCCTGGTAAGACGGCTCGCCGGCATTCGTTATGCTTTCAAGCAGAAGGGGATCCACCCCATGCCGACCGAGCACGCGGAGATAAAGGAGATGATGCGGGGCATAGTGCGACTCGGTGACAATCGCAAACGAAAAACGGGGGCGCTGACCCTGCAACCGCTGGCCTGTGTGCTCGATGAAATCGACACCGGCAATCTGGCGGGGCTGCGGGATTACACCCTGCTGTTGCTGATGTTCAGCGGCGCCTTGCGACGCTCGGAGGCGGCAAGGATTGAAGTGGATGATCTCGACTTTGTGGGGCAGGGGATCCGTCTTCGGCTCAAGCCCAGCAAACATCAGCTGCATGAAACGGAGATCGCCCTGGTGCCAGGCAAACAGTATTGTCCGGTGTCGGCACTGGCGCGCTGGCTCAAACAGAGCAGGATTAGCGAGGGCGCCCTGTTTCGCCGCATGAACCGCTGGGGTCAGCTAATGCAGGAGCCGCTCGGTCCGCAAGGTATCAACCTGATGATCAAGCGGCGCACCGGTCAGGCCATCGATGACCTCCAGGTCAGCGGCCACAGTCTGCGCCGCGGCTTTATCACGTCGGCGGTGACCGCCGGCAAACCGATGAACAAGATCATCGAGGTCACCCGCCACAAGGACATCCGTACCTTGCAGGAGTATTTCGACGATGCTCACAAGTTCTCGGATCACGCCCTGGATGGCCTGCTGTAATATAACCGCGTCACTCCATTTTTTATGTTAAATGATATCTTGTTGATCCAGTGATATATTTGCAGCGCACTGGATCTCACCCCATCAAGAAGGGGAGAGTCAGGCTCTTCGGTGTTGGTCAGCGAATATTGAAGACTTGGTGAGAGATAACGGGCTGTGAAAATCAAAGTTGCAAGGTGATATGAGCCAGGAAATGAAAGTGAGCGGGGCGCAAGACAATGCCGAACGGCAGCGCCAGCACGTGAAACGCAAACAGGAAACTCACAGCCGGTTGCAATGCTGGATCAGCAATCGTCATGCCGAGCGGTTGGCCATGTTGGGGCAGTTGCTCGAAGACAGCCAGGCATCCCTCATCGAACAGGCCATCGATCTGCTCTATCAGCAAGAGCTGCAGCATGAGCAGAAACAGGACAGGGCGCAGATCGATGCACAAGCACCGGCGGAGATGCTCGAGTAAACGCGCCGGCAATTGAGGCAAAGATCGAGAAACAGGGACATAAAAAAAGCCAGGTACGAATTCCTTGTACCTGGCATAGGGGAATTGGCTCCTTGCAGAGCCGTGCGCTAACTGGTGTTCGGATTGCCTTTAAGCTTAGACAAGGCTCAAGGCTTTTCAAGATCCGCGCAAAGGTTCAACCGGAGTGTGGGTTTTCCTGCTCCGGTACAACTTGCTACACGAACAGATTGTTGTCGCGCACCAGCTCGCGGGGCAGGGCATTCTTGACCCGGCTGCCCACCCATTTCCCCATGCCCAGGGTATGCCCCTGATAGCGGACGATCACCTCGCCAGTGCCGGCGGCTTGCTCCGGCCACACATCCCGCCCCATCATGAACTCCCGCGCATTCGCTATATCGAGCTCGACGAATCCCTTGCTCGCACCGTCACCATAGGCCAGCGCCCACTCATGGGTCAGCCGATACCCTTTCTTGAAGGTCTCCGCCAGTTTCAGTCCGATGCGATCGAAACGCAGCTTGCCCTGTACCTGTTCGAACAGCTGGGGGAAGAGCCAGATCTCCTCGCTGCGGCCAAACAGATTTCCCTGCGGCACCACCCCGAAAGCAGCTTCAATCTCGCGCAGCATGGGTTCGGACTCCTTGGCCGGCAGCGGCGAGAAGGGGAATTTGCCGAGCTTGCCCGGTTTGAACATGGTGTTGGGCACTGAGTGGTGCTTGCGCAATCTGGCAACGAAAAAGCCCTCACTGTCGAAGATCTGGGGCCAAACGTGCAGGTATCCCTCTGGTGTACAGGCTTTCTCTGCAGCGGGGAAGAGATCGGCCAGCGAGTCAAAGCTGAAGGCATCGCCGAACTTGTCTTGCAGTGACTGACAGACGGCCTGGTTCTCCTGCAGGCTCAAGGTACAGGTGGAGTAGACCAGTACGCCGCCCGGTTTGAGGGCATGGAAGGCGCTCTCCAGCAACCCCTGCTGCACGGCGGCGATCTCGTCGATGCTCTCGATGCTCCAGTTGCGCAAGGCGTCTTCATCTTTGCGCACCGTGCCCTCGCCGGAGCAGGGGGCGTCCAGCAGGATGGCATCGAAGGTTTCCGGCAACCACTGGCCGAAAACCTTGGCATCGAAGTGGGTCATGCCCACGTTGGTCACGCCGCAGCGCTGCAGATTGGCGCTGAGCACCTTGAGCCGGCTGCTGGAGTACTCGTTGGCAACCAGCATGCCCTGGTTGTCCATCAGGGCCGCAATCTGGGTGGTTTTGGAGCCGGGGGCCGCCGCCGCGTCCAGCAACATGCCGTCACGCCGGGTCTGCTCACAGGCAAACAGGGCGGTGACCGGCAACATGGAGCTCGCCTCCTGGATGTAGAAGAGGCCGCTCAAGTGCTCGGCGGTGTTGCCAAGGGGCACGCTCTCGTCTTCGCGACTGAGCCAGAAGCCGGTGTCGCACCAGGGCACGGGATCGAGCTGCCAACCGAGCGGTTGCATCCGCGCCACAAACGCCGCCACCGATATCTTCAGGGTATTGACCCGGATGCTGCGCCGCAGCGGTCGTCGACAACTGGCCACGAACTCATCCATGGAGAGGTGCGCCGGCATGATGGCTGCGATATGGCGCAAGAAGTGATCGGGAAGATAGGTGTTGTCGTGCACGGAGCCGTCTCGTTGACCGAAAATGAGGGGCGACATCTTATCACAAGGGCAGGAATATTCTGAAAGCGCAGCGGCTAAAAACAAGCCCGACACAGTGCCGGGCTTGGGTGAGCGTGAGTGAGGGGAGAGATCAGGGCTGGATGCGGGGGCTCCACTCCTGCCACTCTTTCTCGGCCTTGGCATGCAGCGGGTAGCTGTGGCCGGCCTTGACGGTCGGCCCCATCTCTTTCTCCGGAGTGTTGAAGGCGATGCCGCCCGCCAACAGGCTCTGCACCGTCTCCACCTCTATGGTGCCACCGGTCAGGCCGATATCCGCCTTGACCCCTGAGACGTTCCAGAAACGGGAGTTGGCCCGCACCAGATGGGCGTACTCCTGCTCCACGTTGACGTCGATCAGCACCTCGCTGCCATCGCGGGCCAGCGCCACCTTGGTCACGCTGCCCACCACCATCTTGCGAAACAGCAGTGGACTGCCGACGCTCAAACCGTTGACCGATGCGCTCTTGAGGGTGAGCGCCAAGCCGGCCGGGCCACTCTGGCTGAGGGGGAAGCGCTCCTTGCCAGCCCCTTGGCCGGGCTGCGCCTCCACAAAGGCGCCCTTGATCAGGGTATCGAGATGAGCCACGCCGCCCAGCCCCAGCTTGGCCTGCACCAGGGTGAAGCGGGCACCAGACTGCAGGAAGCGCGCGGCATACTGGCCATCCAACTCGGCCTTGAAGATCACCTGGCCCAGGGTCGGCTCCAGCTCAATCTGTTCAATCTTGCCGATGTCGACCCCGCGGTAGCGGATCGGGCTGCCGACCCCGAGCCCCGGGTTGCTGTCAGCCACCAGGGAGAGGGTCCGAACCTTGGCCTTGGCCTGCTCCTTGCTGTCAAACAGCTGGTGACTGCTGCGACCCGTGCCGAGCCGATCGAATTCGATGGCACCGCGCAGCAGGGTGGCTAGGTTCCCCACCTTGACCTGCACGCCATCCACCCGCACCCGGGTATCCAGCGCCGGCTTTTTCCAGAATTGCGGCTGCTGCTCCAGCAGGGGGGCATAGACACCGGCGATCTCGAGTTCGATCTCCACCCCCTCCTTGGCGGCGCGCAGCGCATTGACCTTGCCCGCCTCGAGCCCCAGATAGAGCACGGGGGAGCCGATACCGATGCCATCGGCTTGTTCAGCCTTCAAGATCCAGCGACGGGGCTTGGCATCCCGGGTGCCGAGCAGGGCCAGCTCCTGGCTGGGATAGAGCCGGTTGACCCGCTCGCCAGAGGGGGCCTGCACCAGCTTGATGCCACCGCCAATCCAGGCGCTGGCCGGGCTGGTTTCCACCTTGATGCCGCTCAGATCGGCATCGATCTGCAGCGGCGCCGCCCGATAGAAACGGGCCCGGTTCAGCAGATGCTGATACTGGTTCTGCACGACCAGAGCCACGCTGGCGTTGCCACCGCCATCCAGGGTGAGCTGGCTGATCTGGCCCACCTGCAAGCCCTTGTACCAGAGCGGCGCCCCTTCGTTGAGGCCGGCCAGATCATCTGCCTGCAGCACCAGCTTGATGCCGCCCGGTTGCTCCTTGCTGCTCAGGGTCATGGCCTTGACCCGCTCGCCCGCCACATAGTCGAGGCGAATGGCCGGGCCCGCCAGCAGGCGATCCGCATGCTTGATGCCGCCGGCGCCGAGGGAGACGCTCTCCCACACCAGACGGCTGTTGCCGGTGATCCGAAACGCCTGCTCCGGGTTGATCAGTGCGCTCACCACCCGGCCCTTGTCGGTGAGGCGAATGGGGTCGATGCGGCCGATCTCGATGCCTTCAAACAGGATGGGCATCCCCTCCTTGATGGGCAGATCCCCCGCCTGGATGTCAATTCGCTCGCCGCGGGCCGCCTCGGCCAACCCTTTGTAGAGGGTGAAGACCTGGCCTTTCTCCGGCTCCGGGGAGTCCTTGGGAGAGTCGAAGGCGATGCCGCCGCTCAGGATGGAGGTGAGGCTGCCGGCCTCCACATTGACCCCGGCCAGGCTGAAGGAGCCCTTGATGCCGCTGATGTTCCAGAAGCGGGTGTCGGCCTTGATGAGGTGTTCAAAACGCGGCTCGATCACCAGATCCAGGATCACGTTCTGGTTCTCTTCGCCAAGGCGGGTGTTGATGACGCTGCCCACCTCGATGCCGCGAAAATAGAGCTTGGCGCCGATGCCGACCGAGCCGAGTGAATCGGCGGTCAGGTGCAGCATCCGCCCCTGGGCCTGATAACCGGGGGGAGGGCCGTCCAGCGCGTCGAACTCCTCCTGTAGCGGGTTGTTGTCCCGCCCGGGCTGCAGGTTGATGTAGTTGCCGGAGACCAGGGTATCGAGACCGGAGATCTCGGTGAGCGACGCCTTGGGGCTCACCAGCCAGAAATCCGAACCTTTGCGGATGAGCGGGCGGGCCCGGCTGTCAATCTTGGCCAGCACGGCTATCTTGCGGCCATCCTCGGCCAGCGCCAGTTCCTGCACCACCCCGATGGCAACCCCCTGGTAGCGCACTTGGGTCTTGCCCGGCAGGATGCCGTTGCCCTGGGCGAAGTTGATGCGAATAAGCTGGCCACTGCTGACAAACTGCTGGTAGATGAAGCCCCCCGCCAGCAACAGGGCGATAAAGGGCAGCAACCAGACGGGTGACAACCAGCGACGCTTCTCAATGACGGGTTCAGCCCCGATCATACCGACTCCTTAATTGGCTGAGATAAACAGCAGTTCAGATAAAGACAAACAGTTTCAGGCATATGTGATGGCCGACCCTAACGGGCCGCCTTGTCCCACAGCAGGCGCGTATCCAGCATGCGGGCCGACATCATGGTCAGCACCACCACACCGGCAAAGGCGGTGGCGCCGGGGCCGGCCCGCACGTTGAGCAGCACCCCGCGATCCACCAGGGCCACCATCAGCGAGATGACGAACAAGTCCAGCATGGACCAGCGCCCGATGAAATCGATGATGCGGTACATGATGAGCTGGCGTTTGCGCCGCACTGGCTTGCTGCGCTGCAGCTGCCAGCAGATCCAGCCCAGCCCCAAAATCTTGCCCACCGGCACTATGATGCTGGCGGTGAGAACTATGGTGGCAATCCCCGACATCTTGCTGCGATAGAGCATCATGATACCGCTGAAGATGGTGTCGGACTGCAACAACCCCTTGTTGTAGAAGTGGGTGATGGGCAGCAGGTTGGCGGGCAACAACATGAAGCTGGCCAGCGCCAGCAAGCCCCAGGACCAGGCCAGGGAGTGGGGAATGCGCACTTGCAGCCGGCTGTGACAGCGGGGGCAGACGCTGCCCGCCTGATAGCGTACCAGCAGGCCGCAGGTGTGGCAGCGGCAGAGCCCCAGTTCACGGGCGCTGGTCTGGGACATGGTCCGGCTCCTCCAGCGGTACCCGCTCCCAATAGGGGGCGGGGTCAAACAGGATCAGCAACGTCAGGTTGAGCAGCATCAGGATCCCCAGGCTGAGCAGGCCGCCGCCGAGGCGCACGTCGGCGATGTCGACCAGCTTGAACAGGGCAACCAGCAGGCTGACGATGTAGACCTCCAGCATGGCCCAGTGGCGAAACACCTCGACCGCCTGCAGGGTCGGCGCCAGTATGTGCCAGCGTTTGGCGAGGCCCGAGGCCAGCGCAAAGATCCCGAGCAGCAAACCCACCGGCGCCAGCACGGCGCACCAGAACACCAGCCCCGCCACCCAGATCTCGTGTTCGAGCAGCAGCACCAGGATCCCCTTGAGCAGGTTGGCGTCCGAATTGACGCCAGCCAGGCGCAGGTAGATCAGCGGCTCGAAGAAGGCGGACGGGAGCAACAGGAAACCGGTGATGGTCAGCGCCATCAGCTGGGAGGGGCGAAATGCGTAGCGCCCGTACAGATGCTGATGACAGCGGGGGCAGTGGGCGTGGCGCCCAAGCGGCAATAACTTGCGTTCGATCAGCAAGTCGCAAGCCGGGCAGACGATCACGGGATTGGGATCCGACATTACGATTCAACCTGTTGAAGGAATTGGTGAAATTTACCCTAAAAGCCACGTCCTGTCTTGCCTGGCAGGGGTCTGCCACGAAAGTATGATTGACGTTAACGTAAACGTGATATTAGATAGTCAGACCAGACAAGTGAAAGGAGTCATGATGTCCAGCCTTACCCCCTCGGCAGGTCTGCGCTTTCGCACCGCCCTCGCCAATGAACGCCCCCTGCAGATCGTCGGCACCATCAATGCCTACATGGCGCTGATGGCTGAGCGCAGCGGTTTTCAGGCCATTTATCTCTCGGGCGCCGGCGTGGCCAACGCCTCCTATGGCCTGCCGGATCTTGGCATGACCAGCCTGAACGACGTCTTGACCGACGCCGAACGCATCACGGCGGCGACTCGTGTGCCGCTTTTGGTCGACATCGATACCGGCTGGGGCGGGGCCTTCAACATAGCCCGCACCGTGCGCGCCTTCGAGCGGGCCGGAGTAGCTGCCGTGCACATGGAAGATCAGGTAGCCCAGAAGCGCTGTGGCCACCGGCCCAACAAGGCGGTGGTCTCGCAGGAGGAGATGTGTGATCGCATCAAGGCGGCGGTGGATGCCAGGGAGAACGACGAGTTCGTCATCATGGCCCGCACCGACGCGCTGGCGGTGGAGGGGACTGGCCCGGCGCTGGAGCGCGCAGCCGCCTATGTGGCCGCCGGTGCCGACATGATCTTCGCCGAGGCGGTGACCGAGCTCGGCCAGTATGACCTGTTCAAGCAGGCGGCCGGGGTCCCCATTCTCGCCAACATGACCGAATTCGGCAAAACCGAGCTATTCGACAAGGAGGCGCTCGCCGCCCACGGCGTCGACATGGTGCTCTATCCCTTGAGTGCCAGCCGGGCAGCCAACCAGGCGGCCCTCAACGTCTATCAACATATTCGCCAGGATGGCCATCAGCGGGCCGTCGTCGACACCATGCAGACCCGGGAGTCGCTCTACGACTTCCTCGGTTATCACCACTACGAGCAGACGCTGGACCGTCTGTTTACATCCAGGGACTAGGAGGAAAGGCAATGGGACAGCAAAAACCGTTGGGTGGCGCCGGCCTGCGTGGCCAGAGCGCGGGGGAGACCAGCATCTGCACCGTGGGCAAGAGCGGCACCGGGCTCACCTATCGCGGCTATGACATCCAGGAGCTGGCCGACGGCGCCCAGTTCGAAGAGGTCGCCTACCTGCTGCTCAAAGGCGAGCTGCCGGACGAGCAGCAGCTCGAGGATTACAAGCGGACCCTTCGCAGCCTGCGCACCCTACCAGCCGCCTTGCTGGAGGTGCTCGAGCGCATTCCCGCCGACGCCCATCCCATGGATGTGCTGCGCACCGGCTGCTCCATGCTCGGCGATCTGGAGCCGGAAGATGGCTTCGAGCACGAACATGAGGTCGCGGATCGGCTGCTGGCCGCCTTCCCGGGCATTCTCCTCTATTGGTACAAGTTCAGCCACGACGGGGTACGCATCGCCCTCGACACCGACGAGGAGTGCATCGGCGGCCACTTCCTGGCGCTGCTGCACCAGAAGGCGCCGAGCGAGCTGGAGCGCCGGGTGATGCACGTCTCCCTCATTCTCTACGCCGAGCATGAGTTCAACGCCTCCACCTTTGCGGCGCGGGTCTGCGCCTCGACGCTCTCTGACATGTTCTCCTGCGTCACCGCGGCCATCGGCACCCTGCGCGGCCCGCTGCACGGCGGCGCCAACGAAGCGGCCATGGCGATGATCGAGCCCTGGCAGGATGAGGCCCAGGCACGGCGCGAGCTGCAGGCCAAGCTGGCAGCCAAGGAGAAGATCATGGGCTTTGGCCACGCCGTCTATCGCACCTCGGATCCGCGCAACGTCATCATCAAGGGGTGGTCGGCCAAGCTGGCCGAGGCGGTGGGCGATGACCGGCTCTATCGCGTCTCCTGCGAGGCGGAGAAAGTGATGTGGGAGGAGAAAGAGCTCTTCCCCAACGCCGACTTCTTCCACGCCAGCGCCTACCACTACATGGGGATCCCGACCAAGCTGTTCACTCCCATCTTCGTCTGCTCGCGGGTCACCGGCTGGTGCGCCCACGTGATGGAGCAGCGCGAGCACAACCGGATCATCCGCCCAAGCGCCGATTACGTCGGCCCGGCGCCCCGGCATTTCGTCTCGCTGCAGCAGCGATAACCATGGGCGGCCCTGTCACCCCATTGCGTCACCCGACACCGGCAACAGCGGGGTCGATGTGCGCAGGCGGGCGGGCAGAGCGCCGTTTCATCACCCCGTTTCATTCACTACAACGATAAGGAAGTCACGATGTCCGCCAACGTCGACGTCAACCACAGACCAGACCCCGATCAGGTGCTGGTCGATATTGCCGATTACGTCTGCAATCACCCCATTACCAGCCAGGCCGCCCTCGATACCGCCCGTTACTGCCTGATGGATACCCTGGGCTGCGGCCTCTTGGCCCTGCGTTTTCCCGAGTGCACCAAACACCTTGGCCCCATCGTGCCCGGTACCCTGGTACCCCATGGTGCCCGGGTGCCCGGAACCCAGCTCTGTCTCGATCCGGTCAAGGCAGCCTGGGATATCGGTGCCATCATCCGCTGGCTCGACTACAACGACACCTGGCTGGCCGCCGAGTGGGGCCACCCTTCCGACAACCTGGGGGGGATCCTGGCTACCGCCGACTGGCTCTCCGGTACCCGGGTGGCAGAAGGCAAGGCGCCGCTCACCATGAGCGATGTGTTGACGGCCATGGTGAAGGCCCATGAGATCCAGGGGGTACTGGCACTGGAGAACTCCTTCAACCGGGTCGGTCTCGATCACGTGGTGTTGGTGAAGGTTGCCAGTACCGCCGTGGTGACCCACATGCTGGGCGGTAGCCGCGATCAGGTGATCGATGCGGTCTCCCAGGCCTGGGTCGATGGCCAGAGCCTGCGTACCTACCGTCATGCGCCCAATGCCGGTTCTCGCAAGAGCTGGGCGGCGGGGGATGCTACCTCCCGCGCGGTGCGCCTGGCGCTGATCACCATGAGCGGCGAGATGGGCTATCCCGGCGCTCTGACGGCACCCAAGTGGGGCTTCTACGACGTGCTGTTCAAGGGAAACCAGTTCGCCCTGCATCAGGGCTACGGCAGCTATGTGATGGAGAACGTGCTGTTCAAGATCTCTTACCCTGCCGAGTTCCACGCCCAGACCGCGGTGGAGTGTGCCATGAAGCTGCATGAGCAGGTGAAGGGGCGGCTGGACGAAATTGACCGCATCGAGCTCACCACCCATGAGTCGGCCATTCGCATCATCAGCAAGGTGGGCGCCCTCAACAATCCGGCGGATCGAGATCACTGCCTGCAGTACATGGTGGCGGTGCCGCTCATCTTCGGGCGTCTCATCGCCGAGGATTACGAGGACGCCGTGGCCGCCGATCCCCGTATCGATGGGCTGCGCGCCAAGATGGTGGTGCAGGAGGACAAGCGCTACAGCCGCGAGTATCTGGAAGCGGACAAGCGATCCATTGCCAACGCCATCCAGGTCTTCTTCAAGGACGGCACCCACACCGCCAAGGTGGAGGTGGAGTACCCGGTCGGCCATCGTCGCCGCCGCGAGGAGGGGATCCCGCTGCTGGTAGAGAAGTTCCGCCACAACCTGGCCACCCGCTTCCCTGCCAAACGGGCCGAGGCGATCCTGGCCCTCTGCCAGGATGGCAAGCAGCTGGCCGCCACCCCGGTGCACGCCTTCATGGATCTGCTGGTGATCTGACCGCACTCCTGTCCAGCAATAAGCGAAAAGCGGGCCACTCGGCCCGCTTTGTCATGTTTGACTGCATGTGTGCCTGCATGACTCCCAAGGTCAATCCAGCACTGTGTCATCGCCCGCCAGCAATGCCTGCATGATCGCCGTCTCGCGGCTGGCGATGGTCTCGAGAAACTCGCTGGCCCGCCCCATGTGGTGACAGACCCGGTAACCCCGCTCGACAAAGGAGAAGAGCTCGCCCAACCCCGCCAGATGGGCCGGCCCCGATATCAGCTTCAAGGTCGCCCCGAGCAGCGGTTTTCTGGCCAGCCGATCCAGGGTCATCCCCAGCTCGTTGACCAGTAGCAACTGATGACGGCGACGCGCTTCTTCACCCACCTCCTGATAGGCGAGGGCATAACTCCTGGCGTTTAGGCGCGCCATGCTGCCGCCGCGACGCAGCGCCACCACCATCAGGTAGTCGAGCTCCTCGGAGAGGGCATCGAGTTCAATGGCCTGCGCCAGCACCTTGAGACCGGATTCCGGCAACAGCCGCTCGGCAGTCGGCATCACCCGCATCACGTCCGCATCGCGGCGGGCACAATCCCCCGGCCCGTAGAGGTCGGTCAGGAAAAACTGCGCAGCCGGGCCGTAGCGCTTGCTCTCCAGCAGATCGCGGTGAGTGCGCCCCAGCCGATCGGCCTGCCATTGGCGCAGTGCGTCCCTGTCTTGCTGATCCTGCGGGTGGGTGCGCATCTGCTCGCGCAAGGCGGCCACCTGGTTGAGCTGACGGTAGAGTCGCCCCAGGGTGCTCTCTTCATCCAGGTGGTGGTCATCGGATGGTTGTTTCTCTTGGGTCATCTGCTGCTCTCTTGACCTGTGTTCTCTGGTGTATCCCATGGCCTGTGACGGATAAAGCGGGCGGCCGGCGAGGGGCGGGAGTCACTCGTCACGAGCCGCCAGCCCAGTGTAACGCGGCGGCAACCCAGGCGGAATCGATGGAGCTTTTACTCGACAGCCTTTGTTAAGTGAGTCCCAAATATGTTGCAAATCACTTTCACTTGTTTGATTCATGTGTTTAATATCAGTAAATGTCGTCACAGCTCAGAGAGTTAGCATGTTTCTATACGATCCCCTTGCCGGCAGCAACCTGTCGACCATCCAGGTCAGCCGTCAACACCCGCTCGGCCTTGCCGGCGCTCGGCTCGCCGCCGAAGCCATCGCCCAGGACATGAGCGAAGAGTACGAGCTCGACTGCGAGTGGGAAGACGAGGAGGAGACCCGCTTGCTGTTTCGTGGCGCCGGGGTCAATGGCTCCCTCTGCCTCACCGAGGATACCCTGTCGCTGGAAGTGCGCCTCGGCCTGATGCTGTTGCCGGTACGCAGCGTACTGGAGCAGGAGATCCTCGAATATGTCGATCAGCGCCTGCCTTGTCCCGCGCGGCGATAACCAATCCAATAAAGACTGATCCAGCGCAATAAATAATGGTGAAATAGCGCGCTTTATATTCTTTTGACGAAATGGCCGACCTGGAGATTATTATTCAGGCGGCATATCACAAGTCTGATTTTTAATTTTCACGGGGCAACAAGATCCTCTGCCTTTGTCATGGATGGCTGGCGTGAATTAATCGCCGTGCAGTTTCACCAACATAAGAAAACATTGTTTGTTGCTTCCGTTCTGGTCGCCGACGTCCAGAACGAAATGTGGCACAAATAATGCGAAACGATAGGAATAATACATGTCTGTGTGTGAACTCATCTCCTGTGTCGATACCGCCTGGCTGCGGATGGACAGACCCAACAACTTGATGCAGATCGTCGGCGTGCTGATGTTCGACGGTCAGCTGGATGAAACCAGATTGCGCGAGAGCCTGCTGCACACCGTACGGGTACAGCCGCGCTTCGCGCAGAAAGCCTGCCTGGAAGGAGGGGAGTACTACTGGCGTACCGACCCCGACTTCGATCTCGACCTGCACCTCAAGCGGGTGATCCTGCCAGGCAAGGCCGGCAAGGCCGAGCTGGAGCGGCTGGTGGCCGACTTTACCTCCACCCCCCTCAACCACCAGCGTCCGCTCTGGGAGATGCACCTGGTAGACACCTCCCTCGGCGGCCAGGCGCTGGTGGTGCGCTTTCATCACGCCATGGGGGACGGCTTCTCCCTGGTGCGGGCCATGCTGACCATGATGGACGAGAGCCCGGTTGCCCCTCCCAGACCGCAGCCAGAGCCGGTGGCCAACGACGACGGCGACGAAGAGCACGATCAGCAGGGCAGTCGCCTGCTGCGGGCCGGCCTCAAGCTGACCGGCACCCTCTGGTCCAAATACGTCGAGGTGCTGACCCACCCCACCAAGGCGATGGACTACCTCAAGACCAGCCGGGACGTGACCGCCGAGCTCTACACCATTGCCACCCTCTCCGATGATGCCGATACCCGGCTCAGGGGAGAGACCGGCTGCACCAAGCGGGTCGCCTGGTCAGAACAGATCCCGCTGCCGGATGTGAAGGCGGTGGGGCGGGTGCTCGGCTGCTCGGTCAACGACCTGCTGATCGCCGCCACCGCCGGGGCCTTTCGCCACTATCTGCTGGAGAAGGGCGACGAAGCCGACGTCGACATCCGGGCCCTGGTGCCGGTCAACATGCGCGCCCCGGACGACAAGGGGGCCCTTGGCAACCGCTTCGGGCTGGTGGCCCTGGATCTGCCCCTCAACATCGAACATCCGCTGCAACGCCTCTATGCGGTGCGGGATCGGATGCAGGCGCTCAAATCTTCCCTGCAGCCGGCGGTGGTGTTCAACCTGCTGGAAGTGATGGGCATGGCCCCCAAGGCGGTGCAGCAACAGGCCATCGACATCCTCTCCGCCAAGGCCAGCGCCGTCATCACCAACGTGCCTGGCCCGCAGCAGACCCTCTATCTGGCCGGCGCCAGGTTGCGCCAGCCGCTGTTCTGGGTGCCCCAGGCCGGCGACATCGCGGTCGGCGTCTCCATCCTCTCCTATGACAACAAGGTGCAGGTGGGCCTGATCACCGACAAGAAGCGGGTGCCAGACCCGGATCTCATCGTCGAGCGCTTCGCGGTGGAGTTTGAGCAGTTGCTGCTGCTGGTGCTGATGGAGCCGGATCTGCTCTACGACCCCGCCATGCTGGATCAGCTGCTGCACGGCTGATCCGCCGCGCTTCAAACGCAAGAGGCCAACCCGGGGGCTGGCCTCTTGTTTTATGAGTCTGGCGAATTACTCCTCCTCCAGCTCCTCACGGGCGGCTTCCACATCGAGCCGCTCCATGGCATCCAGCGCCTCGCACTCGGCAGCCTCGCCGTAGAGTGCCTCGGCCGCCGCCATCTTGCTCTTGCCGTGCATCATCACCATAGCGTTGGCGTACTCCATGCGGGCGATGGCGGAGTGGGGGATGATGGCCAGCGCCGCCTTGAAGTGACGCTCGGACTCATCCTTCTTGGCGCCGTAGGTGATGCCGCCGATCATGGCGCCCAGCTTGTCGATGATCTCCGCATGCCAGGCACCGAAGGCGATATGGGCCTCCCCGTGGTCAGGCTCCAGCGCCAGCGCCTGCTCCAGGCTGCTCTTGATCTTGTCACCTATGCCGATGGAGAGAGCCTTGGAGACCGAGATCACCTGGCTGTAGCGACCCAGCGCCAGGGCGTGAAAGTACCAGGCGTTGACGTTGTCTGGCTGACGTTTTTGCAGCTTCTCGGCGTTGCTGGCGGCCAGCTCGAACGCCTCGCGCTTGGCATATTTGTCATCCAGCAGGTAGCTGGCGTGGATCACCAGCGCCTTGTTCGCCACGTTGAGGCCATCCTCGCCGGCGGCCAGCCCCAGGCTGACAGCCCGGGCGAAATCACCGGCGTGATAGGCGCGCCAGGCCTCCTGTACCTGTTCATCTTCGGGCCAGGGCTCGGCATCCCCCTGGTGCAGCCGCTCCCAGTGCTGCTCAAGGCGCTCCCCGGCATAGTCATAGGTGGCTTCCGGCCAGGGGAAGGGGGTGAAATCGAAGTTGGGCTGTGCAGTGGTCATATGATTCTCCCTGTTAAAAACACAATCAAAAAACACGGTTCGGTCAACCCGCCACGGCGGCGGGACGATAATGGCTGGCAATGGCATCGAGCGCGGCGCGGGCATCGGCTCGCAGCCTGGGGGCCACCAGCTCCATCACCTGAAAAACGCCGAGGGCGATGTCGGCATCGGCGCGCGGATGCAGCGCCCGCTGATAAGAGATCCAGAAGGTCCCTACCAGTGCGATGTTGGCGGCCAGCGCCGTCACCTGCGCTTCGTCGCCTTCTAGCAGACCGCTGCGCCAGAGGTGGTGGCAGATGGCGGCGGCGGTCAGCTCCTTGCGCCGCAGCAGGGCCGAAAAGCGCTGCTCCACCTTGTGGTTGCCATTCATCAGGGTGCTGATGTCGTAATAGAAAAAGCGGTACTTCCAGATGAGTTCGAACATCAGGTGCAAGAAGAACCAGATGTCCTCCGCCTCGTTCAACGGCGGGGTAATGGTGTCGAGCAGGTGGGCCATCTCCTGTTCGAACTCGCCGAACAGGGCGTTGACTATCTCCTCCTTGTTGTGAAAGTGGTAATAGAGGTTGCCCGGGCTCATCTCCAGCTCGGCCGCGATGGCGGTGGTGGTGACGGTCGGCTCGCCCAGCAGGTTGAACTGGGCGAGGGCGGTGGCCAGGATGCGATCCCTGGTACGCCGCTTGGGTTTGCGATCCATGCTACTCCTTCGGTTGACGCCGGCCCTTGTCGCCATAGCGACGGGTCAGCCAGTGCTGCAACTGAGTCAGTGAGGCATCCAGCGCCGCCACCGCGCCGATGCCCGGGGTCAGCAGGGAGCGCTGCTCATCGGCCAGCGCGTCAAGATCCAGCTCCAGCCCGTGTCTGGCGAGGATGGGGCCAAGCTCGGCCCGCCGCTGCCACAGATCCCGGCGGGTATGCTGGAAGGCGTGCTCGCACAGATGGCGCCGGTCCCGATAACTGAACACATTGGTGAAGAACATCTCGCCATCGGCCGGGGAGGGCTCGAACAGCAGGGCATCTGCATCTGGGTACTGGTGTTTGTAGCGATCCATCCCCACGTGCATGCGCGAGTGGATGATGGCGCGAAACGTCTGGGCCAGCACCACCGGCAGGCCGCTATCCACCAGCTTGGCGGGGCGCTCGCTGGCCAGGCCAGCATCAAAGGGCACCAGCGGATTGATGCAGAACACCAGATCGGCCCCCTCCTGCAGCGCCACCGAGGCGTGCAGCGTCTTGATGAGCGCGCCGTCCACGTAGTAGCGGCCATCGATGAGGGAGGGCGGGAACAGGCCGGGCAAGGCGGCGGAGGCCTGCACCGCGGCGGAGATGGGCACCTGGTCGAGCCCCGGACTGCCGAAGGCCACCGCCCGACCGGTGTCGAGTTCGGTGGCGATGACGAACAGCCGGCTGGCCAGCTCGCGAAAATCGTTGCTGCGACCGGGGCGCGAAAAGAACTGGGTCAGGATCCGATCCACCCCACGGCTGTCGAACATGCCGGTGGGGATCGCCTTGGACAGCCCCTGCAGTGAGCCGAGCAGGCTCTTGTTCCAGGGGGAGGAGAGGTAGTCGGCCAGACACGCCAGCGCCAGCGGCGGCAGCGAGGTGAGCCGCTCAAAATACTCCCCGAAGGCGGGGCGCAGCAGGGTAGAGGGGTCGAAGAACTCGCCACTGTCGTCGCTCAGCAGGATCCGCACCAGCTTGTCGGGGGAGATGCCGTTGGCCAGCGCCGAGGCGATCACCGCCCCCGAACTCACCCCCACATAGATGTCAGCCTGCTCGAAACGCACTCCCTTGATGCTGTCGGCCAGGGCGGCGCAGGCACCGATCTCGTAGATCCCCCCCAGAGGTCCCCCCCCGGCGAGGGCAACCGCAATCGTGCTCATGATTTGCCTCCCTTATCACGCAAAACCGGCCCAGCAGAGGGCATGGGCCGGTGGATCATCAGTCAGAACAAGCCGGTCAGGATCAGAAGAGTGCGGTTTCGCCCTTCTCCTTGATCTCCTTGGCCACGTTCTCTACTTCCGTAGCCAGCTCCTTGACCTCTTCCTTCACCTTGGCGACGGGGGCGGGGGCGGCTTTCTTGACCGGCGGCTTCTTGGCAACAACCGGCTTCTTGGCCGCTGCGGCAGCAGGCTTGGCCTCGTCAGCCGGGGCAGTGTCGTCCTGGGCATCGATCAGCTGCTGCACCACTTCAGTCAATTCAGCCATCCGCTTGGAGAGCTTGTCGATGTCCTTGCGGGTCGGGATGCCGAGGCTGGCGACGGCGCGGGCCACGCGATCCTCGAATACCTGCTCCAGACGGCCCCAGGTACCAGCGGTCTTGTCGGTCATGGCCGCAATTTTCTCATCGGCGCTCTGACGGGTACGGGTTTGCAGGGCTTCCCCTTCCTGAACCAGGGCTTCAAAGATCTTGCCGCCTTCCTCTTGCGCCTTGGCATAGGCACCCAGGCCAGCCAGCCAGATCTGCTGGGTGGACTCTTTGATGGTGGAAGTGAGGTGGTTGTCGGTCACCGAACTTGCCAGTGCTTTCAATTTTTTGGCCATGACAGTCTCCTTACTCGTGATATAGATGATGGTAATGACAACAACCTTGGTATATTCGTTGTGGCATTACTTAACTTTCATCCTCAGTCTAGGGAGAAAAAATAGAGGGTTCTACCTAATAACGGAACAGGCAACCCTGGTAATTTTGGACTGGGTCACGAAGAATGATATTCGAATGAATATTTTCAGTAAAAGCGTGATATATCTAACAGCAACTAACAGCCCAATCAGTAAGGGATATAAATACCATGGATTATTTCATCACAGGTGGCAGCGGCTTCATCGGCCGCCGGCTGATTAAAAAATTGCTGCAGCGTCCAAATAGTCGGGTGCATTTCCTGATGCGGGCAGCCCATCTCGAGCGGGTACCCGACCTGCTGGCCTACTGGGGCGTTGGTGAGGATCGCGCCATTGCTGTGGTTGGCGACATGACCCACCCCTTGCTCGGCGTCGGCAACGGCGAACTGGAGCCCCTCATCGGCAAGGTTGATCATTTTCTGCATCTCGCCGCCATTTATGATCTCAACGCCAAAGCGGGCATTCAGCAGCAGGTCAATGCCGAGGGCACCCGTCAGGCCCTGCAACTGGCAGAGCGGCTCAAGGTGCGCTGCTTCCATCACTGCAGCTCCATCGCGGTGGCCGGCCTGTTTGACGGCCTGTTTCGGGAAGACATGTTCGATGAGGCCGAACACCTCGACATGCCCTATTTCCAGACCAAGCACGAGGCCGAAGGGATAGTGCGCAAGGAGAGCACCATCCCCTGGCGCATCTACCGGCCCGGCATCGTGGTCGGCGACGCCAATACCGGCGAGATGGACAAGGTGGACGGCCCCTATTACTTCTTCAAGACCATCCAGAAGCTGCGCCGCATGCTGCCGCCCTGGATGCCCGCCATCGGGGTCGAGGGGGGACGCATCAACCTGGTACCGGTCAACTTCGTGGTGGATGCCATCGATCACATCGCCCACCTGGAGGGGGAAGACAACAAGGCGTTCCACCTGACCGACTCTCACCCCATGCGGGTCGGCGACATGCTGAGCACCTTCTCCCGGGCGGCCCATGCCCCCGAACCGGCCATTCGCATCAATGCAGCCCTGTTCAGCTTCATTCCCCGCCATCTGATGACCATGCTGATGGCGCTGACCCCGGTGCGGCGCATTCGCGATGCGGCCATCGCCGATCTCGGCCTGCCCAAGGACATCTTCCGGCTCATCAACTATCCCACCCGCTTCGACAACCGCGAGGCCCAGCGGGTGCTGAAGGGGACCGGCATCGAAGTACCGCCGCTGCACAGCTATGCTTGGCGCCTGTGGGACTACTGGGAGCGTCACCTCGACCCGGATCTGTTCATCGACCGCACCCTGCGCGGCCGGGTCGAGGGCAAGGTGGTGCTGATCACCGGTGCCACCTCCGGCATCGGCAAGGCCACCGCGAAGAAGCTGGCGGAGGCGGGCGCCAAGGTGCTGACCATCGCCCGGGACGAGCACAAGATTGCCGAAACCCAGGCCGAGTTTGCCGAACTGGGCCTGACCCTGCAGGTCTATCAGGGTGATCTCGCCGACCTGGTGCAGGGGGAGGCGATCACTCGGCAGATAGTGGCCGAACATGGCGGCGTGGATATCCTGGTCAACAACGCCGGTCGCTCCATCCGCCGCGCCATCGAGGACTCCTTCGACCGTTTCCACGATCTGGAGCGCACCATGCAGCTCAACTACTTCGGCACCCTCAAGGTGATCATGGGGGTACTGCCCACCATGATCGAGAAGAAGAAGGGGCACATCATCAACATCTCCTCCATCGGGGTGCTGACCAATGCGCCGCGCTTCTCAGCCTACGTTGCCTCCAAGTCGGCGCTGGATGCCTGGGTGCGCACCGCGGCCTCCGAGTTTGCCGACAAGGGGGTCAGCTTCTCCATCATCAACATGCCGCTGGTGAAAACTCCCATGGTGGCGCCCACCAAGGTATATGAACAGGTGCCCATGATGACGCCGGAAGAAGCCGCCGATCTGGTGTGCGACACCATCATCAACAAGCACGTGCGCCTCGCCACCCGGCTCGGGGTGTTCGGCCAGGTGATCCATGCCCTGGCACCGCGGGTGGCCCAGGTGATCATGAACACCAGCTTCCGCACCTTCTCCGACCCCAAGGAGGGCAACGAGTCCAAGGCCTCGGCGGATCAGATGGCAGTCTCCACCCTGATCAAGGGGATCCACTTCTAGTGGTGATGACAACGAGTTTATGTAGCAGAAACGGAAAGGGCCTGAG
Organism: Aeromonas sp. S15(2024); assembly: GCF_041402265.1. Taxonomy (NCBI): domain Bacteria; kingdom Pseudomonadati; phylum Pseudomonadota; class Gammaproteobacteria; order Aeromonadales; family Aeromonadaceae; genus Aeromonas; species Aeromonas sp. S15(2024). The sequence continues at coordinate 146,856 of NZ_JBGLQY010000003.1, read as the reverse complement.
CAATCAGGCCCTTTTCATTTGCGGTTGCGGGCGGGAGAGCAGGGTCAGCAGCAGGGCCGTGGTGCGGCGGGAGTAAAGCAGAGAGAGGTGACCGAGGGCAGCGAGCTCAACGTCCTCCATGCCATCGAGGCGCTGGCGGGACTGGGGCAGCACGAAGTTGTCGTGACTGGTGCGCACCGAGACGCCGGGTACGCAGAGCGGCACGGCGGCAAAGCGCTGCAACCAGCCGGAGCCTGGCTCCATCTCGCGGGCATTGTCGCCGAGTCCCAGGGTGGCGAGCTGGCTGCCCTGATGAGGGGTGGCCAGGGTGATAAGCTGCGCCACCTTGTCACCCCCCGTCACCGCCAGATAGTCGCGGCACACCAGTCCGCCCATGCTGTGACCGATCAGCACCAGCTGCGATGCGCCGGTGGCGACCAACACCTCGTCGATACGCCTGGCCAGCAAGGGCACCATGTCGTCGAGATGGCCAAAGGGAGGAGTCAGGGTGACGGTTGCCACCGTGTGACCGGCGGCCTCCAGCCGTGCCCGCTGTACCCGCCAGATGCCGCGACTGCAGCCATAACCGTGGATAAACAGCAGAGGCAGGGGAGAGGAGGTCAACTTGTCAGGCGGCATTAACCAGCGCTCGAACGGCAGCAGCCAGGTGAAGGTCAGCAGGTAGGCCACTATCTCCCGCCCCACCATGGGCAGCCAGGCTCGCCAACCGATGGCAGGCACAGGATAGAAACGGGAAAAGCCCCAGGTCAGCAATACCACCAGGGTGCGCAACCCCAACAGGGCCACCACCACAAACAAGATGGAGGGCGCCCAAGAGAGGCCGATGGCAAGGTGGGCGATGCTCCCAAGGAGCGTCACCTCAACCAGCAGCAGGATCAGTAATTGCTTTGTTATCGTCATGACCCAATCATCCGACCAGTTTGGCGTGGAAGTCAAATGACCCTTTCATCAATGTGACGGCCAACCCGCTATCGGTCTGTCTCTGTTGAAATCCTACCTGCCTGTGGCTATTTGCAATACTGTATATCCATACATATACTTGTATTCACCATCAGAAGGAGGACGCCACTATGGCCGTTGAGATCAAATATGTTGTGGTTCGTGGGGGAGTGGAGAAGATGACCTTTACCAGCAAGAAAGAGGCTGACGCCTATGACAAGCTGCTGGACACTGCCGATGAGTTGATGACGTTGCTGACCGCGGCTCCCATTGCACTCGAGCCTGAACAACAGGAGAGCCTGGCCTTCTATCTGGCCGAACAGCGGGACGCACTGCAGAGCGTATTGCGCGGTGGAAAGGGGCAGGGGAGCAACAAGACAGAGAGCCAGGAAACCCAGAGTGAAGCAACCGAACCCAAAGGCAAGTCACTCAAGCGGGTTGCGTAGCAAGGCGTCTGGATAACAGGGTGAGGAAGGACAGGGAAAAGGGGCGAGCCATCACGGCCAAACACTTTCTTATTCAAAAAGAGAGAATTAACAGTCAACTTTCAGACTATTTACCCCGAGAATTTTCTGACAAGAGTGCATATTCATTGAATGGGATAAGAATGTGTTCGCCGTGATTCCACGTGGTGACTGTATCCATGTTTCCTGACAATGTTCCCACCACCGATGATGCCGATAACCCCATTTATCGGCATTACCCTTGAGCAGGCCGCAAGCCAGAACCATTTCAAGCAAGACCATGACCACAACCATACTTCTTCCACCCGCCATGCCGCTGTTCGATGGCTTGGCATACCTGGAGGCGGGCAACCCCCAGGTCAATCAGTACCTGGCCAACCTCAGCCTCACCGACGTACCCGATGCCGGGATCGTCTACGAGCTCGCCGTCGACTGGCTGCTGGAGCAGCGCAACAACGAGAACAACTACAAGACCTATCGCAGTGAGCTGACCACGTTCTTGCACTGGTGCTTTGGCGAGATGCGCATCAGCCCAAAGGATCTGACCCGGCGCATCATGATGCGCTACCTCGATTATTGCCAGTCACCGCCAGCGGCCCTGATTGCCTATCGCAATGTGGCGCAGTTCGTGCTCGACAAGGAGTGGGGAGAGCGCCTGCCCAATCCCCAATGGCGACCCTTCCTTGGCAAACGGGAGCTGGGCCGTGAACTGCCGTACCGTCTCAGCGAACAGGCCATGAAGACCAAGCTCGCCATTCTGTCGGCCTTTTTTCAGTTTTTGATCCAGGAAGAGTACATGGACCGCAACCCGGCGCTTCTGCTGCAACGGGTGAAGCGCACCGTCCAGCAGGAGCCGGATGATCAGGGCCAGGCCTTCAGCGAGCTGCAATGGTCCTATGTAATGCAGGCGGCCGATCGGCTGGCCACCGAGTCACCGGAGCAGCACGAGCGCAGCCGCTTTCTGATCAGCCTGATGTATGCCTGCTACCTGCGCATCTCCGAGGTGGCGGCAAGGCCGGGTTTTACCCCCGTCATGGGGCAGTTTCGCCGCGACGGGAAAACCGGCGTCTGGGGCTATTACATTCCCCGCAGCAAGGGTGGCAAACGCCGCACCGTGGCGGTCTCCCATGCCTTGCTGGAGGCCCTCAAACGCTACCGGACCTTTCTCGGTCTCTCGCCACTGCCGATACCCGATGAACAGACGCCACTGTTTGTGCGTCACAAGGCCGCAGCCCACGGCCGTGAACAAGGTGAGCTCAATGCCAACCTCGGCATCCGTCAGCTGCGCGAGCTGGTGATGGCCGTCATTCAGGCGGCCGCTACGCTGGCGGAACAGGATGGCTTTGCCCAGGATGCCGCAGAGATGCGCAACCTGACGCCGCACTCCATTCGCCATACCGGCATCACTCACGACATCAACCTCAATGGCCGACCCTTGTCCCATGTGCAGGCCGATGCCGGCCACGACAGCATCGACACCACCTCCAAATACCTGCACACCGGCAACAGCGAACGTCACGAGAGTGCCAATCACAAACCACTGGATCGGCTACATGAGTAAGTTCAACAGTGAGAGATAACAGAAAGGGAAAGATTCGTTCATGGCAAACCAATCCTGTGTTGTTGAACCAATCCAGGACACTAAATTGCTCCATGCTGACAACCGCGCATAATGTATATTATGTTAAATTCGATATCTTGTTTCCTGTTACCACTTATTGAACTGTGTATAATGGCAACAATTGATCCTATCTCCGACCGGATGTCTTAAGTGGCTGAATTAACATCAGAACAATTAAAACCTGCTTTTGCGATTGAACAGTTTCCAGCCCTCAGCGAGCTCGAACCCATTCCGTTTGCCGCGCTGCAACCCAGGGCCATCTCCGGCATCAAGCGTCTCGCCAGTTTTGATGGCGACTGCCCGGTCATGCTGCTCAACGGTTTCCCCGGGGTCGACTATGAAGATGTCTGCCAGACGCTGATCGCTGCCTCCAATGGCAAGGATGGCGACCTGTTCGATCTCTGCTACACCGAAAACCTGAACAATCCGTTCAAACCCATCTGGCTGCGCCTGCAACCCGGTACCGGCATCGAGTTTTGTGAAATGGTTGGTGAACTGCTCAAGCTGATGAGCCACCATCTGGATGCCGAGCGTCTGGTCACCCGCATCATGCGCAAGCAGAACAATGATCCCAAGATCGATGATTTCCTCTCCGATCTGGCCGCCCATGTGGCACAAGGGCTCGAATTTCAGCACCCGGTCCTCATCAACCTGTTGATCCACCATGAGGAACAGGAAGCCCCCGTGGTGTATGGCCGCGATCTCAACTGGGACACCCTGTTCGGCTCCATCAACTACCAGACCGAGCAAGGCTCCGTCTATGCCAACCAGCACCTGCTGGAACCTGGCCTGCTACGTCAGGCCAACGGTGGCTACCTGATCCTGCAGCTGGACGAGCTGCTGGATCAGCCCCACCTCTGGTTCAAGCTCAAGAACGCGATGCAAAAAGGCGAGCTGGACTGGAACGCCTATCAGGAAGGCAAGACCCTCACCCCCTTCTTCACACCGGAAGCCACCCCCATCAAGCTCAAGCTGATCCTGGTCGGTGACCGGCTGGATGTGGCCGAGTTCCAGATGCTGGACAGAGACATGTCGGAGCGCATCTTCCTGCGCGCGGACTTGGTCTCCGAGGTGAACATCGAAGAGGAGCTGCCTGACTATCTGCAATATCTGGCCTGGCTGCGCGAGCGCTGGAACCTGCTGGACTTCACGCCGGCCGCCCTCGCAGCCCTCTGCCGCCATGCCAGCCGGCTCTGTGATCATCAGGAGTGGCTCTCGCTCTCCGAGGTGCAGCTCTCAGCCATCATGCGCATGGCCGACAGCCTGGCACGTGAGCTGGAAGCGGATGTCGTCACCGACGAGCACATTCGCGGGGCACTGGAAGAGCAGGATTATCGGCTCAACTACCTGGTCGAGCAGTCCGATCAGGGGGTCATCGACGGCCAGATCCTGCTGCAGACCGATGGTGAGGAAGTGGGTCAGATCAACGGTCTCTCCGTCATTCAGGTCTCAGGGCACCCCTATGATTTCGGCGAGCCGGTGCGCCTCACCGCTACCGTCCATCTGGGGGATGGTGATGTGGCGGACATCGAACGCAAGGCGGAGCTGGCAGGTCATATCCACGCCAAGGCGATGATGATCATTCACGGCTATCTCTCCAACAAATTTGGTGCAGAGAATCCCTCCCCGCTGTCGGCCAACCTGGTGTTCGAGCAGTCCTACCATGAGATCGATGGTGACAGCGCGTCTCTGACCGGTCTGTGCGCCCTGCTCTCCGCCCTCGCCCGCCAGCCTATCTACCAGCACTTTGCGGTTACCGGCGCGGTCGACCAGTTTGGCAACGTGCAGGCCGTCGGCGGCGTCAACGAGAAGATCGAGGGCTTCTTCCGGGTGTGCAAGATCCACGGGCTCACCGGCAAACAGGGGATCCTGCTGCCCGGTACCAACGCCCAGCAGCTCAACCTCTCTGATGAAGTGATCGCGGCAGTAGAGGCCGGCCAGTTCCATATCCACCCGGTGGATCATGTGGAAGAGGCCATCGAGCTGCTGACGGGCTGTGTGGCGGGCGAACCGGACATGCCGGATACCCTGTTTGGCCGCATCCAGCAGCGCCTGGATGAGCTCAACGGCACCGAGGCCGTCAAGGGGGGCGTGCTGCGCCGCCTGTTTGGCAGGCTGTTCGGGGTATAAACGAAGTGATCGGAGTTGTTTAGCGAACATCTGTACGCTAAATTGGCCCGGCTTTGACCCATTTTAAGGATAACCAGCGTGACCGTAGACAATTCCACCATTGATGCCCGCCTTTCCCTGTGTGAACAAGGCAAAGACTCGTTTACCCGTGAAGAGCTGCTCGCCTGCAGCCGTGGCGAGCTGTTTGGTGAGGGCAACAGCCAGCTGCCCGCCCCCAACATGTTGATGATGGATCGCATCGTCAAGATCAATGACCATGGTGGTGAGCACGGCAAAGGCGAGATCCTGGCAGAACTCGATATCACGCCGGATCTCTGGTTCTTCGATTGCCACTTCCCGGGTGATCCCGTCATGCCTGGCTGTCTCGGTCTGGATGCCATGTGGCAGCTGGTTGGTTTCTTCCTCGGCTGGAAAGGTGGCCCCGGCAAGGGTCGTGCACTGGGGGTTGGCGAGGTGAAATTCACCGGTCAGATCCTGCCGACCGCCAAGAAAGTGACCTACAAGATCACCTTCAAGCGCGTCATCAATCGCAAGTTGGTGATGGGAATTGCCGATGGCGTGGTCGAGGTGGATGGTCGCCCCATCTACAGCGCCACCGACCTGAAAGTGGGCCTGTTCAAGGACACCACCGCATTTTGATGAGCTGATTGACCACCCGGTCAGACCGCACAACGTAAAGGGGCCGCCATGGCCCCTTTCCTTTTTGCAATGTGTGATGAAGTACCGACTACTTCATGAAGAGGCCTGAGCCCCGCCCTTCCATGGCATCACGCCAACCACCAAGCCAGTGCCCACGTGCATCCAGGCATTGATACGGACACGCTTCTTTCTGTTTGCCGACCACGCCAGCCTGATAACCACGAGCACGAGCTCTTTCCAGACGGTCCCGTTTTTGTCTCTTCATCATCTACGACCCTCTTCCGTGGAACAAAAAAAGCGACCAATTTTTCATCGGTCGCTTTCATCTTTACCCCAGGGGATTGGCAGGGTCAAACAAAAAATTTCATGCTATCCGCTCATTGTGACACAAGACACTGAACCGCATTAATTTTTAGTGACACAACTTTTTAGCGCTGGAAACGGCGCAGCCAGGCGAATGGCAGGGCCAGTAGAGTCAACCAGAACAGGCTGCCACCACCGCTGCCGCCATCCTGACCGGTCTGGTTGTTGACCGGTGCGTTGGCGACCACATAACCGGCCGGATCGTTGTTCTTGTAGTCGGTCACGACTGGTGCCAGCTTGACGCTGACCACGGTAGCATTGGTGCGGTTGTTCAGATCGCTCTCGCTGTTGTAGCGATAGGCGGTCGCGGCCACAGTCCCATTCTCGCTGATGCCGCTGGCATAGGCGATGTGGTAGTAGTAACCGTTTTGGGCACACTGCTTGGCACCTGCATCATCCAGACCACAGATGAGATCGTTCAGATACCAGTTGTTGCCGGTCGCCGCGTTGAGCAGGAAGCCTTCCTGCATGCGGTTGGTGCCGTTGACCACGGGTTGGGTCTGATGACGGGAGTCACGCCAGCCAACCACCATGTTGTGGTTGTTGATGGCGGCCGCTTCCGAGCCGGAGCCGCTGAGCGGCTTGTCCTGCAGGGAGACCACGGCGTTGGTGGTCGGCGTGTTCAGGTTGAACACGAACATCTCCACCGGGCGGTTCTGGCCCTTGTTGATACGATAGAGCTGGTTGCCGACCACATAACCGTTGTCGTTGACCCCCACGGCCCAGCTGTGTTGCAGCTTGGCGTCATCCTTGCCGGGCTCGCCTTCTGCCAGCGGGATGATCTGGGTGGTGCCCACCTTGCTGCCATCCAGATCCAGTGTCCAGTAGGCGGCCAGGTTGCGGCCATCCAGATAGTTGGTGCCGATCTCGCCGGTGGAGGAGTACCCTACCCCATACAGCGTGCCGTTGAATTTGCCCACGCCGAGCGCGGAAGCGGTCTGCACCACTTCGTTGCGGCCCCGGGCATACTCGTTGGCCTGCAGCAGCTTGTTGAAGGTACCGGTACTGTTGACCAGCCAGAAGCTCGCCTGGGTGTTGAGGCCCGGGCAGTAGCGGTAGTCGCCATACTGGCCGTCGTTGCCGGCAAAGCACCAGTTGTAGGTTTCGGAGTTGACGGCGATGTTCTTGCCGGTGGCGGCGGTACCGGTCACCAGATACTGGCCGTTGTCCAGCTTCTTGATGCTGGTCGGCACGCTCAGGCTGTGAGTGCCGGCGCCATCCTTCAGCTCGACGGGGTTGCCCTCCTCGACCACGGCAAAGGCGGTACGCACCTTGCCACTCATCTTGTAGCCCGCCTGGGTGCCGGGTACGTCACCCAGCGCGGTCACCAGACCGTCGGTCTCGCCCAGCTGCACGTAACCTACGTTGTTGCGCTGGTCGACACCGTCGAGGAAGTCACGACGCCACTGGTAGGCGAAGTTGCTGTTGTCGTTCCAGAAGGAGTTGCAGACCGAGTTGGAGAGCATGCAGCCCTGCTCGAAGCGGAAGCGGTCAACCAGGAAGTCGGCGAAGCGCACGGTCGAGAAGTGCTCGGCCATGTTGTTCTTGGTGTTGATCCCGATGAGCCCGTTGCCGTCGCCGCTGATCCCGCTGGCGTAACCCTTGTCGGACGCATCGACAATGGTGAAAAAGGGACTTTGTGCCGCCTGGGCATTCAGGCTGGCGCTGACCAGAATGGCCAGCATGGATAATTGCTTTTTCATCTACTTCCTTAGTCCTGATGTTTCAACGCTTCCAACTCCTCCCAGCGGGAGAAGGCTTGTTCCAATGCCGCCTCTGCGGCATTCAGGGCATCCAGTTTGGTCTGGGTTTGCTCCGCAGGCAGGGAGAAGAAACCGGGGTGGTTGATCTCCGTCTGCAGGGCATCCAGCTCCGCCTCCAGCTGTTCCAGCCGGGCTGGCAGATTATCCAGCTCCAGCTGCAACTTGTAAGAGAGTTTCTTCTGTTTTGCCGCGACCGGCACCTGCGTCACGACAGGCTCTGGCGCCTTGCTCTGGGGCTGCTTCGCCGCCTGCTGTGCGGCCAGCTGAGACTGCTGCTGGGCACGGGTGGCCATCATGTCGGCATAGCCCCCCACATAATCACTGATCCGCCCATCCCCTTCAAACAACCAGCAACCGGTCACGGTATTGTCGATGAAACGACGATCGTGGCTCACCAGCAGCAGGGTACCGGGATAATCCGCCAGCAGCTCTTCCAGCAGTTCCAGCGTTTCGACATCCAGGTCGTTGGTTGGTTCATCGAGGATCAGTAAATTACTGGGCTTCAAGAACAATTTGGCCAACAGTAAACGGTTTTTTTCGCCCCCTGACAAGGCTTTCACCGGGGTGCGTGCCCGTTTTGGCTCAAACAGGAAGTCCTGCAGGTAGCCGAGGATGTGACGGGAGCGGCCGCGCACCATCACCTCCTGCTTGCCCTCGCCGACGTTGTCCACCACCGTCTTCTCGGGGTCGAGCTGTTCGCGGTACTGATCGAAGTAGGCCACTTCCAGGTTGGTGCCCTGCCGCACCGAGCCGCGGGTTGCCTCGAGCTGGCCGAGCAGCAGCTTGATCAGGGTCGACTTGCCACAGCCGTTGGGGCCGACCAGCGCAATCTTGTCGCCACGCAACACCTGCAGATCCAGCCCCTGAAACAGGGTGCGATCGCCAAAGTCGAGACCCAAGCCTTCACTTTCAAATACCAGCTTGCCGGAGCGGCCCGCTTCGTCCAGTTGCAGCTTGGCCTTGCCCTGCAGCTCACGGCGCTGGGTCCGCTCCATGCGCATCGCCTTGAGGGCACGCACTCGTCCCTCGTTGCGGGTACGGCGGGCCTTGATCCCCTGGCGCACCCACACCTCTTCCTGGGCCAGCTTGCGATCGAACTCGGCATTTTTCAGCTCCTCGACCCGCAGCCACTCCTCCTTGCCCTGCAGGTACTCGTCGTAATTGCCGGGCCAGGAGGTGATCACGCCGCGATCCAGATCGATGATCCTGGTCGCCAGCTTGTGGATGAACTCCCGGTCGTGGGAGATGAAGACGATGGCACCGCGAAAATCCTTGAGAAACTCTTCCAGCCAGTTGATGGCATCGATGTCCAGGTGGTTGGTCGGCTCGTCCAGCAGCAGCAGATCCGGATCGCAGGCCAGCGCGCGGGCCAGGGCCACCTTGCGCAGCCAGCCACCGGAGAGACTGTCGAGGGTCACGTCAGGATCCAGACCGAGCAGGGTCAGCACCTGGTTGATGCGGGTCTCGAACTGCCAGCCGTTCTGGTAGTCGAGCTGCTCCTGCAACTGGCTCATCTTGCGAATGTTGGCATCGGAGGCATCGTGTGCCAGCTCCATGGAGATATGGTGATACTGCTTGAGCAGCTCCCCTACCCCGGCCAGCCCTTCGGCGGCGTAGTCAAACACGGTGAGCTCGCTCGAGGCGGGGGGATCCTGCTCGAGGCGGGTCACTTTCAAGTCTTGCTGCAGCACCAGACGGCCATCGTCCAGCGGCAGTTCGCCGGCGATCACCTTCATCAGGGTGGACTTGCCCGCCCCGTTGCGCCCCACCAGACAGAGGCGCTCGCCCCGCTCGATGGTGAGCTCGGCCTGATCGAGCAGCGGAAAATCACTGAACGACAGGGAAGCGCCGTGCAATGTCAAAAGAGCCATTCTTGTTCCTTCTTGCTAATGAAAAAACGGGCGGCAGACTGAGTCTCCCCCCGTTTCATCGTCAAATCGCCCACTACTCCCGGGCGGCAAGCCACGCTTGCAGCTCCGTCAGGGTAAAGGGCCAACCCAGTTCACGCCCGGCCTCGTCGCGCACAACCGGAATGCGCACCCGGTAGGCCTCGAGCCAGTCGGCGTCATCCAGGATGTCGCAGCGGCGGGTCCTGCCGGCAAGGCCGGCCTGCTCCACCAGCCCCCACGCCTGTTCGCACAGGTGGCAACCGTCGGTGTGAAACAGGGTCAGCATCAGCCTTGGGCCTCGGCATGAGTGATGATCCAGCAGTTGTGGATATGCTGGTTGCGCTCGAAATCCTTCGGCCGGGTCTTGCCGGTGATGTTCTGGGCCTTGAGACCGATGGCCTCGAGACCGGCCAGATCCATCTTGAAGTGGCGCTTGTTGTTGGAGAAGACCAGAGTGCCACCGGCCGCCAGCAGACGCTTCAGATGCTGCATCAGTAGCAGGTGATCGCGCTGTACGTCGAAGCTCTCGTCCATCCGCTTGGAGTTGGAGAAGGTGGGCGGATCGATGAAGATGAGATCGAACTGTTCGTCCGCCTCGGAGAGCCACTTCAGGCAGTCGGCTTGCACGAACTTGTGCTGACGCCCCACCAGCGAGTTCAGACGCATGTTGTCCTGCGCCCAGTTCAGGTAGGTGTGGGACATGTCGACTGTGGTGGTCTCGCTGGCACCGCCGAGACCTGCGTGCACGGTGGCACTGCCGGTGTAGGCAAAGAGGTTCAGGAAGCGCTTGCCACGGGCCATCTGACCCAGCATGCGGCGGGTCTGACGGTGATCGAGGAACAGGCCGGTATCCAGATAGTCGTAGAGGTTGACCCAGAGGCGTGCCCCGTACTCCTGTACCTCCATCCGGTGCTGTTCTTCACCGAGTTTCTGGTACTGCTGCTTGCCCTCCTGACGCTCGCGCACCTTCAGGATCACCTTCTCGCCGTCCATGCCGGTCACCTTGATGGCGGCCTGAACCATGTCGAGCAGACGCTGACGGGTCTTCTGGGCGGGAATGTCCTTGGGCGCCGCATATTCTTGCACCACCAGATAGTCCTGATAGCGGTCGATGGCGGCGTTGTACTCCGGCAGGTCCGCGTCATACAGACGGTAACAGTCGAGGTTCTCTTTCTTCGCCCACTTCTCAAGGGCCTTCAGATTCTTGCGCAGACGGTTGGCAAAGTCTTGCGCTACCTCTTTTTGGGAGGCCACGGAGTCCAGTGCGATCTGGTAGTTGCGCAGCTGACACTCGAGCGCCCCGTTGAACAGACGATACTGCTTGTCGGCGCGCAGGCGCAGACAGCTCAAGAGCTCGGGGGATGCAGAAAGGATCGAGACTTTCCACCCCTGGAAGCTGCGACGCAGGGCATCGCCAAGGGCCTGATGCACTTCCAGCAACGCTGGGAACTCACCAAGACGCTCACCATAGGGCGGGTTGGAGATCAGCATGCCGACCTGACGGGTCTCCCCTTCCGCGGCCATGGGCAACGGATTTTCAAGGGCAGTGACATCAGCCTGTTTGAAGGTAATGAGGTGGGCCACGCCGGCGGCTTTGGCGTTGTCACGGGCTTTGAGCAGCACGCGGGAGTCGGCATCGCAACCAAACAGCTTGGTCTCGCAGCGCTGCATGCCACGCTTGGCTCGCACTTGCGCTTCCATCATCAGGCTCTGCCACAGTTCGCTGTCATGCTGCAGCCAGCGATCGAAACCGAAACGCTCGCGGCGCAGGGCCGGCGCCATGTCGGCGGCGATAAAGGCCGCTTCAATCAGCAGGGTACCGGAACCGCACATGGGATCCATCATGGGCTCACCGGCCCAGCCGCTACGGGCAATCATGGCCGCGGCCAGGTTCTCTTTGAGCGGTGCCTCACCGGTGCCCTGACGATAGAAGCGCTGGTGCAGCGCTGGGCCTGACAAGTCCAGCGTGATATTGGCCTTGCCCTTGCCCAGATGGGCCATGATGCGAATGTCCGGGGATTTCTTGTCCACGTCCGGGCGCACATGACCACGCTTGGTGAAGCGATCGACGATGGCGTCCTTGATCTTGAGCGCGCCGTACTGGGTGTTGCGAATGGAGGCGTTGGTACCGGTGAAATCCACCGCTATGGTGGCGGTGCCGGAGAAGTGCTCTTCCCAGGGAATGGTATGGGCGCCCAGATAGAGGTCCAGATCGTCGTTCATCTGGAACTCGGAGAGCACCAGCACGATGCGGGAGGCAAAACGGCTCCACAGACAGGCCTTGTAACCGATGGCCAGCTCGCCGCAGAAATGGACGCCGGCCACGGTCTCGCGGACCTGCTCTGCACCCAGATTGGTCAGCTCGACGGCCAACAGGTTTTCCAGCCCCTTGGGGCAGGTTGCAAAAAATTCTTTCATCACGCTCACGGGGAAGCCATAAAAATAGTGCCGCATTATACCTTAAGCGGCGATCCGGAGCAGCAAAAGCTTGGGCATGTCTGCATAAAGAGCGCGCAGTTGACCCTGAGGCTGTGGTTGCGCCTGCACGGGATGAAGGCCGGTAATGGTGACATTGATGACAAGCGAGTGACTCCGTAACGACAGCACACGCAACGCCAATGCGAGTGATGGCACAAAAAGCAGCATCGACTATTTTGCGAGCAAGTCTTGATCCGTTATCCGGATATATATTCCCCTCGCCCTATTCTAAATTGCCACATCTGACAGGAGTCAAACAAAACTCAAATCGTTATTATTCTTCACGACAGAGCAAGTCCTTTCTGTAAACCCCGTGCTTTGCCCTCCCGTTATCGTCCGTAAACGGGAGGGCTATTTTTTACATCCCCTACCGCTTATGCCGACATTGCCCCGCCTGTCATATCTATCAGGTTTCAAGAGAAACTACAGGTTTTAGAATAGTTCCGTGTTGTTGATACAACAGCTTATTCCTCCTGTAGTGTGTGTTTGTCGCCCTCGCCTCAAATTGACGTGAGGGCATTTTTTCATACGAGCAGATAACGCGAAAAGAATAATGGGGCTGGTCAGGATGAGGCAGGATTAACAAGGGAGATACGTGATAGCGAACTATGACAGAGTAAAAAACCAGTGCACCTAGCCAAGTTAACTGTCAACCAACTTGGCGATATTGCGCCTGAGCCGCGGGTCTTTGGCTCATGCGATTGTTCATCACCTTGATGACGCCAAACCGGGGTAGTGTCTTGCTGGTGGTCAATATCAGATCGTCGGTCAGGTTCAAACAGACGCTGGCCTGATCGCCGGCTTCAATCACCAGAAACTCCCCCTTGCCATGAGGCGTGCCCATGCACACCAGTGCACCGGTTTCCGGAGTGATAACCGGATGGGTTTCGCCAAAGAACCAGCTTTGTGGCATCAAGGGTTTGTAAAAGCGGCTGACGGCGATGGCATTGAGGACCAGCTGCACCTGATGGGGCACGCTCCACTCCAGTTCTGCCACCCTGTCCATCAGCTGATAATAGAGCGCGGCATCATCCACACAAAACGGCTGGATGGTGAAGGAGCTAGGCACCAATTGCCGCCCTTTATATTCGGTGGCAAATATCATGCGATCGGATAAATCCAGCATCAGACGATCATCATGAGCATCATAATGCCACTGCCAATTGTCATTGGGTTGGATACACATGGAGGTGCCCTTACTGGAAGTCGTTACTCGACTTTATTCCATGTCGAGAATTTCAGCAACTTTAAATAAAGGGCACCGATTTATTTCTTATATATGGGTCACAATCTCTTTGACCAGATCCGGGCCCTTATAAATAAAACCGCTATAAATCTGGACCAGACTGGCACCCGCCGCCAGCTTCTCGCGGGCCGCCATGGCGCTGTCGATGCCGCCGACCCCGATAATGGGCAGCGCACCATCCAGCGCCTTGGCCAGCTGGCGGATCACCTCGGTGCTCTTGTGCTGCAGAGGGCGGCCGCTGAGCCCCCCCGCTTCACCGGCATGGGGCATGTCATAAATCATGTCGCGCTCGAGGGTGGTATTGGTGGCAATCACGCCATCGATGCCATTTTTTATCAAGGATGCGGCGACTTGATTAATTTCATCCGGGGTCAAGTCCGGGGCTATTTTAACGGCCAGCGGCACGTATTTCTTATATTGTGTGGCCAGCTCCTGCTGACGAACCTTGAGAGCGGCCAACAGTTCATCCAGTGCCTCGCCATATTGCAACGAACGCAGCCCAGGGGTATTGGGGGAAGAGATATTGACGGCGATATAACCGGCGTGGTCATACACCTTGTCCATGCAGATCAGATAATCATCCTTGCCCTGCTCGATGGGGGTGTCCTTGTTCTTGCCGATATTGATGCCGATCACCCCCTGATATTTGGCCTGCTTGACCTGAGCGACCAGGTGGTCGACCCCTTTGTTGTTGAAGCCCATCCGGTTGATGATCCCCTCGGCTGGAATGACCCGGAACAGACGGGGCTTGTCATTGCCGCTCTGGGGTCTGGGGGTGACAGTACCGACCTCGATAAAACCGAATCCCATGGCCCCGAAGGCATCGATGCACTCACCGTCCTTGTCGAGCCCGGCCGCCAGACCCACCGGATTGGCAAAAGAAAGCCCCATGACGGTGACGGGGCGTTTTGGCAGGGAGTGGCGGAAGAAACAATCGAGCGGTGTACCGAGAAGGCGGGGCAAATATTTGATGGAGAGATCGTGCGCCTGTTCCGGATTGAGCTTGAACAGGAAATGCCTGGCGAGAGGGTACAGCATGTTTGCTCCTTAAAAAAAGCCCCGGCAACTGGCCGGGGCTTTTGGGGTTATGCCGAGGTTCGGCAATTCAACTGGAGCAGGTTCAACTCTCGCAAGGCCACCGAGAACTTGGCGAACTCGTGAGTGCTGGTGGTCTTGAAGTCGGCCAACATGTGGGTCCAACGGGACAAGAGTTGCTCATGCTCCGAAATCCAGTCGGCCAGTATGGTAGCGCATTCTCCCTGATCTTTGCACCCTTCCAGTACCACGGAAGTGAGACTGCGTTGCTGCCAGTCCAGATCTTCGCGGAAGGAGGCCCGTGCCATCGCCTGCCAGTGGTTGCCCACCGGTTGGTGATTGATCTGGTCGAGGAACCAGTGCAGATCCAGCTTGGCGCCGAGGCGATAGTAGACGTTGGCGGCGCGCAGGATGTCGGTCTTGTGCTCCGCGGCAATCTGCGCCAGGTCCAGGCTGGAGAAGAGGCTGCTCATGTGGGCCACCTGACGGGCGATGGCTTGTGGCACTTGCTTGGCCACCAGCGCGGCGACCGCCTGCTGGTGCTCGGCCACTTCGCTCTCGTCCATCACCTCGTAGAGGTGCTGACCCAGCGTCTCGAAGGCCGGACGGAAGAAGGCGATGTTCTCGCTGATGCTCCAGCTGCGGTTGCGGGCGCGCAGGAACCAGCGGGTGGCACGGCGCACGATGCGACGGCTGTAGAACATCAGTTCGAGCTGGGTCTGGGCATCCACCAGGTTGTCACACCCTTCGATGTCGCGCCACAGCTGGTTGAGGCCAAACACCTCGCGCGCCATGGCGAAGCAGCAGGCCACTTCCGCCACCGAGGCACCGGTCTCGTCCTTCATCCGGCTGGCAAAGTTGAGCCCCATGTCGTTGACCAGCATGTTGGCCACCCGGGTCGCGATGATCTCGCCGCGCAGCGGATGCTGGGCCAACGCTGCACCGAACTGCTGCTGCAGTTTGGCCGGGAAGCTGGTCACCAGCATGTTGGCGAGGAAGGGCTCATCGGTCACTTCCGGGCAGTTGAGCTGCTCTTTGAGCACCATCTTGCCGTAGGCCACCAGCACCGCCAGCTCAGGTCGGGTCAGCCCCTGCCCTGCCGCCATCCGCTCGGAGAGCTCCTCGTCGGAGGGCAGGAACTCGAGGCCGCGGTCCAGCTTGCCTTCCCGCTCCAGCCCCTGGATGAAGCGCTGCTGCTCCTTGAGCTGCTCGGCGCCGCGGAAGCTGGTCACCGAGATGGACTGGGACTGGCGATAGGCGTTGGTGATGACAATCTGCGCCACATCGTCGGTCATCTCATAGAGCATCTGGTTGCGCTGCTTTAGGGTCAGATCGCCAGCCGCCACCAGCTGGTTCAGCAGGATCTTGATGTTCACCTCGTTATCGGAGCAATCCACCCCGCCCACGTTGTCGGTGAAGTCGGTGTTGATGCGACCGCCCTGGCTGGCGTACTCCACCCGGCCGAGCTGGGTGAAGCCCAGGTTGCCGCCCTCACCCACGATGCGGGCTCGCAGATCGCGACCGTTGACCCGCAGCACGTCGTTGCTGCGATCGCCCACTTCGGCATCGCTCTCGCGGGCACTCTTCACATAGGTACCGATGCCGCCGTTCCACAGCAGATCGACGTTCAGGCAGAGCAGGGCCTTGATCAGCTCGTTCGGGGCCATGCTGGCCTTGTCGGTGCCGAGCAGGGTCTGCATCTCGGGGCTCAGCTTGATGGACTTGGCCGAGCGCAGGAAGATGCCGCCCCCTTGTGATATCAGCTCCCGGTTGTAGTCATCCCAGCTTGAGCCGGGCAGCTCGAACAGGCGCTTGCGCTCGACGAAGCTCTTGGCCGCATTGGGGGTCGGGTCGACGAAGATGTGCATGTGGTTGAAGGCGCCCACCAGCTGGGTGTGCTCGGAGAGCAGCATGCCGTTGCCAAACACGTCGCCGGCCATGTCACCGATGCCGACGCAGGTGAAGTCGGTGGTCTGGCAGTTGACGCCGATCTCACGGAAATGGCGCTTGACCGACTCCCAAGCGCCACGGGCGGTAATGCCCATCTTCTTGTGGTCATAACCGACCGAGCCGCCGGAGGCAAAGGCATCGCCCAGCCAGTGGCCGTATTCGAGGCTTATCTCGTTGGCGATGTCGGAGAAGGTCGCGGTACCCTTGTCGGCGGCCACCACCAGGTAGTAGTCGTCCTCGTCGTGACGCACCACGGATTTGGGCGGGATCACCTCGCCACCGATGATGTTGTCGGTCACGTCCAGCAGGCCACGAATGAACAGGCGATAGCAGGCCTTGCCCTCCTCCTGGATGACGGCACGGGGCGCCCCCGCCGGCATCTGTTTGCAGTAGAAGCCGCCCTTGGCTCCCACCGGCACGATGACGGTGTTCTTCACCTGCTGGGCTTTTACCAGACCCAGCACCTCGGTACGGAAGTCCTCCTTGCGATCGGACCAGCGCAGACCGCCACGGGCTACCTTGCCCCAGCGCAGGTGCACCCCTTCCACCCGCGGCGAGTAGACGAAGATCTCGAACTTCGGCAGCGGCAACGGCATGTCGGTGATGCTGGAGGGGGCCAGCTTGAAGGAGACGTAGGGCTTGATGTTGCCCGCCTTGTCCAGCTGGTAGTAGTTGGTGCGCAGGGTGGCATCGATCATCTCCACATAGCGGCGGATGATGCGATCGTCGTCCAGGTTGGCAACCTGATCGAGCTTGGCGGCGAGCTGCTCGTGCAGCTTGGCGGATGCCTTGGCATCTTGCGATGGCACCTTGGCGTCCTGCTTGCCGGCCGGATCCAGGCGCTGTTCGAACAGGGTGAACAGCAGCTGGGCGATATCCGGGTAGCGGGTCAGGGTCTCTTCGATATAGGACTGGCTGAAGGAGACGCCGGTCTGGCGCATGTATTTGGCATAGGCGCGCAGCACGGATACCTGACGACCGGTGAGGCCGGCACCCAGCACCAGCCGGTTGAAGCCGTCATCTTCCAGCTGCTTGTTCCAGATGGCCGCGAAAGCCTGCTGGAAGCGCTGCTGACTCTGCTCCAGATCGAACGGCTGCTCCCCATGCAGCAGCATGGAGAAGTCGAGGATCCAGAAGATGTCGCCCGCCGGGGTGCGCACCTGATACGGGGTCTCACCGATGACCCGCAGCCCCATGTTTTCCAGCATGGGCAAGACGTCGGAGAGGTGGATGGGTTCTGTGCGGTGGAACAGCTTGAGGCGTACCCGGCGATCGTTCTCCTCCTCCTGGGCACGGTAGAACAGCATGCCGAGCGGATTGGCTTCGCTCAGGTTGTCCAGCTCCATGATGTCGGCCACGGCGGAACCCGGCAGCACGTCCTCCTTGTAGGCGCGGGGGAAGGCGGTGCTGAAACGGCGGCGCAGTTCGTTGCCACGGGCTTCACCATAGTGAGAGAGCAGCACGGAGTCCAGACGGTCATCCCAGCTGCGGGCCGCTTCAATCAGGTTGTTCTGTACTTCGTTCACATCCACATCCACGTTGTTGTTGTTGACCCGCACTATGTAGTGGGTCCGTGCCAGCACGCCCTCGGTGAAGTAGACGTTGAACTCCACCTCTTCGCTGCTGCCGAAATACTTCTGCAGGATCTGCTGGGTCTTGACCCGCAGCGCCGTGTTGTAGCGCTCCTTGGTGACATAGACCATACAGGAGAAGAAGCGGCCGTAGACGTCGCGGCGCACGAACAGGCGCAGCATGTCGCGCTCCTGCATCTCCAGCACCCCAAGACCGGTGGCCAGCAGCTCCTCTTCGCGAGCCTGGATCAGCTCATCGCGCGGGTAGGTTTCCAGCACGTTCAGCAACGCCTTGTAGGCATGGGAACCCTTCTCGTGACCGGAAGCGGCCATGATGCGCTCGAGGCGGTGGCTGATGAGCGGGATCTGGGTCGCGCTGGTGTTGTAGATGGAGGAGGCATACAGACCGATGAAGCGATCTTCCCCTACCACCTTGCCGTGCTCGTCGAAGCGTTTGATGCCGATGTAGTCCACATAGGCCGGGCGATGCACCCGTGACTTGCTGTTGGACTTGGTGAGGATCAGCAGGGAGGAGCTCAGGGCCGCGTGACGGGCACTGGCCGGCATGGTGCCCAGGCGCTGCCCCTCATCCTTGATGGAGTTCTTCATCAGACCCAGGCTCGAATCCGGCTGCGGCAGGATCTCGTGATCCCCCTCCACCGCCTTGACGTCGTAGCGACGATAGCCCATCAGGGTGAAGTTGTGAGCGGCCACCCATTTGAGGAAGGCGACGCAGGAGTCCACCTCGGCCTTGCTGACCGGGTGTTTGCGTTTGGGCAGCTCGTCGATGATCTCGTTCAGGCGTGCCAGCATGGGCTGCCAGTCACCGACCGCCAGGGCCACTTCACCGGCGACGGAGTTGAGCTCGGCGGTCAGCCCTTCCATCTGCTCCTCACTGGTGAGGTGATCGATTTCGATGAGGAAGGCAGTCTCGACGGAGGTCTGTTCGGCCGTGTTGTCCAGATCCAGAATGGCGCTGATCTTGCCTTCACTGCCGCGAATGAGGTGCAGCGGCTGGTGCAGCATCATGTGCGCCGTGATGCCCCGGCGCTTGAGCGCCATGCGGATGGAATCCACCAGGAAGGGGGAGTCCTGCAGGATGATTTCGACGATGGTATGGGGAGACTGCCAGCCGTGGCGGGTCAGCTCGGGGTTGTAGACCCGGATATAGGGCTCTGTGCTGGTGCGCTGGTTGAGCGCATTCCACAGGCTGAGCGCGGCGCCATAGAGATCGCTGTCATTGCGATCGTGCAGATCGGTGCTCGCCATGTTGCCGTAGAACTTGGCGACGAAGCACTCGACCAGGGAGGCACTCTTCTTGGGCAACTTCTGATGGATCAGGCTGAGAACGTTTTCGAGCAGAACTGAGGTAGGGGCGTCTTTCAATGCCATTTCTATATTCCTTATCGGACGACATTAACCACCGACACAGAGACATCCACCCTGGATGCCCACCGGTACAGAGTTGCTGCGAAGTGTAATGTCTTGGATCAAGGAAGGCGAGCAAAGGTGATAATGAGTTGTTAAAAACAAGGGACAGATCACGCCTTAAGCTGTGAAAAATTTTGCCGTTCTGGCAAAAAACAGAAAATCCCACTGGATGGTTACGGATTTACCGGATAGATAGTGACTTAAAGCAGTGAATTACGCGGAAATATGTTCGAGTTTTGTTAATTTATGCGTTCGAGGCTGATAAAGCGATAATCGTCCTGGGTTTTGAGGCGAAAGTAGCCATGTACCCCGCTGATGGCGACGAAGGGCCGGATTTTCTCAATGCCCAGTTCCAGGGTCAGCCCCTGCTCGCTGCGCACCACCAGCCGTTTGGCATGGCCCTGGTACATCAGCATGACCTCGTCATGGCTCAATGAGAGGCGAAAGGTAAACTGCTTCACGATGACTCCTCTGGTCGTGGTTGAAGGCTCACGGTAAAAGGGCGGGAGATGACTCCCCCACCCGCTCGGACTTACTGCTGCAACGCCTTGCTCACCTTCTCGAACAGATCCCGCGCCAGCCCCTCGAGGTTGGCCAGACGGGTCAGCTCGGTGCGGATCAACGCCTTGCGCCCCTCATCGAGCCGCTTGAACTGGATGAGCGGAGTGATGAGGCGGGAGGCCACCTGCGGATTGACCTCGTTGAGCTCGATCAGCAGATCGGTCAGGAAGCGGTAGCCGCGACCATCGCGCGCATGGAACTGCACCTGGTTGTTCATGGCAAAGCTGCCCACCAGCGCCCGCAACCGGTTCGGGTTGCGAATGCTGAAGGTGGGGTGCGCCATCGCCTGCTTCACCTCTTCCAGCACGTCTTCCGCCGGCTTGGCACCCACCAGCCGCAGCCAGTTGTCCAGCACCAGTCCGTCCTTGGCCCACTTGCCTTCGAAATCGGCCAAGAGCTCGGCGCGGCACGGCAGCAGATGACTGTTGGCCACCTGCAGCGCCGCCAGGGTGTCGGTCATGTTGTCGGCAGCCGCATATTGCTGGCGCACCAGCAGATCGGCGCTGCCGGCATCGAGGGCCGCCAGATAGCCCAGCACGACCCCCTTGAGCGCCCGCTTGGCCATGTCGGCGTGCACCACCTGATCAGCCGGCAGGCGCAAACTCTCGTAGCAGGCCACCAGACGGGCCCCGAAGGCCTGGGCCAGCGAGGTCTGGATCTCGTTGCGCACCTGATGGATGGCATCGATGTCGGCCACCTCGAACAGCTCGGCAAGGGTCGCTTCACCCGGCAGCGCCAGGATCTCCGCCTTGAGGGCGGGGTCGAGCCCCTCGTCGTCAAGGATGGCGACAAAGGCCGCCAGCAGGGTCCGGGAGACATCAACCCCCTGCCCTCGCTGAGTCCGGGCCACACCGTCGATCACCGCCTTGTTGATCAGCATCTGCGCCGCATCCCAACGGGCAAACTCGTTGCGGGCATGGCGCATCAGGAAGGCTAACGCCTCGTCGCTGTAGTCAAAATGCAGTTTGACCGGCGCCGAGAAGTCTCGCAGCAGGGAGGGCACCGGCTTGACCGATACCTTGTCGAACACGAAGGTCTGCTGTGCTTCCAGCACGTCCAGCACGTTGCCGATGGCCTTGCCCTGGTACTGCAGCGGGATGATGGCCCCCTGCTCGTCATAGAGTTCGATGTCGAGGGGGATATGCAGCGGCAGTTTCTGCGGCTGATCCTGGGTCGGCGGGGTGTGCTGGCTCACGTGCAGGCGATAGACGCCGCTGTCGGCATCGTACTCGTCGGACACGGTGAGTTCGGGGGTACCGGACTGGCTGTACCAGCGACGGAAGCGACCGAGATCCACCCCGGAGGCATCCTCCATCGCCTGCACGAAGTCATCGCAGGTGACCGCCTGACCGTCAAAGCGCTCGAAATAGAGTCGCATGCCCGCCTGGAAGGCCTCCTCACCCAGCAGGGTGTGCAGCATGCGGATCACTTCCGAGCCTTTCTCGTAGACGGTCAGGGTGTAGAAGTTGTTCATCTCGATCACCACATCCGGGCGGATGGGATGGGCCATGGGGCCGGCATCCTCGGCAAACTGCGGGCCGCGCACGGTGCGCACGTTGTTGATGCGATTGACCCCGCGCGAACCCAGATCGGAGGAGAACTCCTGATCCCGGAACACCGTCAGCCCCTCTTTCAGGCTGAGCTGGAACCAGTCGCGGCAAGTAACGCGGTTGCCGGTCCAGTTGTGGAAGTATTCGTGGCCGATCACCCGCTCGATGCCGTGGTAGTCGCTGTCGGTGGCGGTAGCCGGGTTGGCCAGCACGAACTTGGAGTTGAAGATGTTGAGCCCCTTGTTCTCCATGGCGCCCATGTTGAAGAAGTCCACCGCCACGATCATGTAGATGTCGAGGTCGTACTCGAGGCCGAAGCGCTGCTCGTCCCAGCGCATGGAGTTGATGAGGCTCTCCATGGCGAAGCCGGCGCGGTCCAGGTTGCCCTTGTCGACGAAGATCTCGAGGGCCACCTTGCGGCCGCTCTTGGTGGTGTAGTGGCTGCGCTCCACATCGAAGTCCCCGGCCACCAGCGCAAACAGGTAGCTCGGCTTGGGGAAGGGATCCTGCCACTGCACGAAGTGACGGCCATCACCCAGATCGCCGCTGTCGACCTTGTTGCCGTTGGAGAGCAGGAAAGGATACTTGGCCTTGTCGGCGGTGATGCGGGTGCTGTAGCGGGCCAGGATGTCTGGCCTGTCCATGTAATAGGTGATGCGTCGGAACCCTTCCGCCTCGCACTGGGTGCAGTAGGCATCGCCGGATTTGTAGAGCCCTTCCAGCGCGGTGTTGGCGGCCGGGTTGATGTCGGTGACTATGGTCAGCACACACTCTGCCGGCAGGTTGAACAGGGTCAGGCTGCTCTCACCCTGCTCGTACTGGGTAAAGGCAACCCCGTCCACGCTGATGGCGTGCAGGACCAGCCCTTCGCCATCCAGCACCAGCGGCTCCTTGTGGTCGCCGTTGCGACGCAGCCGCGAGATGGCGGTGACCCGGGTCTGCGGCTCCTGCAGCTGAAAATCGAGGTCGATGCTGTCGCACCAGTAGAGCGGAGCCTGGTAATCCTGGCGATATTTGGCCGTCATGGCCTGGGAGTGATCGGTCATTATTGTTTGCTTCCACGCTTGTTATTGACGTGTCAGAGGCTGTCATAACCGGTTGGCAGGGTCAAATAGTTTGCATTCAGGCAAAGGAAAGGGCGACCGAAGTCGCCCTTGTTGATTAATTGGCTGTCCCTGTTCAGCCGCGTTTGCTGAGCTTGGCCAGATCCGCCGTGATGTTGGCAGCCTCGACCAGATACTCGTCGGGAGCCTCAAAATCGGCAGGCAGATCGTCCAGGCTCTTCACCGTCGGCTTGCCCAGGCGAGTCAGGCGTTCGTTGGCGCGCTTGAGCGCCTTCTCGTCCTGCTTGGCCTGATCCGCCAGACGCTCCGCCTCGTTCAAGGAGACCGACTTCTTGTCTTTCTCCTCCTTGTACTCGGCGATGTCCTGCATCACGTAGGCAAACTCCGGATCCTTGTTGATCCGCGCCTCGTGGGCCGCCTGCAGCTTGGGCAGCAAGCTGGCAAAGTTGCCGAGCTTGTCGTACTTGGCCGACGCTATCTTGTCCCACGGCAGGGCGTTGAACTCGCGGCTCTCGCCCGTCTCTTCCGGTGCCACCGCGGTGGGGAAACTGATGTCCGGGGCGACGCCCTTGTTCTGGGTGCTGCCACCGTTGATCCGGTAGAACTTGGCGATGGTGTACTGCACGTGACCCAGCGGCTGCTCGTAGAAGTCATAGACCTTGGCCAGGCTGCGATGCTGCTGCACCGTGCCCTTGCCGAACGAGTTCTCGCCGAGGATCAGGGCGCGACCGTAATCCTGCATGGCGGCGGCGAAGATCTCGGAGGCCGAGGCGCTGTAGCGGTCGATCATCACCGACATGGGGCCACCGTAGTAGACGTTGCCGTCGTCGTCACCGTTGACGGTGATGCGGCCCATGTGATCCCGGATCTGCACCACCGGACCGCTCGCGAAGAACAGGCCGCTCAGGGCAGAGGCCTCGGTCAGCGCACCGCCGCCGTTGCCACGCAGATCGACGATCAGCCCCTCGATCTTCTGCTTGTTGAGGCTGGAGAGCTCCTTGATCACGTCGTCGTGCAGGTTGACGTAGAAGCTCGGGATCTCGAGCACGCCGATCTTCTTGCCCTCGGCGGTGATCACCTTGGACTTAGCTGCCCTGTCTTCCAGACGTACCTTGTCACGTACCAGCTCGATCTGCTCGGTCTTGGCGCTGGCGCCCTTGCCACGCTGGATCTCCAGTTTCACCTTGCTGCCCTTGGGCCCCTTGATGAGCTCGACCACGTCATCGAGACGCCAGCCGATCACGTCGACAATCTTGCCGTGGTCCTGCCCTACCCCGACGATCTTATCGTCCGGTTTCAGGTGGTTGGACTTGGCGGCCGGGCCACCGGGCACCAGGGAGCGAATGACGGTGAAGTCATCTTCGGCCTGCAGCACGGCCCCAATCCCCTCCAGCGAGAGGTTCATCTCGGTGTTGAAACGATCGGCGCTGCGCGGAGACAGATAGCTGGTGTGCGGCTCAATGGCGCGAGCGAAGGAGTTCATGAAGAGCTGGAATACATCCTCGCTCTCGGTCTGGGACATCCGCTTGATGGCGTTGTTGTAACGCTTGCCGAGCAGCTCCTTGATCTCGGGCCACTCCTTGCCGCTGAGCTTGAGGCTCAGGGCATCGAACTTCACCCGCTGGCGCCACAACTCGTTGAGTTCGGCCTCGTCTTTCGGCCAGTCCGCCCCTTCCCGATCAAACACGTAGTTGTCGGGCTGGGTAAAATCGAAAGGAGTATCGAGCAGTTTGAGGGCGTATTCGAACCGCTCATAACGCCGCTGCTGACTCAGGTTGAACATCTCGTAGGCCGGTGCCAGCCGCCCTCTTTCGAGGTCGGTGTCAAAGCCGGTACGGTACTTTTCAAAACGGCTGATGTCAGAGGCCAGAAACAGGTTGCGGCTGTAATCCAGATTCTCCAGATACTTGTCAAAGATCACGGAGGAAAAGGCATCGTCCAGCTTGAACTGCTTGTAATGCGAGCGGGTAAACAGATTGGCAATTCGCTTGCTAGCCGTAGCATGTTGGCTCTCCTGAGCCAACACAGGCAAATCACTTTCCTTGAGCACCGGCTCGATGGCCTGTGCAAGCCCGGCAAGCGCCAGGCTACAGGCAACGAGGGAAAAACGAATTACGCCATGCTTCAACATTTGTCTCCTTAGAGAACCAGGTGCTCGAATTTGACCCGCAGCATCATGCCGGTCTGCAATTGAACCTGAACGTCATCCTTGGTCACTTCCTTGATGGTGGCCGGTACCGGTGACTTGCCCAGCACCACGCGCACGCCCTGTTCTACTTTCAGGGTAGCGGCATCCACCTTGACCAACGGGGCCTCGTCAGCAACCGGAGCAGCCTTGGGAGCGGCTTTCGGCTTGCTGGACTTGGCGGCGGCATCGGCCTTGCGCGGGGCAGGACGACGAGGCTGCTTGGCCTTCTCTTCTTTATTGTTGGTACGACGGCTGGCAAAGACACGCTCTTTGCTCTCCTTCAGGGCTTGCTTGGCGTGCTCGATGTGCTCTTCGGTGAGCAGCTCGCCCGGGTTGCCGTCCAGATCGACACGGGCCTGGCCGGCCTTGAGGCCATGCAGGTAACGCCAGCTGGAGGTGTATTGACGCAGAGCGGAGCGCAGCATGGTCTTGGAGACTCTGGCGTCGTCAGCAAGACGCTCGGCCAAATCCTGGAAGATGCCAATCTTGAGCGGCTTGGCCTCTCCTTCAGCGATGAAGCAGGCCGGGAATTTCTCGACCAGGTAGGCAACGATCTCTTTACTGTTCTTCAGCTTCTCAGTGTTTTCCATGTATAACCTTGGCTTTCATATAAACGCGCGGGCACGCCCGAGCACAACAAAGGCCCCATTATAGAGAGCTTGGGGCCTTTTGCGAACCATCAAGCAATGACTTAGAGCATGCTTTCCAAAATTTGCACCGTTTCTTCGAGGCCAATCCGGTCCTGCTCGTCAAAGCGGTTAAAGATTGGACTATCGATATCCAGTACGCCAATGATCTCGCCACGCCGACGCAACGGGATCACGATTTCGGCATTGCTGGCACCGTCGCAGGCGATATGCCCCTCAAACTGGTGCACATCGTCGATGAGCTGGGTCTTGCCCTCGGCCACCGCCGTGCCGCATACCCCGCGCCCGACCGGAATGCGTACGCAAGCCGGCTTGCCCTGGAACGGGCCGAGCACCAGGGTCTCCCCCTGCAACAGGTAAAAGCCGACCCAGTTGATGTCGGTCAGCTCCTGATTGAGCAGGGCGGACAGGTTGGCCAGGTTGGCGATGAGATCCGGCTCTCCCTCCAGCAATGCCTGGGCCTGCTGGTTGAGCGTGCGATAAAATGCTTGTTTTTCAATCATGATTAAATGAACTTCACTCCCTGACAATCAGTGCAAGGTAACGCCCTGCCTGAAAAATTCAAATCAATTTTCACCTTGCCCCCTCCTTTTGCACCTCAGAAGGAGGCTCTCAGCGGGCGACGGAGAGCGCCAGTTGCTGGCGCTGGCCATTGCTCCACTCGATATTGAGCAGCCAGACCATCATCGGCGAGGTGCAGGATCCCACCAGGGTCGTCCCTTGCCAGCCCTGGGCTGTGGCCTCAAAGGTGACCGGAATGGTCCCCATGAACATGTCCCGCCCCTCCAGCCACGCCTTCACCGGCGTGACGGCCGGATCGCCGCCCTGAAGCTGTATCACGAAGTCACGTTCGGCCTGTACCGGCAGCGAGGCAATGCGGGCGGTCAGCGGCTTATTCCCCGCCTGCAGGGGGCATGAGCTGTGGGACAGATCACAAATCTGATCTTTTTCCGAGCTTGCCATCGCCGTCTGCGCGCCATCGAACCAGGTTCGATAGGCAACCAAACCGAGCAAAATAGTCAACACGATCGCCAAATGAATAATTTTGCGTGAAGTGAGTCTCTCTTTCATGAAAAAACAACCTTGTAAGATGTCTGAAAAATGACATTTTCGTGATCTCGCGCAAGGTAAATAATTGAACAGGCGAGACCCAACGGAGCCAAATATATCACTGTTTATACTGTTATTTTACCTGTCAGTTCAGTATCATTCCCATTGAATTTTCATTTAGCTACTTTTTGCTTTTCCTTTTATTAACAGTTGTTAACAAGAGAAAAGGCAGTAGCCAATGAAGTCGGTCCACCTCACTGGACACAAAATCAAACAACAGCAGCATCGGAAGCGGAATACAACGATGAGCCATACAACTAACCATCCTGAGTACAACTACACCGTTGTTCGCCAGTTCACCGTCATGACGATTGTCTGGGGAATTGTCGGCATGTCGGTTGGCGTACTGATTGCAGCCCAGTTGATCTGGCCTGCCCTCAACTTTGATACTCCCTGGCTGACTTACAGTCGCCTTCGCCCTCTGCACACCAACGCGGTCATCTTCGCATTTGGCTGTAGCGCCCTGATGGCGACCTCCTTCTATGTGGTGCAACGCACCTGTCAAACCCGACTGTTTGGTGGCCCGCTGGCGACCTTCGTGTTCTGGGGCTGGCAGGCCATCATCCTTTCTGCCGCCATTTCGCTGCCGCTGGGATACACCACCTCCAAGGAGTACGCAGAGCTGGAATGGCCGATTGATATCGCCATCACCATCGTCTGGGTCGCCTATGCCGTGGTCTTTTTCGGCACCCTGGTCAAGCGCACCACCTCCCACATCTATGTGGCGAACTGGTTCTTCGGTGCCTTCATCATCACGGTGGCCGTGCTGCACATCGTCAACAACATGGAAGTGCCGCTCTCCGGCATGAAGTCCTACTCCATGTACTCCGGCGCCATGGATGCCATGGTGCAGTGGTGGTATGGCCACAACGCGGTAGGCTTCCTGCTGACTGCCGGCTTCCTCGGCATGATGTACTACTTCGTACCGAAACAGGCGGGTCGTCCGGTCTACTCCTACCGTCTCTCCATCGTTCACTTCTGGGCGCTGATCTCCCTCTACATCTGGGCCGGTCCGCACCACCTGCACTATACCGCCCTGCCTGACTGGGCACAGTCCCTCGGCATGGTGATGTCCCTGATCCTGTTCGTCCCCTCCTGGGGCGGCATGATCAACGGCATCATGACCCTCTCCGGTGCCTGGCACAAACTGCGTTACGACCCCATCCTGCGCTTCCTGATCGTGTCCCTGTCGTTCTACGGCATGTCCACCTTCGAAGGCCCCATGATGGCGATCAAGACCGTCAACGCCCTCTCCCACTACACCGACTGGACAATAGGTCACGTCCACTCCGGCGCGCTGGGCTGGGTTGCCATGGTATCTATCGGTGCCGTGTACCACCTGATCCCGAACCTGTTCGGCCAGGGCCGCATGTACAGCATCAAGCTCATCAACGTCCACTTCTGGCTGGCAACCGTGGGTACCGTGCTCTACATCGTCGCCATGTGGATTTCCGGTGTGATGCAGGGTCTGATGTGGCGTGCGGTCAACGACGACGGCACCCTGACCTACAGCTTCGTAGAAGCGCTGCAGGCCTCTTATCCCTTCTACTTCGTGCGCTTCCTGGGTGGCTGCTTCTTTGTCACCGGCATGTTGCTGATGGCCTACAACGCCTATCGCACCATCACTGCGCCCAAAGGTTCCCTGGAACCTGTCGCACAGCCAGCATGATTGAAGAGGTCAAAGCATGAGCAACAATAACCGTCACGAGATCTTTGAAAAGAGCGTTCCCATGCTGGTGGTCGGCATCATATTTGCCATCAGCCTGGGGGGCCTGGTGGAAATCACCCCGCTGTTCTTCCAGAAGCAGACCACTGAGCCGGTCGAGGGCCTCAAGCCCTATACCGCCCTGCAGATGGAAGGGCGCGACATCTTCATCCGCGAAGGCTGCACCGTCTGCCACAGCCAGATGATCCGTCCGTTCCGCGCCGAAACCGAGCGTTACGGCCACTACTCGGTCGCCGGTGAGAGCGTCTGGGAGCACCCCTTCCTGTGGGGCTCCAAGCGAACCGGTCCGGATCTGGCCCGGGTTGGCGGTCGTTATTCCGACGACTGGCACCGTGCCCACCTGATCAACCCGCGCGACGTGGTGCCCGAGTCCAACATGCCCGCCTTCCCCTGGCTCGACACCAACGTGTTGACCGGTGAGCTGACCGGCAAGAAGCTGGCCCTGTTCCGCGATCACTTCGGCGTACCCTACACGGATGCCGACATTCAGGGGGCCGGTGAGGCCGTGAAGGGCAAGACCGAGCTGGATGCGCTGGTAGCCTATCTGCAATCACTGGGCCATGCCCTGAAATAAAGGAGTCAGGATATGGATTACGGCACTTTTCGCGGCCTGTATACCCTGCTGTTGATGGCCATCATGATCGGCATCATCGTCTGGGCCTACAGCAAGCGCCGCAAGACCTCCTTCGACGAGGCTGCCAATCTGGTATTTGCCGACGACGAGCAACCCAGTGCTGATAACAAGAACGCAGGAGCGAAACAATAATGAGCACTTTGTTTAGCATTTTTGTGACCGTCATCAGTCTGGGGACCATCCTCGGCTGCTTCTTGCTGCTGGTATGGTGCCTGCGCGACAAGATGGGCGTGGAAGAGGGCAAGTCCATGGGGCACGCCTTCGACGGTATCGAAGAGATCAACAACCCGTTGCCGAAGTGGTGGACCTACATGTTCCTCTTCTTCATCGTCACCGGTCTGGTCTATCTGATTGCCTTCCCGGGCCTTGGCAACTTCAAGGGCGTGCTGGGCTGGCAGAGCTCCAACCAGGACATACGCTCACTGGCCGAGTCCAAGGCAGCGGCAGCCTCCGCCAAGGCTGAAGGGCGTGCGGTGGAATACGATCGCGAGCTCGTCAAGGCTGACGAGATCTACGGCGCCAAGTTCCGTGAGCTGGCCTATCAGGCCGATGGCAAGACCTATCGCGCCATCGAGGAGATCGCCGCCGATCCGGAAGCCCGCAAGGTGGGTCAGCGTCTGTTCCTGCAGAACTGTTCTCAATGCCACGGCTCCGATGCCCGCGGCGGTCGCGGTTTCCCGAACCTGACCGACAGCGAATGGCAATGGGGCGGCGCGCCCGACCAGATCAAGACCACCATCATGGGCGGTCGTCAGGGCGTGATGGCCGCCTGGGGCGAGATCCTCGGCAAGGACGGGGTCCGCGAAGTGGCCTCCTACGTGCTGAGCCTCTCCGGTCGCAAGGTGGACATGGTGGAAGCCAAGAAGGGTGAAGCGCGCTTCACCATCTGCGCCGCCTGTCACGGTCCGGACGCCAAGGGCGGCATCGCCTTCGGGGCACCGGATCTCACCAACAACACTTGGCTCTATGGCGGTTCCCGTCAGGTGGTCGAGCAGACCATCACCCACGGTCGTCACGGCGTGATGCCGGCCTGGAAAGATATTCTGGGTGAAGACAAGGTGCACCTGCTCGCCTCCTACGTTTACAGCTTGTCCCACAACGACCAGCAAAATAAGCAGTAACATGTGATAAACACGTGATTACTCAGCAAAAAGCCTCGACTCTTCGAGGCTTTTTGTTATCTTGTGTTGACTGAATTTCCTCTGTTTCGTTAACCACTGGTTTCACGGTAGTAGCACTATGTCCCAACCCTGGTATCGCCAATTCTGGCCTTGGTTCATCATCGCCCTCCCGACCGCCGCCGTGATCGGCAGCATCAGTACGGCGATCATCGCCAGCAAGGATGGCGTCAATCTGGTGGCCGAAGACTATTACAAGCAAGGCAAAGAGATTAATCAGGATCTCAGCAAGTTTGATCGCGCCGAAGCCCTCAACATCCACATCGCGCTGGAGGTCAACGGCAACGAGCTGACCCTCAAGCCGCTGTCGGGGGATATCCCGGCCGGCCAGGCGCTCTACCTCTCCCTGTTTCACCCCACCCTCGCCGGCATGGACAGCGAGCACATGGTGACCGCCGACGGCAACGGCGTCTATCGCCTGCTGCTCGACAAGCCCCTCACCGGCAAGTGGCATGTGCGGGTGGATGCCTTCAACCACGAATGGCGGCTGCAAGAGACTGTCCAGCTCCCCACCAAGGCCCCCGTCGAACTCGATCCCAAAGGACGCTGAGTCATGAGCCGTCCTGTTCACCATGACACGCCGGCAGCAACCGGCGCTTCACTGTTTCTGCCGACAGGCCGGGTAGCCTGCGGCCAGCTGTCATGAGCGGCTGCTTTCACTGTGGTGAGCCGGTCCCCGCCGGCAGCCGCTATGCCCTCGAGATAAAAGGCATAGTCCAACCCATGTGCTGCCCCGGTTGTCAGGCGGTAGCGGAAACCATTCTCGAATGCGGCCTGGCCAGCTACTATGAGCACCGCACCGCTCCCGGCACCAAAGGCGAGCTGGTGCCCGCAGAGCTCGCCGCCCTCACCCACTATGATCTGGCCGAAGTACAGCAGGATTTTGTCACCGACAGCGCCACCGGTAGTCACAAGGTGCGCGAGATCCAGCTGACGGTGGAAGGCTTGACCTGCGCCGCCTGTGCCTGGCTCATCGAACGCCATCTGGGCAACCTGACCGGGCTGCACTACATCAACGTCAACACCACCACCCACAGAGCCCGCATCAAGTGGGATCCGGACCGGCTCTCGTTGAGCGACATCCTCAAAGGCTTTGCCAAGATTGGCTATCGCGCCTACCCCTTCCAGACTCACCAGCAGGAAGCGCTCTACGCCAAAGAGGTGCGCAGCTACATGTTCCGGCTGGCACTGGCGGGGCTCGGCTCCATGCAGGTGATGATGTGTGCGGTGGCGCTCTACATGGATCTCTTCATCAGTGTCGAAGAGGAGTTCATGGTCTACTTCAAGTGGATAAGTCTGCTGCTCTCCACCCCCATCATGATCTACTCGGCCCAGCCCTTCTACGTGGGCGCCTGGCGCAGCCTCAAGCAGGGACACCTCTCTATGGACGTGTCGGTGTCGCTGGCACTGATCGGCGCCTTCGTCGCCTCCATGTGGGCCACCGTGTTCAACACCGGCGAGGTCTATTACGACTCCATCACCATGTTCGTCTTCTTCCTGCTGCTGGGGCGCTTCCTCGAGCTGCGGGCCAGACGCAAGGCCTCCGAGTCGAGCTCCAACCTGGCGCGGCTGGTGCCCATCATGGCCACCCGGCTCGATGAGGATGGCGAACACGAGGTGGCGGCCAAGACGCTGCAGGTTGGCGATCGGGTGCGAGTGCTGGCGGGGGCCACCCTGCCGGCGGACGGCATCATCCTGCTTGGGCAGGCCAGTCTCAACGAATCTATGCTGACCGGCGAACAGCTGCCACTGCTCAAGCAGGCGGGAGATGCCGTCTACGCCGGCACCATCAACACCGACGCCCCATTGGAGATCCGGGTCAGTCATCGTATCGAAGAGTCGCGCCTGGCCCAGATCATGCGGCTGCAGGATCATGCGCTGGACGACAAACCGGCCATCGCCCAGATGGCGGATGTGCTCTCCCGCCATTTCATTCTGGTGCTGCTGTTCATCGCCGCCGGGGTATGGACCTTCTGGCACTTCCATCAGCCGGAGCAGGCCTTCTGGGTCACTTTGGCGGTGCTGGTGGCGACCTGCCCCTGCGCCCTGTCGCTGGCCACTCCCACCGCGCTCACCTCGGCCACCGCCCGCCTGACCCGGGCCGGCATCCTGCTGCGCCGCGGCCACGTGCTGGACGTGCTGACCCGGGCCAACCGCATCGTGATGGACAAGACAGGCACCCTGACCACGGGCAACATCAGCCTGACCAGCACGGAGGCCCTGGGCAATTTCGACGAGGCGCGCAGCCTTGCCATCGCCCGTGCCCTGGAGGCCTATTCCGAACACCCCATCGCCCGCGCCTTTCGCAGCAACGCCGCAGACGACGCCGTGCTGCTGGCGGCCAGCAAGGTGAGCCCCGTCATCGGACACGGTATCGAAGGGGTGATCGAGGGACGTCACTATCGGCTCGGCAGTGCCCGCTGGCTCGGCATCAGCGATGCCCACGAAGCGCAAGCGGACGGGCTGGTCATCTATCTGGCCGACGAGGATCAGGCGCTCGCCCGCTTCCTGCTGACCGACACCCTGCGCCCGGATGCGAAGGCGCTGATCCAGGCCTTCAAGGCGGCCGGTCTCAAGACCACCATTCTCACCGGCGACAGCTCGGCCCAGGCCGACGAGGTAGCCCGCGAACTGGGGGTCGACGAGCTGGTCAAAGGCGTCACCCCGGATGGCAAGCTGGCCTATCTCAAGGAGCACGAAGCCCGCGGCGACATCAGCATCATGGTGGGAGATGGCATCAACGACGCCCCTGTGCTGGCCGGCGCTCATGCCTCCTTCGCCATGGCCGGCGGCACCGATCTTGCCAAGAACAGCGCCGACGCCATCTTGCTGGCCGACGATCTCTCCCGCCTGCTGGATGCCCGCGCCCTGGCGCTGCGCACCCGCAAGATCATCAAGGAGAACTTCGCCTGGTCCATCGGTTACAACCTGCTGGTGCTGCCATTGGCGGCGAGCGGCTGGCTGCCCCCCTACGTGGCGGCGGCGGGCATGTCGCTGAGCTCCCTCATCGTGGTCACCAACTCCATGCGGCTCAACCGCTGAGCCGTGGCCACAGGGACAGACAGGGTGAAGGGAGCGGGCCTTGCTCCCTTCACCCTCAAATCGACGGGCCTGCGGCCACCAACGGGTGTACCATGACCCCTCTTATTGCAAGGTTTGCTGCATGAACATCATCTTCGTCCTCATCCCCATCGCCATCCTCTTCGTCATCATCGCCGGCGCCGTCTTCTTCTGGGCCATTCGCTCCGAGCAGTTTGAAGACCTCGACCGCCAGGGTTCCAATATCCTGTTCGATGAAGAGCAACCCGCCCCCAAACACGCCGAGCACGAGCACAAAGATGACGGCCACCCTTGATCTGCTGGGCGCCCTGCTGGTGGGACTGGCCGGCGCCGGCCACTGCATCGGCATGTGCGGCGGTGTCTCCGCCGCCCTCTCCATGGCCATTCCTGCCGAGAAGCAGCACTTCTGGGGCCGGCTCGGTTACCTGCTCAACTACAACCTCGGCCGGATCCTGAGCTATGTGATTGCCGGCGCCCTAGTCGGGGGCTTGCTCGCCACCACCAGCGAGCTCGGCGCGGGCAAGCACGCCATCGCCGGCCTGCGGCTGGTGGCGGCCTTCCTGATGATTGCCCTCGGGCTCTATCTCGCCGGCTGGTGGCAGGGGGTGTTGCTGCTCGAGCGCATGGGCGCCAGGTTGTGGCCCCACCTCAAGCCACTGGCGGGCAAGTTTATCCCCTTCACCTCGGCCTGGCAGGCACTGCCGTTTGGCATGGTGTGGGGCTGGCTTCCCTGCGGGCTGGTCTACTCCATGCTGACCTGGAGCGCAGCGGCGGGATCCGCTGGCGGTGGAGCACTGATCATGCTCTTTTTCGGCCTCGGCACCCTGCCGACCCTGTTTGCGCTGGGAGGGCTGGCGGATCGGCTGCGCTACTGGCTGACCCTGCGCAGTTTGCGCCTTGGCGGGGCCCTGCTGCTCATCGCATACGGGCTGCATACCCTCTGGATCGGGATTGCATCCTTTTGAAACCCTATCCAAAACGGATGAGTTGATGGTAAACTTGTTTGATATAAATCAATTATTCGTATGAGCCTATGATCCCGGAAAAGAAACCTGGCAGACGTATTCAGAGCGGTGGCTGTGCAATTCATTGCCAGGATTGCAGCATCAGCCAGCTCTGCATTCCCTTCACTCTGAACGACAACGAGCTCGATCAGCTGGACAGCATCATCGAGCGCAAGAAGCCGATCCAAAAGGGTGAAGAGTTGTTCAAGGCCGGCGACGAGCTCAAATCGCTCTACGCCATCCGTTCCGGGACCATCAAGTCATACACCATCACCGAACAGGGTGACGAGCAGATCACCGCCTTCCACCTGGCTGGCGATCTGGTAGGCTTTGACGCCATCCACAAGCAGGCGCACCCCTCCTTCGCCCAGGCGCTGGAAACCGCCATGGTGTGCGAGATCCCGTTCGACGTGCTCGACGATCTCTCCGGCAAGATGCCGAAGCTGCGCCAGCAGATCATGCGGCTGATGAGCAACGAGATCATGGGCGACCAGGAGATGATCCTGCTGCTCTCCAAGAAGAATGCCGAAGAGCGCCTTGCCGCCTTCCTGCACAACCTGTCGGTGCGCTTCTCCGAGCGTGGTTTCTCCGCCAAGGAGTTCCGTCTCTCCATGACCCGCGGTGACATCGGCAACTACCTCGGCCTCACCGTCGAAACCATCAGCCGTCTGCTGGGCCGTTTCCAGAAGTCAGGCCTCATCAGCGTCAAGGGCAAGTACATTACCGTGCTGGATCACGTCGCCCTCGGCGTCATGGCCGGTGCGACCCGCCCCCCCTGCGGCTAAGCCTCCTCTCTCCGGTGCCGGATCGGTTTACCCCGAAATTTGATCCGGCACACGTCCCCCCTTCTCCTCCTGAGCTAAGCTGTAATGGCTAAAGGTCTGCCATCATTGGTATTTTTGCCAAGGAGGAGGAGAACATGGTCAAGTACCGAAAAATCCTGGTGGTCATCAACCCGGAAGAAGAGCGGCAAATCGCCCTCGAACGTGCGGTCAAGGTCGCCGAGCTGGATGAAGGGGCGCAGCTGACCCTGTTACTCACCATTTACGACTTCTCGTATGAAATGACCGCCATGCTGTCGGTGGATGAGCGGGAAGAGATGCGCCACGGGGTCATTTCCCAGCGCCGTGAGTGGCTCGACGACATACTCAAACCCTACCGTGCCCGTGGGCTGGACTGCGAGATCAAGGTGGTCTGGCACAACCGCCCCTTCGAATGCATCATTCAGGAAGTGCTGGAGCAGCGCCACGATCTGGTGGTCAAGGCCACCCACCACCACTCCTTCCTGCAAACCTTCATCTTCACCCCCACCGACTGGCACCTGCTGCGCAAATGCCCCTGCCCCGTGCTGCTGGTGAAAGAGGGGCATTGGCAGCGGGGTGGCAACATCATCGCCGCCATCAATTGCTCCAGCGACGATCAGGATCAGAAGCTGCTCAACGAGAGGATCACCGAAGAGGGGATCGCCATCGCCGAGCTGCTCGGCTCCAACCTCTATCTGGTCAACACCTACCCGGGCACCCCGGTCAACGTGGCTATCGAGCTGCCGGAGTTTGATCCCAACGCCTACAACGACGCCATTCGCAAACACCACGAGAGCCTGCTGCTGAGCCACGCCGACAAATACGGCATAGGCCATCTCTGGACCCGGGTGGCGGAAGGCCTGCCCGAAGAGGTGCTGCCCGATCTCGCCGGCGAGCTGCAGGCCACCCTGATGATCATGGGGTGCGTCGGTCGCACCGGGCTCTCCGCCGCCCTGCTCGGCAACACCGCCGAACACGTGGTGGATCGCCTCGCCTGCGACATGCTGATCCTCAAACCCGCCGACTACAGCTGCCCGGTCGATAGCCGCCGTCCAGCATAAGCCTTTCTTGCCCTCCCCCGGGACATGGCTATAATAAGCCGCTTATTTTTGTCCCGGGTTTCAGGTCATGCTAGAAGAGCTTAACGCCAAAGAAAAATACAGTTTCAACAAACTGCAGAAGCGCCTGCGGCGCAACGTAGGTCAGGCCATTGCCGACTTCAACATGATTGAAGAGGGTGACAAGGTCATGGTGTGCCTGTCCGGCGGCAAGGACAGCTTCGCCATGCTCGACATTCTGATGAGCCTGAAGGCCAGCGCCCCCATCCACTTCGATCTGGTGGCGGTCAACCTGGATCAGAAGCAGCCCGGCTTCCCCGAGCACGTGCTGCCCGAATACCTGAGCACCCTTGGCATCGACTTCAAGATCGTCGAAGAAGATACCTACGCCATCGTCAAGGAGAAGGTGCCGGAGGGCAAGACCACCTGCGCCCTCTGCTCCCGCCTGCGCCGCGGCATTCTCTACCGCACCGCCCAGGAGCTGGGTTGCACCAAGATTGCCCTGGGCCACCACCGCGACGACATCCTCGAGACTCTGTTCCTCAACATGTTCTACGGGGGCAAGCTCAAGTCCATGCCGCCCAAGCTGGTGAGCGACGATGGCAAGAACGTGGTGATCCGCCCGCTCGCCTACTGCAAGGAGAAGGACCTGGTGCGCTATGCCGAGGTCAAGGCCTTCCCCATCATCCCGTGCAACCTGTGCGGCTCCCAGGAGAACCTGCAGCGCCAGGCCATCAAGCAGATGATGCAGGAGTGGGATCGCCGCTTCCCGGGTCGTCTCGAGACCATGTTCACCGCCATTCAGGACGTGATCCCGAGCCACCTGCTCGATCACAAGCTGTTTGACTTCAAGAGCATCAACCGCGACTCCGGCATCATCGACGGCGGCGACAAGGCGTTTGATCCGCCCGAACTGCCCAAGGCACCGCTGCTGGACATCGACGAGATGGACATGCTGGACGTGATTGAGGTGCGCTAAGCCCTCACCATCACCAATGAAAAAAGGAGCGCTAGGCGCTCCTTTTTTATTTTTATGCCGGCAAGCAAGCGGCCCGGGCCCCATCAGCCCTTGTGCAGCCAGGGGGTCAGTCGCAGGATCTCTCCCTGCAGCTGCAGCTTGCCCTCGGCAAACTCCGCCAACTGGGCGTTGCTCAGCAGCAGTTGTCCCTCCTGCCAGGGCAGCGGCAGCTGGCGAGCCCCATCGATGAGGTAGGCGGTGCCGCTTGGCTGCACCAGACTGACCCTCACCCCCGTCATCTCGGGCAGGAAATACTTGCCGACCATGCCGGCCAGCTTCTCCAGCAGGCTCCGCATGTCGTGCTGGCGCCCCGTCAGCTCGCTCACCTTGAGCTCCCACCGACTGTCTGCCGGCGGCGGCACATCGGCCATCACCTGCACCGACAGATCGCAGGCTGCATGAGGCTCGGTGAGCCCCACTACCACTCTTGCCTTGTCGAGATTAAGGTCGTCGTCATAGGGCAGTCGCAATTCGCTGTCGATGGTCACCTCAGCCGCCACGTCCCGATCCAGGGTCGAAACCCGGGCCGAAGTGAGCAGGCAGCGCCGGCCATTTTGCTGATCGGTCAGATAAAAACCCAGCCTGGCGTGGCCGAACTCCCCTTTGGCGAAGGTCTTCATCTGGCTGTAGAAGGTGCCGTACTGCAGCTCGAGGGAGGGCTGTGCCACTGCCAGCATGGGCGCCATCAGCAGCGCGGCCGCCATCCCGTATCGATTGTTCATATGCCATCCTTTTGCATCACGCATCCGCACGCGCCGCTATCTGTTGCTGTTGTCTGACGCCCTGCATGCCCGTCAGGCGTTGAAATGATCGGGGCCCTGGCTCACCTCGGTCACTTCGACCGCCACCCCGCACAGATCCCGGTAGAGGATCCCCTTGCAGTTGAAATAGAGCGGCGCCACCCAGATAAGCCCCAGCCCCATGGGGATCAGCGCCAGGAAGAAGAGCGCCATCATGACCCCGTGCAGCAGCACTATGCTGGGCCAGCCACGGGCAAACAGCTTGAGGGAGACCAGAATGGCCTGCGCCGGCGACAGGCCGCGCTCCAGCACCAGCGGCACGGTAAACACCAGCCCCATGCCGATCAGGGCCGACGGAATGAAGGCCAGCATCACCGGCAGACCCACCAGCTCGAACAGCGGGCCGAACAGGCTGGTGATGAGGCTGCCGAGCAGGCTCAGGCTGCCAAGGCGCAGGAAGTGGCGAAAGAAGTCGAACACCTGGCTCGGCCGGGCACGCACCCCCACCGACTGTTGCAACCCCAGCATGTCGAGGGAAGAGGTCATGGGCGACATGATGACGGTGATGAGCAGGCTCAGCACCAGGGCCACGTCCATCCCCCCTTCCTGATTGACATAAGGGGCCAGCAGGGTGTTGCTCAACAGTATCCAGATGGCCATTACCCCGACGATGGCCAGCAGCAGGCCGAACCCGGTGCGCCGCGTCTGTTGCCAGCTCTCCTGCAATACCCCCTTGAGGTCGAGACGATATCCCTGGCTCAGGGACTGTTCGAGGGAACCACCTATCCGCATTTTGTTACTCAATTGACTATCCAACATCCGAAAGACCGCTATTCAGGGAGCACATTATAGCGATTTGACCCGGCATGCGTAGCCGTTTTTCCCGCGCGTCTGCGCTCAAAAAGCCTTTGATTTCATCAGTTCCCCTTGTCCTGGCCGGGATCCCGCCCTTGGCCGACGGCCACCGGGGGCGTAGGATGCCAGGCGACAGTGCGGATTTTTTTGCGCGCCCCGCCCCACCCGGGATAACAGGGGGCACGCGCTTCACAAGGAGATGTTCATGTCTTATTTGACCCTCTATCTCGCGCCCGGCACCTGCGCCATGGCCGTGCGTATCGCCCTCACCGAAGCCGGTGCCCCTCACGTTGTCAAACGGCTGGATCTGGCGGCCGGCGAGCAGCGATCCCCCGCCTATCTGGCCATCAACCCCAAGGGACGGGTCCCGGCTCTGGTCACCGAGCACGGTGTGCTCACCGAGACGCCGGCCTTGCTGCTCTATGTGGCGCAGCGTTTTCCCCATGCCGGGCTGGCGCCGCTGGACGACCCCTTCCTGCTGGCCAGGATGCAGGAGGTGCACGGTTTTCTCGCCGCCACCGTGCACGTCGCCCATGCCCACGGCCGGCGTGGTAGCCGCTGGGCCGATGACCCGCAGGCCATCGCCGCCATGCAGGCCAAGGTGCCGCACAACATGCGCGAGGGCTTTGCCGAGATAGAGCGCCACTATCTGGCCGGCCCCTGGGTGCTGGGGGAGCGGTTCAGCCTGGCCGACATCTACCTGTTCGTGGTGGCGAGCTGGCTCGAGGGCGACGGGGTGGCCATCAGCGACTTTCCCAAGGTCGCGGATCACTATCGGCGCATGCTGGCACGCCCCGGCGTGCAACAAGGGCTCGCCCTCTAATTCCTCTCGTTGCGGGTGCCAGTGCTCTTCTGGCACCTTTTTTCCCCGCTTTCCCCTCGCCATTGAGATCGTTTTCACATTTCTGCCATCTCCTGGTGGATCCAGAACGCCTGAACGCCTATCTTCCACCTCATGACGCAACCGGTTGCGTAACCGGTTGCCTAGCTAACATCAGATACGCGGGCATAGCCTGCCGAGGTGCTGTATGAAACGAGGCGTACTGCTCAATGCTCCCCTGAGTGCCCTGGTGGCACGGATGGGCCACACCGACGAGATCACCGTCTGCGATGCCGGCCTGCCCATCCCGGCGGGCCCCGAGCGCATCGATCTGGCGTTGATGGCGGGGACGCCGAGCCTTGAAACCGTGCTGACCGCCCTGCTCACCGACCTGGTGGTGGAGAAGGTGATCATGGCAAGCGAGATCAAGCAGATCAGCCCCGCCGCCCATCAGGCGCTGGTGGATCAGCTGGAGGCGCACGCCGCAGCCCAGGGCAAGCCCATCACCATCGAGTACTGCCTGCACGAAGAATTCAAAGCTCGCTCCCACCAGAGCAAGGCCATCGTGCGCAGCGGCGAGGTGACCCCCTACGCCAACCTCATTCTCTGCGCCGGCGTGGCGTTTTAAATTCCCAAGGAAGCAGCTATGAGCAACGCCAATATGCTCCCCTCGCCCATTCTGGCGCTTTCCGGGATCGTCAAAACCTTCCCCGGGGTGCGCGCCCTCGATGAGGCGGGCCTCAAGGTCTATCCAGGCCAGGTGATGGCCCTGCTCGGCGAAAACGGCGCTGGCAAATCCACCCTGATGAAGGTACTGACCGGCATCTATCAGGCCGATGCGGGCACCATCAGTTATCGCGGTGAGCCGGTTCACTTCAAAGGGCCCCGCGACTCCCAGGATCAGGGGATCAGCATCATCCACCAGGAGCTGAACCTGCTGCCGGAGCTCTCCATTGCCGCCAACATCTTCCTCGGCCGCGAGCCCCGTACCCGCTTTGGCAGCATCGACCACAAGCAGCTGCGCGAACGGGCAAGCACTCTGCTGGCACGACTTGGCGTCAAACACGGCCCGGATACCCGGCTCGGGAGTCTCTCCATCGGTGAACAGCAGATGGTGGAGATCGCCAAGGCGCTGTCGTTTGATGCCAACGTCATCATCATGGACGAGCCCACCGATGCGCTGACCGACACCGAGACCGAGCAGCTGTTCAAGGTTATCCGCGAGCTGCGTGAGCAGGGCTGCGGCATCGTCTACATCTCCCACCGTCTGAAAGAGATCTTCGAGATCTGCGATCGGGTCACCGTGCTGCGCGATGGCAAGTGGATCGGCGAGCAGGCGGTGAGCGATCTCGACGAAGACAGGATCATCGAGATGATGGTGGGCCGCCGACTGGAGGAGCAGTACCCGCGTCTGATGCGCGAGCTCGGCCCGGTCAGCCTGCAGGTCAAGGATCTGGCCGGCCCCGGCGTGCGCGGGGTGAGCTTCTCCCTGCGCCAGGGGGAAATTCTGGGCTTCAGCGGCCTGATGGGATCCGGCCGTACCGAGCTGATGAAGCTCATCTACGGTGCCAGCCCCATCAGCGCTGGCCAGGTGACCGTGGATGGCCGCGCACTGGCCCCCAGAAGCCCGGCCGATGGCCTGGCGGCCGGCATCGCCTACATCTCCGAGGATCGCAAGGGTGACGGCCTGGTGCTGGAGCTGTCGGTGCGTGAAAACATGAGCCTGTGCGCCCTCGGCGAGTTCATCCGTGGTGGCAAGATTGACGGCCAGGCCGAACGCCAGGCGGTGGGCGACTACGTGCGCCTGTTCAACATCAAGACCCCCAGTCAAGATCAGCTGATAAAACTGCTCTCCGGCGGCAACCAGCAGAAGGTGGCCATCGCCAAGGGGCTGCTGACAAGGCCCAAGGTGCTGATCCTGGATGAGCCGACCCGCGGCGTCGATGTCGGCGCCAAGAAGGAGATCTACCAGCTCATCAACCAGTTCAAGAAGGAGGGGATGAGCATCATCCTGGTCTCCTCCGAGATGCCGGAAGTGCTCGGCATGAGTGATCGCATCCTGGTGATGCACGAAGGGCGCATCAGCGCAGAGTTCAATACCCGCGACGCCAATCAGGAAAAACTGATGGCGGCAGCAGTCGGCAAACAGTGGCAAGCAGAGCAAGAGGCAGCACAATGACAACCCAAACCCTTTCCCGCCGCGGCATCATGAGCAAGGCGTGGTGGATCGAGAACAAATCGCTGGTGGCGCTGCTGGTGCTGATCGGCGTGGTCTCCTTCCTCAGCCCCAACTTCTTCACCGCCGACAACCTGCTCAACATCCTGCGCCAGACCTCGGTCAACGCCATCATGGCGGTCGGCATGACGCTGGTCATCCTCACCGCCGGCATCGATCTGTCGGTCGGCTCGGTGCTGGCCCTGTGCGGCGCCCTGGCCGCCACCATGGTGGCCATGGAGCTGCCCATCATGCTGGTGATCCCCCTCACCCTGGGGGCCGGTGCCCTGCTTGGCGGCATCAGCGGCCTCATCATTGCCAAGGGCAAGGTGCAGGCCTTCATCGCCACCCTGGTCACCATGACCGCCCTGCGCGGCGTCACCATGGTCTATACCGAGGGGCGCCCCATCTCCACCGGTTTCAGTGACGGTGCCGATCACTTCGCCTGGCTGGGTACCGGTTACCTGTTCGGCCTGCCGGTGCCTATCTGGCTGATGGCCATCGTCTTCCTGCTGGCCTGGTTCATGCTCAACCACACTCGCCTGGGCCGCTACATCTATGCCCTCGGCGGCAACGAATCGGCCACCCGCCTCTCCGGCATCAATGTGGATCGGGTGAAGCTCGCGGTGTATGGTCTGTGCGGCATGCTGTCGGCACTGGCCGGGCTCATCGTCACTTCACGTCTCTCCTCCGCCCAGCCGACCGCCGGCATGGGTTACGAGCTGGATGCCATCGCCGCCGTGGTACTGGGCGGCACCAGCCTGATGGGGGGCAAGGGCCGCATCATGGGTACCCTGATCGGGGCGCTCATCATCGGCTTCCTCAACAATGCCCTCAACCTGCTCGACGTCTCGTCCTATTACCAGATGATCGCCAAGGCCAGCGTGATTTTGCTCGCCGTGATGATCGATAACAAAAGCAAGTAAGCACACACAAGGAATGAAATGATGAAAAAGCTCAATACCCTGCTCGCTGCCGCCATCATGTCCGTGCTGGGCACCGCCCAGGCCGCCGATCACACCCTGGCCATGGTGGTCTCCACCCTCAACAACCCCTTCTTCGTCACCATGAAGGAAGGGGCCGAAGCCAAGGCCAAGGAGCTTGGCTACGAGCTGGTGGTGCTGGACTCCCAGAATGACCCGGCCAAGGAGCTCTCCAACATGGAAGATCTCACCGTGCGCAAGGTCAACGCCATCCTGATCAACCCGACCGACTCCGAAGCGGTGGGCAACGCCATTCGCCTCGCCAACAAGGCCAACATCCCGGTGCTGACCCTGGACCGCGGCGCGGCGCAGGGTGACGTCAAGGCCCACATCGCCTCCGACAACGTGGCAGGTGGCAAACTGGCCGGCGATTTCATCACCCAGAAGCTGGGTGCCGGTGCCAAGGTGATCCAGCTGGAAGGGATCGCCGGTACCTCCGCCGCCCGTGACCGCGGCGAAGGCTTTGCCCTGGCCGTGGCCGCCAACAAGCTGGAAGTGCTGGCCTCCCAGCCCGCCGACTTTGACCGCACCAAGGGTCTGAACGTCATGGAGAACCTGCTGGCCGCTCACCCGAGCGTGCAGGCAGTGTTCGCCCAGAACGACGAGATGGCGCTGGGTGCCATCCGCGCCGTGCAGGCCGCTGGCAAAGAGGTGATGATCGTCGGCTTCGACGGCACCGACGATGGCAAGGCCGCCGTGGCCAAGGGTAAACTGGCCGCCACCGTGGCCCAGCAGCCCGCCCTGATCGGCGCCATTGGCGTGGAAACCGCCGACAAGGTGCTCAAGGGCCAGCCGGTGGAAAAATCCATCCCGGTTCCGCTGCAAGTGGTCAGCAAGTAAGTTGACGGGGGGAGGTTCGCCTCCCCCTTTTCACTCAGGGTT
The DNA here is from genome assembly GCF_041402265.1 of Aeromonas sp. S15(2024). Lineage (NCBI taxonomy): Bacteria > Pseudomonadati > Pseudomonadota > Gammaproteobacteria > Aeromonadales > Aeromonadaceae > Aeromonas > Aeromonas sp. S15(2024). Next base: position 103,241 of record NZ_JBGLQY010000003.1, on the reverse strand, counting down.
TACGGTGCCTCCCGGCCTGGATCCGGCTTTCGTGTCCATGCCAAGATGCATCAGGAGTACTCAACATGAATCGTCTCGTCGTTCTGGGCAGTGTCAATGCAGACCACGTGCTGCGCGTTCCCCACTTTCCTCGCCCGGGTGAAACCCTGACCGGCCACAGCTATCAAGTGGTGCCCGGTGGCAAGGGCGCCAACCAGGCGGTAGCCGCCGCCCGGTTAGGTGCACAAGTCTCCTTTATCGCCCGCATCGGCGATGACGCCATCGGCCACCAGATGAAGACCGGCTTTGCTAAAGACGGCATCGATGTGAACGCCGTCGAGCTCGACCCCAAGCTCCCGACCGGCATCGCCATCATCTATGTGAGCGATGAGGGGGAGAACAGCATCGGCATCTCCGCCGAAGCCAACGGCGCCCTCACCCCGGCCGTGGTGAAAGGCCATGAAGCGATGATAGCCGCCGCCCACACCCTGCTGCTGCAGCTGGAAGTGCCACTGGAGAGCGTGCTGGAGGCCGCCCGCCAGGCCCGTGCCCACGGCACCCGGGTGGTGCTCAACCCCGCCCCCGCTCGTCCGCTCTCGAGCGAGCTGCTGGCACTGGTCGACCTCATCACCCCCAACCAGACCGAAGCGGAGCTGCTGACCGGCGTCAAGGTCACCGACGAGGCGAGCGCTGCCGAGGCGGCCGCCCGTTTCCACCAGATGGGCATCGAAGAGGTGATGATCACCCTGGGGTCGCAAGGGGTCTATTGCAGCAAGGGGCAGCAGCAAGCGCTCATCCCGGGTTTTCGGGTGAAAGCAGTGGACACCACGGCGGCCGGCGATACCTTCAACGGCGCCCTCTTGGCGGCCGAGCTCGCCGGCGCCGACTTTGACGCGGCCGTGCGCTTTGCCCACGGCGCCGCGGCGCTCTCCGTCACCCGGTTTGGTGCCCAGAGCTCCATCCCGAGCAAGCAGGAGGTCGACGCCTTCCTGCTTGAGCAGACTGTACAGGGGCACTGATGGCCAATATCAAGGAGGTGGCGGCGCTGGCGGGGGTGTCGACCACCACCGTCTCCCACGTCATCAACGAGACCCGTTTCGTCGCCGAGGAGACCCGCGAGCGGGTCTTCGCCGCCATGCGTGATCTCAACTATGCCCCGAGCCTGGTGGCCCGTAGCCTCAAGGTGAAGGAGACCAACAGTATCGGCATGCTGGTCACCACCTCCAGCAACCCCTTCTTTGCCGAGGTGGTGCGCGGGGTGGAGCGTTACTGCTTCGAGCAGGGCTACAACCTGATGCTGGGCAACACCGAGGGGCAGGCCGAGACCGCCCTCTCCTACCTCAAGATGATGCTGCGCAAGCGGGTCGACGGTCTGCTCATCATGTGCAGCGAGGGACAGCAGGAGGTGTTCAACCAGCTCGACTGGCTCAAGAGCCTGCCGGTGGTGGTGATGGACTGGGGGATGGAGAGTGCCGACGTGGACCTCATCGCCGACAACTCCCATCGCGGCGGCTACCTGGCGACCCGCCACCTGCTGGGGCTGGGTCACACCGCCATCGGCTGCATCACGGGCCCCCACAGCCGCGCCCCCGCTAACCAGCGTCAGGCGGGCTTCGAGCAGGCGATGCAGGAGGCCGGTCTTACCGTCAATCCGCACTGGATCCAGGAGGGTGACTTTGACTGCGCCAGCGGCCATCAAGCGATGCGCCGCCTGCTGGCGCTGCCCGAGCGCCCCAGCGCGCTGTTCGTCTGCAACGACATGATGGCGATGGGGGCCATCAGCGCCGCGCATCAGGCGGGGCTGGTGATCCCGCGGGATCTCTCCATCGTCGGCTATGACAACGTGGCGCTGGCCGAATTCATGTCGCCGCCGCTCACCACCGTCAATCAGCCGAAAGAGGAGCTGGGCCGCCTCGCCGTCACCCGGCTGCTGGCGCGCATCAACGGCGAGGCGCTGGCGGACCACCTGATCACCGTTGACCCTGACCTGGTGATCAGAGATTCTTGCGCTCCCCGTCCCTGACATACACGCTCAATAAAAAAACAAGGCGACCCTGGGGTCGCCTTGCTGCGTTTTGTCTCTGGCAGGTTCAATACCGCTCTTTGTGCTCAAGCCAGCTGCCTTGCCTCACTGCCCGCCAGCACCTGCAGTTGCACCAGCCCCAGTCTCCGGGCCAGCGGCTGCAACAACTCGCCATGTTCATCATCCTGCGGCAACCAGTAGCGCACAGGCCAGCCGGCCGCCAGCTGCGCCGGGGTGGCGCTGCCAATGTCTCTGAGCGCCAGGGTGCAACCCTGCTGCCGCAATCCCGCTAGCAAGGCAGTATCCGGTTGCAATGCCGGCACCAGCAGCACCAGCGGCGTGCGGGATGCCCCCGGCAGACAGGCCAGCACCTGGGCCAGCTGAAGCTGATTGTCGAGCTGGACCAACAAGGCACAATCATCGCCACGCAGCGTCTCGCGCGCCTGCAGCAGCCGGGCCAGCACGGGGCCCAGCACGCCGCACTCCTGCAGCCAGCGCATAGGACAGGGCGTGTCCTGCTCTTGCCAGTAGAGCGCCAGTTGCCACAGGCCGTTGCCCTGTTCATCCGTCATCGCCTGCAGTGCCACCCGCAGCGGCGCCGGCTCGCGCCCGGCCAGCCAGTCGCGCAGCTGATGCAGTTGGTGCTGGGTCAACTGCAACTGCTGCAGCATGGCCGGCGCAAACCAGCTGATATCCCCCTCCTGGCTGCGCTTGGTCTGATTGAGAGCCAGGATGGCCTGATCCAGCAGCTGGCCGGCATCTTGCTGCTGCGCTCTGGCCACCCCGAGCCGGCAGGCCAGCTCGAAGCTGCACTCCCGGGTCACGAACTCGAAGTGGAGCAGGCTCATCAGCTGGTGGATGCGCGCTTCCAGCGTCCCGTCCGCCGTGGTCAGCACTACGGCGAACTCATCACCACCGAGCCGGTAGGCGTGACTGCCGTGGGCTTGCTGCAGCTTGTCAGCCACCGTCTGCAACAGCCGATCACCGACCTGATAGCCGAGCAGATCATTGACCTGCTTGAAGCGTTTGAGATCGAGCACCACCAGGGCGCTCGCCTCGCCGGCATGCAGGGCGCGGGAGAGCTGTTCCTGCAGGGCGCGGCGGTTGCCAAGCCGGGTCAGGGGGTCGAGCAGGGCGAGCCGGCGATTCGCCAGATTGGCGCGAATGAGGGCGGCCACCAGGGCACCGCCGGTCAGCAGCAGGATCAACTGCCAGATCTGCAACCAGAACAGGCTGCTGCGGATCTGGCTCACCGAACGTTCCCGCTCCTGACCGGAGAGGATTTGGTTGCCTATCTGCTCGATGAGCCGGGTCTGGCTGGCGATCGCCTCCTGCAGGCGGGCGAGTTGGGCCCCTTCCCGCAGCTCCCCTGCCACCATTTGGGGCTCGAGTCGCTTGATCTGCTCGAACAGTCCGGCCAGCGCCCTGCCAAGCCCGTGCCGCTCGCGCGCCTCGGCGGTTTCACTGCTGATGAGAAAGATGTCGAGCCGGTTCCACAGCAGATCGTAATCGAGGCTCAGGGTCTCCATCTCCACTTGGCCGACCCGATAGAGCCGCAGATCGGCGAGGAAACGCTGGGATTCGAGCATCACCTGGCTGATGTTCCAGTGGATGTTGCGATAGAAGGTGTCGACCAGCTGCTCCTGGCGATGCTGCAGATAGAGGCTGCTGCCCGACGAGAGCAGAAACAGCATCGAGACCGCCACCAGCAGCAGTTTGTGGCGGGATAGCCCCATCAATCGACGATCTCGATGCGGGTCACCTGCCACACCATGCAGTTGTGGATGGCGGGCACGTCCAGCTTGGGATAGCTGGTAAACGGAATAAGCAACCAGAGCGGCCCCTTGTTGCGCCGGGTCAGCGGCTTGCCGTCCTCCGCACGCACCAGGGTCAGCGGCACGCCGTCGAACAGGGCCAGATCCACCACCTGTTGATAACCGTTGAGGGCCGAGACGGCGATCTTGCGGGCATCCTGGATCCCTTGTGCCGCCAGTACGGTTGCCAGGGTCGGCCCGCGATAGTGGTGGGAACCCTGGGTCCAGGGGGTGGTGGTGGTGAACTCGGTCTGTGGCAAGGCGGAGAGGGTCGCCTCATCGAGGGCCACTTGCTGGCCACCTGGCAACACCAGGGTCATCAGGGAGGCCTGTGCCGATGCGCCGGCACAGGCCAGCATCAGGAGGGAAAAAGCGAGCCATTGCTTGAGAGTGATCATGTAAGTTGCGCCAACTGCGTCCCATTTTTTGGCTGCCAGTGTGGCGATTTCACCGGTTCATTGCAACTGCGCTGATGCACAATAGCTAGGGGCCGCGCATCTCCATCCAGTTGTGCCCCTCGATCTGCGCCGGCTGGTGTACGCCGCAGCGTTGCAGCAGCTCATCCACATAGGCCGGCACCAGCAGGGAAGCCGGACCGTAGCGCTTCTCGTCAAACTGGCTGCCCACTTCGCTCGGCTCCAGGTTGAGCTCTATGGTATGGGCTCCGTTCAATCCCGCTTCGTGCACGAAACCGGCCGCCGGATAGACGGCGCCAGAGGTGCCGATGGAGATGAAGAGATCGCACTGGGCCAGCGCGCCGTAGATGCGATCCAGCCCGAGCGGCATCTCGCCGAACCAGACCACGTGCGGACGTAGCGGCTGGGGAAACTGGCAGCAGGTGCACAGCTCCTCCTGATGGAGATCGCCGCGCCACTCGATCACCTGACCCGAGCCTGGGCAGCGCGCCTTGAGCAGCTCACCGTGCATGTGGATGAGGTTCTTGCTGCCGGCGCTCTCGTGCAGGTTGTCGATGTTTTGGGTCACCAGGGTGACGCAGCCCGGCAGCAGGCGCTCGAGCCGGGCCAGCGCATAGTGGGCCGGATTGGGGTGAATGTGGGGTTGCTGCAGCTGATGACGGCGAGAGTTGTAAAAGCCCTGCACCAGCTCCGGATCCCGGGCATAGCCCTCCGGCGTCGCCACGTCCTCCACCCTGTGCTCCTCCCACAGACCGTCACAGGCGCGAAAGGTCTTGATGCCCGACTCGGCCGAGATCCCGGCACCGGTAAGAATGACGATGTGTTTCGCTGACTGCACCATGACTGACTCCCTCTGGCTAGCTCTCTGGCTGACCTTAGCACAGGGTGAAAAACCGGCCTATTCGCCCTTGGTCTTATGATGCGGTTACAGGGTGTCGAGCACGCTCAAATCGAGTCGCACGAACACCAGCTCCCGACCCGTCACCAGGGTGAGCGGCAGGCCCAGCCCGCGCAGCAGCGCCAGCATGGGGCGATTCTGGGGTAGCACCTCCGCCGTCCATTCGCGGATCCCCTCGCCGCGCGCCAGCAAGGCCAGCGCCAGCAGGATGCGCCGCCCCGCCCCTCGGTGCTGGAAGTGATCGGCGACGATGCAGGAGAACTCGGCCCGATCCGGGTGCAACCGCCGCCGGATGGACTGGGCCTGGGCCAGCGGCCGCCCCTGACCGTCGGTCAACAGCAGGCCGATCTGGTGTTCCCTGGGATAATCGAGGAAGAAGGCGAGCTGCTCATCGCTCAACCTCTGCTTGGCGCGCATGAAACGCAGGTAGACGCTCTGCTCACCGAGTTCGTCATAAGCCGCCCGGATGCGGGCGGGATCGGCCCCCGCCAGCTCCTGCAAACGGCAGGGAACGCCCCCGACCTCCATCATCAGCGGCAGGTCGGCGCGGGTGCGGGGATGAAGCCAGCCGGACAGGGAGCGTCGCAGCCGGGCTTCGTCCGGCGGCCAGCAGAGGTAGCGGGCCACCCTCTACCAGCGCCCCGCCATGCCGCGATCGCGCCACAGGTTGTGGTCCAGCAGGTTGAAGGGATCGTCCAGATAGAGGGCGATGCCAAGCTCCCGGGCTCGGTTGATGAAGCGCCCCAGCAGGGAGTCCGGGGTCATGGCCTCCAGGCTCGGCAGCAGGCTCTGCCCCAACAGCAGGTGCTGCAGCGGCATCCGCTCCAGCAAGTCGAACGGAATGTGCTGATCGTTGTCCAACAGCAGGGCGAGCCGTGCCCCCGCCAGACTGGCCTGCAGCACCAGGGCAAAACGCTCCGCCTGGCTCAACAGGTGGTCGCGCCGGTGGATCAGCAGGGTGAGCTCGCCAGGCTCCCTGCCCCGCTGGACGAGCCACTCGCGCACCAGCTCCCAGCGCGGCGGCAAGCCGGTCACCGCCAGCCAAATGGGCAAGGGTGACGGAGGATCGGACAAGAGCCCGAGCAGCCCCTTCTCCTCCCCCTGCCAGGTGCGGATGGTACGGCGCAGTCCGCTCAGGCGGCGCTGACGCTGCGGCCCCAGATAAAGCCCCTTGAGCAGGCTCAGCAGATCGTCGGCCAGCAGCGGCTTGGCCAGGGCCGCCAGCACGTTGAACCCGGCATCGTGCAGCAGGCGGCGGGCGCCGTCGATCAGGGTCTGGTCGTGGGCGGAGAGCAGCACGATGGGCAGGCCGCTGTGCTGGTATTGGGGCTGGCTCATCAGCAGGCTGATGGCATCCTGATCCACCAGGCTGAGATCGCTCACCAGCAGCTTGATCTCGCCACCGGCCAGCGCCTTGATGCAGGCATTGCCATCCTGCACCCACTGACAGGGCAATCCCAGTCCCCTGATCTCCTGCTGAATGTGGGCCCCCTGAAACGGGTGATCCTCCAGCAGCAACACCCGGGTCTGGGCCAGCCACTCCTGCCACGCCAGATAGCGGCCATTGACCCCCGCCAGCCAGTCATCAGTGAGGCGATAGATCCCCTCCGCCTGCGCTGTCAATTGCGGCAGGTAGTCGGCACCAGCGTGGGAGTCGGGATCGAACAGGGCGATGGCACCGGCGGCAAACAGACCTTCCCACTGCCAGCAGGCATCGGGCCGGGTGCGGCGCAGGGTGGCAAATTCCGGCAGTTCGACGGCTTTTGCCGCCCGATAGGCAACCCCGTCTAGGGCATAGATGGTCACGGGGTGGAACAGGCGCTCATCCGTCTCTTCCGAGTTCAGCAAGGCCAGTAACTCTTCATCTGTGATGATCATGTCAGAGCCTCTCACGTAGTCGCCGGCACACCTCGTCCAGAGCTTGCCGCAGCGGGGGTAGCAGGGGTTGCCGTGGATCCCGTTTCCACTGTTCAATCACCTGGACGAGCGGGGTCGCGCCCACCATTTTGGCGGCCCCCTTCATCTTGTGTAAAGCGGCTTCCAGTGCCATCTCGTCTGCTTGTGTGACACAGCGCTCAATGTCGGCCAGATCCTGGCCGGTCGCCTCCAGATAGAGGGAGATGAGCTCGGGGGTGAGCAGCGGCATCTGGGCTTCTGACCAAGAAGCAGGCGCTGCCGCCTTCTGCTCCGGGTTCGGCTCGGGTGCGGGGTCCCCCAGGGTGCGCAGCAGATTGGCGAGATCCTTGAGCAGCAGCGGCTTGTCCAGATGACCACGACAACCGCAGCTGGCCAACTGCGCCGCCGCCGGCTCGCTGAGATCGGCGGTGATCACGTAGGTGGGCAGATGTTGCCAGCGCGGGGAGTCTCGCAGTCGGCGGCAGAGCTCGGCCCCGTCCATCACCGGCATCTGCAGATCGGTCAGCACCAGATCGACCGTCTCGTGCTGCAGCATGTCGAGCGCCAACTGGCCGTTGGCCGCGCTGATCACCTGGGCCCCCAGCTGGGTCAGCTGCATGCTGATCAATACCCGGTTCACCTCGTGATCTTCAACCAGCAGCACCCGCATCCCCTGCCCCGGCAACGTGATCATGCCCTGGGCGGAGGGCACCAGCCGCGGCTGCAGCAGGCTGACCACGGAGCCCGGCACCCAGGGTTCGCCCTGCCAGTCCCAGTAGCGCAGCCCCTGTTCATCCTGGCGGGCGCTCAGTACCGGGCCGGCCGGATCGTCCGGCAGATCGAGCTCGCCGAGCCAGGGCAGCAGATAGTCCCGCTCCGCTCCGTCGAGCGCCACATGGACGCTGCTCACCCGCGGGCGCCAGCGCGGCATCTCCTGCAGCAGCACCAGCGGCAATGCACAGGTGAAGCGGCTGCCGCCGGTCGTGCGCGGCTCGACCCGGATCTCGCCCCCCATCTGCTCCATCAGCTGGCGACAGATGGCAAGCCCGAGCCCGGTCCCCTGCGCCCGCGGCTGCCCCTCCTCCCCACCCTGTTCAAAGGGCAGGAACAGGCGCGGCAGCAGCTCGGCACTGATGCCGGGCCCCTCGTCATCCACCCCGCACAGCAGCTGGGTGCCGTCCCGGCGGGCCCACAGCACCACCTCGCCACGGCTGCTGAACTTGATGGCATTGGCCAGCAGGTTGTGCAGTACCTGCTGCACCCGATGGGGATCCAGCTCCACCTGAGCGGGCAGTCGGTGATCCAGATCCAGCCGCAGTTGCAGCCGCTTGGAACGGGCCTTGGACCAGTGCACGGCGGCCACATGCTCGCACAAGTCCACCAGATCGGTGGGCTGGGGCGAGAGCGCCAGCTGCCGGTTCTCGTTGCGGCTGAAATCGAGCACGTCGTTGAGCAGGCCCAGCAGCTCATCCCCTGCCTGCCTGACATGGGAGAGCGCAGAGTGCTGCTCGGCATTGAGGGGGGTATGGGTGAGCCACTCCAGCAAGCCGAGGATGGCGTTCATGGGGGTGCGAATTTCGTGGCTCACCGCCGCGAGGAAGCGCCCCTTGGCCAGCACGGCCTGCTCGGCCCGCTCATGGGAGGCCTGCAGCGCCTGCTCCTGCTCGACCCGCACCGTCACATCCTGCACCACCCCGTATACCCGCCACCCCTGCTCGGGCAGGCTGCGCCCCCGGCCGTAAAACTGCAGCCAGCGAGTACCCTTGAGCGGATGCTGGTAGCGCAGGGCATAGGAGAAGGGCTGGCCGGCCTGCAGCATCTCGCGCATGGGCTGCTGCATCTCGACCTTGTCCTGTGGCGCCAGCCGTCCCAGCGCCTCGCCCGGGTTGCGGCGGATCTGCTGACTGGCCAGCCCCAGCAGCTCATAGCTGCCGCGGCTGATGAACTCCACCTGGCGGATCCCCTCCTCGTGCAGCAGGAACTGGATCACCACGCCGGGTACCGTGTTGGTCAACGCCCGCAGGCGCCGCTCGGCCTGGCGCAACAAGCGGGTGCGCTCGCGCAGGGCACTGATGTTGGAGAGCGCGATGAGATCCCCCGCCGGCGACTGCTTGCCGAGCTGGAGCGGGATCTGGGCGTAGGAGTAGACCTGATCGCCCAGCACCATCTCCCCCTCGCTCTCTTGCAACTGGGCCTGCGGCAGCTGCAGCTCCGCCAGGTAGCGGGCCTCCAGCCGCTTGGCCTGCTTGTTGCGCTTGATGATCTCGCCCTGATTGTCCCGCAGGAACACGGGCACCGGCAGCGCCTGGAACAGGGACTCCCGGAACTGGCTCTCCAGTGCCAGAGTCTGCTCCATCGCCTGGCGCTGACTTACCTCCCGGGCCAGCTGCTGGCGCGAGCGCCAGATCAGCCAGATGACACCGGCACTGATCAGCAGCGCCAGCAACACAGAACCCAGCCAGATCCCGTAGCTGACCCCGGCCTGCTGGGTCAGTACCAGCCGGTGCCAGCGCAGTTTGAGATCGTCATTCTGCTTGCCGGTGAGGGTCATCAGACTCTGCTCCATCACCCCGGCAAGCCTGGGGCTGTGCCGACTGATGGCAAACCCCAACCCAAAACGCTGCGGCAGCTCCCGCACCTCCAGCCCGTCCAGCTGGTTGTTGCGAAGCGGGTATTGCAGCTGATAGAGCTCGGCCAGCATGGCGTCGGCCGCGCCGCTCTGTACCGCCGCGATCCCCGCTGCCAGGGTGTCGCTCTTGCGCCAGCGATGCGTGCCCTCCAGGCGGGTCAGCATCTCTTCGTCATAGAGGGTGGCGGGCACCACTATCCGGCCCTTCACCGCCGCCAGTGTCTCGAACGGCTGGGTCTTGCGACTCACCAGGGCATAACGGCTGACCGCCATGACCCGGGTGAAGTCGAAGGCATTGGTCAGGGCCGGCGTCTCCAGCAGGCCGACCATCATGTCCGCCTCGCCGCTTTGCAGCTTGGCCAGCGCCTCTTCCCGGCTGGCGGTGGGGATCACGTGGAAGTTGAGCCCGGTCTGCTGGCTCACCAGTTTCAGCACGTCCGCGCTCCACCCCTTGAGATCGCCCTGCTCGTCGAGGCCGCTGTAGGGCATCAGATCCGGGTTGACCACCAGCTTGATGGCGCTGGAGGTGCCGACCAGCCAGGCCTGCTCCTTGTCGGTGAAGTGGAGCGGGTTGATGTCCTGCTCCCCCTGCGCCAGGTAGCGGTCGAGATCCTGATAGAGGGAGCCCGGCGGCAGGTAGCGGATGGCGGTGTCGATCAGCTCGCGCAGCGCCGGTTTGTCCCGCATCATCAGCCGGTAGCTCACCACCAGCTCGTCGCTGCGCAGGCGCCTCAGCCGCAGCCCGGTGTCCGGGTATTCGCGCATCAGGTAACGCAGCTGCAGGTAGTCGCCGAGGTAGGCCGTCCCCTTGCCCGCCGCCAGCGCCGCGTACCAGTTGTCCGCCTCGGTCAGGGGTTGCTGGGTTGAATGGGGATAGAGGGCACGCAGTACCTCGTTCGCCTGCCAGATGGGCGAGACCAGGAACCTGGCCTGCTTCAGCTCGCCGCGATAGAGAATGGCGGACTCGGCCTCCAGCATGGCACGACTGAGCGCCATCCCGGGCAGGGCCTCCAGAGAGGGGCCCACGTTGGGAATGAGATCGCAGCGCCCCTCCAGCAATCCGCTGCGCACGGCAGACCAGTTGGGCAGCTTCTGATAGATGAGCGGAAAGGGGAGCTGTTCGGCCAGTCGCTCCATCTGATCGACCAGCAGCCCTCCCGACTCATCGAGATAAGGCGGTCTGATGAGCGCCGGATAACAGATGGTCAGCGACTGGGTGGCATCGGCAAATGCCTTGGCGGTCGTGGAGAGAGGCAGATCCATCGCCTGCAGTGGCGCGGCCAGCAGCAGACCTAGCAAAAGACTGGTTTTTATCATGAAAAAGTAAAAGCCAGGCGGTTGCCTGGCTTTTTGTCACTCGTTGGGTTCAACATTTTCGACCCTGGCCTTGAGTTTCTGACCAGGGCGGAAGGTGACCACCCGCCGGGCGCTGATGGGAATATCTTCGCCGGTTTTCGGGTTACGTCCTGGACGCTGGTTCTTCTCACGAAGATCAAAGTTACCGAAGCCTGAAATCTTGACTTGTTCACCACGCTCAAGCGCTTGTCTGATCTCTTCAAAGAAGGCTTCCACCATATCTTTGGCTTCACGCTTGCTCATCCCGAGCTGGGTGAACAGGTGCTCTGCAATGTCGGCTTTGGTAAGCGCCATAGATCAATCCCTCAAGGATGCATTCAACTCTTCACCAAGGGCCCGCACGACATTGTCTACGGTCTCGGCAATCTCTTTCTCCTCCAGAGTGCGCTGGGTGTCTTGCAGGACAAGACTGATGGCCAGGCTCTTCTTGTCCTCGGCCATACCAGCACCCTGGTATACGTCAAACAAGTTTATTCCAACTACCTGATTTCCGCCAACTTTTTTAATTACTGCCAGCACATCGCCGGCCAGAACCGCAACATCAACCACCACGGCGATGTCGCGACGGTTGGCCGGGAAGCGGGAAACTTCGGCTGCAACCGGCACCTTGGCCGGGGTCAGCTTGTCCAGCTCCAGCTCGAACATCACGGCGCGGCTCTTGAGGCCCAGCTTCTTCTCGAGGCTCGGGTGGATCACGCCGATGTGGCCGATGACCTCGCCATTGCGCAGGATCGCCGCGCTCTGGCCCGGGTGCAGGGCACTGTGCTCGGCACGCTCGAAGGTGAAGGTGGCGCCTTCGGCGGTCAAGTCCAGTACCGCTTCCAGATCCCCTTTCAGATCAAAGAAGTCGGCAGCGCGGCTCTTGATGTCCCAGTGCTCGTCGCTCTGGTTGCCGGTGATGATGCCGGCCAGCATGGGCTCCTGACGGATGCCGTTCTCGGCATTTTCGTCCTTGATGAAACGCAGGCCCTGCTCGAACAGACGCACCCGCGGCTGCTGACGGTTCTGGTTGTAGACCACCGCCTGCACCAGACCCGGGAACAGAGAGACACGCATGGCAGACATCTCGACCGAGATCGGGTTCGGCAGCACGATGGCATCGCTCTGCGGGAACAGGGTCTGCTGAGCTTTGGGATCCACGAAGCTGTAGGTGATCGCTTCCTGGAAGCCGCGATCGACCAGCAGGTCGCGCACCCGCTTCAGGGTCACCTGCCCTTCTGCCTGCTCTACCATCGCGAGGGATGCGGCGGGTTTGAGGTTGGGGATGTTGTTGTAGCCGTAGATGCGGGCCACTTCCTCGATGAGATCTTCCTCGATGGCGATATCGAAACGCCAGGAGGGAGCCAGCGCGGTCCAGCCGTCGGCATCCACGGTCACCTGCATGCCGAGGCGAGTCAGGATCTCGACCACCTGCGCATCCGCCACGCTGATGCCGATCACCTTGTCGAGCTTGCTACGACGCAGCTTGATGGGGGCAGCCTTGGGCAGATGGGCATCGGATTTGACCTCGATGACCGGGCCCGCTTCACCGCCGCAGATATCCAGCAGCAGACGGGTGGCGCGATCCATCACCTTGGCCTGCAGCTCAGGGTCGACCCCGCGCTCGAAGCGGTGGGAGGAGTCGGTGTGCAGGCCGTAGGCACGGGCACGGCCGGTGATGGAGAGCGGCGCGAAGAAGGCGCACTCCAGCAGGATGTCGGTGGTGGTCTCGGAGACACCGGTGCGATTGCCGCCGAAGATGCCGGCCATGCAGGCAGGGCCCTTGGCATCGGCAATCACCAGGGTGGTCTCTTTGAGCTTCACTTCGTTGCCATCGAGCAGAGTCATCGGCTCGTCGGCCTTGGCGCGGCGCACCACCAGTTCCCCTTCAAGCGTCGCCAAGTCGAAGGCGTGCATCGGCTGGCCATATTCCAGCAGCAGGTAGTTGGTGATATCGACGATGGCGTCGATGGAGCGGATGCCGCCACGGCGCAGCTTCTCCTGCATCCAGAGCGGGCTCTGGGTGTGCAGGTTCAGCCCCTTGATGACGCGGCCCAGATAACGGGGGCAATCGGCCGGCGCTTCGACCCGGATCGGGAAGCTAGCGTCGATGGTGGCAGCAGCAGGGGTCCAGGTCGGCTCGACCACGTCCACGCTGTTGAGCACGCCGATTTCACGGGCCAGACCCGCGATGCCGAGGCAGTCGGCACGGTTCGGGGTCAGATCCACGTCGATGCTGACGTCGTTGAGTGCGAGGTAGTCGCGGATATCGGTGCCGATAGGGGCGTCAAGCGGCAGCTCGATGATGCCATCGGCCTCGACGTCGATACCCAGCTCGCTGAAGGAGCAGAGCATGCCGTGGGACGGCTGGCCGCGCAGCTTGGCTTTCTTGATGGTGAAATCACCCGGCAGGGTCGCCCCGACCTTGGCCACGCAGACTTTGAGGCCGGCACGGCAGTTCGGTGCACCGCAGACGATGTCCAGCAGCTCTTCTTCGCCCACGTTGACCTTGGTCACCCGCAGCTTGTCGGCGTCCGGGTGCTGGGCGCACTCGACCACCTCACCCACCACCACGTTGTTGAACTGGCCAGCCACCGCTTCCACGGCGTCCACTTCCAGACCAGCCATGGTGATCTGCTCGGCCAGCGCATTGTCACTCAACTCGGTGCGGACCCACTCCATCACCCAGGATTTACTGAATTTCATGTTCTCTCGCCCTTACTTGAACTGCTTGAGGAAGCGCAGGTCGTTTTCGAAGAAGGCACGCAGGTCGTTGACCCCGTAACGCAGCATGGTCAGGCGCTCAACGCCCATGCCGAAGGCAAAACCGGAGTATTTTTCCGGATCGATGCCGACCGAACGCAACACGTTCGGGTGCACCATGCCGCAGCCCAGCACTTCCAGCCACTTGCCGTTCTTGCCCATCACGTCCACTTCGGCGCTCGGCTCGGTGAACGGGAAGTAGGAAGGACGGAAGCGAATGGTCAAGTCTTCCTCGAAGTAGTTGCGCAGGAAGTCGTGCAGAATGCCCTTGAGCTCGGTGAAGCTGGCATGCTCGTCAACCAGCAGGCCTTCGACCTGGTGGAACATCGGGGTGTGGGTCATGTCGTAGTCGTTACGATAGACGCGGCCCGGCGCAATGATGCGGATCGGCGGCTGCTGATGTTCCATGGTGCGGATCTGCACGCCCGAGGTGTGGGTGCGCAGCATCAGATCAGGATTGAAGTAGAAGGTATCGTGATCGGTACGCGCCGGGTGATGGGCCGGGATATTCAGCGCATCGAAGTTGTGGAAGCCATCTTCAATCTCGGGACCACGGGCAACCTTGAAGCCCATCTCGCCAAACAGGCGCTCGATGCGCTCGATGGTGCGGGTCACCGGGTGCAGACCGCCATTCTCGATGCGGCGGCCCGGCAGGCTGATGTCGATGGTCTCGGCGGCCAGCTTCTGGTTCAGCACGGCAACTTCGAGGGCTTCACGACGCCCGTTCAGAGCATCCTGAACCTGCTGTTTGGCCTGGTTGATCACGGCGCCCGCGGCGGGACGCTCTTCAGCAGACAGGGCGCCCAAGCCCTTCATCTGCTCGGTAAAAAAGCCCTTTTTACCCAGATATTTGACCCGGATTTCGTCAAGGGCGGCGATGTCGCTTACGCCCTCAATTTCGGCCCTGGCTTGGCCGACTACTTCTTCAAGCTGTTGCATGTCTTCCTCGTCACCACTCCCGGTACAGGAGCCTTTAGGCTAAATAAGGTCAAGAGGGGAATAATACAAAAAAAGCCCCTTCACTGACCATAGTTAAGGTGCCCTTTTCTCCCTAGAAATCATTTTGTTATCAAGTAGGGCTTCGAGCCGGACCTGCTTCTTCTTTGCGATTGGGTACACAATTTCAGTTTGATGGCATATGAAGCCATATGTATAGCTATCATGATGGTAGAGTCATCGCCGCCTGCAAGCGACAAATGACAGACAACAAAAAAGGAGGCCTAGGCCTCCTTTTAGCATTTATAACAGAACCGGATTAAACCAGAGCTGCTTTGGCCTTTTCAACCAGGGCGGTGAAAGCCAGCTTGTCGTGAACGGCGATATCGGACAGGATCTTGCGATCGATCTCGATGGAAGCCTTCTTCAGACCGTTGATCAGACGGCTGTAGGACAGACCATTCTGACGGGCTGCTGCGTTGATACGAGCAATCCACAGCTGACGGAACTGACGCTTTTTCTGGCGACGGTCACGGTAGGCATACTGACCAGCTTTGGTTACCGCTTGTACCGCTACGCGGTAGACACGGGAACGGGCGCCGTAGTAACCCTTGGCGGCTTTCATTACTTTCTTGTGACGAGCGCGAGCGGTCACACCACGTTTAACTCTTGGCATTTTTCACATCCCCCCTTATGCGTACGGCAGACAAGCGACAACACGTTTGTGGTCGGCAGCGGAAACAAAGAACTTCGGTCCCAGCTGACGCTTACGCTTACTGCTCTTCTTGGTCAGGATGTGACGCAGGTGGTTGTGCTTGCACTTGAAGCGACCTGAGCCAGTCTTCTTGAAGCGCTTTGCGGCGCCCCGGTTGGTTTTCATCTTCGGCATTTCATACTCCGCATTGTGAGTGACAACAAAATCGCAAGGCGAACCGACTCATGGGGCTGGCCCCATGAGTCAATTTCTTGTGGGCCTTAAGATTTCTTCTTGGGTGCGAGGACCATCACAGCTTGACGGCCTTCGACTTTCGGGAACGATTCGACTACGGCCAGCTCTTCCAGATCGTTCTTGACGCGCTCCAGAACCTTGATACCAAGATCCTGGTGGGCCATTTCACGACCACGGAAGCGCAGGGTGACCTTTGCCTTGTCCCCGTCTTCCAGAAAGCGAACCAGGTTGCGTAGTTTTACCTGATAGTCGCCTTCGTCGGTGCCAGGACGGAATTTGATTTCCTTGACCTGGACGACTTTCTGCTTTTTCTTCTGTTCTTTGGTGGTTTTGCTCTTTTCGTAGAGGAATTTGCCGTAATCCATGATCCGGCAAACGGGCGGCTCAGCGTTCGGACTGATCTCGACCAGATCCACTCCGGCCTCAAGGGCCAAGTTCAGAGCATCCTGGATGGAGGTGATGCCAATGGCTTCACCATCCAGGCCAGTCAGACGAACTTCTTTCAGACGGATCTCTTCGTTGATCCGGTGAGCGCGGGCTTGCGGTTGCTTGCCCAGTTTTTTTCCGCCTTTTATAGCTTATTCCTCCACTTTCTTTTGTCCGCGGGTCTGAACTTCCTGGGTCAACAGAGCAATCAGCTCTTCAACAGGATAAGAGCCCAGGTCAGCCCCTTTACGGGTACGTACTGCAATCTTGCCGGCTTCTACTTCTTTATCGCCGCAGACCAGCATAAAAGGTACCCGCTTCAAAGTATGCTCGCGGATTTTAAAGCCAATCTTCTCATTTCTCAAGTCCGCTTTTGCGCGAAGGCCCGCATCATTCAATGCTTTGGCTACTTTCACCGCATAATCGGCCTGATTGTCGGTAATATTCATGACCACGGCCTGGGTAGGTGCCAACCAGGTCGGGAACAGTCCGGCGTACTCTTCGGTCAGGATCCCGATGAAACGCTCCAGCGAGCCCAGAATGGCGCGGTGGATCATTACGGGAACGTGACGCTCGTTGTCTTCGCCCACATAGGTGGCACCCAGACGGCCCGGCAGGGCAAAATCGAGCTGCACGGTACCACATTGCCAGGCACGGTCAAGGCAGTCATGCAGGGTGAATTCGATCTTGGGACCGTAGAAGGCCCCCTCGCCCGGCTGCAGGTCGTACTTCAGACCATTCAGCACCAGCGCTTCGGCCAGCGCGGCCTCGGCGCGATCCCAGGCTTCGTCGGAGCCGATACGCTGTTCCGGACGAGTGGAGAGCTTGACCACGATGTTCTCGAAACCGAAGGTGCCGTAGACGTCGTAGACCATGCGGATACAGGCTGACACCTCTTCCATGATCTGCTCTTCGGTACAGAAGATGTGGGCATCATCCTGAGTGAAACCCCGTACCCGCATCAGGCCGTGCAGGGAGCCTGACGGCTCGTTGCGGTGGCAGGAGCCGAACTCGGCCATGCGCAGCGGCAGGTCGCGGTAGGATTTCAGGCCCTGGTTGAAGATCTGCACGTGACCCGGGCAGTTCATCGGCTTGATGGCGTACTCGCGGTTCTCGGACTGGGTGGTGAACATGGCCTGGGCGTACTTCTCCCAGTGACCTGAACGCTCCCACAGCACGCGATCCATCATGAAGGGACCCTTCACTTCCTGATAGTCGTACTCTTTGAGCTTGCCGCGGATGAAGGTTTCCAGCTCGCGGAAGATGGTCCAGCCGTCGTTGTGCCAGAACACCATGCCAGGCGCTTCTTCCTGCATGTGGTACAGGTCGAGCTGCTTGCCGATCTTGCGGTGGTCGCGCTTGGCGGCCTCTTCCAGACGCTGCAGATAGGCCTTGAGCTGCTTCTTGTCGGCCCAGGCGGTACCGTAGATGCGCTGCAGCATCTTGTTGTTGGAGTCGCCGCGCCAGTAGGCGCCGGACATCTTCTGCAACTTGAAGTGGTGGCAATGACGCATGTTGGGCACGTGCGGGCCGCGACACATGTCGATGTACTCTTCGTGATGATAAAGACCTGGCTGGTCATCACGGGCAATGTTCTGATCCAGGATCTCGACCTTGTAGGTCTCGCCACGGGCTTCGAACACATCGCGTGCTTCCTGCCAGGAGACCTTCTTCTTGACGACGTCGTAATCCTTGGCGGCCAGCACCAGCATGCGCTCTTCCAGGGCAGCCAGATCTTCATCGGTCAGGGTACGGTCGAGATCGATGTCGTAGTAGAAACCGTTGTCGATGACGGGACCGATGGCCATCTTGGTCTGGGGCCAGAGTTGCTTGATGGCATGACCCAGCAGGTGAGCACAGGAGTGGCGCAGAATGTCCAGACCTTCTTCGTCTTTGGCGGTGATGATGGCCAGGGAGGCATCGGCTTCGATCAGCTCGCAGGCATCCACCAGTTCACCGTTTACCCGACCGGCAATGCACGCCTTGGCGAGACCGGGACCGATGTCCGCGGCCACGTCCATGACGGAAACGGCGTGGGCAAATTGACGTTGGCTGCCATCAGGCAGAGTAATGATTGGCATTGTGTGTTTCCTTATACAGTGGTGCCCCCTACCAAAGGGCACATGCGGGATGGAAAGATTCATTCAAAAATGGGTGATGTTCTGGCTCTCCACAGCACTTTGCGAAGGCGCCCCGTGACGCAAACAACCCGTTCAACGTCGCAAGACAAACCAAAAACCGGACCATGCTACCAGAAGTAAGCAAGGCTGTATCGGGTTTGCTGAGATTTTCTACAACCAGATGAACCGCTTGGAGGTTATTCCCCTAGCAGAGGTTGCCAGTTGAAATCGAACGTGGAGCTCCCCTCCTGGGCCAGTTCCAGCTCCTGCAGCACCTTGAGCGCCAGCTGGTTGCCCTGCCTGGCGGCCTGATAGAGCCACGCTTTGGCACGGGGCAGATCGACCCGCCCGCTGACCCCCATCAGATGCAGCACCCCCACCTTCAACATGGCGGGCACATCGCCGTTCCTGGCTGCCAGCTCCATCCAGTGAAACGCCTCGCGCAGATCCCGCTTCACCCCGGTGCCACGCAAATAGAGTTCCCCCAGCCGGTATTGGCCGAAGGCGTCCCCCGCCTGCGCCGCCTGACGATAGAGGTTGATGGCGCGTTCCATATCCTGCTCGCTCCCCTGCCCCATTTCATGGCTCCAGCCCATCAATGCCTGGGCCCGTGGCTGGCCCTGATCCGCCAGCGGCGACCAGATCCGGGTTGCCTCATCGAAGTGGCCGGTGCGCCAAGCGCGGTTGGCCGAGGCCAGCTCCTGCTCGGTAGAGAGCGGGATCAGGCGCCAGATAACCAGCGCAATGACGGCGATGAAGAGCCAGCGGTAGGTGATGGGTGCCATGATGATTTCCGTGATCCAGTTCGCATTTCGTTTATGTAAACGAAATGTAGCGCCGCGATCAAGCAAGAGATCCTTTTGACATGCTTTTTATGGCGGGATAGGTCGGCAAAACTTGCATTCGGCAATGAGGGTCAGCATGATAACTGTATATATAAACAGTGTTGGTGCAATGCAATGGCAGGACGAGGCAGTTCCCACAATGTTGATCACCGTTTCAGCGGCCAGCGGGTCGATGCGGTCGACGACGGCTGGGCCCAACCCGAGTGGGAAGCGGCATTTGCCGCCAGCGATCCCCGCACCGAGGTGACGGAGATCAGCGCCCGCAGCATCATCAGTTACAACAGCTCCCCCGATGTCCCTTTCGGCCGCTCCATCAATCCCTATCAGGGGTGCGAACACGGTTGCATTTACTGTTATGCCAGACCGAGCCACGCCTATCTCGAGCTCTCCCCCGGCCTCGACTTCGAGACCCGCTTGTTTGCCAAACTCAACGCCGCCGAGCTGTTGCGCCGGGAGTTTGCCAGACCCGCCTATCAGCCGCAGACCATAGTGCTGGGGGCCAATACCGACCCTTATCAGCCCATCGAGCATCACTATCGCCTCACCCGCCAGTTGCTGGAAGTGATGCTGGCCCACCGCCATCCGGTGGGAATCATCACCAAGAGCGCCATGATATTGCGCGACCTCGATCTGCTGACCGAGCTGGCCCAAGAGGGCCTCTGCCAGGTGATGGTGTCGGTCACCACCTTGAATGAAACCCTGCGGCGACAGCTGGAACCAAGAGCCAGTACGGGGGCCGGGCGGCTCAAGGTGATGGAGAAACTGGCCAAGGCCGGCGTGCCGGTCGGCGTGCTGGCGGCCCCCATGATCCCGCGGCTCAACGAGCCCGAGCTCGAGCAGATCATCAAGAGCGCTGCCGAGGCCGGCGCCCACTGCGCCGACTATATCCTGCTGCGACTGCCCCATGAGCTGGCACCGCTGTTCAGTGACTGGCTGGAACAACACTATCCCGGCCAGAAGGAGGCGATCCTCAACCAGCTGCGAGCCAGCCGGGACGGCGCCCTCAACAGTCCCGCCTTCGGGACCCGGATGCGGGGAGAAGGCCAGTTTGCCGATCTGCTGGCCCAGCGCTTTCGGTTGATCGCCAAGCGGCTCGGGCTCGGCAAGCGCCACTTTCAGCTGCGCCAGGATGCCTTCATCCGCCCGGGCGAGCAGCTGCGGCTGTTTTAATTCCCGTCATGACGCCACCAGTGGGCATGACCAAGTCAGCTTCTGTGACGCACTCCTGCAGCGCGCTCGCGGGCAATCAGCTCGACCGGCAGCCTCGCCGGTTCATGGGCCACTTCCAGCTCCTGTTCGTGCTGCGCCTCGTCCCTCCCAGCTTCGCCCCATACCCGGCTCCACCAGATCTCCCACATTACCCAGCTGGTCATAAGATGCTCCTGTGCGGCAGATGCCGCCGTTGTGATCGCCGACGCAGGCAAGATGCCCTGCCCCCATGACAGAGGCATGACGCCCCGATGACATCTCGGTTGCCGCTCTGGCGGCAACCTGGCTGAGCCAGCCAACGGCGGGCATAAAAAAAGAGCGACCTGAAGGTCGCTCTTTCGTATCGGGAAAAGGGGGAACGATTACTCGTCGCCCGCCTCCCCTGCATCGACAGCACCTGTGTCTGCGGCGGTATCGGTGCCTTCAGACACCTCACCCTCGACGGCCAGTGCCTCGGTTTCCTCTTCGTCGCTCTCGGCAACACGCTGCAGGCCGACCACGGTTTCGTCTTCACCGGTACGGATCAGACGCACACCGCCGGTGTTGCGGCCGATGACGCTCACCTCGGCAACGCGAGTACGTACCAGGGTACCGCCGTTGGTGATCAGCATGATCTGGTCGGTATCTTCGACCTGGATCGCATCGATCACCTTGCCGTTGCGTTCATCCACCTTGATGGAGATGACGCCCTGGGTACCACGGCTCTTGGTCGGGTATTCGTCCAGCGCGGTACGCTTGCCGTAACCATTCTCGGTGGCGGTGAGGATGGCACCGTCGCCACGGGGCACGATGAGGGAGACCACCTTGTCACCGGCGCCGAGCTTGATGCCGCGCACACCGGCAGCGGTACGACCCATGGGACGCACGCCCTTGAAGGTGCCCTTGCTTTCGGTGCCTTCGCCGTTGTCGCTGCCATCATCGTCGTTGCCGGCGTCGTCGTCGGTTTCAACTTCGTCAGTGGCATCGGCATCAGCGCGACCGCTGCCTTCCGCGAAGCGAACAACCTTGCCCGCATCGGAGAACAGCATGATCTCGTTGCTGCCATCGGTGATGTCCACCCCGATCAGCTCATCACCCTCTTTGAGGTTGATGGCACGAATACCGGAGGAGAGCGGACGGCTGAAGTCGGACAGGCTGGTCTTCTTCACGGTACCGTTGGCGGTGGCGAAGAACACATACTTGTCGGCGTCATATTCCTTGACCGGCAGGATGGCGGTGATGCGCTCACCCTCATCCAGCGGCAGCAGGTTGATGATCGGACGACCGCGGGCGCCACGGGACGCCTCCGGCAGCTGATACACCTTGAGCCAGTAGACCTTGCCGCGGGTGGAGAAGCACAGAATGGTGTCGTGGGTGTTGGCCACCAACAGACGCTCCACAAAATCCTCTTCCTTGATCCGGGTGGCCGACTTGCCACGACCACCGCGGCGCTGGGCCTCGTAGTCGGAGAGCGGCTGATACTTCACGTAACCCTGGTGAGACAGGGTAACGACCACGTCTTCCGGGGTGATCAGATCTTCGATGTTGATCTCGGCGCTGGACATGCTGATTTCGGTACGACGCTCGTCGCCGTACTGCTCGCGCACGGCCAGCAGTTCGTCGCGGATCACTTCCATCAACCGCACCGGGCTTGCCAGGATGAACAGCAGCTCGGCGATGAGATCCAGCAGAGATTGGTACTCTTCCAGGATCTTCTCGTGCTCGAGGCCGGTCAGCTTGTGCAGACGCAGGTCAAGGATGGCCTGGGCCTGCTGCTCGGTCAGGTAGTAGTGACCCTCGCGAATGCCGAACTCGGGCTCCAGCCACTCGGGGCGGGCCGCGTCGTCGCCGGCTTTCTCCAGCATGGCAGCCACGTTGCCGAGCTCCCAGCCTTTGGCAACCAGGCCCGCTTTCGCGTCGGCCGGGGTCGCACTGTGGCGAATGAGCTCGATCACCGGATCGATGTTGGCCAGGGCTACCGCCAGACCTTCCAGGATGTGGGCCCGATCCCGCGCCTTGCGCAGTTCGAACACGGTCCGGCGGGTCACCACTTCGCGGCGGTGCAGCAAGAACGCATCCAGGATCTCTTTGAGGTTCATCACCTTGGGCTGGTTGTTGTCCAGCGCCACCATGTTGATGCCGAAAGTGGTCTGCATCTGGGTGTGCTTGTAGAGATTGTTCAGCACAATCTCGCCGGACTCGCCGCGCTTGATCTCGATGACGATGCGCATGCCGTCCTTGTCGGACTCATCGCGCAGGGCGCTGATGCCCTCGATCTTCTTCTCTTTGACCAGCTCGGCGATCTTCTCGATCAGGCGAGCCTTGTTCACCTGATAGGGGATCTCGTGGACGATGATGGTCTCGCGACTGGTCTTCTCGTCTACTTCCACCTCGGCCTTGGCACGCACGTAGATGGAGCCACGACCGGTACGGTATGCCTGCACGATGCCGGAACGACCGTTGATGATGCCACCGGTGGGGAAATCCGGGCCGGTGATGTAGGTCATCAGCTCGTCGATGGTGAGGTCGCCGTTCTCGATCAACGCCAGACAGCCGTTGACTATCTCGGTGAGGTTGTGAGGCGGAATGTTGGTCGCCATGCCCACCGCAATACCGGAGGAGCCGTTGACCAGCAGGTTGGGAACCTTGGTGGGCATGACAGCCGGGATCATCTCGGTGCCGTCATAATTCGGCACCCAGTCCACGGTCTCTTTGTCCAGATCGGCCAGCAGCTCGTGGGAGATGCGGGCCATCCGCACTTCGGTATAACGCATGGCCGCGGCGCTGTCGCCATCGACCGAACCGAAGTTGCCCTGACCGTCGACCAGCATGTAACGCATGGAGAAATCCTGCGCCATGCGGACGATGGTGTCATACACGGCAATGTCGCCGTGCGGGTGATATTTACCGATTACGTCACCGACCACACGGGCCGATTTTTTATAGGGCTTGTTCCAGTCGTTCCCCAGCTCGTTCATTGCATACAGAACGCGGCGGTGAACCGGTTTCAAGCCATCACGCACATCCGGCAGAGCTCGTCCTACGATCACGCTCATGGCGTAATCAAGATAGGAACTCTTGAGCTCTTCTTCGATGTTGACCGGCGTGATCTCTCTGGCCAGATCGCTCATAGAAAGCCTTAATCCCTAATTAGTTGTTCTTTGGCTTAAACAGCGCGACATGGTAACACACTGAGCCAAATATCTTAAGCCACAAATCCGGTAACAAGTCGGGCTGGTGTGACAAAGTCCGTCCGTTATAATGCCCGCCAGGACAATAGATTGCGCGCGCACTCCCCTGCCTGCGCGCCCTTGCCACAGGATCATCAAAAAATGCACAGTGATGCCAATGTCGATCTGACAGAAATCGCCAAATTCGAAGCCATCGCCTCCCGCTGGTGGGACATGGAGGGAGAGTTCAAGCCGCTGCATCAAATCAACCCGGTGCGCCTTGACTGGATCACCGACAAGAGCGGCGGCCTGTTTGGCAAGCGCATCCTCGACATCGGTTGCGGCGGCGGCATCCTCGCCGAGAGCATGGCTCGTCGCGGCGCCCAGGTCACCGGCATCGACATGGGCAAGGAGCCCCTGGGCGTCGCCCGCCTGCATGCCCTGGAAGCGGGGGTGGAGCTCGAGTATCGCCAGATCACCGCCGAGGCCCACGCCGACGAAGCCCCGGGTCAGTACGACGTGGTCACCTGCATGGAGATGCTGGAGCACGTGCCGGATCCTGCCTCCGTGCTGCGCGCCATCGCCGCCCTGGTACGCCCGGGCGGCAAGGTGTTCGTCTCCACCATCAACCGCAACCCGAAAGCCTATCTGATGATGATCCTCGGCGCCGAGTACCTGATGAAGATGGTCCCCAAGGGCACCCACGATCACAAGAAGTTCATCACCCCGGCCGAACTGTGTCGCATGGGTGAGGCGGCAGGCCTGCTGGTACGGGACATGAGCGGCGTCCACTACGCGCCGCTCTCCAACAGCTTCAAGCTTGGTCGCAACGTCGACGTCAACTACATGGTGGCGTTCGAACGCCCGGAGCAAGGCTGATGACGACTCACCCTGCTGCGCCCCTTGGCTGCGTACTGTTCGATCTGGACGGCACCCTGCTCGACACCGCGCCGGATCTCGGCGCCGCCGTCAACCATGTGCTGGTCAGCGAAGGCTTTGCGCCCCTCTCTGACGACATCATCCGTCAGACCACCTCCCACGGGGCGCTCGGGCTGCTCAGGGCCGGTCTTGGTGACGAGCTGCTGGAAGAGCTGGGCGCCACCCGCCTTCGCACCGCCCTGCTCGACTACTACGCGGCCAACCTCTGTGTCGGCACCCGCCCCTATGAGGGCATGGTGGATCTCATCGAGTGGCTCGACGAGAAAAAGCTGCCCTGGGGCATCGTCACCAACAAGCCGGGCTTTCTCACCGAGCCGCTGCTGGCGGCGCTGCCGGCGCTTGCCAGTTGCGGCGTCACCGTCAGCGCCGACACTCTGCCGGTGCGCAAGCCCGACCCCGCCCCCATGTTCTTTGCCTGCGAGCAACTTGGCATCGCGGCCAGCCACTGCCTCTATGTGGGGGATCATGTGCGCGACATCGAGGCCGGCCGCAACGCCGGCATGCGTACCGCCGTCGCCGGCTGGGGTTACCTCAATGACGACGAGGATCCCGCCCAGTGGGGCGCCGATCTTCACTTTGATACCGTGCAGGCTCTGCATCACTGGCTGCGCTACGAGCTGGATTAGCGGCCGCCGCCTGCCTGAGCAGTCGGGCAAGGCTGCCGTGGATACATATAGAAGTGGATGATCAGGGGGAGCTCCACGCCTGGGTTCTCCTGGATAACGCAGCAGGTGGATAACACAAGAGATGGATATCAGACGCAGCTTTGCGACCATCCCTTGAGCTGAGCGGTGAAAATGACGCTCATCTGGTCACTCGATCGGCAAAACGGAGGATCGGCAATTGATCCCCCGTTTTGCCGGTTTGACAAGCAGTGCGGCAGCGGGATCGGACACCTTTTGACCCTTGCTGCACAAGGGATAATCAGGCTGAATTTGCTAGTAAAAACACCCCGTTTTCGCAAGCAAAAAAAGTTATTTAAATTTTCCATGTTCGATCATCAGACTTGCATTTACCGGATCGGACGGATGAAAACCCGTTCGCTGTGAGCGTCCACTAACTCCATCGACAACACCCACAATTTATCCACAGCAATTGCCTTATCCACAGATTGCAAAGCCGGGCAGACCTCACTATCTTGTAGCTCGAATTCAAAATAACACTATATCTTGTGATTCATCGCACAATAGGTACCCACCTCCATCGCCCTGCCCGGGCCGGAGGCCAACGCCGTGCGATGGTTTTTCGGGAATCAACTAAAGGTCATCAGCCAATGAACTTGTTTGTGACGAAGCGTAACGGCCACAAAGAACCCATCGATCTGGATAAAATTCACCGCGTGCTGGACTGGGCCGCCGAGGGTCTCGACAACGTGTCGGTCTCCCAGGTGGAACTCAAGTCCCACATCCAGTTCTATGACGGCATCCGTACCGCCGATATCCACGAAACCGTCATCAAGGCCGCTGCTGATCTGATCTCCGAGCAAAGCCCGGACTACCAGTACATGGCCGCCCGTCTGGCCATCTTCCACCTGCGCAAGAAGGCCTACGGCCAGTTCGAGCCGCCCCACCTCTACCAGCACGTCGCCAAGCTGGTGGACATGGGCAAGTACGACAAGCATCTGCTGGAAGACTACAGCCAGGCCGAGTTCGAGGAGCTGAACGCCCACCTCGACCACTGGCGCGACATGGACTTCTCCTACGCCGCGGTCAAGCAGCTGGAAGGCAAGTACCTGGTCCAGAACCGCGTCACCGGCGAAATTTACGAGAGCCCGCAGTTCCTCTACATCCTGGTAGCAGCCTGCCTCTTCTCCAAGTATCCGAAAGATACCCGTCTGGACTACATCAAGCGCTTCTATGATGCGGTCTCGACCTTCAAGATCTCGCTGCCGACTCCGATCATGAGCGGCGTGCGCACCCCGACCCGTCAGTTCAGCTCCTGCGTGCTGATCGAGTGCGACGACAGCCTGGACTCCATCAATGCCACCGCCAGCGCCATCGTACGTTACGTGTCCCAGCGCGCCGGCATCGGCATCAACGCCGGTCGCATTCGTGGTCTTGGCAGCCCGATCCGTGGCGGTGAAGCCTTCCACACTGGCTGCATCCCCTTCTACAAGTACTTCCAGACTGCGGTGAAGTGCTGTTCCCAGGGCGGCGTGCGCGGCGGTGCGGCCACCCTGTTCTACCCGCTGTGGCACACCGAAGTTGAGAGCCTGCTGGTACTGAAGAACAACCGCGGCGTGGAAGAGAACCGGGTCCGCCACATGGACTACGGCGTGCAGATCAACAAGCTGATGTACCAGCGCCTGATCAAGGGTGGCGACATCACCCTGTTCTCCCCGTCCGATGCGCCGGGTCTGTACGATGCCTTCTTCGCAGACCAGGACAAGTTCGAAGAGCTCTACGTCAAGTACGAGCAGGATCCGAGCATTCGCAAGAAGACCCTCAAGGCGGTGGATCTCTTCTCCCTGATGATGCAGGAGCGCGCCGGTACCGGTCGCATCTACATCCAGAACGTGGACCACTGCAATACCCACAGCCCGTTTGATCCGAGCGTGGCGCCGGTACGCCAGTCCAACCTCTGCCTCGAGATTGCGCTGCCCACCAAGCCGCTCAACAACGTGGATGACGAGGATGGCGAGATCGCCCTGTGCACCTTGTCGGCCTTCAACTTGGGCGCCATCGAGAAGCTGGAAGATCTGGAAGAGATGGCCGAGCTGGCCGTGCGCGCCCTGGATGCCCTGCTCGACTATCAGGACTACCCGCTCAAGGCCGCCAAGAAGGGCAGCATGAACCGTCGCACCCTGGGGATCGGCGTCATCAACTACGCCTACTACCTGGCGAAGAACGGTGCCCGCTACTCCGACGGTTCTGGTCTGGCGCTGACTCACCGCACCTTTGAGGCGATCCAGTACTACCTGCTGAAGGCCTCCGTGCAGCTGGCCCGCGAGTTCGGCCCCTGCCCGGCCTTCAACGAAACCACCTATGCCCAGGGGATCCTGCCCATCGATACCTATAAAAAGGATCTGGACAACCTGTGCAACGAGCCGCTGCACCTGGACTGGGAAGCGCTGCGCGAGGAGATCCGCACCGTGGGTCTGCGCAACTCCACCCTGACTGCCCTGATGCCGAGCGAGACCTCCAGCCAGATCTCCAACGCCACCAACGGCATCGAGCCGCCGCGCGGCCTGGTCTCTGTCAAGGCCTCCAAGGACGGTATCCTCAAGCAGGTGGTGCCCGAGTATGACCGTCTGAAGGATCAATACGAACTGCTCTGGAAGCAACCGAGCGTCGATGGTTACCTGCAGCTGGTCGGTATCATGCAGAAGTTCGTGGATCAGGCGATCTCCGCCAACACCAACTATGATCCCGCCCGTTTCGAAGGCAACAAGGTACCGATGAAGCAGCTGCTCAAGGACTTGCTGACCGCCTACAAATACGGCCTCAAGACCCTGTACTATCACAACACCCGTGATGGTGCGGACGATGCCCAGACCGATCTGCAAGATGACGGTTGTGCCGGCGGCGCCTGCAAGATCTGATGAACCGGGCGGGAGCGACAAGCTCCCGCCCTCCTGTTTCCCCTACTTCGCGATATTCGACAACCATGGCCTATTCAACTTTCTGCCAGACCCAAAACGACCAGCTCAAGGAGCCGATGTTCTTCGGCCAGTCGGTCAACGTGGCCCGTTATGACCAGCAAAAACACGAAGTGTTCGAGCGCCTGATCGAGAAGCAGCTCTCCTTCTTCTGGCGCCCGGAAGAGGTGGACGTCTCCCACGACCGCATCGACTTCCAGGCCCTGCCGCCCCACGAGCAGCACATCTTCATCTCCAACCTGAAGTACCAGACCCTGCTGGACTCCATCCAGGGTCGCAGCCCCAACGTGGCGCTGCTGCCGCTGGTCTCCATTCCGGAGCTGGAAACCTGGATCGAGACCTGGGCTTTCTCCGAGACCATCCACTCGCGCTCCTACACCCATATCATCCGCAACATCGTCAACACCCCCGCCCAGGTGTTTGACGACATCGTCACCAACGAGCAGATCCTGAAGCGCGCCGGCTCCATCAGCCATTTCTACGACGATCTGATTGAAGCGACCGCGCTCTACCACCTGCACGGTGAAGGCACCCATCAGGTGGCCGGCCGCGAGGTGTCCATCACCTTGCGCGAGCTCAAGAAGAAGCTCTATCTGTGCCTGATGAGCGTCAACGCACTGGAAGCGATCCGCTTCTACGTCAGCTTCGCCTGCTCCTTCGCCTTCGCCGAGCGCGAGCTGATGGAGGGCAACGCCAAGATCATCAAGATGATCGCCCGCGACGAAGCGCTGCACCTGACCGGTACCCAGCACATGCTGAACCTGATGCGCAGCGGCCAGGACGACCCCGAGATGGCCGAGATCGCCCGCGAGTGCGAGCAGGCCTGCTTCGATCTGTTCAAGGAAGCCGCCATCCAGGAGAAGGAGTGGGCCGAGTACCTGTTCCAGGACGGCTCCATGATCGGCCTGAACAAGGACATCCTCTGCCAGTACGTGGAGTACATCACCAACCTGCGGATGGCCGCCGTTGGCCTGCAACCGGCCTTTGCCGGCGCCAAGCAGAACCCGATCCCCTGGATCAACACCTGGCTCTCCTCCGACAACGTGCAGGTCGCCCCGCAGGAAGTGGAAGTGAGCTCCTACCTGGTGGGTCAGATCGACAGCGAAGTGAACGCCGAAGACCTGGGTGATTTCGAGCTGTGAGTGACGCCACCGGCACGCTGACCGAGCCCCTGCACGCCGCCCCCGCCAAGAGCGAGACGGGCGCACCGCAGGTACACACCCGGGATGGCGTGCTGCACGCCCACCCCGGCGAGAGCGTGCTGGAGACCCTGGAGCGTCACGGTCATCACGTGGAGTTCCAGTGCCGCAGCGGTTATTGCGGCGCCTGCCGTACGCCGCTGCTGGCAGGCAAGGTGCACTATGCCGCCGTGCCGCTCGCCTTTGTCTCGCAGGGAGAGTGCCTGCCCTGCTGTTGCAAGCCGGTGGGGGCCATCCGGCTCGACATCAAGAAGGGCTGAGACCACCCTCTCTTGATATGTCCAAGCTCACCTCGCTAAACAAAAAGCCGCCGGATTGCTCCGGCGGCTTTTTTACATCCATCTCTATGCCTCGTGGGCGGGCGGCTGATGCACAACCGCCCCCACAAGACCTTACAGCCAGGGCGCGGCGGTCGGCCCATGGTGCAGGCCCAGTTTCCAGACCCGCCCGAAGTGCTTGTAGTGACCGGCCGCAACACCGGCCTTCTCGCCCATGCCGTGGTAGAGGTCGAGGTGACCCTTCTTCACCGCCCCGCCCACATCCAGCGCGATCAACAGCCGCAGCTGATGCTTGCCGGTCCAGTTGCCCTCTTTGTCCAGCAGCGGTACTTCCGCCAGGATCGGCGTACCCATCGGCAGCAGGGTCTTGTCGGCGGCCACCGCAGCCATCGGCAACAGCGGGATGCCGGCGGCCCCGATCACATCGTTGGTGGGGCGACGCTCGAAGAAGACATAGGAGGGGTTCTGCTCCACCAGCTCCTTGACGCTCTCCTCCGGCTGACGGTTTGCCCACTCCTTGATGGCCTTCATGGACATCTGCTCCCTGGGCACCTCGCCGCGATCGATCAGCACCCGGCCGATGCTGACGTAACCGTGACCGTTCTTGCCGCTGTAGCCCAGATACTGCAGCCTGTCGTCATCGCCATAGTGAACAAAGCCCGAGCCCTGCACGTCCATCAGGAAGTTGTCGATAAGAGACTTGCTGTAGCCCAGCTCCAGCCCGCGGTTGGCCAGCGCCCCCTGGTGGATCTGGGCCCGGGTCGGACAACGACTGCCGCAGTTGGGCATGGCGTAGATGGGGTACTTGTATTTCGCATCCGGGCGGTGGCGCACCTCCAGCACCGGCGAGTAGTAACCGGTGAACAGCACGTTGCCCATCCGATCCGAGCCCCCCAGCTGGGCCAGGCTGATGCCGTAGCGGGTAATGTCGGCGGGATTGCCGCCGTTCGCCACCCAGCGGGAGAGCTGGTGATAGAGTTCGCCATAGCGGCGGGTCATCTTGCCGGAGCGCTCCAGCACCAGCCTGCTCTGGGGGCCGAACTTGCTGTAGTCGGCGCGCACGCGGCTGTTGACGCGCTCAACCCGCACCAGATCGTCGGGCAGCATGCCGTCCAGATACTGCTTGCCCAGATTTTCCGGCACCTCGCAGTTGAGAAAACATCTGGCATCGGGTTTGTTTTTGGGCACCTGGGCTTGCTCAGAGTTGCCCGCACAACCGGCCAACCCCAGCACAGCGGCGGTCAGCCAGTACGCGTGTTTATTCATATGTCCTCATATAACACCAAGCGTCATGTTCGGCGGGGAAGATGCCAAATTTGCAGGGGGAAAGCAAACGCCTTCAAGCCTGCGACGACGGATTTCTCCAAAGGGGATCTTCTGGGTTATAACAAGGTAACAAGGTGTGAGGGGCCATGGATGGAACAGCTCGAGATCTTCCCGCTGCAGAGCCCCTGCATCGGGGTCTGTGAAGTGAACAACAAGGGCTACTGCAAGGGGTGCCTGCGCAGCCGCGAGGAGCGTTTCAACTGGCTCACCATGACCCCGGCCCAGCAGCAGGAGGTAATGCGCCTGTGCCGGGGCCGCAAGGCGCGGGTGGAAGCCGCCCGCCGCAAAGCGCTGGAGGGGGCCCAGAACGAGTCGCAAGAGCAACCGGGTTGGGATTTCTAGTTTCTCCCCCTCCTCCTTTCACGACAAACATAAAAAAGCGGCCCGCAGGCCGCTTTTCTTTTATGACACTATGAGATGTTGCCGGATGGCAAGGCTTATGCCGTGGCCAGCTTGGCCTGTTCCTCACCGCGTTTGAGCATGGCGTAAGCCACCCCGGTCAGCAGCGAGCCCGCCGCAATGGCCACGATATACATCATGACGTTGCTGATGGCGTTCGGGATAAACAGCACGAACAGACCGCCGTGGGGTGCCATCAGCTCGCAGCCGAACAGCATGGAGAGCGCACCGGTCAGGGCGCCGCCCGCCATGCAGGCCGGGATGACGCGCATTGGATCCTTGGCGGCAAACGGGATAGCCCCCTCGGAGATGAAGCACAGACCCAGTACGAAGGAGGCCTTGCCCGCTTCCTGCTCCGCCTTGATGAACTTGGTGCGGGCCAAGAAGGTGGCGATCCCCATCCCCAGCGCCGGCACCATGCCGGCGGCCATCACGGCTGCCATGGGGGCGTAGGTCTTGGAGGCCAGCAGGCCGACCCCGAAGGCGTAGGCCGCCTTGTTGACCGGGCCACCCATGTCAAAGCACATCATGGCGCCGATGATGACACCCAGCAGCACGGCGTTGGCAGAGCCCATGTTGTTGAGGAACTCGGTCATGGCATTCATGATGCCGGCCACCGGGCCGCCCACCACGTAGATCATCACCAGGCCGGTAAACAGGCTGGCAAACAGCGGAATGATCAGAATGGGCTTGAGCGCTTCCAGGGTCACCGGCAGGCGCACCTTGTCGCTCAGGTACTTGGCACTGTAACCGGCCAGGAAACCGGCGACGATGCCGCCAAGGAAACCGGCACCCAGCGAGCTTGCCAGCATGCCCCCGATCATGCCGGGGGCGAGGCCCGGGCGGTCAGCGATGGAGTAGGCGATGTAGCCCGCCAGCACCGGGATCATCAGGGCGAAGGCGGAGCCGCCGCCGATCTTCATCAGGGCCGCCGCGAGGGTCCCCTCCTCCTTGAACGCCTCGATGCCGAAGATGAAGGAGAGCGCGATGATAAGGCCGCCCGCCACCACCATGGGCAGCATGAAGGAGACGCCGGTCAGCAAATGCTTGTAGGGGCCCGCCTTCTCCTCTTTCTTGGGGGAGGCAGCGCCGCTGTGGCGATAGGTCTTGGCCTCGGTCCAGGCCTTGTCCAGCTCGGCGCGGGTCTTCTTGAGCGCGGCGCCGGTGCTGGTGCGATAGACCGGCTTGCCGTCGAAGCGCGCCATGTCCACCTCGATGTCGGTGGCGAGGAACACCAGATCGGCGGCGGCGATCTCGTCCACCGTCAGGGCGTTCTGGGCACCGACCGAGCCCTGGGTCTCGACGCGGATCTGATGACCCAGCTGCTTGGCCATGGTCTCCAGCGCCTCGGCCGACATGAAGGTGTGGGCCACCCCGGTCGGGCAAGCGGTCACCGCGACAATGCGCTTGGCACCGGCGGCAGCCTTGACCACGGCAGGCGCGGCCTGATGGCGATAGACGCTGGCACCGCTGCGCGCGGCCTCCAGCAGGGCGGCCGGGTCTTGCAGCGCCAGATCCATGTCGCCCCGATAGAGCGGCTTGCCGTCATAGGCGGCGAGATCGACCGGGGCGCTGGCCACTACCAATACCAGATCAGCGGCGGCAATCTGCTCCTTGCTCGGCGCCTGACGGGGCTGCACGCTGGAGTCGACGTCGAGGGTGAGTTCCCAGCCCGCCAATTTGGCCTGCTGTTCTATCCGTTTTGCAGCGAGAAAGCTGGTGGCAATGCCCGCCGGGCAAGCCGTAACCAGAATTGCTTTCATTGGGCATCTCCTGAGTTATCCATTGAATGGGAATGGGGTTGGGGTTGACGCTGTGCCGCATCCAGACGAGTCAGGCGCACCCGCTCGAGCAAGGGATCCAACACCTTGATATCGCTAAAGCCGACCGCCACTTGGCTCACCGCCAGGGCCGAGACGGCGGTGGCGAGGCGCAGGGTCTGCTCTGCGCCCCAGCCGAGGCTGAGGCCATGGGCCAACCCGGCCACCAGGGAGTCGCCGGCACCGACGGTGCTGACCACCTCCATGCGCGGCGGAATGGCCTGCCAGGTGGCGTCCGGCCCGAACCAGACGAGGCCGTCTGCACCGTTGGAGATCACCACATGGGGGATCCCCGCGGCTTGCAGCGCACGGGCGCACTCTGCCTGCTCCTCCAGGGTCCGGATGGGGCGCCCGGCCCACTGACTGAGCTCCTCCAGATTCGGTTTGACCAGGGTCGGCGCCGCTTTGAGCCCTTCGGTGAGGGCCGCGCCGCTGCAGTCGAAGATCACCTGCTTGCCCTTGGCCTTGAGCAGCGCGATGAGGTGGGCGCAATACGCCGGCGCCACGCCCTTGGGCAGGCTGCCCGCCAGCACGAACCAGTCGGCCTTGGGTGCCAGCCGCTCCAGCTCCGTCTCCAGTGCGCTCACCTCGGCCTCGTGCACGGTGAGCCCCGGCAGATTGAGATCGGTCACCCGGCCGGATTGCTCGGAGATCTTGACGTTGATGCGGGTGCTGCCCGCCACGCGCACGAAGTGATCGGCAAGCGTACGCTCCTCGAACAGGGAGACGAAGCTCTGCTGGTTCTCGGCGCCAAGCCAGCCGGTCAGACCCACATCACGGCCGAGATCTTTCAGGACCATGGCGACGTTGATCCCCTTGCCGGCGGCGCGCAAGTTGGCCTCGCTCACCAGGTTCACCTCGCCAGGGTGCATGGTCTCCAGGCGGGTGGTGAGATCGAGCGCCGGGTTCAGGGTGATGGTGACGACGTCCATCAGTGCGCCCCCTCGCCCAGACCGGCGGCGATGGCCTCGCCCAGCCCCTTGAGGGCCGCTTCGGCATCAGCCCCTTCGGCGCGAAACGCCAGACGATGGCCACACTTGACGCCAAGGCCGATCACCTTCATCAGGCTCTTGGCGGAGACCGCCTCGCCGCTGCCATCCAGGTTCGCCACCCGAATGTCGGATTCATACTCCTTGGCCACCTTGACCAGCATGGCGCCCGGACGGGCGTGCAACCCGTGGGGGTTGATGATGGTGAAGGTTTCACTAAGACCGCTCGCCGGGCCCGCTTGCAGCATGGCCAGCCCCTCGCTACCAGCCAAGGTGGCGAGCTGACCGGCAGCAGCCAGCTTGGCCAGGTTGTCGAGCTGCGCCAGATGGCCGCTATCTGCGGCGCACAGCAGCAGCAGGGCGCTGACCGGCAGATCCCCTGCGTTCAGTGCAGTGCTAGGCGTGGCCAGCACCCAACCGGTCTGGGCAGCTTGCGCACGAGCAAGCCAGATCCCCTCGCCCAGATAGGCCGGTTCGCTTGCCAGCAGGGCGCTCACCATGGCGGCATCGCCCCAGCCGGCGGATTTGGCGCGGGCGGCGGCGCCCAGCAGCAGCTGATCGCGATCGTCGGCCGGGAAGTCGGCCAGGGCCAGGAACTGCACCTCTTTGGGCGCAGTCGCACCGGTCAGGATATTGATGATGGTGTCGGCATCGGTGGCCTCTTTGAGCTGGGCTGCCGCCTGCTCGTCACCCAGCACGTGGGTGAGCTGGCGCAAAATGCCCAGATGTTCGTCGGACTTGGCGGCGATGCCGATGGCGACGTAGGCGATCTGCCCCTCATCCCATTCGATGCCATTGGGGAACTGGGCCACCATGACGCCTGTGCTCTTCACCAGATGCCGGGTGTCGGTGGTGCCGTGGGGAATGGCGATGCCGCTGCCAAGATAGGTGGCGTGCTGCGCCTCGCGGGCCAGCATGCCCTCCACGTACCCCGCCTCCACCAGACCGGCTTCGGTCAGTTTGCCTGCCAACAGGGCAATGGCTTCGGCCTTGGTCGCCACCGACTGCCCCAGCAGGATCTGCTGTCGCGCCAACTTCAACATAGAGATTCTCCATCAGGTGCCGGGCGGTCTGACCGTACCGGCGCATCAAACATAACCATTCGTGCCACTCGCCAGCTGACAATAGACCGGATTGCATCCCTTCGGGAGCCATGCCGGGTTTTTATGCCCGGCCATCGATTGTCTGCTGACAAGCTGAATCGTTTCACTTACACTCAGACTGAATCGTTTCAGCGAATTGATCAAGTACCCACAAAGAGTGCTTTTCAATGATATGATCCCGCGCACACTTTTCGGTGCCCTCACCAGGCAGTGCCCGTGGGCCTTGCAACTCAAACAGAGCCAACATGATGAAACTGGATGAAATCGCCGCCCTCGCCGGTGTCTCGCGCACCACGGCCAGCTATGTGATCAATGGCAAGGCCGACCAATACCGCATCAGCCAGGCTACCCGCGACAAGGTGATGGCGGTGGTCACCGCCCACAACTATCAGCCGGACAGCCGCGCCGCCTCCCTACGCGGTGGCCAGACCAGGACCCTGGGCTTTATCCTGCCCGACCTGGAGAACGCCAGTTACGCCAAGCTCGCCAAACGGCTGGAGCAAGGGGCGCGGGTACAGGGTTATCAGCTGCTGATCGTCTGCTCGGAAGATGACCCCGCCACCGAGAAG
This sequence comes from Aeromonas sp. S15(2024), assembly GCF_041402265.1. NCBI lineage: Bacteria > Pseudomonadati > Pseudomonadota > Gammaproteobacteria > Aeromonadales > Aeromonadaceae > Aeromonas > Aeromonas sp. S15(2024). The sequence continues at coordinate 67,634 of NZ_JBGLQY010000003.1, read as the reverse complement.
GAGCTGGCCGAGATGCTGGCCAGCCGCCACGTGGATGCGCTGCTGGTGGCCAGTTGCCTGCCGCCCGAAGATCCCTTCTACCTCGGCCTGCAGACGCGCGGCATCCAGGTGCTCGCCATCGACCGGGCCATGGCGGCCGACAAGTTCGTCACCGTCGCCAGTGAAAACCAGAAGGCGAGCTTTGATCTCACCGCCTCCCTGCTCTCGCCGGCAATCACGCACATCGCTTTGATCACCGCGCTGCCGGCGCTCACGATCAGCCGTGAACGCAAAGCGGGCTTCGAGCAGGCTGTTGCCAGCCACAGCACGGCTTGCCATCTGTGTGAAGGGGCCCACTTCTCCCGCGCCGAAGGCTATCGCCTGATCAAGACGCTGCATCAACAGCTCGGCCAGCTGCCCCAGGCACTGGTGGCCACCTCCTACATCCTTATGGAGGGGGTGCTCGACTATCTGCTTGAGCAGGAGACCGACATGAGCCGGCTCGCCATGGCCACCTTCGGCGATGATCGTCTGCTCGATTTCCTCCCCTTTGGCATCAACTCCCTGCCCCAGCAGCACGATGCCCTCGCCAGCCAGGCGCTGGAGCTGGCCCTCAAGGCGATTGGCGGCGAATACCAGTGCGGCCTCCACTATGTGAGCCGCACCCTCAAACGCCGCCGCTGATCCCCTCTCCATGGCGCACCGCTGCGGCCCAGTTCGCAGCGGCGCGTTTTTTTCACTAGCCTAAAACCATATCTGTCATCATTTATTTCCACATATTCTGCCAACCCAGTACAAAATCCGCTTTTTCAGGCTTGTTTCCACCATTTTGATCCGTTAACTTGGCAACCAACTTTTACAACCACAGGTTTTTCGTAACGATGGGTTCACTCCGATATTGCTAGCCTCCGGTCTCGACCCCGGAGGCGCCTTGCCAACACCTCATATGCCTGCTGTGCACCGCGCAGTTTCTCGATTCGGATGGACACCATGAACACCAAAACCCTGGGATGTACCCTGTTGATTGCCGGCACCACCATAGGCGCCGGCATGCTGGCCCTGCCGCTGGCCTCTTCGTCGCTCGGCGGCCCCGCCACCCTGCTGCTGATGATCGGCCTCTGGGCCCTGATGGCCTTTACCGCCATGCTGCAGGTGGAAGCCAGCCTCAACACCGGCAAGTGGTACCTGCACCAGCTGGCGGATCACCTGCTCGGCCCCTGGGGCAAGCGCATCGCCTCCTTCTGCATCCTGATGCTGTTCTACTCGCTGGCCTCCGCCTACATCAGCGGCGGCAGCAGCCTGCTGGCCCAGGCGCTGGCCGATGCCGGCCTCCCCCTCAGTCAGGAGCAGGCGGCCTGGGCCTTTACCCTGCTGTTTGGCGGCATGGTCTGTGTCGGCACCAAGCAGGTGGATTACCTCAACCGGCTGATGTTCACCGTCAAGCTGGTGATCATGGTGGCGGTACTGGCACTGCTGTTGCCGCGCACCGAAGGGCAACACCTACTCGCCCTGCCGCTGGGCCAGGGGCTGTTGCTGGCGGGTCTGCCGGTCATCTTCACCTCGTTCGGCTTTCACGGCTCCATCCCGAGCGTGATGCTCTACCTGGGGGACTGCCCCAAGCAGCTGCGCCGGGTCTTCGTGTGGGGATCCGCCCTGCCGCTCATTCTCTACGTGCTGTGGCAGGTCGCCATCCTGGGTCTGCTGGGTCAACAGGCCCTGCTCCAGAGCGGTGGCGCGCTGGACACCCTGCTGGCCAACGTCGGCAAGCTGGTGAGCTGGCCCGCTTTCAACCAGGCCATGCACCTGTTTGCCGATCTGGCGCTGGCCACCTCCTTCCTCGGGGTTACCCTGGGTCTGTTTGACTTCATGGCCAAGGTGACCCGTCGCAAGGACAACTGGCAGGGTCGCACCCAGACCGGCCTCATCACCTTCGTGCCGCCCCTGCTGTTTGCCCTCTACTTCCCGCAGGGCTTCATCATGGCGCTCGGCTACGCCGCCATTGCGCTGGCGATACTGGCGGTACTGCTGCCGGTGGCACTGGTGTGGCAGAGCCGCAAGCAGGCCGAGACGCACCACTACCGCGCCCCGGGTGGCGTGCTGGCCCTGGGCCTGGCCGGTGCCATGGGGGTGCTGATCGTTGGGGTGCAGGTGAGCGTCAGCATGGGGCTGCTGCCGGCGCTCTAAGCCAGAGCCGGTATTGAATCCCCCAATGACAAGGCCCCGCCAACGGATGTTGACGGGGCCTTGTCATTTCCGCTGCGGCCATCGCAGTGGCACCTTCTCCCCGCAACAGTCAGGGCACTTCCCAAGCTTGGGCTGAACCACCGCCAATACAGAAAAGCCCTGCCAGAGTGGCAGGGCTTTTTGCACTCTTCAGCGGGACAAGTTGCGGGCCACAAGCCCGACTTGTCCGCTGAGTTGGTTTAACGAGCCGAGACAGTGATGCTGGCCAGATCGATCAGGTTGACCGGCCCGCACCGCCCGCCGGCATCATTGTAGGTATCGTTCGCCTTCAGATAGCTCATGTTATAGAAGTCGCTCACCAGGATGTCGTACTGCCCTGCCGGCACGTTCACGATGACAGGGGTCGAGTCTCGCAGCGGTTTGATCTCCCCCTCCTTCATCACATGGGGCATCTGCACAGTGCCGCCTGCGACCACCTGGCCCTTGCTGAGCACGGATATCCGCTTCACCCCGTTGGTCACCCCCAGATTGATGGCGTGCTGGGCATTGCTGTACTGCAGGCGAATGGCGCGCTGACCATCCAGTGTGACATTGCGCACCAGGACGGTATCCTCCGGGCGGCCCCAATCTTTCAGATAGGGCATGGAGATGGCCGCATCGGCCGCCGTGAGGGTGCCGGTATGCGACACCACGACGGCATCGACCGCGATGCGCTGGGTCTCTGGCTGGTAGCACACCGGCTTGGCATGATGGGAGCGGTTACCGGACTCGGGATAGATGGCCTCCGCGCTGTAGCAATAAGCCATGCCAGGTTGCAGCCGCAGGTCGTCGACCCACTCTCCCGCCGTCTCGAGTCCCTTGGCGACCAGCTTGCCATCGCGATACAGGTTGTAGCTGAGCGCCCCTTTATTGACGCTGTCCTGCCATGTGACGACCAGCTTGCCAGCTTGCTCGGTCACTCCCAGCAGGGTGGGCTCGGTCGGTGCAAATACCTTGCGGTTTTCCACGTCCAGCGGTGCCACGTCCTCGATCAGGCGGATCCCCTGTTCATCGGCAATGCCGGCCCCCAACTGGACCTCGATCTGGTTGCTGGCAGCCAGCATATCCTCGCTGATCAACTCCCCCACGGGGGCACCGTTGAGCATGATGCCGCGCACCGGGTAGTAACTGCCCTCCTCCCCGACATCCGGGAGCAGCAGCTTGATCTCGATCTGCTTGCCACGGTAATTCAGCCCCTTGAGCACGGCCTCGGGTCTGGCACCCATCAGCCTGTGCAGGTGACTGGTGACAAAGGGCGAGACACGGATCCCCTGCTCTTCCACGTTGTAGCCAAACAGGGTGTTGGTCACCATGCCGATATAGCCACCAACGGACCAGAGCTGACGCTGGGAGTTGATGACAGGCCCCGTCAAGTCGGGTTGAGCCAGATCCATCAGAGAGGGTTGGCCCGAGAGCCACTCCAGATTCTCCATGTTGGAGAGGTTGAGCGCGGCCCCACGCATCATGGAGTCTACATGGCGATCGGCCACGGCCACGTTCTGCACCCTGGCCGCCGCCTTCAGTCCGTAGGCGGAGACAAAGGGCCAGATGGCACGGTTATGGTAGACCGGCATATCGGGCTGCTGCGGGAAATAGACAGGGGCACCATAAGGCCCAATGGGATAGCGGCTGACGATCTCCCTGGCCTGCGCCTCATCGGCAATGCCCGCCAGAATGGCAAGGGACTCCCCCAGCAGATCGAACTTGTAGGCCGGGCTCGGATCCGTAGCGGTATTGATCAGGCTGGCATACATCTTCTCATCTGCCAGCCAGAAGGCCCGATTGATGGCCTGCTTGAGCGCGGCGGCCCATTGGCTGTAGCGAGTCACCAGCTCATCCTGGCCCAGCTCGGCGGCCAGGTGCGCTGCCAGCATCAGACCCTGGTAGTGGAGGACATTGGTGGAGAGGGACTTGCTCATGCCGATGTGGGCGATATCGGTCTTGATCCACTTGGCATAGGTCTGGTCACGCCAGTCGAGGAAGGATTGCTCCCCGCCATAGAGGCCATCGCCATTATCGAAGGCCGCCAGGCGATCGCTCTCAATGGTATTGCGCAGCCCCTCAAACGCCTCGGGCAGGAAGGCGCTGCGCTCCTCGGCCGGCAATGCCGCCAACACCTGCTCGGCCGCCAGCGCCCACCCCATGCGATCGGTGCTGATGGGCCAGCTGCCCCCCGTGCCCGTATCCTGAATGATCTGGCGCCCCTGCGGGATCAGGCCGTCGAGACCCTGCTTCAGCTCGGTTCTGAAATCGGAGAGCTTGAACTGCAGGGAGTTACGCGCCCGCTGCGGATCCAGCACCCCCAGCCCCAGATCGGTGGCGTAAGAGAGATCCCGCGTCCAGACATAATGCCACTTGGCCCCCGTTTCGAAGCAGTCGCAGGGGATCGCCTGACCGCCGCCGTAACTGCCATCCTTGACCTGGGACACGCTGTTTTGCCGCATCTCGTGTGTCGCCAGCGTAAACAAGGCGTCAAACACCATGTTGCCCGAACGCAGCCGGGGCAGATCGGCCTGCTCCTGATAGGTGGTGAAGCTATCCCCCGGATCCCGCAGCTCCTGGGTCGTCGACTGGGCATAGCTGCGATAGTCGGCCCCGGCCTGCTTGACCGAGAAGGTGGCAACCTCCTTGACCCCGGGTATATGGGTCTGGTACTCCCGCCTCTCGATAAGTTCATGCCCCTCATGGGGATTGATCAAGCGCAGATCCTCGTCCGTCGCGGCACTGATCAGCAACTCAGGGGCCTTTTCATCCCCACTGGCATCAAGGACAAACTTGTAATATCCCGCCTGTGATACCGACAGGGATGCCAGCTGGCAACTGCTGTCACAGCGCTGCATCCTGGCGGGATCGTTCAATGACAGGGTGCCGCTGGTACCAAAGCCGAGCCCGTCCTGGGCAGAGGCCATCTTAATCTTGTGCTCCCCGGGAGCCAGCCTGGCCACCACCACATAGCGTTTGTCGCCCTGGTAGATCATCTGCAAGAGCGGTTCGAGATTGCCGTTTATGCCCTTCAGATAGAGGTTTTCAGCGTAATTGGGGTCATCACGCACCATGGTAAATTCGACGACGGGGGCCGCCAGATCGGCATTGGTCACCTTGACCTGAATATCGAGCAGCCCCTTTTCGGTCACCACCAGGCGATTGTTCTGTCCGTTATTCTGGTAGTACATGGGATAGCGCTGTTCGGGGAAGATGCTGGTCTCGTTGCGGCTATCGGCAGAAAAGTCAGGATATTTCGTCCATTCTGGGCCCGCGACCTTGAACGGTGACATGCCTGAATTTATCTTCAGGTTGTCCAGTCGATATATTCCATCTTTGAAGAGCAGTTTGAACTTCTCCTCACGATCCCAACCGCTGAACTCCCCGACCAGATAGAGATCAAAATCCCAGGGGGCTTTCGCCTCAATAGTATTATCACTTTCAGATGAACTATTATCGTTACAACCGGACAAGAGCATTCCGCCGCACAACAATGACACGGATAAAGCCAATGGATGGATTTTCATATATTCCCTTCGTTACTTTATTTATTATTTCGTTATTCTAATGACAGCCATAAACTGTATTTTCTAGCCTACACCAGCAGGCCTTGAAAAACACATAGACGACCATAATGACGGGATAGCCATCATCTATAACCAGGCTGCATTGCGTGATCCTATTCACAAAATAAACTCGGTTACCGGTCAACTCGAATAGAAAACAACGTGAGGAGACACACACAAAAACTGTTGCGGCGACACGGAGGCGATTGACAGTCACCCATGCTTGCACTAGCGTGGCGCTCCGCCTGATCCTGAACGTACGTTATTTCCCGTGGATAAACACCTCAGACAATTCATTGAAGTCGCGACCCACAAAAGCGTGAGTCTCGCCGCCAGGCACATGGGGCTGAGCCAGCCAACGCTGACCCACAACATGAAGAAACTGGAAGAGAGTCTGGGTACGCCCCTGCTCATCAGACAGGCTGGCGGTGTGGCGCTGACGGCAGCCGGCGAGTTGTTGCTGACCCAGGCCCGCATGATGCAACGGATCTACGATGACACCCTCAGACGACTCGCCATCCTGCGCGAGCGAGCAGCCCAGCCCCTGAGAGTGGGAACCGGCCACGCCTGGTGGCAGCATGTGCTGCAACCTGTCACCCTGCATTACCGCGCAGCCAACCCGTCTTGCGCCATCAATATCGAAGTTGGTAATCATCTGCGACTGCTGGACTTGCTCCTGGGCAATCATATCGACCTGTTCTTGGGGCATGAAATCCATGGTCTGGATAAACATTACAGCCTGATCTTCATCCCGCTCTTTACCGCCAGCGATGCCGTATTTGTCAGAGCTGGACATCCCCTCTCAGGGAAAATTTGCAGCAAGCAGGATCTGGTTTATTACCCCAGCCTGTTGATTACCACGGATGAACCTAAATATCTTCATCTGGTCGAGGATATGGCAATCAAAAAGCAAGAGCATGAAGAGATGCAGCTCAATGATAAAATCATTTACAGCTCCAATTCATTGATGGCCGCCATCGATCTTGTGAATACCAGCAATGCGGTCATGCCGTATCCAGGCAGCATGGAAGAATACTTCTCAAAATTTGGTGTCGTCCCACTCGAGATGGCTGAGGAATATAACAGAGGCACGGTTGGCATCTATATTTCCCGTGAAAAAATGGATGAACCGAATATTCAAACGCTATGTCAACAGATCCAGACGCAGGTCGGCAAGCGTCGCCATTTGCTTGCAGCCTGAGCCACCTCTTTTCATCCTGCTGCAAACCGCAGGCACAAAAAACCCCGCCAACTTGGCGGGGTTTTCTATTCAACCGTTGAGCGGGGGAGAGAAGCTCCCGAACCGCTTACTGGTTATGAGTAGAACGGCGCGGACGACGAGCCTGGGCCGGTTTACCGGCACCATCAGCCGGACGCTGACCGCCCTGGGGCTTGGGCTTGCCGCCGTTGCCAGTGCGATTGCCACCACCGTTACCACCGGCGCCATTGCCGGAGCGACCGGCACCTTGACGCTGGCCTTGACCTTGCGGACGCGGCGCACGGCGCTGCTCGCTCGGATCGCGCGGCTCTTTGCGCAGCGGCGCACCGATGCCACGGGCGATGTTGTCCAGCGTCTCGCGGGAGGCTTCGAAGCCGGCCACCTGCTCGCAGGGGATGCTCTGCTTGGTCAGCCGCTCGATGGCCTTGATGAGCTTGCCCTCGTCCGCCGCCACCAGGGAGATGGCGTGACCGGCGGCGCCGGCACGACCGGTACGGCCGATACGGTGCACGTAATCTTCCGCCACGTTTGGCAGCTCGAAGTTGACCACCTGGGGCAGCTTGTCGATGTCGAGGCCGCGGGCGGCGATGTCGGTCGCCACCATGACGCGCACGCTGCCATCCTTGAAGCCGGACAGGGCGCGGGTACGGGCCCCCTGGCTCTTGTTGCCGTGGATGGCGGCGGCGCTGATGCCGTCTTTCTCAAGCTTCTCGGCAACCCGGTTGGCGATGTGCTTGGTACGGGTAAACACCAGCACCTGCTGCCAGTTGTTGCTGGAGATGAGGTGGCTCAGCAGGGCAATCTTGTTGGCCTTGTCGCACGGGTGCACCAGCTGCTCGATGCGCTCGGCGGTGCTGTTGCGCGGGGTCACTTCGATCACCGCCGGGTTGTCCAGGAGGCCAGTAGCCAGCTCGCGAATTTCGTCGGCGAAAGTGGCGGAGAAGAGCAGGTTCTGACGTTTCTTCGGCAACAGAGCCAGGATGCGGCGGATGTCGCGGATAAAGCCCATGTCGAGCATGCGGTCCGCTTCGTCCAGTACCAGGATCTCGACTTCGTCAAACTTGACGGCGTTCTGGTTGTAAAGGTCCATCAGACGGCCCGGGCAGGCCACCAGCACGTCCAGACCACGGCGGGTCGCCATCATCTGCGGGTTTATGCTCACGCCGCCAAATACCACGTGGCTGCGGATCGGCAGGTGCTTGCCGTAGTTGCGCACGCTCTCGCCCACCTGGGCGGCCAGCTCGCGGGTCGGGGTCAGCACCAGGGCACGGATGCGGTTCGGGGAGACCTTGCGCTTGCTCTCGGTCAAGCGTTGCAGCATCGGCAGGGTAAAACCTGCGGTCTTGCCGGTCCCGGTCTGGGCGGCGGCCATCAGATCACGGCCAGCCAGTACCGCCGGGATCGCTTGTTGCTGAATGGGAGACGGGGTGTCGTAGCCTTGCTCGGCAACGGCACGCAACAAGGGTTCGGCCAGACCGAGGGAAGTAAAACTCATAGTTACCTGCTAGGGATAGGGGCGCCGACAATCCGGGATGGGGCTCCTCTGCTGAGCCGATGCCATCTCACCAGACTCGGGCCTGTTGAGAACACAACGATTTCCCCGGGGAGCAGAGCAAAGGGGAAAGAATAGGGGCGCAGTCTAACGGAGTTATTGAGGAGAAACGAGAAAAATGTGATGTTCCTCCCAGCATGTTTGCCAAAAGCCGGTCACCGTCCCGCCGAGAAAAGCCGTTCAAGAACTCATTCGAATCAGGCTATGCTTGATGCCAGGCCATGGCGACGCCGCCGCGGCGATCCTGCAACAAGGAGGTTCAGGTTCATGCGCGTTCATTTTCTACCTGCCGGCCGGTGCTGGCTGCTTCTGCTGATGCTTGCCCTCACTCTGCCGCTGCAAGCCAACCCCAGATTGTCCGTCGCCTGGGGTCACTGGCCACCGTTCAGCTACATCAATGCCCAGGGGACGCTGGATGGGCTGGACGTGAGCCTGACCCGCCAGATCCTGGCCCAGGCGGGGCTCACGCCCCGCTTTCGCAATCTGCCCTGGGCCCGGGCCCTTCATCTAATAGAGCAGCAGCAACTCGATCTCGCCATGGGGGCGCTCGATACGCCGGAACGGCGCGCCTTCGCCCGTTTCTCAGCCCCCTATCGGCGCAGCACCTTTGTGCTGCTGAGCAGCGATCCCATCCCCGGTCAGCGTGAACCCTGGCAGGATGTGCAGAGCCTGCAGGGGCTCTGCCAGCAAAGCCAGCTGCGCCTTGGCAAGCTGCGCGGCACCCGGCCGACCCAGCTGATGGCATCCTGCCCGGCCCTGAAACAGGCGAGTGAATACAACAGCGACGATCGGCTGATCGATCTGCTGCTGGCCCGCCGCCTCGACGGCATCATCGTCGAGTGGCAATACGCTCGTTACCGGCTGCAACAGCTGGGGGCCGACGGTTTTATCCACTGCCAGCTGCTGCTCCACCACCAGCCGGTCAGCCTGATGTTTGCCAACAGCGCCATCGATGACGACACCCTAGCCCGGGTCGATGCGGCGATCGCCAACCTGCCGCCGGCAAGCGGCAACCCCACCCCGCCCACCTGCCGGCTCGACAACCCGGCGGCCGACACGCCCCCCGGCCCACTCGCCAAGAGGGGTGAATGGCCATCAAAAAGGCGACCCTGAGGTCGCCTTTTCATTGTGCCTGTGTGTGACTGCGCCACCCGATCAGCCGAGTGGTGAACAGCCGATCAGCGCAGCTGCGGAGTGTGCGTCAGCACGCCCTGGTTCTGGGCACGGTGGCGCAGCAGGTGATCCATCAACACCAGGGCCAGCATCGCCTCGGCGATGGGCACGGCGCGAATGCCGACGCAAGGATCGTGGCGACCCTTGGTGATCATCTCGATGGCCTCGCCTTCGGTATTGATCGTTTTGCCCGGCACCGTGATGCTGGAGGTGGGTTTGAGCGCCATGCTCACCACGATATCCTGACCCGATGAGATGCCGCCCAGAATGCCGCCCGCATGGTTGCTGGCAAAGCCGGCCGGGGTCATCTCGTCACGATGCTCGGAGCCTTTTTGCTCCACCACCGCGAACCCGTCACCGATCTCCACCCCTTTCACCGCATTGATGCCCATCATGGCGTGAGCAATGTCGGCGTCGAGACGATCGAACACCGGCTCACCCAGGCCCACCGGCACATTGCTGGCGATGACCTGCACCTTGGCACCGATACTGTTGCCCTCTTTCTTCAGGTCGCGCATGTATTGGTCGAGCGCTTCCAGCTTGCCCGCATCAGGGAAGAAGAAGGGATTCTGCTCGATCTGCGCGGCGTCGAAGGCTTCTGCCTTGATGGGGCCGAGCTGGGAGAGAAAGCCGGTGATCTCGATGCCGTGCACCTGTTTCAGGTACTTCTTGGCAATGGCCCCCGCCGCCACCCGCATGGCGGTTTCACGGGCGGAGGAGCGACCGCCGCCACGATAGTCGCGCTGGCCGTACTTCTGGTGATAGGTGTAATCGGCGTGGCCCGGACGGAACAAGTCCTTGATGTCGGAGTAGTCCTTGGAGCGCTGATCGGTGTTCTCGATCAAGAGCCCGATGGAGGTGCCTGTGGTCTTGCCCTCGAACACCCCGGAGAGGATCTTCACCTCGTCCGGCTCGCGACGCGGCGTGGTGTAGCGGGAGGTGCCGGGCTTGCGCCGGTCCAGATCCCCCTGCAGATCCGCTTCGCTGATCTCAAGCCCCGGCGGGCAGCCGTCGACCACGGCGCCCAGCGCCAGGCCGTGGCTCTCGCCGAAGGTGGTAACCCGAAAGAGTTGGCCGAAACTGTTCCCTGCCATGCTTGCTCCTGCTTAGCTCTTGTAAATCGCGAAATGGTCCTGGTACTGCACCAGCTCGGCACGGGTCATCACGAACACGCCGTGACCGCCGTTCTCGAACTCCACCCAGGTGAAGGGCACGTCAGGGAACTGGGCTTCCAGATGGATCATGCTGTTGCCCACCTCGACCACCAGCACGCCATCGTCTTTCAGGAAATCAGCGGCATTGGCCAGCAGACGCTTGGTGAGCTTGAGGCCGTCGGAGCCGGAGGCCAGCGCCAGCTCGGGTTCGTGGCGAAACTCGTCCGGCAGATCCGACATGTCTTCGGAATCCACGTAGGGCGGGTTGGAGACGATGAGATCGTACTTGTCGCCGACCGGCAGATCACGGAACAGATCGGAGCGGATCGGAATGACCTGCTGCTCCAAGCCGTGATCGTTGATGTTGCGCTCGGCCACGTTGAGGGCATCGACGCTGATGTCGATGGCATCCACTTCCGCTTCCGGGAACTCGTGGGCCATGATGATGGCGATGCAGCCGGAGCCGGTGCAGAGATCCATGATCCGGGTCGGTTCGTCTTTCAGGAAGGGGGCGAAGCGGTTGGCCACCATCTCGGCGATGGGGGAGCGGGGAATGAGCACCCGCTCGTCCACGTAGAACTCCCAACCGGCATACCAGGCCTTGTTGGTCAGGTAGGGGGCGGGAATGCGCTCCTGCACGCGGCGGATGATGAGCTCGGCGATGCGGTGCCGTTCGCTGGTGGTCAGGCGGGAGTGGCGCATGGCCGGATCCACGTCCGGCGGCAGATGTAGCGCGGGCAGTACCAGCTGCACGGCTTCATCCCAGGCGTTGTCGGTACCATGTCCGTAGAAGATCCCGGCGTCGTTGAAACGACTCATGGCCCAGCGCAACATGTCCTGGATGGTGTGCATCTCGGCAACCACCTCATCGATAAATATCTTGTCCAAATCCACCTCCAAGTCGAGTAATATCCGGCCCGAGAATTCTATACAGCGAGCAAGACGAGTACCTGATGAAAAAAACGCCCTCACCGACAGACGAGGAAACCCTGCTGTTCCGCGATGCGATAAAAGGTACCCGGAAAATCAAGCAAGATACCATAAGGGCCGAGTTACGCCCGGTCAAGCAGAAACGCGAAATGCGTGAGAGCCGCGAATCCCTTGGGGTTGACCACTATTTCAGCGATGAATACCAGCCCCATCTGGAAGAGGATGGACCGACCCGTTACGTGCGCGAAGATGTGTCGAAATTCGAGCTCAAAAAGCTCAAGCGCGGCAGCTATCCGCCGGAGATCTACCTCGACCTGCACGGCATGAACCAGCAGCAGGCCAAACAGGAGCTGGCGGCCCTGCTGACTCTCTGCCGACGCGAGAACATTCACGTCGCCTCCGTGATGCACGGCATCGGCAAACACATCCTCAAGCAGCGCATCCCGAGCTGGCTGGCCCAACACCCCAATGTACAGGCGTTCCATCAGGCCCCCCGCGAGTGGGGCGGTGACAGCGCCATCCTGGTGCTGCTGGATATCGAAGAGTAACGCCTTCGCGCCACCCGCCGGCAACGCCAGCGGTATGAGCCCCGTAATCAAGGCGCAATAAAAAACCACCGACGTCTGGCGGTGGTTTTTTATTGCTACTGGCACCTCTCCCCTAGCCTGCCGCCTCCACGTAGCGCTTGAAGTTGTCGAGGATCCCCTGCCAGCCCGTCTGCTGCTGGGCCGGGGTGTGGCTCGACTCGGCATCGAAGGTCTCCTGCACCCGTGTGCCGCCCGCCTCGCTCGCAAACTGCACATCCACCTCGCGCCCGTCATCCATCAAGAACGAGAGCCGGGTCGGCGCCTCCACCCGGGTAAAGGTGCCGGTGAAATCAAACCCGGCGCTGCCGTCTTTGGCGGCCATGTGATGGCAAAAACGCCCACCCACCACCAGATCGACCCGGCTGCTGGTAGTGTGCCAGTCGCTGGAGGGCGCATTCCACCTGGCGATGCAGTCCGGATCGTTCCAGGCCCACCAGACCGCCTCTATCTCCTGCTCGATATGTGCCTCGATGCTGATCTTCATCTCCCCCTCCCTGCTTCGTTGCGCTGACCAGACCGCTGCGCCGGATCCGGTGCCGTTTGTAGATGCCCGCAAGTAAAGCCCAATCCGGGCCGGCCAGCCAGTTTGCCAGAGCGGGCGTTCTGTGGCCGGCCCCTGCCCGGCTCCCGCCAACCGGGCATCAAAGCGGCCGCACTATACTGAATATCAATATGTTATTCGTCATGGAGGTTGCATGTTCACACAGGGTTCCCACGCCGATATCAAGTCCTCTCTCGATGCCATCGGTGCCGCCGTCGCGGTGTTTTCCCTCGACAAGGACGATCGCTTTACCCTCATCTCCGCCAACGACACCTTTGCCCAGGCCTTCGAGTTGGATGTGCTGGGCTGCATCGGCAAGCGCCTGGGCGAGATGTTTCCCCGCTACATCACCGGCAGCATAGAGCAACCGATGCACGAGTGTGTGAGCCAGCAGACCGGGCTCGAGAGCGAGCTGCCCATCGATACCCTGTCGCGCACCAGCTGGTGGCGCTTTGTCATCTCCCCCATCATTCCCGAGCAGTCCCGCATCACCCGCATCATGGTCACCGCCATCGACATCACCGCCAAAAAGCAGCTGGAAGAGGCGCTCAAGATGAGCCGCAAGCGCTTCGAGGCGGTGGTCAACTCCGCCTATGACGGCATCATCAGCGTCAGCAGCGAGTCGCGCATCGAACTTATCAACACCGCCGCCTGCGAGATGTTCGGGGTAGACGAAAGCTACCTCGGCAAGCGGCTGGAGACCCTGCTGCCCCAGCGCTTTCGGGCCAACCACGACGGCTATTTCAAGGCGTTCAGCAACTCTCCCATCAACTCGCGCCCCATGCACGCCCGCGCCTCCGTGATGGGGCTGCGCCGCGACGGCAGCGAATTTCCGCTGGAAGTAACCATCGCCAAGATCAACTTGGGCCAGACCACCGAGATGACCGCCATCCTGCGGGACATCTCGGAGCGGGCCAAGCTGGTGGAGGAGCTCAAGGTGGCGGCCACTACGGATCCCCTCACCGGGATCGCCAACCGGCGCCGCTTCGATGAACTGGTCAAGCTGGAGATGCAGCGCTGCCAGCGTTTCAGTCACACCATGAGCCTGCTGCTGATCGACATCGATCACTTCAAGCAGATCAACGACACCTATGGCCATCAGCAGGGCGATCAGGCCATCTTGAGCCTGGTCAGGCGAGTCGCCAAACAGCTGCGGGAGGTGGACATGCTGGGCCGCTGGGGCGGCGAGGAGTTCATCGTGCTGCTGCCGGAAACCTCGCTGGAGCTGGCCTGGGCCAGTGCGGAGCGGATCCGCCTCGCCGTCGAGTCGCAGCTGCATCAGCTGGGCGCAGGCACCGAGGTGCCGCTCACCATCAGCGTCGGCATCAGTGCCAGTCTGGGCCCGCAGGATACGGTGGAGCGCATGGTGCGCCGGGCCGATACCGCCCTCTATCTGGCCAAGAAACAGGGGCGCAACTGCTCAAGGAAGGCGCTGCCAGATTCCCCCTGATAGGCGACGCCAAGCCTGATAGACAATCATCAGGCCTGGCGCCTTCCTCAATTCAAGGTAGCGAGACCATGTTCACTGCCCGGCCGGGCAAAGAAACCCAGCGGCCCGCCAGCGTCGTCACATGCCAACGACACCTCCAGCAGGGCCCCGTTGGCCAGCTGCCACTCGAAGAAGTCGTCAAATCCCGCCACGGTCAGCGCCCGGATCACCTTGGCCACCACGCCGTGCGCCACCAGTAACACCCGCTCCTGATGGCAACTCTGCGCCAGTTCCGCCAATCCCTGCCCGACCCGGGCAATGACTTCGTCCAGCGACTCGCCGCCGGGTGATGTTGCGGGCCCACAGCGCAGGGTAGCGCGCCCGCGCCTCTTGTTGGGTCAGCCCCTCGAACACCCCGACATGGCGATCGCGAAACGCAGGGGCGAGCGTCACCGGCAGCGCCAGCTCGTCCGCCACCAGGGCCGCGCTCTGCCGTGCCCGCAGCAAGGGAGAGCTCAGCAGCTGCTGAAACGGGGCATGCGCCAAGACCAGCATCTTTGCCTGCGCGCTGATCTGGGCCACGCCGGTGTCGCTTAGAGCAATATCCAGCGCCCCCTGATAGCGCCCCTCGGCATTGGCCGGGGTTTGCCCGTGGCGCATCACTACCAATTGCATGGTCTGTTCCTTTCATGTTGCCAGCCGCGCTCGCGGCCTCCCTTCGCGTTCACTACTTGGGGGCAAACTGCTCGAACACCTGCTGACCGGTCAGGGTAGGTGTCTCGTTTTTCAGCTCGTAGAAATCGGGCTTCTCGTCGATGAAGATCTGGCTCGCCAGCTGGAAAGATTCGTTTTGAAACAGGCCGGCCGGCACTATGTACTCATCCGTCGGCAACAGGTGATAGAAAAGGTGAGTGCCGCAGGTGGGACAAAAGCCCCGCTCCGCCCACTCCGAGGAGCGATAGGCCACCGGGGTGAGCCCGCTAAAGTGCACCTCCTTGCCGCAGTGCACCGCAAACAGCGGGCCGCCCGACCAGCGCCGACAGGTGCTGCAGTGGCACACCCCCACCTCCTGATGATCGCCGGCCAAGACCTCAATCCCGCCACACAGACAATGTCCCTTCATCACTCCTCCTTGCGCCTTGCTGTCGCTTGTCGTCGCAGACCTGACCACGCCATCGCGGCCACTGCCGGATCAGATGAGTACCATGTTGCGCCCTCGTCGGCCACCGTCCCCATCACAAAACCGGCTGCGAGATGGCTCACGAGGCCGGCGGCCAGCGCTCCTGCAATGCAATCCGGTTGCCTTCAGGGTCCTGAAATTTGGCCACCTTGATGCCCTCCCCGACCTCTGTCAGCGGGACTTCGACATGCACGGCAATAGTGAACATGAGGTTGCTCCCTGATGTTGACGCATTTGCGCAGTGATATTCCATGGCGAGATGGCGGCCAATCCTTTTAACTCTTGCATGTCATTGCCCGATAAAATATCGGCTGAGTGAGGCATGCCTGATGGATAAAACAAGGGCCAGTTCAATAAGGCAACACATCATCAATGCCCAGCTGAATAAAGTTCAGCTGACGGCTCCCCAAGATAAAAAACTGAGTCAGTCCGATATAGATGACTGACTTACTGCATCAGCATCGGCAGCTGTCGGCTATTACCCCCCTCATTGGGCCCTCATATAAGTGATAAGGGCCGGAGTATCACCCTCTCTTGCCAAATTAAATGCAAGCTCAATTTTTCCATGTCGGATATGGAACAAGGGGGACAATCTGTCCCCCTACTTGGCTGAATAGATGTATCAATCGTCTCGCGAATTGATCCAGGCCGCTTTGCTTTATTTCGCTGGCACCAGCACCCAGGGATCCCCCTTGCCCGGTTCATTGCCCTGGGTCCACCACTTGGCCTGATAGATGGCCCCCTTGTAGCTCACCTGATTGCCCGCGGTATAGACCTTGCTGGCACTCCAGGCAGGTACATCGCCCACCGGGGGATCGGTCGGGTCAACCGGCGCAGGATCCAGCTTGGCCACCACCCGCACCTTGGGCCAGTTGGCGTGGGAGCCGTAGAAGTTGGTCACACACTTCTCGTAATCTCCTGGCACCAGCGCCGAGTAGGCGGTCTGGAACCCCACCAGCTCACACTCGAACGAGTAGCCGCCGGGCCGATCCGGGTAATATTTCCAGTTGCCGTCCCAGTTGGTGTAGAGCACGTCGGTGGCGCCGTTGAGGTTGAGGCTGCCATAGGGGGTCTGCTGCCAGCAGGTGTTCTTCTCGTCGGCCTTGAGCGGGATCTCGTAATGCTTGGCCAGCCCTTCCCAGTAGCGGATGCGGTTGACCGGCTGACCCTTGTCCTTGTTCTGCTCGCCGCACTCGATGCCGCCGTTGATGACGTTGATGGTGGTGCCAAAACCGTAGCCGATGCCAGCGGCGATCTCGCGCTGGGAGGGCACCCAGGTGCGGTCAATCACGTGCAGCATGGCAGGCTTGGGAGCCTGCGGGGTCAGGAAGAACCAGATGGCGGAGGCAAGGTTGAGCCAGGAGTCCGCCACCAGCCCGGGGTTGTTCAGCAGCACGGACGCATCGCCGTCAAACATCGCCTCGGAGAAGGCGCCGTAGTTGAAATGGTAAGAGAGCTGCTTGGCGCCGCGACCGAAATAACCCTGCCCTGTGCTGCAGGGCCACTTCTTGTTCTGCCAGTCGTTCTGGCCACAGCCGGTGGTGTAGCCGGTCTGCCCCTCCGACCAGCCCATCTCGCGCACGTGCACCAGCGCCTGTTGCCACTCCTCCAGGGCCAGCGGGTTGTCGGAGATATTCTCCTTGGCAATGTGGCCACCGGTCTCCTGGGCAAAATGGGCAAAGGCGGTGATGATGGATTTTTTGCAGATGGCATCGGCATCGCGACCATCGGTATATTCGCCGCAGAAGGCGGGGAATTTACCGACCGCCCGCAAGAAACGCTCGTAGGTATATTCCGGCGCCGCCATCTGGGTTAAATAATCCCAGTCCGATTCGGTGAATACCCGCTCGACCCGTTTGACGTTATCCGGGTTGCTCGCTGCCCTCGGTTTGATGGCATCGACAATGGTATTGGAACGTGTCGCCAACGCCTTTGCCCAAATCCCGTACATGGGATTGGCCGTCTTGGATTTTTCAACCGCCGCCAGATCCGGCGCGGCAATCACATATCCACCGGCATTTTGTGGGTCGGGTTGAATATTCATGGCATGACTTGGCAATGCGCAGGCAGCCGCAACCAGCCAGGCACAATGTGTAGGCTTGAACATAACAGACAGTCCTTATGTCAGAATAACGTCGGGATAAGAGTCGCCTCGAGAGTAATATTATCAGCCACTAAATTCACGATGAAAATTAAGAATGTTATCGGAACTGTGAGCCAATTCACTCTGTCGGTCGGCCGCCATAAAATGCATTGTGAACCGATGTTTTGACGCGGCGGCCGGATATATGAAAATAAACCGAAGAAAAATGAAAAAAGAGCGAAAAAGCCGCTCTTTCAACGAAACAAACGCCCCAATCGGCGACCTCGAAGGTTAAACAGCAAGCCGCTGCAACAGACCCCGTAACGACGGGGCCCGCCGCTTATTTTTCTGGCGTGCGCACCGCACGGATCAGGATATTGCGGGGAGTCATGGGCTTGTCGCAAAACTCTCCCACCTCCACCCGGTAGCCCTGCTCTTGCAGGAAGAGGGTGCGATCCAGCACCAGCCAGAGCTCCAGCGGACGGCGAAACAGGTGACGCACCAGCTCCATGCGGGCGACATCGCCATAACGCGCCTCCCCTTTTGCCAGAAACCCGGCGTAGTCGAGGCCGGCCGGCAACAACAGCCCCTTTCGCTCGGCGGCCCAGCCACAGAAATCCTCGAAGGTACCGGTCAGCAGGCTCTTTTGCATGTTGGGCACCGGCAGATACTCATCCACCCCGCGCACCTGGCGCTGCAGGCAGTCAAAGGCCAGCCGCCAGGCCACCTCCTGCTCGCGCAAGCGGGCGATGCGGGCGCCGCCGGTGACCGTCTCCTGCAGCGGCAGCTTCAGATCGCTCTTGGCAAGCTGCAGCGCACTAGCCTTGGCCGGGCCGGAGAGCGGGCGGTAGTGGCTGGTGCGGATCAGGTGATAACAGCAGGGGGAGAGGGTCACCCCCTCGGCACCGCGCGCCGCCACCTGTTCAATCAGATGGGTGTGCAGCTCGCCGCAGGCGTGCAGCGCCATGGCGTGATGGGCCGGGGCGATCAGCTGGGCCGTCTCATCGGCGAAGGCATCGGCACAGACAAATGCCATCCGGGCGCCGTCGCGGGCGGCCAGCAGGCGCCCCTCTTCGCACAGGGGCGCCTGCAGCTCCAGGCTCAGCACCTCGGCTTGACGGTGCAGGGAGACCAGCCGCCCCAGGTGTCCCTTGCCCGCACACCACTCCAGATAGGGGCCGCGATGGGCGGGTAGGCAGGCGGTGAAGGCTTCAATCTGGGCCTGCTTGCGCCCCGGCATGTACATCGCCATGGTCCGCTCGCACGGGATGGGGTCGCCCGTCAGGGTCGGCAACGCGCTCAGAGCATGCAACGCTGAACCCTGCGGGATCCAGGGGGCCAGCAGCTCGCACAGGGCAGGCATGTCGCCATCGAGCCGCTCAATCTCGGCCAGCGACAGGGCATTGAGCCGCTCAGCCAGCGCCGGCGCCGCCTTGGCAAAGGCGAGGTCAAGGTGATGATAGGGTTGGTATTGCCACCAGTGCCGGGCTTCGCTCAGCAGCCGGTCCAGTTGTTGAAAACGTTGAGCCAGCACGTGAGCCCCTGTTCTGCCGTCAAAATGGAGGCTCATTCTAGCGATCCCGCGCCAAAAAGCACTCTCATCCATGCTGCGCCGGCATGGGTGTGCCGCCATCACCGGGCTTCAGCACGGGCAAAGAGAGCCCCTTCGGCCCATTCCTCCGCCCCGCCATAGTCCTGCGGCGGGGCTTAGCCTGACAAAGAGCGGGGTTTTGTGGTATATTCCGCCCCTTCATTATCTTGGCCTGCCCAGCGCGGGCCATTTTACCAACGTGAATGGAACCAAAACATGACCATCAATGCCATCCTGCAAGCGCGCGCGGGCGCCAAGTGTGAACTGTGCGGTGCCGAACAGGCACTGACTGCCTTCGCGGTCCCCCACTCTCCGGCCAGCGATGATGATCACAGCGTTGCCCTGTGCGACACCTGCCGTGGCCAGCTGGAGCAGCCAGAAACCACAGTGGTCAACCACTGGCGCTGCCTGGGTGACAGCATGTGGAGCCAGGTCCCTGCGGTACAGGTCATGGCGTGGCGCCAGCTGAAAAGCCTCTCCGCCCAGGGCGAGGTGTGGGCCCAGGACATGCTGGACATGATGTACATGGAAGATGAGACCAAGGCCTGGGCCGAAGCGGGCCTGGCCAGCGAGGATGACGACAGCGTCCCGACCGTCGACTCCAACGGCGCCGTACTGGTCGAAGGTGACTCGGTGACCCTGATCAAGGATCTGGACGTCAAGGGGGCGGGCTTCACCGCCAAGCGTGGCACCCTGGTGAAGGGCATCCGCCTCACCAACAACCCGCTGCACATCGAAGGCAAGGTCAACGGCGTGCAGATCGTGCTGGTTGCCGCCTACCTGAAAAAGGCCTGATCGCCCCCACGCACCGATTACAAGAGCGCCCCGCGGGGCGCTTTTTTTATGGCTGCCGATTACCCTGCAGCGACCCTGTTCTGGATTCGTAGCGTCGCAGCACAAGACCCTACGCCGGCATGCTGTCTGCCGTTATTTTGAGCGAAAGGTTGGTGTCATCAGCTACCCTGTGGCACTCTGGAGGTTCATGGACTGACCTACCCCGACACCGCGAGTGTCATCATTGCAAAAGGAGCACGCCAGATGGCCAAAGTCAGCAAGAAAGAGATCAAGAAGAAGATCGCCACCCGCCTCGAGAAAATTGCCAAGCACGAGAGCAAGATCAAGAAGCTGAAGAAAGCCCTGAAATAAGGGCCGGCAAATAAAAAAACCGCCTGATGGCGGTTTTTTTATTTGCTACCTTGCTCGCAAAACACCTCGAGTTGCCATGACTGCCAACCCCCGGCCAGCACCAATACTTCTTGCTCCAACCACAATCCGTTTGAGACTAGATGCGTCATGGCCTCTGCCAGCAGTCTGTCCTCCCCGCCGCTCACGGGTACTACCCCCCAAGGGATCTTGCCTCTGCTGATCGGTTGCCCTTCCAGGCGGCGGATCAAAGGACAAGCATAGTGATGAACATAGGCCATCAAGGTGTCTGGCAACCAGAGCGCCAACGGACGACGGAGGGCATGGGCCAGCTCGGTAGCAATATCCAATCCCCGCTGATCCAGATCACCAAAATGGGCCCAAGGCACAACCGCCGGCAGTAGCGGGATCACTTGCCGCGCCAGTCTGGTATTGCGGCCAGGCACATAAAGCAACAACTCCCCTGCTTGCAACGGGTAATCCACGAAGGCCCCCTTGTTCTCCACCGTGACTATCTGCTGTCCTTGCCACTCGATGCCCTGCAACTTGCAAAGACAACGCTCCGGCAAGACCAGCTCTCCCAATAGCGCCAACTGTGCCGTCATATCATGGCGCTGGCCGCTCTTATCAATGAGTAGCAACGGGCTCATGGTACGCAGCCGGACCACCTCATCCTGTGTCAATGTTATGTCGATAGCATCATTATCTGGACCTATCCCGCTCTTGCTGTCCCCATACCAGAGGGCATGAAAACTGGCCTGGTTGAGGCACGCAGGCAGGTCCACCCCGAGAGCACGTACAGTGTCACGCCTGTTTGGCATCACTGGTGCCACCTGTGCCAACTGTGCTGCTAGATAAGCTCGCCCAGCATCCGTCAGCACATAACGAGCCCCTCGCCCCACCGGCTTGACTCCGCCCACAGCCTGCAAGAGATCTCGCAATCCGCGGCCATGCTTGCTATCGAGTGAATACCCCTTCTCATCGCTGCCCTCCAGCAAGCGGGCACAGAGATCCTGTACCCTGCGCTCATCAAACAGTGACATCTTCGCCTCCCCATTTCGGTGCCATATGGAAAAGAAGTAGAGTGGATTTTGCTGCCCGCTGCCGTGACCCGACTCGCACCAAGGAAAGATCACGCTCGTAGCCTTTAGGCGCACGAGGTAGTTTTCTGCCAAGAACCGTCGGCGCATTACTGGCAAACCCGGGGCAAAGGGCGCAAGCTGGTTGTCGTGCACGCTGTTCGCGGCCGGGCGGGAGCAGGCCGGCAATATCTTCACAGGGGGCTCTAATGACGCAACCAACCGCACCACTACCCGCCACTTCCTGGCATCTTGCGGACATTCGCGAACTGACACGACTGTCCATTCAGGCCCTGCCTGCGACCATACAGCTCACCGAAGCCGTCCATCAGGCGGTCTTGAGCGGCATGGGCTTCAAAGGGCGGGAGGAAGGAAAGACGGCAGGGATCACCGGGCTGGTTTATAAGGGGGTACATGGCGCCGCCAGCGCGTTGGGCAGCGGCCTCCATGCCCTGCTTGCCCGTCTGCCGCCAGCCCCGCCTTTGCAGCACATTCCCGACACGCCCAGCCGCGCCGCCCTGCTCGCCACCCTCAATGGCGTGATGGGGGACAAGCTGGTCGAGAGTCACAATGCCCTGGCCACCCCCATGACTCTGCGTTATCTCGGCAAGCCCCTGAGCTGGCAGAGCCTGCCCGCGCAACTGCCCCCTCGCGGGCGGGTGCTGCTGATGGTGCACGGTCTGTGCATGAACGATCTGCAGTGGCAGACACGGCTCCAGGATACATCGGTCAATCACGGGGAGATGCTGGCCAAGGCACTGGGTTACGTGCCCATCTATGTGCGCTACAACTCGGGCCTCTCCATCGTGCAGAACGGTCAAGCACTGGCCCGTCAGCTGGAACAACTGGCAACCCACTGGCCCGGTGGCCTTGGCGAGATCAGCGTGCTGGCCTATAGCATGGGCGGGCTGGTGATCCGCAGCGCCTGTCACAACGCCGACATGGCCGCCCTGGCATGGCCGGCTCACCTTAAAAATCTGCTGTTTCTCGGCACGCCCCATCATGGCGCGCCGCTCGAATCAGTGGGCCACTGGCTGGAACGACTGCTGCCAGTGACGGCCTACAGCGAGCCGTTCGTCAGGTTGGCACAGCTGCGCAGCGCCGGTATCAAGGATCTGCGCCACGGCAAGGTGATGGAGCCATGCCCTGCCCTGAGCCCCCTTTCTTCCCCCTTGGCCGATCCTCGTACGCCCTTACCCCTGCCGGGCGGAGTCCGCTGTTTTGCCATTGCGGCCACCACGGCGGCCAAACGCAGTCTGCTGGCAGACCGGTTGATTGGTGATGGTCTGGTGCCCCTGCGCAGTGCCCTTGGCCTGCATGACGAGGCACGCCACCAGTTGGCCTTTCTCCCCGCCCATACCATGATTGCCTATCGCACCAGTCACATGGCGCTGCTTGGCAGCCCGCAGGTGGCTCGCCTGCTGCTGCACTGGCTACAGAGCGATCACCAGGAACAGATCCCATCTGAGGAGCACGACCCGCAATAGGCCAAAGCGGCCGGTTTGCCCCGACATAAAGTAAGAAACCGCCAGCTGGCGGTTTTTTATTAGCTGGGTTACATCAGACGGGCCCGGCCAAATACCCGTATTGAACTGCCAGGCTCGGGGGGGATCTCGGCGTGCAGGTGAGATGCCATCCCCATCTCCTCCCCCTGCAAGAGATCGATGATGCCACCGTGGGGCCAGTGCAGGTCCCGCAGGTAACCGGCAAAGGCCGCGGTGGCCGCACCGGTGGCGGGATCTTCATAGACACCGCCATAAGCAAAGGGGTTGCGGGTATGAAACAGCTGCTCGCGGGCGGCATGAACCAGCAAGATGGTGACCAGCCCCTCTTGCTGCATCAGGGCGCGCCCCGCGGCCATCTCGTAGTGCATGGCCGCCAGAGCCGTGCGGCTGTTAAGGGCCAGCACCAGATGATCGGCGCCGCCATGGATAAGGGCCGGCGGAATGCGGGGATCCAGATCAGCCCGGGTATAACCAAACAGCGCCAGCGCGGCGCTCACCAGTTCGGCAGGGGCTGGCTTGCTGCTGGTGGGGGGCGATTGCAGCGCCGCCTGCCACTCCCCTTCCCCATCCAGCCAGCTCGAGACCGAAATGGTGGCCTGATTGAGCTGCAACCCATACTCACCGGGGCCAACCCGACGGCCCAGCGCCACCCCAAGGGCAATGGTGGCATGGCCGCAAAAAGGCACCTCGGCCAGTGGAGAGAAGTAACGCACCCGCCACTGCGGCGCCGCCGTCCCGGCAGGCTCATCGGCAATGGCGAGCGGCGCGGCAAAGGCCGTCTCTGAAAAACCCACCTCGGCGGCGATGCGCTGCATCTCCTCGGTAGCGGGCAGCTGAGCACCAAGCCAGACCCCGGCCGGATTGCCTCCCGTCTCCCCAGAAGAGAAGGCGGCAATACGCACCAACTCGGGTTTCCACTGTGCTGCTGGCTCTGTCATGACTTGCTCCTGACGATGGCTGATAACCCTGGTCTGCCGACTGTGTTTGCACATACCGCAGGCCGCTTTCCATAAGATAGCGAGCCCGCCGTGGCCGGTAAATTAAATGGTACACGGGTGCCGCTTGGGCGCCGCAGAGCCGGGCGACAGCAACTACCTTTGAGGCGTGTCTGTATAAGGTCCTGCAGTGGAGCACCCTATGTATTCTTACACTCTCACCTTCAAGGAGGAGGTCGACAAGCTGACCGCCCCCGAACATGAGATCAGCCTGCACAGCCCCGCCCAGGCCGGTGATTTCATCATCCTCTCCGATGGCAGCCGCCATCAGGTGATGTTCGTCACCCATCGTGCTCACTACAGCAGCCTCTACCTCGACAAGGGGGTTCGAGTGCCGCAGGGCTAATACCGTCAGCCCGTTGAAGATGACCACCGCACAACGCCGGGCTGCGCGTTGAACGCTCGGAGTCTCAGAGCACCTTGATCACCGGCTGGTGCATGATGGCGACCTCGTTCTGATAGACCACCAACTCGCCCGGCGGCATGCCCTGCTCACCCAAAACGGTCACGACGCACTCGTAGCGGTAAGGGCCGCTGGTGAATTGAAAGGTGTGGTTGCCTCCCGAACCCTCCACCCTGACGGTGCCATTTTTCAGCACCAGATCCGGCTTGTCGCTGAGTGCCTTGCCCTTGGCCCAGGAGGCGTAGCGATAGCGGCCATCCCCCAACTCGTCGATGCGAATGGTAAATTTCTCGGTCTGCCACATCAGCTCGGGGCGTTTGTACTCCCGCAGGCCGGGATAAAGATCGCTTTTCTGTTTGGCGACAAGCTCAGCTTTGCGTTTTGCAGCCTGCGCCGTCTGATGATTGATGCCGATCACCTTGCCATCGAAATCCAACCACACCTCGCCACTGCCCAGCATGATGCCGCGCCAACCCATGGCCTGCCAATCCTGCCCGGCCCGGGAGCTGGCGATGCGCTTTAAAATGGCGTCATCAAACACCTCGTCGAAACGGGCCACCATCTCGGCCGGGCTCTTGATCGCGGGGATGGGATACTCTCGCTTGAAGGGGTACTTGATCTGGCGGGCCAGCGCCTGCTGATCACGCGCCTTGGCGGCATCGATCATCTTTTGTACCAAGGGCTGATACTCGGCGGCGAGCAGCGGCTCCTCGGCGTGGGCCGGCATCATAGCCAGCAGCCAACCCAGCAGCGACACCAGCACCAGACTCCCCCTGCGAGGCGCCATTTTTCCCGGCGCTTTGCCTTTCCCACCAACAGCCCACTGCACCTTGTTCATTCCATCTCCTTCCGTGGCTTGCAGCCTGCCCTGTCATATCGTCATTCAGGGCGCGGATGCGCTCCCACCGTCTTCGGCTCAGGTCGCTTGCCCAGTTTCAAGCCGGGTCCGGCAACCGGTATTCATAAAAATCTGTCTCGGCATGCTTGGGGTTTGGCCCAAGATAGTGCCACCCACAGCGTCGATAGAAACGCAGCGCACGCAAGTTGAGGCGACTGACTGACAGCACTGCCCGCCGGCAACCGGCCTGCTGCATTGTGTGGGCAACGTGCTGGAGCAGCAATGCGGCCAGGCCCTGTCCGCGCGCCTGCGGCGTCAAATAGATCAGGTGAACATAGCCGCTATCCGGCTCGGGTGAAGAGGTCCGAAATTCCAGCTGCCCTACTATTTCGCCACCGCGCCATACATGCAGATAATGCCACTCCCGGCTGGTCAGCCTCGTCGTCATCCGCTCCCGATAGCCCGCCAGAAACGCGTCAAATCCGTCGTCGCGATGGAAGCTGCACACATAGGCGTCCCGGCGCGCTGCCACACAAAAATCGTAGTCTCGGGCCAGATTGATCCTGTTGAACGCAAGGTTCATTCACCATCCTTGTCATAGCGCTTGCTTGTCATGGTCTGAACCGAGCTCAGGAGCATTGGATGACATCAGTCAAATGCACTCTCAGCATCTCTGATGGTGGAAGATATCAGTTCTTCGAAGATTTCCATTTGTCCGGCAGGAATAAGTTGAGACTGGATCAACCTGCGCTTCTCCGGACCAAAACATCGTTCGGCCACCCAGCCAATCAAATAAACCAAGGAGAGGCAGCCGCCTGCCGTTGCAATATTTCCTTGCACTACCAGGGGAGAGTCTTGCACATCTCCCCCCATCTCCAGCAACCGGGCTTTGGCTGCAGGGTTGGTTGTCAATTTCTTTCCCTTCAGCAAACCCAGTTCATGCAATATGAATGAACCTGCGCATATTGAGCCAATCAGCTGCCGCTGCGGCTCCAGTCGCAACGCGGACATGAACTCATGGTCCTGCAGCGCGGCAGGGATGCCACGCTGCCCGCTGGTGATCAGCACCACATCCTGATCACGGGCTTCCGTCACATGTCCATCCGTCTTTACGTTGATACCCAGTGCAGAGCCATGCTCCGGTTTGGTTCCCAGTATTTTCACCGACCAGCTCTCTTTGCTTCTCCCAAGCAGGTCATACATCAAGAAAAAATCCACATCGGTGAAATCATCAAATAAAACAATACCAACCTTGTACATGGTTACCCCGTCATCCTGTGCAGATAATCAAATGGTTATGTAACGTGCCGCATGAAATATCGCGTCATGTCGCCTTGAAATGCTTTTTTACCTTCTTCAACGCCATAGTGCGCTTGAGCGGCGAGAGATAATCGATAAACAGATTTCCCAGCAGGTGATCGATCTCATGCTGCATCACGATGGCCAGGAAATCGCTGCTCTTTACCGTGATCGGGGCGCCATGACGATCCACTGCCGACACCACCACTGTGCTGTAACGTTCGACGTCGGCGTAATAATCGGGAACGGACAGACACCCCTCTTGCCCAAGCGCTGGGTCAGTGCCGCTTATCACTTGCGGATTGATCAATACCAGCGGCTGATCCCTGTTCTTTGACAGGTCGATGATGACGATGGCCTCCTTGCGCCCCACTTGCGTGGCGGCGAGACCAATACCATTGTCGGTGGCATAGAGGGTCTCCAGCATGTCATCGATCAGGCCTTGCACGGCCGCAATATCCTCAACCCGCTCGGCCTTGACTCTCAACCTGGGGTCGGGAACCGTTAAAATATCCAGCCTTGCCATCAATACGCTCCCTCAACCATGGGCACCCCATGACTCTTCCCTCGTCACCGGTCGGGACAAGGAGACGAACGCCGGCTCCTCCGCCACCACCTGATAACCGAGGCGCCGATAAAACCGCAGCGCCCCCTGATTGGCGGTAAAACTCGACAGGGTCACCCGCACCCTCCCCTCACATGCCGCTTCCCGTTGCAGCCGCGCCATGACGGCAGAACCAAGCTGCCGGCCCTGATGGCGAGGGAAGATGATCAGCAGATGGACGTGCAGCGCATCCTCGTATGGCTTGCAGCAGAGCAGGCCGACTCGCTCACCCTCTACCAGGATCCACGAAAACCAGTGCGGCTCATATTCGCTGGTCAACCGCTCACGCTGCATCTCGTCATCCCAGCCAAACACAGCCTCGACATAGGGAAAGATCCCCTCTTTGACGGCCGCAAAGCGCTGTTCAAACTCACTTGGCGGGATCCCTGCCAGTGTTATCTCCATCTCATCCCTCTGATCTGTTCGGCGCCATGACGGCCAATACCCACATCACAGCCCCCGCGATGGTGACGATGCTGCGGGGTTTGGCCCCAATATTGATTTTCATTTGGGTATCTTACTAAACAATCTGGAGATGAAAAGGTTGCAGGTACAAACAGGTGGCATAAGTGTGATGAGACGTCCCTCGTCGGAGGATGGAGGAAAGCAAATCAAGGGGAAGATGACGGGGGATAGCGTCTGGTGCGGCACCGGGCATGGGAAGAAATCGGGCCGACCTTGGGCCCGATGGGTTTAAGGGAGGCTCACCTCCTCCATAAAAATCAGCCGCAGCGGCTCTGCCAGCAGAGCCTCGGCCTGGGCAGCAAAGGCCTGGAAATAGTCCGTCTGGCAGTGGCTGTCCAGCGCGGCCTGATTGATGAACGCCTCGCGCATGTAGAAGGTGCCCGGCTCCTCCTGCAATTCAAACAACACGTAATCCAGGTTGCCCGGCTCGCGCCGCGTCGGCGCAATAAGCTTGAGCAGCTCGCGGCGCAGTTGCTCTCTCATGCCAGTGCGGGCCTTCAGCACGGCGATAGACACCAGTTTGTCTGTCTCTTTTTTCATCCATCCTTCTCCGTTTTACATCGTCAAGACACTAGAGAGTGCAGCCTGGGCAGCTATTTATAGTGCCGGATGCCCCCCATCAGAAGTTGCCCAGTGTAGGCAGGACGGTGGGGGCCATATAGGGGGGCAGAATGAACACAGTGTTCACCACGCAGTGCACAGAGGAACAAACGAGCGGGAGGGATCATTGCGCAAAGGGTGTCAATGTTACCCGCTAGGAGGCGGCACGGCTTGCTACCCCCTGGCTAAGGGTCTGCAGACCAGGATTCAACATCAAGGCAATAGGTGGTGAAGGGGTGTTCGCCCAGGCGTGTTTTCCTCACCCAGATGGCCCGTCTGGCGAGGGAGCGGTAAGGCGGGCGGGTATCCAGCAGGTGAAAGAGGATCGTCCGATGGCCAAGCGCCCTCGCCCACCCCATCATCTCGTTGAAAATCGCCACGCCGCTTCCCCAGCCAACCCTGGCGAGCACAATGGCAAGCTCTACCCCCTCATCATCGGGCTGGATGCCGCACCACCCCGCTAAGGTGCTGTCGAGGAAGATGGCGCGCACGCGGCAACCTGGCCGGTCGTCGACTCTCAGCTTGTGCGCCATCCAGTCGCGCAC
Organism: Aeromonas sp. S15(2024); assembly: GCF_041402265.1. NCBI lineage: Bacteria > Pseudomonadati > Pseudomonadota > Gammaproteobacteria > Aeromonadales > Aeromonadaceae > Aeromonas > Aeromonas sp. S15(2024). The sequence goes on along the minus strand of NZ_JBGLQY010000003.1, from coordinate 38,969 downwards.
CCCGGCAACATCGAAAAGCGGGTGAGGGATCAGGTGCTTTCGCAGCGTCTCGTCGTTGAGCAGCGGCAGAAAATCCTCTGCCCTGACAGCAGAAAAGGGGCTGAACACCATGGAAGTATCTCTCATTGCGCGAAGAGGCGCCCCTAGTAGGGGCTGCCATCCTTGTGTCTGGCTAACCAGCCGCCATCGGCACCCTGTATCAGGGCCAGATCGTCATCGGGATAGTCGACGGTGTCCCCTGGTAGCCTGTCCCCCACCTCGAGATAGACGGCGTCCACTTCACCGTGGTTGAGCAACTGGTGGGCCAGGCCGCTGCCACCCTTGAAGCCGATGCACTCCCCTGGCGACATCCGGTACTCCTCCTCCCCGTGGCGCAGGGTGGGATTGCCCGAGAGCACATAGACGAACTCGTCCTGCAGGCCGTGATGGTGCTTGAGCGCCGAGATGGCCCCCGGTGCCAGGGTCGTCAGATTGACCCCGAAATTGGCGAGGCCGAAATGATCCCCCAGCCTGCGCCGGGTGCGGTGCTTGACCAGGGAGGCAAAGGGCTCCGGATAAAGGGACTTTGCCTTGTGCTCGGGGATGGCCGCTGCCTGAATGGCGCGCTTGTCAGTCATGTTCTGATCCTCCCTGTGAATGAGGTCTCTCTTTATAGCCTGCTCCTTAGCGGCGAAGCATGGGCAGGGGGTTGAAGGGGTGTCTCACACACCATGCCATGCCCGGTTGCAGCAAACGCCGGTGAAATCCTCCCCTGTCACCCCTTTGAAGGGAGACATGATCGCCTCCACCCACGGCAAGGGGTGTTCCATATGCATTCAACCTCCCCTGCTCCTGCCCGATGCCCGCCTGACCGATTGCCGCCAGATGGCAAAGACTCCCTGATTTTCGTTTGGCTATCTTAATGGCACACCGGAAAATGGGAAGTCGTGTTGGCAACATCACCAATGGAATGAAGAAGATGGCCCGCGATCACTGGGAAGCGCCCTCTTCCAGCGGCTCGGGTATGGAGGGGCACCAGCACATGCAGACCCGGTTACTAGAGCACCTCAATCCTGACCTTGATAAGCCCGGCGCGGGGATTGCCGATGGCGCTGAACGCCGCCTTGGAGAGATCGATGATGCGCCCGCGCGGGAAATTGCCCCTGTCGTTGACCCTGACCACCACGCTCTTGCCGTTGGCGAGGTTGGTGACCCGCACCATGGCGCCGAAGGGCAGCTCCATGTGGGCGGCAGTGTTGGCGTGGCGCTGGTAAGGCTCGCCGCTGGCGGTGCGCTTGTTGTGGTAGCGATCGGCGTAGTAGGAGGCAAGCCCCGTCTCGCTATAGCCGCGCCAGCTACCGCCGTGGCTCTCGTCATAGCGACTGCTGCAGGCGGCCAGCAGTACGGTGAGCGGCAGCAGCAGCCCCTTTCGCAAAAATTGCCCCTTTTCAACCATGTGCCTTGTCCTTGCTCCCCTGCGGGGTTTCGATACCAATAAAGCGGCGCCGGTTGTAAGCAAACCGGCGTGATGCCGGCCTGCCAGGGCCGCGCCGCTACTTTGCCACAGTTTCCAAACAAAACGGGAGGCCAAGCCTCCCGTTTTCATACCTCGTCCGTCAGCCTCTGTCAGGCGATGAGCTTGTCGTCGGCGAAGCCGAAGCCACGCAGACCCACCACATGCACGTGCTCGTGCTTGCCCTGCACCTTGCGGATGAGCTTGTAGGTGGTGCCCTTCTCGGGGCTGATGTTCTCGGGCGCCGCGATAAGCAGCTGCATGTCCTGCCGCTCGCACAGTTCGAACAGGGTGGCGATGGATTTGCCATCAAGCCGCGCCGCTTCGTCGAGGAACAGCAGACGGCAGGGGGCGATGTCCTTGCCGCGCAGACGGCGGGACTCCTCCTCCCAGCTGATCAGCACCATCAAGAGGATGGCCTGACCGGTACCGATCGCCTCGCCGGTGGAGAGCGCGCCGCTTTCGGCCCGCAGCCAGCCATCGGCACCTCGCTGCACCTCGATCTCCAGCTCCAGGTAGTTGCGATAGTCGAGCAGCACGTCGCCCATCACCTGATAGCTGCGATCCCCCTGCTCCACTTGCGGGTTGAGGCGCTGGAACAGCTTGGCCATCGCCTCGGAGAAGCTGAGCTCCTTGTCGGCGAACAGATCGTTGTGCATGGCAGTTTGGTCAGCCAGCGCCGTCAGCAGACGGGTGTGGGCCTCGCGGATATTGACGTTGAGACGCACCCCGCGCACCAGACCGAAGGCGATGTTCTGCAGACCCTGGTTGAGCACCCGGATGCGATTCTGCTCGCGGCGGATGATGTTGGTGATCTTGGCCGCCACCTCGTGAGAGGAGAGCGACAGATGGGTTTCCCGCTGCTTGAGCTCATCGGCCAGACGGGCCAGCTCGATCTCCATCTCCTCGATCGCCTCCACCGGATCATCGGAGCGGATGATGTCGTTGCGGATGCGATCTTTCAGGTAACGGTAAACCTGCACGTAGAAGGCCACCTTCTGCTCGGTGCTACGGTTGCCCTCCGACAGTCGCAGCGCATCACGCAGGGCCTCGTCGTGGGCCACCGCCACCCGCAGGGCGCCGAGGGCCTTGTCCGACATGGAGCGCAGCTCGTCGCTGTCCAAATAAGCCAGCTCGCGCTTGTTGAGGCGCTTCTCGACGTCGGTCTCCCGCGCCAGCCGCACCACCCGCGACCAGCTCGCCTTGTGACCCACCAGGGATTTGCGAGCGCCGTAGTAATCCTTGCCTTCCAGCTTGAGACGACCGCCGAGGGATTCGATCTCGCGCTTGGTTACCTGCAACTGGGCCTCGGCGCTGGTGCGACGGGAACGGGTGCGGATCAGCAGCTCTTCGATCTCTTTCTTGTGGGCGCGCGCCTTCTCTTCCATGTCGTCAGAGAGGGTCAGCCCCATGGCCGCCAGCTCCTGCTCGAACTCGGTCAGGGTCTGGCGCTTGGCCTCGACGCTGGAGTTGAGCGCGGTGCGCAGCTGCAACGCCTCGGTGTGGCGCTGGGCAATCTGCTTGTGCTGCTCGCCAGCGGTGCGGGCTGCAAGCTCGGCCGCTTTCAGCTTCTCTTTGAGTCGCTCGCTCATCTCGGAGGCCTTGCCCAGCAGGTCTTGCGCATCCTGATAGGCAAAGTGCGGCAGGCGGGCCACCAGCTGATCAAGGGCATAGCAACGGCGCTTCTGCTCGGCCAGCAATTCGTTGGCTTCGTCAAACGCCGCCTGTAGGGCAGAGAGATCCTGCGGATCCTGACGCAGCACCTGCACCATGGTTTCCAGCTTCTCGAGCGACTTGCCGTGCTTGGCGATAAAGGCTTCGGCCTGTTTCAACGCTTCCACGTCAGCGTGAGCCGCCTCGAGGCGGGCAGCCAGCTCAGTCTCTGCAAACAGGTGGGCAAAGGGCAGCATCCCCTGCACCAGCTGGATATGGCGAGTCAGCTGGGCGGCGGCCGCTTTGGCCTCGGTCAGCTGCTTGTTGCACTCGGCGATGGTCTCTTGCAGCTTGCGCTGCTCGGCCTGTTTGGCCTGCACTTCCGCTTCCGGGTCGGGGCGGAAGGCGATATCCAGATGCTGGCCGATAAAGTCGCGGAAATGGCCGTAGAGGCGGTGGTACTTCTGCTGCTCGAAGGCGGCCTTGGCATAACCCTCGATCAGCTCTTCGCGCTCAAGGTCGAGCTGCTCGATCCGTTTTTCCCGGGCGGCGCGGCCAAACAGCGGCAGCTCGGGGTAGCGGGAGAAGCGCACCTGACGCTTGCTGGTGCGCACCAGCACGGCGTCACCCAGCTCGTCGGCCTCCACCAGATCCTCGTCAAAGGAGTCGGGGTTGCCCTGGATGAGGTAGATATCTTCCGGGCAATCTTCCAGCTTTTTCAGCCGCTCGATGGCGCCTTCGAGATCGAGCACCACCAGAGCGCTGCGAGCCGGGCCGTAGAGGGCGGAGTAGTAAGGGGCATCGTCGATGGAGATGTCGTCATAGACATCGGAGAGCAGCACGCCCCCCACCTGCTCGGCAATGCGGGCCAGCCGCGGATCCGCCTCGCCAGCCCCCAACTGCAGGTTGCGAATTTGCAGCTCCAGCGCCTGTTTCTGCGCCGCGATGCGGTTGCTCTCCTGCTCGAACTCGCGCTCCTTGTCGAGCACGCTCTGCATGCCGGAAGAAAGTTCTTCGGCGGTGGCGAGCGGCAGCCCACTCTGCTCGCGCAGCTGCTCGAGCTTCTCGAAGGATTTCAGCCAGCGCGGGGCCAGCTTGGTGAGCTCCGCGATATCGCGGCCAAGCTGAGTGCCCTGATGCTCGAGGCTGGCACGGCGCTGATTGACCTCGGCCTGTTGCTCGGCCAGCTCCTCCTGACGGGTACGCTGGGCTTCGAGGAAGATCTCCAGCTCATCGCTGCTGGCAATCAGCTGGCCAGAGGCCTGCTGCAGCTCGTCACGCAGCTTGAAGAGACTCTTCTGGCTTTCGCTCTCTTTCTCGAGGCGAGCCAGCGCGGCGCGCAGCCCCTGCCCCTGTGCAATCCGAGCCTTGTCTTCGATGTGACGCTTGAGCAGTGCCTGGGCGGTGGGCCAGGCGGCCTCGCGCACTGTCTCGGGGGCGATGCTCAAAAGCAGCGCCAGCGCCGCTTCGTGCTCGGCCACCGCCGCCTTGGCCAGCGCCAGCTGCTGTTCGGCCCCCAGCACCCGGCTGGTGAGGCTCTGCTCGGCGGCGCGGAACTGGTGCAGGGTGTCGCTCGCCTGTTCGGCGGTCAGCCCCGGCAGCTCGCACTGCTCGCGGGCGTTTTCCAGGGCCTGCACCGCCTGACGGTACTGGATGGCGCGGGTCTGCTGGATATCCAGCGCCTGCTGGTAGTCGGCCAGCTGGGTCTTGAGGCTGTCTACTTCTGCCTGGGCCAGCTCCTTGCGCTCTTCCACCTCCAGCAACTGGCCGTGGATCTCTTCCACCACTGCCTGCTGCTGTTCGAGTTTGTCAGAGAGATCCGCCAGATCGGCGCGGTACATCTCGATCTTCTTTTGCAGTGCCACGGCGGCCAGCACCTTGGCCAGGTGCTCGGCGGCGGACTCCAGCTCGTCGGTCAGCAGCTTCTCGCGATTGGTGAGCTGCTCCACCTCGTCGGCCAGATAGATGGCGCGCTGCTTCTCCTCGGCCAGCAGGCGACGCTTGCCCGCAAGCTCGGCCCGGGCCTTGAGGGCCAGCTCGGAGAGACGGTTCTTCTCGGCGGCGTTGCGCACGTAGTCGGCCGCCACATAATGGGTGGTCTCGGTAATGAGGTTCTTGAACAGATCCCGCTGGCCCTGGGTCTCCTTGATCGCCTCCAGGGTGCGGCGGTTCTCGTAGATGGCCGCCTCCATGTCCTGGAACGCCTTGCGCACCCCGGAGTTCTCCGGCAACAGGTATTCGCGCAAGGAGCGGCTGATGGAAGACGAAATACCGCCGTAGAGGGAGGCCTCGATCAGACGGTAGAACTTGCCGCGATCTTTTTGATCACGCAGCTTCTTCGGGGTGATGCCGAACTCGAACATGAAGTTGTGATAGTCGGTCACCGTATTGAACTTGGCGACCTTGATGGCGCCAAGCTCGGCCGCCGCCCCTTTCAGATCGGCGAAGGCACGTACCCGGCCCTTGCCGTCGTCGAGCTTCTCCAGCAGCAGATCGGTGGGTTGCAATTGCTCCGGCACATCCACCAGTGCAAACGGGGTGATGTTGACCTTGTTGTCACGGTTGGCCACCTGCTCCAGGTGCACGCCGACCCAGATCCGCTGCTCACGGCTGTTCATCACCTCCAGCAGCGAATAGCAGTGGCCGCGCTGCAGCTTGCCGTAGAGCCCCTTGTCACGGGAGGCGCTGGATGAGCCCGCTTCCGTGGTGTTGCGGAAGTGAAGCAGGGACTGGTCGGGGATGAGGGCCGCGATAAAGGCCGCCATGGTGGTGGATTTGCCCGCCCCGTTGCCGCCGGAGAGGGTGGTGACCAGCTGGTCGAGATCGAAGGTACGGGCGAAGAAACCGTTCCAGTTGACCATGGTCAGGGATTTGAACTTGCCTCGCACCTTTATACCTCCAGATCCAGTTGTTCTTCATCGAGATCCGCCTCGATGTCATCAAACAGCGAGTCGCTGCTCGGCATTTCGTCGTCGTGGAAGATGGCCTCCCCCTCCTGGATCATCCGCAGCTGCACGGCGCGCGGATCCTCATCGGAGCGCACGTCTGCGGCGAAGCGGAACACCGACTCGTTGACCCTGAATTTGTCGCTGTTGCCAAGGGCGGTGATCATGCCAAGGCGGCGCAGGCGGCGCATGGAGGTACGGATCTTCTCCAGCAGTTTCTTCTTGTCCAGATCGGTGCCACCGGAGCGGCTGTTGACCATCCGCAGCAGCTGCTTCTCGTCGGCCAGGCTCAGCACCTCCTCCTGCAGCTCGCCCATGGCGAACACCCCTTCCGAGGCGAGCCGATCCGGGCTCAGGTAGAGGTAGCAGAGCACCTTGCCCACCAGCATATCGAGCTCAGATAACACTGTTGTTCCGATGTCGGCGCTCGGGCGCGGGCGCAGGTAGAAGAAGCCTTCCGGCGCCTTGATGAGTTCAACCTGATAGCGGCCGTAGAAGATCTCCAGCTCCTGGTGATACTCCACCAGCGCCGAGTGCTGCTCGAACTCGTCGGCACTGATGTGGCGACCGGAGCGCAGGGCGGTGTCGATGCGCGGAAACAAGGGGTTGGCAATCGCCTCTGCGAGCCGCAGCGGCAAGGGAAATTCAGTATTGATCAATGACATAGGCCTGAACCTTGGATCCAGCTTGGTTAATGGGTTTCCATGCGGGCTGACGATGCAGCTGGTGCTCGCCGCTGGCATGGCCCAGGCGCACGGCCTGGTCGATCAGAAGACGCGCCACGTCGAAGTGGGCATGGGCCGGGTAGTCCAGCAGGTATTCCCGCAGCACGTCGGCGAGATCCAGCTGCTGACCCTGCTCGGGGTAGCGTGCCAGGTAGCGCTCGATGCGCTCGGCCAGCTCCTGGTTGATGTCCACCATCTCCATGTACTCCATCTCGAGGGGCACCTCGCCGGTCACCTCCTCGTCGTGGATGGCGATGGTTTCGTCGCGCAGTTCCAGCAGGCGGGGCTCTTCGGCCACCCGCAGCTGCCAGTTGTGCTGATCGAAGTTGCGGATGGATTCGCGCAGCCGCTGGCTGAAGGCGCGGTTCTTGTCCATGTCGATGGCATTGCGGATGAACTTGTGGACGTGCCTGTCGTAGCGGGCCCACAACTCGATGCACTGCTGGCCCCAGCTGGTGATGACGTCAAGGCGCCCCTGCAGGGCGTGAGTCAGCTCCTCGACGTGGAACAGATCCTCGCGCCCCTGCGCCGCTTCCTGAATGTTGAGCAGCCCCGCCTGCAGGCGGTGGCCGGCGGCGTCCAGGGTATCCTGCAGCTCGCGCAGGGTCTGGCCGGTCTCGTGCAGCAGTTTCTCGCAGCTGTGGATGGCATCGACCCAGTTCTGGGTCAGCAAGGCCGCGATCTCGCTTTTGACCTGATTCTGCTGCTCATCCATGGCGCGCTGGGTAAGATCGATGCGCCCCAGCGTCTCTTCCAGGGAGAAGGTGAGCCGTGGCAGCACCTCGGCATCCCACTGCTCGCGGGTGTTGGTCTCGAGCGCCGCCTTGCGGGCGGTGTCGAGCTCGGCCGCCAGGTGCTCGAGCAGGATGGAGAGCTTGATGGAGTCGACCTGGCGCTGATCCATAAAGAAGTCGACGATGCTCATGCCAAGACGCGACAGGCGATAGAGGCTCTCCCCCGCCACCATGTCGGTGTTGAAACGCGACAGCAGCTGCTGGCGAATGAGATCGTTGATGGCGTTGTTGGCGCGACCGGTGAGGGTCTCGTCCATCTGGCCGAAGGCGTTGCTGACGTAGCCGAAGGCATCGTGCAGGGCCGCTTCCGACAGGTCCGACTCATCTTCGGACAGGGTCTTGATTGCAATCAGAAAGGCCAGCCGGTCGGTGGGCAGGCTCAACGCCAGCCCCTCCTGCCTGACCCATCCCACCATCTCTGGCAGGGTACGGGATGTACTCATCATGACGTTGTCATCTCGTTGTTGTATTGGGCGCAAAGCCTTGCGCGCGGCTACATCCGGTAGCATCGAAAAAGGGGCTCAGCCGGCGGGTTTCTGCGCCATCACGTGGATATAGCGCCCCAGGGAGATAAACGGCTCCTGCCGGCAATATTGCTGCTCCATGGCCAGCAGATCGTCGAACTTCTCCAGCTGATCCTGCTTGTGGCGCATGTAATCGTGGATCACCCGCACCCCGGTCTTGCCGATTATCTTGAGCCCGCCCCGGCCAATCCAGTCATACACCTGCTCCGGCAGCTGGGGATTGGTGGGGGTCAGCGCCGTCTGCCGCTTCTTGCGAAGACCCAGGCGCACATAATCGAAATTGCCCACCACCAGGCTCTGGAACAGCAGGCCGTGGCGGTTGTAGAAAAGCAGCGACAGTATGCCCCCGGCATTGACGAAAGGGAACAGACCGAGCAAGGTCTGGCGCGGCTCGGCGAGCCACTCCAGCACCGCGTGACAGAGCACCAGATCGAAGGTGCCGGTCACGTGTGCTTTAAGATCCTGAATGGGACAATGGATGAGACGGATTCTGTCTTCCAGCCCCTTCTCGGCGATCTGGCTGCGGGCCAGCGCCAGCATCTCGGCGGAAAGATCGCACAGCTCCACCTGATGGCCCATGGCCGCCAGCTTCTGGGCAAAGTAGCCAAACCCGCCGCCCGCATCCAGGATGCGCAGGGGCCGATTGCCAAGGCGGGCCAGGCAGGCTTCGATGTCGCTCCAGACCACTGTGGTGCGGATGCGCCCCTTGGTGGAGTCATAAATGTTGCGGGCGAACTTGTCGGCCCGCCCGTCGAAACTCTGATCGTGCTTCAAGGAGAAACTCAACTATTGCGCCACAGGGTTGTGGCCATCCCAAAAAAGAGAGGTATTCTGTCACATCCCGAATTTGCTGAAAACTCAAGGAACTCTCTGCCGTGTTTGTGCTTAAAAAGTGGCTGGGTCAGCTGCTGATGCCGCTCCCCTTCTCCGTCACCCTGCTGTTGCTGGCGCTGCTGCTGCTCTGGTTCACCCGTTTTCAGAAAACCGGCAAGCTGCTGGCGACCCTGGCCCTGCTCATCGTCGCCCTGATGGGGATGCGGCCGGTGAGCTACCAGCTGGCCCGCCCGCTGGAGCAGACCTTCCCCCCCTTCGAGGTGAGCCAGCATCCAGACATCCAGGCCATCGTGGTGCTCGGCAACGGCCATGTGAGCGACCCGACCGTCCCTGAGCGCAGCTGGCAGAACAACATCGCCCTGGCCCGCACCCTGGAGGGGGTACGGCTGGCCCAGGCTTATCCGCAAGCGGAGCTCATCTTCTCGGGCTATGTGTCGGGGGATCCCCTCTCGAACGCCGAGGTCAACGCCCGCATGGCGGCAAGCCTCGGCATCCCCCGTTCGCGGATGACGTTGTTTGAAAACAACAAAGACACCCACGATGAGGCTGTCAGCATCAGCCGCCACCTGCAAGGCAAGCGGGTGGCGCTGGTGAGCTCGGCCACCCACCTGCCGCGGGCCATGGCGCTCTATCAGGGTCAGGGACTAAATGCCGTGCCGGCTCCCACCGACTACACCGCCAAGCAGAGCCAGGTGGTGCAACCCCTCTACAGCTACCTGCCCAAGGGGCGCTATCTGATGTATTCCGAGGCTGCCATTCACGAATGGATTGGGGTATGGTGGGCCCGTCTGCGGGGTCAGGTCACCGATTGAGCGATCGAGCCTTTCATTCCTGATTTGGATCAGGAAAGCGAAAAAAAATTACGTCATTTGCCGCCGGGTCAGCTATCTTGGGCTCGGTTCAATTCATATAATGTCGCGCAATCAAATGCCTAGGAGATATAGAAGATGAGACAGCACCTGGTAATGGGTAACTGGAAACTGAACGGCACCAAGGCTTCCGTCGAAGCACTGATCAAAGGACTGACCCCGGCGGCTGCCGCTCATCCTTCTGTACAAGTCGCCGTCTGCCCGCCGGTTATCTTTTTGGGTCTGGTTGAGCAGCTGACCGCCGGCAGCAAGATTGCCTACGGTGCCCAGAACGCCGACGTTCATGAGTCTGGCGCCTTCACCGGCGAGAACGCTCCGTCCATGCTCAAAGCCTTCGGTTGCACCTACTCCCTGGTCGGCCACAGCGAGCGTCGTACCCTGCACGCAGAGACCGACGAGGTGGTTGCTGCCAAGTACGAAGCCATCCAGAAAGGCGGCCTGATCCCCGTGCTGTGCATCGGTGAGACTCTGGCCCAGTTCGAAGCCGGCACCACCAACTCCGTGGTCGAAACCCAGCTCAAAGCCGTGATCGATCGTTGCGGTATCGCCTCCTTCGAGAACGCCGTCGTGGCTTACGAACCGGTATGGGCCATCGGCACCGGCAAGACCGCTACCCCGGAAATCGCGCAGGCCGTGCACGCTCACATCCGCCAGTACCTGGCCGGGTTTGATGCAGCCGTGGCTGCCAAGGTACAGATCCTGTACGGCGGCTCCGTGACCGGTGCCACCGCTGCCGACCTGTTCGGTCAGCCGGACATCGACGGCGGCCTGGTGGGCGGTGCGTCCCTGAAAGTGGACGACTTCTCCCAGATCATCGCTGGCGCGGCCAAGTAATCGGCTGCCATGGAGGGGGCGCTTGCCCCCTCCTGCGTATCGCTTTTCCTATGGCAGCCAGCGCATCCCATATGAAAGCCGATATAGTAAAAGTGGCTTGTCTCATTTAACCCTTTCGTATTCGACAACTCAGATCCAGAGGCACTCATGACCAAACAAATCAAACGTATTGGTGTTTTGACCAGTGGTGGCGACGCACCGGGTATGAACGCAGCCATTCGCGCCGTGGTGCGCGCCGGCCTGCATCATGGCCTGGAAGTCTACGGCATCTATGATGGCTACCTCGGTCTGCACCAGGACCGTATCGTCAAGCTGGAGCGCCACAGTGTCTCCGACGTGGTCAACCGTGGCGGTACCTTCCTCGGCTCCGCCCGTTTCCCGGCCTTCAAAGATCCGAAAGTGCGCGCCGAAGCGATCGAGAACCTGAAAAAGCACGGTATCGACGCCCTGGTGGTGATCGGCGGTGACGGCTCCTACATGGGTGCCAAGAAGCTGACCGAAGAGGGTTTCCCCTGCATCGGCCTGCCGGGCACCATCGACAACGACATCGCCGGTACCGACTTCACCATCGGCTTTGACACTGCCCTCAACGTGGTGGTGGATGCCATCGACCGTCTGCGCGACACCTGCAGCTCCCACCACCGCATCTCCGTGGTCGAGATCATGGGCCGCCACTGCGGCGACCTAGCCATGTCTGCCGCCGTCGCCGGCGGTGCCGAGTACGTGATCGTGCCGGAAGTGGCCTTCGACAAAGAGAAGCTGCTGCAACAGATCAAGGAAGGGGAAGCCAAAGGCAAGCGCCACGCCATCATCACCATCTGTGAGCATGTCACCGACGTGAACGCCTTGGCCAAGGATATCGAGGCCATGACAGGTCGCGAAACCCGCGCCACCATCCTGGGCCACATCCAGCGCGGTGGCTCCCCGACCGCCCGCGATCGCATCATGTCCAGCCGCATGGGCGCCTTCGCCGTCGAGCAGCTGCTGGCCGGTCAGGGTGGTCGCTGCGTCGGTATTCAAGGCAACGAGATGGTGCACCACGACATCATCGACTGCATCGAGAACCTGAAGCGTCCCTTCAACCAGGAGCTCTACGATCTCTCCACCACCCTGTTCTAAGCCCCGCTTGTTCAGGCTGTTGTGACAAAAAACCCTCCGCTGGAGGGTTTTTTATTGGCGTGGGCCACCTGCCGGCACGCCCGCTCCCATTCCACCCTCTGGCCATGTTTGCTGTTTCCCCGCCCATGGCTCCCTGCCTTCCCCTCGCCTCTTCAGGCAGCCCGGTCAGGGCGATGCAGCCAGCAAACCTCCCCACCTGCCATTGACTCGCAGCGAAACCCTGCACAGGGCCATCGCGCTGTGCAGTCAGCTCACCCTCCATGCCATCAAGTGGCCATGTACCTGCCATCAGCAGCCCCCATCGAGCCGTCAACATGCCTTGAAAAGAGTCGAACAGGGTCGGTTCAATGGTTGCGCGACTGTCATCAACCGCAGGATTTCTGCAGATTTGCGAGCGTGCTGCCGCCAGAAGGTGGCGTCACGACAGGGAAAAACTCCCGGAGCACGACAAGAAATGCTGGGGGTAGGGAAAATGGGGCTGACAGGAGTCCAAACCACGCCAGACTCACCCCATTGCCAGCAAAACTGTCTGCTTTTGCCGACAAAATTTCAAAAAACCAAAAAAGCCTCATATAAGACCCTGCATGAGACACAACAAGAATAAATATAATACATTGATTTCATTGAACAAAAATACCATCAAATCCTGGTGGATGCCCAACACCCATCTTGAAGCTGATAAAACAGCCTTAGATTTATAAAAATGACGCTTTCAAGCGCTACGCGACAACTATGGCCACATAAATACACTTTACTATTGTTTTACTGCGCAATTGTGGTATCTTGGTTCCATCATCAGTCAGCCAAGGGAGACAATAATATGAAAGAGTTTGTGGTTACTGCCGTTTTCACCGTGTTTTTCACTCTGGTTGCCGTCTCTCTGCCGTCGCTGTCACAGCTTTGAGCCGGTTGGTTGCCCACTTCGTGATCCGCATGGGCAACGACAGGCACCAGTGCGCTGGTTAATTCACCGCATTCAGTCATTTTTGGTCGTTTCATCGAAAATGAGTGCAGACAAGGTGGTTAGCACCAGTCGGTGTATATAAACAGAGCTGTCGTGCCAAGGCAGCGTAAACAGGGGGAGCCAGTGGCTCCCCCTGTTGCATTTGTGTCTGCGGGATTTACTCTTGCCCCCCTGCCCGTCACAATATCCGCTGGATTCGCCATGCAGGAATTACCATGACACAGGATGCGCTAAGCCATTGGCGTCGTGATCTTCATCGTCTGCCCGAAGCGGCCTGGTGTGAATTTCGTACCAGCTCCCTCATCGCTCACCACCTCAATGAACTCGGTTTCTCCATCATGCTGGGTGACAAGCTGCTGGCCAGCAACCTCATCATGGGACGCAACATAGACGTGCAGGCCCAGAAGGAGCGAGCCCTGCGCCAGGGCGCCCATCCGGACTGGCTGGGCCGGATCGAAGAGATAACGGGGGTGATGGGACTGTGGGACAGCGGCCGACCGGGCCCGACCCTGGCCTTTCGCTTCGACATCGATGCGGTGGAGGTCGAGGAGAGCCAGGATGAGCTGCATCCCCCCAGCCAGGAAGGTTGGCACTCGCGCAACCCCGGCTGGATGCACGCCTGCGCCCATGATGGCCATACCGCCATCGGGCTGGTGCTGGCCAAGCGGATCGCCGCCCTCGCCGATCGGTTGAACGGCCGTATCAAACTGTTCTTCCAACCCGCCGAAGAGGGGTGTCGCGGCGGCAAGGCGCTGGCCGCCGGTGGCCAGCTCGATGACGTGGATGCCCTGCTGGCGCTGCACATCGGCATTCACGCCAACAGCGGCGAGCTGGTGGTCAATCCCACCGAATTTCTCTGCTCCACCAAGTTCGACGTGGAGTTCATGGGGCGCGCCGCCCATGCGGGGCTCGAGCCCAACGCCGGCAGCAATGCGCTGGCGGCGGCCTGCATGGCCACCACCGCCATGCTCGGCATCGCCCGCCATCGCGATGGCATGACCCGCATCAACGTGGGCCAGCTCCATGCGGGCAGTGGCCGCAACGTGATCCCGGGCCATGCCCTGCTGCAGGGAGAGACTAGGGGCGCCACACCGGCCCTCAACGACTACATGTTCAGCCAGGTGCAGCAGATGGTGGAAGGGGCGGCCATGATGCAGGGTGCCACCTACCTCATTCGCAAGCAGGGAGAGGCCATCGGCATCGACAACAGCCCGGCCCTGCTTGAGGAGATCATCCCGCTCGCCCAGGCGCTCAAGCTGGAGACCATTCACACCCGCCGCTTCGGCGCCAGCGAGGATGCCGGTTTTCTCATCGAGCGGGTGCAACGTAACGGCGGCCAGGCGGCCTACCTGATCCTTGGGGCCAATCTGGCGGCGCCCCATCATCACCCGGAGTTCGACTTCGACGAGGCCGTGCTGGCCCCCGGCGTGGCACTGCTGGAGTCCTGGTTGCTGGCCCGCCTCGGCCGCTAGCAAGAGCCGGATACAGACAAGGCAGCCCGTGGGCTGCCTTGTTTTTTTTCACTTCCCCTGCGCAGCAGAAGTTCCTATTCGCCCAGCACGATGGCCGAGAGGTGGGCGAAGTGGTGGATCTCGTGGGTCGCCTCGCTCGGCCCATTCTGACGGGCCGGGTTGTACCAGCAGGTTGCCAGCCCCTGGGCCGCGGCGCCGGCGATATCGGTCTTGGGGTTGTCCCCCACCATCAGCACCCGCGCCGGACTCGGCTGTCCCATCAGTGCCAGCGCGTGCTGGAAGATGGCCGGCGCCGGCTTGGTCACCTGCACCTCGTCCGAGATCACCAGCGGTTCGAACCAGGCCTGCCAGCCCAGCTTGTCGAGGCGCCCGCGCTGGGGCAGGCTGAAACCGTTGGTGATGATCCCCATTTTCACCTTGCTCTTCAGCGCCTGCAGAGTCTCCTCCACCCCCTCCAGCGGCACGCTCAGGGCGATGATCTGCTGCAGGAAGGTGTCATTCATCGCCATCGGCGCCACGTCCACCTGCTCGGCAAAGAGGGAGAAACGGGTCTGCTGCAGGTGGACGGCATCGATCTCGCCGGAGTTGTACTGCTGCCAAAGCCGGTGGTTGAGGGCATGGTACTCCGCCATCTTGGGCGGAGTCGGCGTCACGCCGTAAATGTGCAGTGTCTGCTCCAGCGCCTGAGCGACCGGGAAATCGACCAGGGTTTCATCCAGATCGAACAACACCCAGTCATAACTTGGTTCTTTCACGGGATCCCTTACTGTTCTGGTTGATCAAGTTCATTGCGCCGTCCCAGCGGGCCGGCCAGCAGTTCCAGCGTCAATCTGACCCCGAAACCGGTCACCTCGCTGCTGACCACGCCATTGCCGCCCTTGTTGCGAAAACCGCTCAAGTCGAGGTGCAGCCAGGGGGTCTGGGCAGGCACGAAGCGGCTGAGGAAGCGGGCCGCATCGATGTGATCCGGCGAGGCGCCGGGCGCACACTGTAACAGATCGGCCCACTCGCTATCGAGGTTGTCGTCGTAATCCTCATCCAGCGGGAAGGGCCAGACTCGCTCACCGCTGCGCTGACCCAGGCTGATCAGCTCGCTCAGCCACTGGGGCCGGTTGGTGAAGGCGCCACTGTAGCGGCTGCCGAGCGCCCGCTTGCAGGCCCCGGTCAGGGTGGCGTAGTCGATCAGCAGATCCGGGTTGTCCTGCACCGCCATGCTGAGGGTGTCGGCCAGCACCATGCGTCCCTCGGCATCGGTATCCACCACCTCGATGGTGGTGCCATTGAGGGCGGTCACCACCTCCCCCGGCCGGTAGGCGAGCGGGCCTATGTGATTCTCGGCGATGGCGAGCCAGCAGTGCACCTCGTAGGGCAGCCTGGCCCGGCTGATGGCGTGAAGCGTGCCCAGCGCCACCGCGCTGCCCCCCATGTCCAGATGCATGCCGTACATGCTGCCGGAAACCTTGAGGTTGTAGCCGCCCGAGTCGTGACAGATCCCCTTGCCCACCAGGGCCACTCGCCGCACCGCATTGGGTGGGCAGTAGCTCAGCTTGACCATGGCGGCCTGGTTGTCTTCCGAGCCGCGGGCCACCGCGATGAAGGCACCGGCCCCCTGCTCGGCCAGCTGGGCCTGATCGTACTCATGCCACTGCCACCCCTCGCTCTGGGCAAGCTGGCGTACCCATTCACGGTAGCTGCGGGCGGTCAGATCGGAAGCGGGCGACACCGCCAGATGGCGGGCGATACCGTTGCCCTCGGCCTCGGCATAGATCCGCGCCAGATCCAGCACGCAATTGGGAGAGACCGCGACCTGCTGGTAACGCCAGGGATCTTCGCTGCGATGCTTGTGGCTTGGCAGCGGCACGTTGGCCGCCAGCAGGGTGGCCAGTGCCAGTTCGGCCAGGAGAGTGGTATCGGCCTCGTCAAACCCCTCCAGGTGCAGCCCCAGCCGCTCAATCTTGAGGCCGGCCAGCGGCGCAACCCAGCTGCGCACCTGCTTGTAGAGGGTATGATCGCGAGGGGGACGGGCCGGCAGGAAGACCAGCAGTTGCAGGGTATTGTGCAGCACCAGGCTGTAGGGGGCTTTCTGCCCCAGCGCGATCTGGGCGCCGACGGCGGCAAGCTCGGGCAGGGCCAGCAGGCTCTCGCGCCGCTCTTCGGCGCAAATCAGCAAGTTGGCGGCCAGACCATTGGTGAGGACGGCAGCAAGGCTGGCGTCGTGAATGTCGATCTGCGGCGGCAGATAGGTAAATGGTTGCATCATCGGGCAAGGCCCTCGTCCATGAAGAGGTACCAGAGATGATACCCAACAAAGCGGGGTCACAGCCAGATTGCACTTGAAAATCAATATCAAACTCGAAAAGGAGACAAAGCAGAAAGACCGCGAAAGCGGCTGGATGACAAGCTAGAGGATCAAGGTAATAAAGAAGGAAAGTTGGTTGCGGGGGCCGGATTTGAACCGACGACCTTCGGGTTATGAGCCCGACGAGCTACCGAGCTGCTCCACCCCGCGTCTGAATTGTATTGCCACCACAAGAGACAGAGCAGTTGCCCCTTGCTGTCTTCGTCTCCACCGCGCGGCCATTGCCTACCATGGACACAAATTAGTTGGTTGCGGGGGCCGGATTTGAACCGACGACCTTCGGGTTATGAGCCCGACGAGCTACCGAGCTGCTCCACCCCGCGTCCGAATTGTACTGCCACCACAAGAGGCAGAGCAGTTGCCCCTTGCTGTCTTCGTCTCCACCGCGCGGCATTGCCTGCCATGGACACAAATAGTTGGTTGCGGGGGCCGGATTTGAACCGACGACCTTCGGGTTATGAGCCCGACGAGCTACCGAGCTGCTCCACCCCGCGTCCGTATTTTTTCGTTCAAGCTGAGCAGTAGCCTGTTCGAATTCTCTTGTTTATCAACACATTGTGAAACAAGGCTGATGCAAGAACTCAGATGGTTGCGGGGGCCAGATTTGAACTGACGACCTTCGGGTTATGAGCCCGACGAGCTACCGGGCTGCTCCACCCCGCGTCTGAGGTCGCCAATAATAGGCGCCGGCGCTCAGATTGCAAGTAAATATCCTAAAAAAACTTCATTCGTAGATTAAACCGGCATAAATCGCAGGAATTTGCAACAGAGCGCGGTTTTTTCAGGCAAGCAGCTTGTGGGCCAAGCTGGCGCACTACACTCAGATGGTTTGTAACTCCTCGTTCTGGGTAGGTTTATCATGCGCATCTCCGCCGGTCATTGCCGTCAATTGGGGGCCACACCCGAGCACGACGGCGTCAACTTCGCCATCTGGGCCCGTCTTGCCAGTCGAGTCGAACTGCTGCTGTTTGCCGGCGCCGACGATGCCACGCCGGAAGTGATCCCCCTCTCCCCCCGCCTCAACCGCACCGCCTACTACTGGCACATCCATATAGAGGGGATCGGGCTGGGTCAGCGCTACGCCTATCGCATCCAGGGCCCCTGGCGCCCCTATTACGGCACCCGCTTCGATGTCGACAAGGTGCTGCTGGACCCTTATGGTCGCAGCATCGAGCTGGGCGCCAACTACGATCGCTGGGCGGCGGCCCGCCCCGGCAGCAACCTGGCCTGCTGCGCCAAGAACCGGGTGGTGGATACCCGAAACTACGACTGGGAGGGGGACAAGCTGCCTGCCCACTCCCTCTCCCGCTCGGTGATCTACGAGCTGCACCTGGGGGGCTTTACCAAGTCGCCGGACTCGGGGGTCGACCCCGCCCTGCGTGGCACCTACCTCGGCCTTATCGAGAAGATCCCCTACCTGCAATCCCTCGGCGTCACCGCAGTCGAGCTGCTGCCGGTGTTCCAGTTCGATCCCCAGGATGCCCCCAGAGGGCTCTCCAACTACTGGGGCTACAGCCCCATGTCGTTCTTCGCCCCCCACGCCCAGTACGCCAGCGGCGATGATCCCCTCACCGAGTTTCGCGACATGGTCAAGGCGCTGCACCGCGCCAACATCGAGGTGATCCTGGACGTGGTCTACAACCACACCGCCGAGGGGGGCGATGATGGCCCCACCTTCTCCTTTCGCGGCATCGACAACGAGGCCTACTACATCCTCGACGCCAATCAGAAGGACACCAACTACTCGGGCTGCGGCAACACCTTCAACGGCGCCCACCCAGTGGTGCTGCGCATGATCATGGACAGCCTCCACTTCTGGCGTCAGGAGATGCACGTGGACGGCTTTCGTTTCGACCTGGCGGCCATTCTGTCGCGGGACGAGTCGGGCCAGCCCCAGGCCAATGCACCGACCCTGCGCACCATCGATACCGATCCCCGCATCGCCGACATCAAGCTCATCGCCGAGGCCTGGGATGCGGGGGGCCTCTATCAGGTGGGCAGCCTGGCCGGCGCCCGCTGGCGCGAGTGGAACGGCCAGTTCAGAGACGACGTGCGCCGCTTCCTGCGCGGGGATGACAACGCCGTGATGGCGTTCGTGGAGAGGCTGTGCGGCAGCCCGGACATCTACCACTACCACCACGCCGATCCGGAGAAGAGCATCAACTTCGTCACCTGCCACGACGGCTTCACCCTGTGGGACTGGACCAGCTACAACGGCAAGCACAACGAGGCCAACGGCGAGCAGAACCGGGATGGCTGCGATCACAACTTCAGCTGGAACCACGGCCAGGAGGGGCCGAGCGAGGATCCCCAGATCAACGCCCTGCGCACTCGTCAGGCCAAGAACATGATGGTGGCCACCCTGCTCTCGGTGGGCTCCCCCATGCTGCTGATGGGGGACGAGGTGCTGCGCAGCCAGCACGGCAACAACAACGGCTACTGCCAGGACAACGACACCTGCTGGATGCACTGGCAGCCCGATGCCAGGGGGCAGGAGATGTTCCGCTTCATGAAGGAGCTGATCCAGTATCGCAAGCACCTGTTCCAGCGCCCGGAGCAGGAGAGCATGCCGCTGTCGCTGACCGAGATCCTGCGCCACAGCGAGATCTGCTGGCATGGGGTCAACGCCGCCCAGCCGGACTTTGGCCCCCACTCCCACGCCATCGCCATGTCGGCCCTGTCGAGCGAAACCCGGCTGGCCCTCTACGTGCTGTTTAACGCCTACTGGGAGCCGCTCACCTTCAACCTGCCAAGCCCCCCCAAGGGGGTCGGTGGCTACTGGCGCCGGATCCTGGATACCGCCCTGCCCTCGCCCGAGGACATCAGCACCTTCGGCATGCCGCTCGAAGGGCTGACCCGGGAGTATCTGGCCCAGCCGCGCAGCAGCTGCCTCTTTATCTGCGGCGCTGACGACTTCTACTAGAGGTCGCATACCAAGGCCGCAAACAGCCAGCAAAAAGCCCACCCCGGGCAACCGGGGTGGGCTTTTTCATGATGCCGATCGGTCAGGCCAGCTGGTGCAGCACGCTGGTCGCCGCGATCTGGGCGATGATGAGGCCGCACAGGGCGGTGGAGACCACCACCGGCGCTGTCTCCTGCTGACGGTAGAGCGGGCTGAACCAGAGCAGCAGGGCGGCGATCAGCAGGGCCGCCTGGGTCAGTACGCCGGGGATCAGGGCATCAAGCCCGGCGCCGCTCCCCTGCCAGCCCACCAGCACCGCCAGCCAGAGCAGGCTCAGGATGGCGGCCACCAGCCCGGCCAGCGGCAACAGGGTGTTGAACGCCTGCAGACGGTGACGGGCCCGCAGCAGCATCAGATGGGCGAAGGCCGCCCCCAGCAGCACCATCTGCAGCAGGCCGCCAAGCCAGCCCTGGATCTGCAGCAAGCCGATGCCATAAACCAACAGCGGCACCGCCGGCAGCCAGAACAGGGTGGCCGGGATGGCGCGCTTGCCCTCGAGCCGGGATTGGGCCAGTGACAACACCACTCCCAGGATCAGGGCGGCGCCGCCACTCCAGATCAGCCAGTCGGCCGCCTTGGCCTCCACTGCCAGCATCAGGGAGAGGCCGGTGATCACCCAGACCGAGAAGAGCTGGGTGGTGATCCGCGAGCGCTGGCCCGGGCAAAGATCACCGCGCCAGAGCACCAGGCCCAGGGCGATGAGGGCCCCCAGCGCCATCAGGCCGGTCAGGGGAAAGAGCCAAAAAGGGAGTTGGACGAACATAACGCCTCCAGCAGCAAGAATTCAGAACGCGCCGATGGCGCCGGATGAAGGGGCCGAGTATACCCAAAGCCGCCGCCATCCCCAATCCCTGCCGCGCATCAGCCTGCGACGAAGGGCTCAGCTCTGGCCGCGGGCCAGCGCCACCACCCGGGCGAACATCTGGCGCAGCACCGGCGGGATGTGCTCGCCGCCGAGCCGCTCCGCCTCCTCCACCACCGCCAGCGCCATGCCCGGCTTGCTGCGATGGTGAATCGCCTTGTTGATGATGCGCCCGGCGTTGAGGGTCGAGCGCCCCCCGACGCCAGCTTCACGCCGGAACACCGCCTCGAAGCCGTTGTGGTAGAGGTAGTGCTCTATGTCCGCCGCCGGCAACTGGGTCAGCCTGTCCCGCTCCCGCTCCCCCTTGAGCAGGGAGCGCGCCGAGGTGGCGTACTTGACCCCCGCCTCGTCGCCGTCGGTGAGCAGATGCCACTCGATGCCAAAGTCGCGCGCCACCTTGATAAGGGGTGACTGACCACACTGGGCGAACTCGATGATCCGCACCCCTTCGGCCCGCAAACTGTAACCGCAGATCTGGGCGAGCTCGGAGAGCAGCCAGATCTCGGTCTCCCCCTCCACCAGCAGCCAGCAGCGGGCAAACATCGACATGGGACGGTTGATGCGTACGTGGAAGGCAATCTTGCGCAGATCGTCGCTGCTGTAGCGCTCGCCTCCCAATTGATGACAGAGGATATCCTGCTGGCGGCGCACCAGCCGGCGGATCTGGTTGAGGGGCAGCGAGGAGAGCAAGTCCCCCGAATTGGTGGTGAGCAGCTTCTGCCCCGGCAGCTGTTCCAGCAGGCCCCAGGCCAGCGCCAGCATGGTGGGGTGCAGGCGGCTCTCCGGATCTTCCAGGATCATGATGGGGCGCGCCCCCTGCTCCAGCTCCCGGTTGCCCCGCGCCTGCAGCAGGGTGGCCGCCATGCCCGCCATCGCCAGTTGCAGCGCCCGGTTGTCGGCATTGCGCAGCAGCGCCTGCAGATTGCCGGGATTGCGCAGGGTCATGGGGCGGTTGACGATCTCCCGCTGGCTGCGCGGCTTGTTCTTGATGGGGGCCAGCGCGTTGAAGTAGTGATCCATCAGCTGGCGTACCGCCTGCAGCGCCTCCTTGAGCTCGGGCTCGCCGATGCGCTGGGGCTCGTCGATCAGCTTGTCGGCCAGCTCGCTCAGCCGCAGCTCGGAGAGATCCCCCCACTGCAGGGTCTCCACCCCGTTGCGGGCAGTTCGGGCATCCCGCAGCCGGAACACCGGGTTCATGGTGATGAGCAGGCAGACCAGCTCGTGGGCATTGTCGATGGCCAGGCTCTTGCCGATGCCATCGAGAAAGTCGTGGGTGGTGGTGACGGAGCCGTCGCTCTGCAGCTCGGCGCTCGCGCGGTAGTGAATGCGGTGAAACTTGTCCTTGTGCTTGATCCAGGCGGCGCCGAGACGGGCCAGTCGCTGGGAATGCAGGCACATCTGGGGCCTGTGCTCGCTGAAGGTGAGCACCAGTTGCAGGTGGCGGGCCGGCTCGAGCTCGGGATCTTCAGGCTGATGGAAGTCATCGCTGCTGAACTGGTAAGGCTCGGCATCCTGGCCCAGCAGACACCAGAGGGCGCGCAACAGGCTGGACTTGCCCCAGGCGTTCTCGCCGATGAGCACTGTGGTGTGGTCCAGCCCGAGCGAGAGGCGATTTATTCCGCGAAAACCTTTGACTTCAATGCGTTCCAGAAACATGCGGCCATATCCAGTCCATCCTGATGGCGCAATAGTGGCAAAGTTGTCGGGAAAATCCTATCGGGTCGTGGCGATTTTCAGCGGGAACTGTGAGGAACGAGCGGTTCGGGGACGGGGGCGCCGGCAAGTCGGCCCTGGGGGGCGTTCCAGTGGCTGAACCAGAGGTGGCGGGTGCGAGTCTGACGTTTGCGATGATTCAAGGGCATCTCCTGTGCGGGTTGAAGGAACGAGGCTCCCCCTCGTTGCCAACCAATCTGCCGCTTATCTGTGACAGGAGGATGACAGCTGGCTGCGCCACTGACCTGGGGTCAGACCAAACGCTTCACGAAAGCGGTTGCCAAGGTGGGCCTGGGACGAGAAACCGCACTGGACGGCGATGCTGGCTAGGGAGTCGGCACCGGCCAGCAGCTGCTTTGCCCGCTTGAGCCGCAGCCCCAGCAGGTAACGGTGGGGCGGACAGCCCAGGCTCTGGCCGAACATGCGGGCGAAGTGGTATTCGCTCAGACCCGCCTCCTGCGCCAGCTCGGCCAGGGTGACAGGCTCCGCCAGATGGGCCAGCAGGTACTCCTGCACCCGCCGGATCACCGCCGGTGCCAGCCCGCCGCGTACCTCGGGCAGCGGCGGCGCCTCCCGGGTGTGGTGGCGATAGGCGTGCAGCATCAGCATCCAGGCGCCGTGGGAGAGCGCCATCCTGTCCACCTGGTGCTGCCAGTCCAGCTGCATCAGCTGGCCCTGCACCAGGCTGGCGGCCAGCGGATCGTCGATGAAGGTCTTGTCCTCCAGCAGCAGGTGGCGCCCCTCCTTGTCGCACACCTCTTCGGCGATGCGGGTCAGGTGGGACGGGGTGAAGTAGAGGTGGAAGAAGCGAAACTCCTCGCGCACCAGCCACTCGGATCTGTGGTGATCCGGCATGATGCACACCTTGCCGGTGCCGCCGTGACCGCCCGGGCCGTCCAGCCGCTCGGTCTGCTCGCCCCCCTGCAGGTAGACGCTCAGGGTATGGTGGCCCGGCTTGTGATAGCGGGTCTGATCGTAACAGTTGCGCCAGCTGGCGACGCCAAGGCCAGGTTCCAGCCAGCAGGCGTTCTCCAGTCGCGCGCCCGTGCTGACCAGTGCATCGAATACTCCCGCCGGCTTAGTCTGCAGCACCCGCTCTGTACCTCTTGTTGCTTGCCTATGGCCCCTGTGCGCCATCTTAACGCGGCGCGGCGGCAAAGGCTGCGGCTGCCCGTAAAAAACCGCAAGATGGTGTAAGCCCGCCGCCACCGCCCGCTGCATGCTGATCCCATGTCGTTCTCATCTCACCGGATACCCCATGAACCTGATGCTCTATCTTGCCACCGTCCTTATCTGGGGCAGCACCTGGATCGCCATCGCCTGGCAGCTCGGCCCCATTCCCATCGAGGTCTCGGTGCTCTATCGCTTTGCCCTAGCGGCGCTGGCACTGTTTGCCCTGCTCACGGTGAGCGGCAAGTTCCCGCGCCTGCCCTGGGCGGGCCAGCGTTATGCCGCCCTGCTCGGCGCCCTGCTTTTTTCCACCAACTTTCTCTGCTTCTACCACGCCACCCTCTATATCCCGAGCGGCATGTCGGCGGTGATCTTCGCCAGCGCCAGCATCTTCAACGGCCTCAATCTCTGGCTGTTCGAGGGTAAAAGACCCGGCCTGCGCTGGTTGCAAGGATCCTTGCTGGGGCTCGTCGGCACCCTGCTGCTGTTCTGGCCCGTGCTGGCGGATGCGCAACTGGGTGCAAACGGCTGGAAGGGGCTGCTGTTTGCCTGCGGTGGCACCCTCTGCTTCTCGCTCGGCAACCTGGTCTCGGCCCGCGGCCAGCGCCAGGGCTATCACGTGCTGCAGATGGTGCCCTGGGGCATGGTCTACGGCGTGGGGCTGCTGCTGGGCTGGGTCACCCTGCTCGGTCAGTCGCTGACGTTGCCCACCGATCCGCGCTACCTGGCGGCCATGGTCTATCTGGCCATCTTCGGCTCCGTCATCGCCTTCACAGCCTACCTCACCCTGGTGGGGCGCATCGGCCCCAGCAAGGCGGCCTACGCCACCGTGCTGTTTCCTCTGGTGGCGCTGACCCTGTCCACCTTCTACGAGGGGTTCGTCTGGCAGCCGGTGTCGGTGGTCGGCGTGGTGGTGAGCCTCATCGGCAACCTGGTGATCTTCGCCCCGCCCGTCAAGGCGTGGCGCTGGCCGCTGGCACGGGCTACAAACGGTACTTGCCCCTGATGCCACCAGCCCCTAAGGTAACCGCTTTCAACAGACGAGGATGGGAGAGAGCATGTTACTGGAAGGGCTGGAGACACTCTGCCTGCTGGCGAGCGAGGGCACCATGGCCAAGGTCGCAAGCCGCCTCTATATCAGCCAGTCGGCGGTCAGCAAGCGCATTGCCCAGCTGGAGCAGCGCCTTGGCAAGAAGCTCATCGAGCCGGATGGGCGCCACACCCGCCTCACCCCCCAGGCCAGGGAGCTGCTCACCCGGGTGGCCCCGAGTCTGGCCGAGATGAAGGGGGTGCTGACGGACAGCCAGATCCTCACCGACCAGACTCCCCTGCCCGTCGCCTGCTCGGAAACCCTGCTGGCGGGCTACCTCGCCCGCTTCATGCACGACTATCTCGAGCGTGATCCCCACATCGCCCTCTCCACCCACCACACGCCGGTGATCCTGGCCCGGGTGCGCGGCGGCGACGCCCTGCTCGGCATCTGCGCCGGGCGCCTGCCCCCCGGCCACGGCCTGTGCACCGAGCGACTGCTGGAGGAGCCCTTCTATCTGGTGGGGGATGCCGTGCCTACGCACGAACACGACACCGATCGGCTGCTGCCCATCCTCACCATGGATCTGGACAACCCCTCCAACCGCTATCTGCGCGAGCCACTGGCGGCCCTTGGCCTGACACCGGCCATGGAGCTCGACTCCTACCTGGCGTTGATCGAGCTGGCCAAGGCGGGGATTGGCCCCGTGCTGCTGCCGGCCGGCCTGCTGGCCCTGGTGGGCGAACAAGGGGCGCAGGCCCGTCCCCTGCCGGGGCTGGGGCGTCCGCTCCACCTGGTCTACCGGCCAAACAGCCTCAAGCGCGAGCGCATTGCCCGCCTGGTGCAGGCCCTGCAGGCCCATTTCCGGCAGTTGACTTCCAGGGGCTGAAAAACAAGAGGGCCCGATCCAGCGGATCGGGCCCTCTCTATAATCCCTTGTGCAAGGCGTCAGCCCAGCCAGGCAAAGAGCTCGGGATACTGGCTCCACACCAGCT
Source organism: Aeromonas sp. S15(2024) (assembly GCF_041402265.1). Lineage (NCBI taxonomy): Bacteria > Pseudomonadati > Pseudomonadota > Gammaproteobacteria > Aeromonadales > Aeromonadaceae > Aeromonas > Aeromonas sp. S15(2024). The sequence goes on along the minus strand of NZ_JBGLQY010000003.1, from coordinate 13,653 downwards.
TGACGGACATCAAGAGGGAGACGGTCACCAGCAGCGGCTTGATGAGCTTGACCCCCTTCTTGAGCACCAGCTTGGAGCCCATGCGGGCCCCGATGAACTGCCCCAGCGCCATGCACAGGCCGACGCTCCACACCACCTTGCCCCCCAAGGTGAAGAACAGCAGGGAGGCGATGTTGGAGGTGAAGTTGAGCAGCTTGGTGTGAGCGGTGGCCCGCGCCATGCCAAAACCCGCCAGGGCCACGAAGCCGATGGCAAAAAATGACCCAGTCCCCGGCCCGAAGAAGCCGTCATAGAAACCCACGCCACCGCCCACCAGCAGGGCGAACGCCATGGGAGTGAGGCGGCGCTGACTCTCCGCATCACTCACCCGGGGGGAGAAGTAGAAGTAGCAGGCAAACGCCATCAGCAGGAAGGGCAGCAACCGCTCCAGGATGGCGGCATCGATGGTCTGCACCGCCAGGGTGCCGATGGCCGCGCCGATGAAGGTGCAGATGACCGCCGGCCAGATGATGGCCCACTCCAGCAGCCCCTTGCGGGCATAAAACCAGGTGGCGGAGAAGGAGCCGAAACTGCTCTGCAGCTTGTTGGTGCCAAGCACCAGGGCCGGCGGCATGCCGGTGGCGAGCAGAGCGGGCACCGTCAGCAGGCCCCCGCCGCCGGCAATGGCATCGATGAAGCCGGCCACCAGGGCCACGCCAAACAGGGCAAGCAGGGTAAAGAGTTCCAGTTCCATCCATCGCCTCGCGAAATTGACCGGGGCCCGCAAGGGCCCGCACAGCGCAGGCTCGCCATGAGCCTGATAAACACCGCAGGTCGCTATCCTAATGGGGCTTGGCTCATGACGCCAACGAAACGGTGGCAGGCAATTGATTCCTGATTTTCATCAATCAAGTGCACCATGACGTGGCTGGCACGCGTGCGGTCCCCTCACCCGCCTTGATCAGGCCGCGTCGGGCGCGCAGCAGGTCACTCCATCGGCCTTGAGGTCGGCCAGCGCCTGCTGCAGATGGGCTTCATCCTCGCCGGGGGCCCGGCTGACCCGGCCCGCCATGTAGCGGCTGCTGAAGAGATTGAACCAGAGCTGCAGCGCCTGCCCCGCCGCCAGCTCGCCGGCCACCTCCAGCACGCAGGCCGCCACTTCGGCGGTACAGAGGTGCTCGTCGCAGTGGGCCACCCGCATGCCATAGGTGGAGAGCGCATCCGGCTTGATGGAGAGCACCGGAAAACCGTCCAGATAGGGGCTCTTGTTGAACATCTTGCGCGCCTCGGGCCAGGTGCCGTCCAGCAGGATGAAGAGCGGCTTCTTGCCGGGAACCGGGGTCACCACCGAAGTGAGCCGGGCCGGCTCCTTCTCGCAGGCGGGAAACACCACATAGGGTTGCCAGGCGGGATCCGCCAGCAGGGCCAGCAGTTCGGGATGGGGCTGGGTGCGCGACCAGAGAAACGCCCAGGTGGTCTGCGGCAGCACATCGGCGATGAGGCGGCCGGTATTGGAGGGCTTCATCGGTTCGCTGTCGTACATCAGCAGGCAGAAGCCGGCCTCCGCCTTGAGCTCGGGGCGCCACTCGCAGGCACACCAGTCGTGGCGCAGCTGACAGGCTTCGCAGCGCGGCACGCTGCCGCCACGGGCGAGAAAGGGTCGGGTCGAGACGCTCTTGCGCCAGATGCGCAGGCGATTGACGGCGTGATCGGGGATTGGCTTCATGGAACGCGGCTCTGACGGTGCCTGTGGCGGGACAAAAGGGGGCAGATTGTAACGGCGCGCCCTTTGCGCAGCAAGGCCCCCATCTGGGGCAAGCCGGGATGCCGCGCCTCTTTAATACTTGGTCGTCAATCCATGCACCCACGCATGGGACACAGGAGGACGACGATGGCAGAACAAGACATTGCCCGCGAGCACGCCCTGGCCGAAGGCACTACCTTCACCTGGCACGAGCTCTATCTCCCCGATGCCGAGGCCGGGATCCGTTTCTACACCGAGGTGCTCGGCTGGGAGAGCCAGACCATGACGATGGAAGGCGGCGACTACCCCATGCTGGTTGCCAATGGCAGGCCGATCGCCGGCGTGCAGTCTACCCGGGGCAATCCCGAGATGGCCGGCGTACCACCCCACTGGGCAACCTATATCGCGGTGGATGACGTAGATGCCAGGGTGCTCAGGGTCAACCAGCACGGCGGCACCGTGGTGGTGCCCGCCATGAACATCCCGGGGGTCGGGCGCATGGCCCTGATTGCGGATCCGCAAGGGGCGCACATCTGGCTGTTCACCGCTGACCCCATGTGACATCGCCAACCGCAACAACGACAGAGGGGCCCGCGGGCCCCTCTGTTACGTTCGGCAAGCCGTCAGACCGCCTTGCGCAGGATCTGCTCCAGATAGTGCGCGAAGTTGTGGCCGTGATGCTCCAGCAGTTTCGGGAACATGGAGATGGAGGTCATGCCCGGGAAGGTGTTGATTTCGTTCAGCAGGATCTCCCCCTCTTCAGTCAGGAAGAAGTCGATGCGCGAGAGGTGGGTCAGTTTGAGCTGACGAAACGCCTTCAAGGCATACTCGTGGATGGCATCGGCCTGGGCCTGGCTCAGCCCCTCGGCACGCAGCGCGGTCTCGGTGTGGCTGGCGCTGCTGTACTTCTCTTCATAGGTGTAGAACTTGTCCTGCGGCACGCAGATCTCGCCCGGGTAGGTAGCCACCAGCTCATCACCGTACTGGTAGACCGCCACTTCCAGCTCGCGCGGCTTGACCGCTTTTTCGATCAGTACCTGCTCGGAGTAACCGAAGGCATCGGCAATGCCCTTCACCAGATCCGCTTCGTTGCTGGCGGAGTAGCAGCCGACGGAAGAGCCCTGGGAGGCCGCCTTGATGAAGACCTTGCCCCATTTGGCCAGCGCCGCTTTCGCCTCGGTCAGGCTCGCCTCGCCCTGCTCGGTCAGGAACAGATAAGGGGTGTTGGGGATGCCGAGGGCGGTGAGCCACAGCTTGGTGGTGATCTTGTTGAAGCACACCTTGCTCGCCTCGGCGTCGCACCCCAGGTAAGGCAGGCCGGCCAGCTCGAGGAAGGATTGCAGATCGCCGGTCTCACCCGGGTAGCCGTGGATGCAGGGCACCACGTAATCCACCGGACGGGCCACGCTGTCGAAAGAGAGCAGCTTGTCCAGCCCCAGCTTGCACTCGCGGCCGTCGGCGCTGAGCCAGCGGTCGGCAAACATCTCGACCCGGGTCACTTCCACGCCGGGCAGGAGAGAGAGCTGTTTTTCGAGGAAATTGGCACTGCGCAGCGAGACTTCGTGTTCGGAGCCACCGCCGCCACACAGCAGCAAGACATGGATGTTCTTCATTAGATGTGATCCCTTGGGAAAAGCGGCTTCGCCATCACCATTTAAAACCCAACCGCATTAAAACCGGACGAAGCCAGATACGAAGATAAGTGCGGGCCAGTGTAGCAAGGGAGATCGAGCCTTGTCAGCCGATGGGCGCCCCATCCGCCGACAAGAGCCATAAAAATTCCCGCCTGTGTCAGAAATTGGATGAAAAGAGCTCAGCGCGGCGGATCGAGCCGACCATTGCCGCTGCCGTTGACCCGAAACCAGCCGGCGATGCTGTAGCGCTCCTGGTTGGCGGGCAGCACCTCGTGGGGGAACTCTTCGGATAGAAACAGCACCAGTCGCCCGCCCCGGGGGGAGACGTCCATCAGAAACTGCTCGTCGTCACCGTACATGCGCAGCACCCCGCCCGCCTCTGGCTGCCAGTCGTTGTTCAAGTAAAACACCGAGGTGAGGCGGCGGTTGGAGCGCCCGGCGAAGGCGTCGCGATGGGTGGCATAGAAGTCACCGCTGCGGTAGCGGGCAAAGTGGGCCTCGTAGTCGAACAACCCCAGCATCAGCATCCGGTTGGCGGCCAGGCGCAGCGCCTCCATGCGGACCAGATAGTCGGTCACCGGCGCGCCGAGGGAGGCGTCGAGCCAGTGGATCTGATCCCGGCGAATGTCGCGGTTGTCCTGATGCAGGGTATCGCGGCCGATCCCCGCCGGTCGCCACTCGTCCGGCAGACAGGCCCTGAGGGCATCCACCTCGGCGGCGGTTAAAAAATCATCCACTATCACCCATCCCCGGGTGTATATGGCGTCCATGACGGCTTGATAGTCCAAGATTGACTCGCAACAAGTGGAAAGAGGGCGCTTTTTAGCGACTTCCCGGCCAAGACACAAACCGGTTTGCTTCTCTTGAGAAGTCCCACCATCAATACGCCATCCGGGCCGCCAAGACCCCCATTATCTCGGCGCGATTGCCACTCTGTGATCCGGCGCACTCAATCTGCTCCCACCAAGGGAGCACTCCGGCTTGCTCCCCGCCGCCGCCCCCGTTAACGTGGTGCAATGTGCCCTGAATGGGCCCCACTCAAAGGAGTCTTTCATGTCTTTGCCCGAACTCACCCTGCAACGCCTCGACGGCAGTGAACTGCCGCTCGCCTCCCTCGCGGGCCAGGTCATTCTGGTGGTCAACGTGGCCAGCCGCTGCGGCTTTACCCCTCAATACACGGGGCTGGAGGCACTCTATCGGGAGCTGGGGCCCGAGGGGCTGGTCATCCTGGGCTTCCCCTGCGATCAGTTCGGCCACCAGGAGCCGGGTGATGCCGAGGAGATCGCCCGTTTCTGCTCCCTCGACTACCCGGTCAGCTTCCCCATCATGGCCAAGTGCGAGGTCAACGGCGAACAGGCCCACCCCTTCTATCAGTGGCTCAAGAAGGAGAAACCGGGTCTGCTGGGGCTGGAGAACGTCAAGTGGAACTTCACCAAGTTCCTGATCGACCGGGACGGCCAGGTGGTGGACCGCTTTGCCCCCACCACCAAACCGGAAAACCTGGTCGCCCCCATCCGCGATCTGCTCTGATTGCCTGAACCTGCCTAATTGAGCGGCCGGTGCGACAGCTACTGCGCAGCGGCCGCGCTTTTGCTATATTACGCCCCCGTTATCACTTTCATCCCGTGGCCGGCCCCGTGCGCCGGTCACCCGCTGAGCCCAAGGCTCACCAGAGGAGTCTCTCTCGAACATGTCATTCAACGAACTGGGTCTGTCCCCGCACATCCTGCGGGCCGTCAAGGAGCTGGGTTACGAACAGCCAACCCCCATCCAGCAGCAAGCCATTCCCGCCATTCTGGCCGGACAGGACGTGCTCGGCGGCGCCCAGACAGGCACAGGCAAGACGGCCGGCTTCACCCTGCCCATGCTGCAGCGGCTGCTGGCCAACCATGGCCGTGGCCGGCGTCAGGTGCGCGCCCTGGTGCTCACCCCGACCCGCGAGCTGGCCGCCCAGGTGGGCGAGAGCATCATCAAATATGCCCACCACCTGCCGTTTCGCACCCTGATCGCATACGGCGGCGTCAGCATCAAACCCAATCTGGACGCCATCAAGCTCGGCATCGACATCCTGGTGGCCACCCCGGGCCGCTTGCTGGATCTGCTGACCCAGGGCGCCCTGACCCTGACCGAGCTGGAAGTGCTGGTGCTGGATGAGGCGGATCGCATGCTCGACATGGGCTTCATCCACGACATCCGCCGCATCATGAAGGCCCTGCCCACCGAGCGGCAGACCCTGCTCTTCTCCGCCACCTTCTCGGACGACATCAAGGCGCTGGCGGACGATCTGCTGAGCGACCCCACCCTGATCGAGGTCGACCCCAGCAACACCGCCGCCGAACAAGTGACCCAGCGCATCATCCAGGTCGACCGGGAACGCCGCCGCGAGCTGCTCTCCCACATGATCGGCCGCGGCAACTGGCAGCGGGTGCTGGTGTTTGTGCGCACCAAGCAGATTGCCGACAGGCTCGCCCAGCAGATGCAAAAGGATGGCCTGGATACCGTCGCCATCCACGGCGACAAGAGCCAGGGTGCCCGCAACCGGGCGCTGGCGGATTTTCGGGAGGGCAAGGTGCGGGTACTGGTGGCGACCGACATCGCCGCTCGCGGCCTCGACATCGATCAGCTGCCCCACGTGATCAACTTCGAACTGCCCCAGATGGCGGAGGATTACATCCACCGCATCGGCCGCACCGGCCGCGCCGGCCGTGGCGGCGAGGCCATCTCGCTGGTAAGCCAGGACGAGCTGGGTCAGCTCAAGGCCATCGAGGCGCTGATCGGCCAATCCCTCTCCGTCGAGATCCTGGACGGCTATGAGCCCAGCGGCAAACCGAGCCGGCAAACCCTGCCCGGCAGCAAGCCGGTACAAAATCCGCCGCGCGCCCGTGGCGCCGCCAATGCCAAGGGTGGCAAGGGCAAGCCCGCCGCCGGCAAAGGCAAGGGGGATGGTGCCAAGAAACCCGCCCCGGCGCGCAAGCGGGAAGTGGTGGGCGAGGATATCGGCTTTGCCCCCATGCGCCGCCTGCCGAAGGCCCAGCGCGGCGACTATCAGGACAACTCCAACGAGGAGTAAGACACAGTCCTGAACCCGTTATAACAAAAAACCGCCCGAGGGCGGTTTTTTTCATGATGGCGTCACCGGCCTGTCAGTGCCCTCTGTCGCAATGGACATGTGCAACAGCGGATAGGGCTTGCCCTGCCCGCCCAGCGCCGAGCGGCCCACCACCGCGAAGCCCAGATGGCGATAAAAGCCGAGCGCCGGTTCATTCTGCTCATTGACGTCCACCCGGGTCGCCCCCAGCCGGGCGATGGCATCGGCCACCAGCAGGCGACCCACCCCGCCCCCGCGCAGGGCGGGGTCGATGAAGAGCATCTCGATATTGCCCTCCTGTACCCCACAAAAGCCGGCGATCCCCTGCTCGCTGCGGGCGCAGGTGAGGGTCACTGCGTCAAAGTAATGTGCCAGAATGAGCTCGCGCAGGGTGGCTATCTCCTCCTCCGGCAAAAAGTGGTGAGTGGCGCGCACCGACGCCTCCCACAGCGCGATCAGGGCCTGATAATCCCCGCGCGATGCCTGCTCCAGTCTCATATCGTGCTCACTCAATCGCTTGATTGTTTGGAGCCTGTCCGGTCGTTGTCATGGCGTCGACCTGCTTGAGGACAAACCCCTTCTCGATGCCGGCCTTGAAGCCCAGCTTTTCATAGAGGCGGTGGGCTTCATCGCGCCCCTCCCCAGACAGCAGCATCACCTTGTAGCAATCCTGCTGCCAGGCAAGCTCAAGCGCATGGGTCAGCAACTGCCGGCTGATGCCCCGGCGCCGAAACGCAGAGGCCGTCACCACGTGCTCTATGATGCCAAACGGCCGACCACCGTTGGTCAGGGTCGCGACCACGCCAAGCTGGCAGGTGGCGGCCAGCTGGCCATCCACCTCCGCCACCAGCAGGTGAAGGTGCGGCTGGGTCAGCAGGGCCGTCAGCGCCGTGCGGGCAGCGTCCGGCGCAAGCGCGGGGTCATGGGGGCGCAACTCCCGATAGAGTGCCAGCAGGCCGGCCATATCCTGCAGGGTACAGCGCCTTATGAGCGTCATCCTTCCTTCTCCTTGAACCATGGCGACACACCGCCACCCTGGACGAGGGTCGCAAACCTCGGGGGCACCATCCCTGCAAATCGGCAAACGCGCCTCAGCGGGTCTTGACCGCCTGCAGCAGCACCGACATGTCCGGTCCGAAGCGGCGAGCCCTGATGGCGTCGCGGATCGCCGCCTCGTCGTAGCGGCTGGCCGGATAAAGCAGCACGCAGGCGGTGTCGCCGGGCTTGAGGAAGTGGGTCTCGCCAAACGGGGTATAGCGGGTGGCCCCGATGCTGATGAGGGCATGGGCCGGGCGCCCGGCCTGGGCCAGCAGCCCCTGGATGTGCTCGGCCGGCCCCTCGTCCTGCTGATGGTTGAACTTGTCGATGGCCCATGTCAGCAGCTGGCCGTGGAAGTAGCTGTAATCCACCGCCGCGCTGTCGACCCCGTAGGGGTGCAGCTCGCCGTCCCGCTCCAGATAGCAGGCGATGCGGTAGTCATCGAGCTCGCAGCCGGCGGCGAAGTGGGAAAGGGGCAACAACGCGGGGGCCAGCCCCTTGCTCTCTTCACCCCAGTTTTTCTTCTCGCTGATCTTTTTGGCGTTGGGACGGCGAATGGAGCAGTCGTTGTAGGCACCAAAGGCGCGCGGATGGATGGCCACCACCTGCTCCCCCGCGTACTCCAGCTCGCACCAGAGCGCCACTTCCGGCTCTATCTGCACTTTCTCATCGCCGCTCACCGCCGCTTCCGGCAAGAAGATGGCATCGCCGCTCAAGGGGAAGACGCCGAGCTGGCCGGGGTGGCCCGGCACGTAGAAGGGGAACAGCGCCTTGGGGGCGCTGGTGTCGCGCACCACCACCGCCACGAAATCCGAGGCCTCGCCGGCCTGCTCCAGATGACCGGCGAAATTGCCCGCCACCCCGAGTCCGATAAACTTGCTCTCTGCTGTCACTTGCATCTTCTCACCTGCATCTTGCCAAAGCGAAGGCAGCGGCCCGGCACGGGGCGGCTGCCGCAAACGTGGCGAGGATTAAAACACAGGGGTCTGCCATCGCCCAGCCTGCACGCCCCATCCTGTGCGCCAGCGCGAACTTTTGCCGGCCGCTCGGCGAGCTTGTGAGCAACCGCCATGCCCGAACTGGCTCGACCATGTGCGGCGCCCACCCTTGATCACGGCAATATGCGGCGCATTGATCAACCCTGCGCCCCGGAAACAGATCGTTTCCACATCCTGCCGCCTTGCCCCTTGGGCCAGCCCACCAACTTTGCTAGGCTGCCCGCCATGCCAATCCGCAACACTCAAGGATGCCTGTCGATGTCAGCACAGCACTTTCAGGGCCGCTTCGAGGTCGAGTTCAAATACAGGCTCGGCGATGTCGAGGCCTTCACCACGGCCCTCGCCGCACTCAATCCCGAGGTGATGCTGGAGCGCAACCAGGAGCAGGACACCTACTTCGACACGCCGGACCGCAGCCTGAACGCGGCGGGCAAGAGCCTGCTGATCCGCGCCATGCACCCCTCCGGCATCCAGCTCTGGATCGTGAAGGGGCCCGAACCCGATCGCTGCGAGGCGGTCAACATCACCGACGCCGACAAGGCCATCAGCATGCTGCACACCCTGGGTTACCAGCCGATACTGACCCTTCGCAAAGTGCGCAGCATCTATTTCGTCGGCCCCTTTCACGTCACCCTGGATCACCTGGCGGGGCTCGGCGATTTTGCCGAGCTGGCCATCATGACCGATGACGAGGCCCTGCTGCCGGGCTATCGCCAGCAACTGCTGGCCCTGGCCGCCCAGCTCGGGCTGAACCCCGAACGGCTGGAGAGCCGCTCCTATCGCACCCTGTGCGAACAAGCCACCACCCCATCACCAGAGAGACGTTCATGATCGACAAACTCGCCTGGCTGACCTTCAAGGATCAGCAACTGCTTTGTGCCCGCTCCCACGGCAAGCACATCTACTACATTCCCGGCGGCAAGCGCGAAGCGGGAGAGAGCGACGAGGCGGCGCTGATGCGCGAAATCGAGGAGGAGCTGGCCGTGGCCCTCAAGCCCGACACCCTGGCGTTTGCCTGCGAGTTCAGCGCCCAGGCCGACGGCAAGCCAGAGGGGGTCAACGTCAGGCTGCGCTGCTACACCGGCGAGGCTGACGGCACGCCCGTCGCCTCGGCGGAAATCGCCGAGCTGCGCTGGCTCGACAGCCGCCATCTGGCCGAGATCTCCCCGGTTTCCCGGCTGCTGTTTGCCTGGCTGGTCGAACAGAAGCTTATGCGCTAGGGGAAACTGCCCGGGTGGCGTGATCGGGCGCACCCGGCGAGTGGCAACGACTTGAAATTGGCGGCGGAAACGGCGAGTCTAGCCAGTCATCCTGCCGCCAGTCCCGTTGGCGGCAGGCGCCGTGGCAGACCGGGCCGACGGCGTGAACTTCGTTGACAAGGACTCCTGATGGACATAGTTGAGGTTGATACCACCCAGGGCATCAAGCCTGCCCTCATCACTTTGCTGCAAGACAGCGTGGCCAGTGGGGCCTCGGTGGGCTTTCTGCCGCCGCTGACCGAAGAGCAGGGGCTCGTCTATTGGCAGGGCATAGAGACGGAGCTGGCCGCGGGCAGCCGCCGGCTCTGGGTCGCTTTTGAGCAACACCAGCTGGTCGGCTCCCTCCAGCTCTCGCTGTGCACCAAGGCCAATGGCCGTCACCGCGCCGAGGTGGAAAAACTGATGGTGCACAGTCTCCACCGTGGCAAGGGGGTCGGCCGTGCCCTGATGGCCAGCATGGAGCAAGGGGCCAAAGAGGCCGGCCGTAGCCTGCTGGTGCTCGACACCCGGGTGGGCGATGCCGCCTCCCGCCTCTATCGCCAGCTGGGCTATCAGGAGGCGGGCCAGATCCCCGCCTTTGCCCGCAGTGCCGATGGCACCCTGGCGGCCACCCTCTTCTTCTACAAGCAGCTCTGAGGCTCGCACCACACCTCCACTGAACTGCCGCGCCCTCCCCATGGAGGGCGTGCAGTTTTTCCCTGCATTTTGCCCTTCCAAAACAATCAAATCGGTCAGATGGATTAATTCTGATCCGACTTCAGCCCCATTTGAGCGCCATTTTTCCTTCACCTCACGCCAGGCGAGGCGTATGGTGTGGCAGAAAGACCCGTTTGCATACCAATCGGGTACCGCTCACTGCCTTGAGGAATACTGCATGTCTATCCTGCCTCGTACCGTCACCTCCCCCAAAAAGTTCATCATCGGCCACGATCTGCTGCCCCAACTCCATGATCACGTAAAAGATTTCGGCGACAACGCCCTGCTCGTCAGCGACGAGTTCATTCTGGAGCGGGTGCGGGAAGAGGCGCTGGCCGGCCTGCTACAGGCAGGCCTGAAAGGAGCGGTCGAGAAGTTCAACTACGAGTGTACCGACATTGAGATCCGCCGCCTGTGCGATCTTGCCGAACAACAGGGGGCCAACGTCATCGTCGGCATCGGTGGCGGCAAGACCCTGGACGTCGCCAAGGCGGTGGCCTTCTATCTGCGCCGCCCGGTGGTACTGTTTCCCACCATCGCCTCCACCGATGCCCCCTGCACCGCCCTCGCGGTGATCTACAACCCGGCGGGCGAGTTCGAGCGCTATCTGTTCCTGCCCCAGAACCCGGACGTGGTGATCGCCGACACCGCCATCATAGCGGCGGCCCCCGCCCGCTTCTTTGCCGCCGGTGTGGGTGATGCCCTTGCCACCTATTTCGAGGCCCGCGCCTGTTACCGGGCCGACGGCATCAATCTGGTGGGCAAGCGCCCCTCCCGCACCGGCCTCGGGCTGGCCCGGCTCTGCTACGAGCTGCTGGGGGAGAACATCGAGCTGGCGATGGACGCGGTGCGCCACCATGTCACCACCCCGGCGTTGGAGCAGACCATCGAGGCCACCATCTATCTGAGTGGCGTAGGCGCCGAGGCGGGCGGCCTGGCGGCGGCCCATGCGGTCAACAACGGCATGTCGGTGGTGCCAGATCTGCACCGGGCCCAGCATGGTGAGAAAGTGGTGTTCGGCCTGCTCACCCAGCTGGTGCTCGAACGCGCCCCCCAGGCCGAGCTCGACGAGGTGATGCGCATCATCCAGCTGGCCGGCCTGCCCATGACCCTGCAGGAGATGGGACTGAGCCAGTTTGTGGAGAGCGAGTGGCGTCAGGTGGCCAAGCTTGCCTGCGATCCCCTCGACACCATGGGCAACATGCCGATGAGCGTCAACGAACAGGATGTCTACCACGCCATGATCGCGGCCAATGCCATGGCCGAGCGTTACCGGGCCCGCCACCCACGCACCTGATCGGCACTCAAGTAACGTCGTGATCAAACCGGCAAGGTCGGCCCCTGTGGCCGGCCTTGTCATTCCCCGTCCGACCTGCTGCAATGGCCCCTTTCCCCTTGGGACAAGGAGCCACCATGATATTGGAAGTCGCCCATCTGCAGGTCATCCCCGGTCAGGCTGCCGCCTTCGAGCAGGCATTCTCCCAGGCCCAACGGATCATCAGCGCCATGCCCGGTTACAGCGGACACCAGCTCCAGCGCTCGCTGACCGATCCCCATCGCTATCTGCTGCTGGTCAACTGACAGCGCCTCGAAGATCACACCCAGGGCTTTCGTGGCTCACCCCAATACCAGCAGTGGAAGGCCCTGCTCCATCACTTCTACGATCCCTTTCCCACGGTCGAGCACTACCGGCAGGTCACGCTGGATAAAGAAGAGTTGCGGGAACAGGCACACGGTCAGAGCTGAACCGGATCCCCGGTGCCAGAACCAAGATGACGGCTCAGGCGACATTACCTAGTCAGGTGTGCAACCAGATAAGCGGCGCAGAGGGGCTGTTAACTGAGAGATGAGGAAGGATGATCAGGGGGCCAAGCTGAGCGCGGATCATCCGCGCCCAGACTTAGCCAATGGTGGGAAGATCAGGCCAGCCGCTCGGCCCGCGCCTTGATCTCGGGGGTGGCAAAGGCCTCCTGAGCCGCGATCAATTGCAGCTCATAGGCGTCGACCTGCCAGGTGTGCAGCAGTACCGCATCCACCGCCGCATTGGTGCGCTCGAACGCGCTGACGGCATCGTAACCCGCCTGCAGATTGGCCAGCATCAGCGCGCTGATAAGATCCCCCACGCCCACCGGCTGGCGAGCAAACTCGTAGAGCGGACGAGCAATCAGATAATCCCCCTCGGGGGTAGCCAGCAGCATCTCGAAGCGGCCCGGCTCGCGGGCGGCGCGTCCAAGATGCTTGACCAGCACCATCTTCACCCCGCGTGCCAGCAGACGATGGGCGGCGGCTCGGGTCTGCGCCAGATCCGTCAGATGAACGTCGCACAGTGTCTCCAGCTCCAGCAGATTGGGGGCCATGACATCGGCCACCGGCAGCACCTTCTCGGTCAAAAAGCGGGTCACCCCAGGCGCGACTATGCACCCTTTCTCCGGGTGGCCCATCACGGGATCGCAAAAATAGATGGCGGCAGGGTTGGCGGCCTTGACCGCGGCCACCACCGTCAGGATCTCGTCCCCCTGCTCCGCCGAGCCGAGATAACCGCTCAGCACCGCATCGCAGTGTCCCAGCACCCCGATGTCCGAGAGCCCCATGCTCAGGGCGCTGATATGCCCTGCAGGCATGGCCATCCCCTGCCAACCGGCCGCATATTGGGTATGGTTGGAGAACTGCACCGTGTTGATGGGCCATACCTCCATACCTAGACGGCGCATGGGGAATACGGCAGCACTGTTGCCGGCACAGCCGAACACCACGTGGGACTGGATAGAGAGAATGCGTTTCATCGACATCACCGCAGAGAAGAGTCAGGGGAAAGGCGCAATATATCGGATGAAGATATTGAACTTCCACCCTTGATCAGCACAAACCCTTATTTGGTCTACTAAAGCCTCGAGAAGACACGCGTTGTCACCCTCATCCCTCCCCCCTCTTTACTGCCATGCCACAGTTCGAGACAGCGGATGCCACCGGTGTGGTCTGAAATGGTGATTAAACACTCTTGTTTGATGGCATATAAGCTGAATAAATCCGCTCTTTTTGTTGATCCGTGCGATGGCATGCGAGCGGACAGATGGCCGGGTGCAGCCCTGGCCTCAGCGAGGCAGCAAGGCAGCAAGGCAGCAAGGCAGCAAGGCAGCAAGGCAGCAAGGCAGCAAGGCAGCAAGGCAGCAAGGCAGCAAGGCAGCAAGGCAGCAAGGCAGCAAGGCAGCAAGGCAGC